>CAJUCT010000064.1 GCA_910585015.1 uncultured Acetatifactor sp.
AAACAGGTTATAAAAAGCCTTTATTGGTAATAACTTTTTATGCGGTTATCCTGGATGGAAGTAATTTTATGTTGTTTTTTTGAATAAGTTAATATATACTGTATTTTAGTTTTTGTCTAACTATTCAAACCAGGAGGAAATGCCATGCGTGGAATAAACACACAGACAAAGAAAATCAGGAAGAAAGTATTTGAAGAAGTTGCACGTGCTGCTTATAAAGATGGTGACAGTGCTGCTATAAGCCATGAATTAGAAGAAATACCATACAGGATAACACCTTCGGATGTGCCTATATACCGTGAAAGTATATGGCGGGAAAGGGCTATAGCAGCTGAAAGGGTGCGTCTTGCTGTAGGGCTTTCCCTGCGTCCGCTTGACAGGCCTGTACATGTAACAGAAGGTTTTGAAGATAGTAATATTACTGAAAAATATTATGAACCTCCTCTTATGCAGGTAATTCCTTCTGCCTGTGATATGTGCGAGGATAATAAAGTTGAAGTTTCAAATATGTGCCATGGATGTGTTGCGCATCCATGTATGGAAGTATGCCCTAAAGATGCAATATCAATGGTTAATGGATATGCATTTATTGACCAGGAGAAATGTATTAAATGTGGCAAATGTATTAGTATATGCCCTTATCATGCAATTATTAAGAGAATAAGGCCATGTGCGGAAGCCTGTGGGGTTGACGCAATCGAAAGTGATGCACATGGACGTGCAAGAATTAATAATGAAAAATGTGTATCCTGTGGCCAGTGTATGGCAAGCTGCCCATTTGGTGCTATTGCCGATAAGTCACAGATTTTCCAGATGATACATGCAATAAAACAGGGTGGTGAAGTTATAGCAGAGATTGCACCTGCTTTTGAGGGACAGTTTGGGTCTGGGATTACACCAGCGCAGATAAAAGCTGCACTTAAGGACTGTGGTTTTAGTGATGTATATGAAGTTGCGCTTGGTGCTGATATAGGTGCTGTATCAGAAGCACACCATTACGTTAAAGAAGTAGTAAATGGTGATTTGCCATTTCTTCTTACTTCATGTTGTCCTGCATGGTCTATGCTCGCCAAAAAGTATTTTCCAGAAACTATAGATAGTATTTCACAGGAACTTACCCCTATGGTTGCCACTGCAAGGAGCATTAAAAAGAAACATCCTGATGCAAAAGTAGTCTTTATAGGACCATGTGCTGCTAAAAAGCTTGAAGCGTCAAGACGTACAGTACGCAGTGATGTGGATTTTGTTATAACATTTGAGGAACTGGATGCTATTTTTAAAGCAAAAAATATAGATTTTAGCAAATATGAAAAAGGGCGTTCAATGCATGATGCTACTGGTGCAGGCCGTGGTTATGCTGTATCAGGTGGTGTTTCGGATGCAATAAAGCAGTGTATTGATGAATATTATCCTGGAACAGAAGTTAAGATTGAACATGCAGAAGGACTTAGTGACTGCAGGAAGATGCTTCTGCTTGCAAAGGCTGGGAAAAAGAATGGCTGCATGATAGAGGGCATGGGATGTCCAGGAGGCTGTGTAGCAGGTGTTGGTACAATACTCCCAATAGCCAGTGCGAAAGCAGCAGTTGCCAAATCCGTAAAAGAATCAACTGAAAAAGTACCTCCAAAAGATTTACTTGAAATCAGGCTTGATTAATATAAAACAGGTTGCTATCCGCATATTTTATGGTGTGGATAGCAGATACATATAATATTTTTGCCTTAAATTTAAGAAAGGCATGGGGGATTTTTATGCTAGAAATTT
Source organism: uncultured Acetatifactor sp. (assembly GCA_910585015.1). Lineage (GTDB taxonomy): Bacteria > Bacillota > Clostridia > Lachnospirales > Lachnospiraceae > Acetatifactor. The sequence continues at coordinate 1,765 of CAJUCT010000064.1, forward strand.
TAAAATCAATTTTATTTGGAATTGTGGAGGGCATTACAGAATGGCTTCCTATCAGCAGTACAGGACATATGATACTGCTGGATGAATTTGTGAAACTTGATGCATCAGATGCATTTATGGAAATGTACCTTGTTGTTATACAGCTTGGCGCTATAATGGCAGTTGTATTACTATTCTGGAACCAGTTGTGGCCATTCTGCCTGCCACAGAATAACTCCATACAGCAGCATGGTATTATGGGTTATATTAAAAAAGATACTTTTATAATGTGGTTTAAAATAGCAGTTGCATGTATTCCAGCAGTAATTATAGAGCTTGCGATGGGAGATAAACTTGAAGAAATGTTTTATAATTACCAGACAGTTGCAATTATGCTTATAGTTGTTGGTATAATATTTATATTTATTGAAAACCGTAACAAAGAACATACAGTAAAAATAGATACAATAGCAGGAATTACATACCAGACAGCATTCCTTATAGGTGTGTTCCAGCTGGTAGCAGCAGTATTTCCAGGAACATCCCGTTCAGGTGCAACAATTATCGGAGGTCTTGTACTAGGACTTGCCAGGACAGTAGCAGCAGAATTTACATTTTATCTTGCAGTACCTGTAATGTTTGGAGCAAGCCTTATAAAGGTATTGAAATTCGGACTTTCATTTACTGCAAATGAAACTTCTCTCCTTATAATAGGAATGGTAACTGCATTTATAGTGTCACTTGTAGTTATAAAATTCCTTATGGGTTATATTAAAAAACATGATTTTAAAGTATTTGGATGGTACAGGATTATACTAGGTATACTTGTACTTGGGTATTTTATTGCGTTTTAAAATATCTCCCTTTTTGGAATTGTGCACCCATTAGGACATAACTTATAAATATATATTAAACTAACATTCCATACACAAATCCCCATTTTACACAATCCATCAAACCAACCATTTTCCCTTGTTTTTGTCCTCATAGGACTGAAACAAGGGAAAGTTTTTAATTACCGCCAACCACCTTATCCAAAAGCCTTGCGGAAGTCCGTTTCGCCTCCATTATTCCAGTCTGGAGACAGGAGATATCATTATATTCCGGCATGATGGGAAACTGCCCGTGAAACGGATTGTGGCAGCAGAGGGTGATACCGTGGAGAAAAATGGTATCAGTATGACAGTGCTGGAAGGCTGCTACTATGTCCTTGGAGATAATGCGGATAATTCCTATGATTCATGGTATTGGATAAATCCATTCGTTAATGGTGCGGATGTGGTGGTAAAATTAATTTCTTGAAAGTTAGAGGATTGACTTGACAATCACTTTACTGCGTATTATACTGTACTTGTTAATGTAATACAGTAAAAGACGGTAAGGCGGTGACGGTTTGGAGATTGTTGTAAGTAATAAGGCAAGCCGTCCTCTGTACGAGCAGATTGTGTCACAGATAAAAACGCAGATTATGAGCGGCGAACTGAAGGCTGGGGAAGCGCTTCCCTCTATCCGCTCCCTTGCAAAATCGCTGCAGATCAGTGTTCTAACCGTGCAGAAGGCATATGACATCCTGCAGGAGGATGGCTTTATTGAAGCGACAGCCGGGAAAGGCTGCTATGTATCTGTCCAAAATCAGGACTTCTATTTGGAAGAACAACAGAAAAAAATAGAGGGCTGTTTCAATGATGCGATAGAAATTGCCCGTATGAGCGGAATACCACTTGATAAATTAATCAGCTTATTAACATTATTGTACGAGGAGGATTAGCGATGACAAATGCTTTCATGGTATCAGGCCTTACCAAAACTTATCAGGATTTTGTTTTGGATCATGTCTCGTTTACCGTTCCCAGTGGGTCCATTGTTGGACTGATTGGAGAAAACGGCGCAGGAAAAAGCACAACCATCAATGCAGCTTTAGGGCTGATTCAAAAGGAAGATGGTGTTGTATCCATTTTGGACAGTGAGGAACTGGATGGGGATGTCAAAGAACAGATAGGCGTCGTGTTCGATGGCAGCAATTACCCGGAAATTCTTTCTCCCCGGAAATTGAACCAGGTTATGAAAAACATTTACAGGACGTGGGATGAACAGGCTTATCTGCGCCTGCTGAAACAGTTTTCCCTGCCGGCCGATAAGCAGATCAGACAGTTTTCAAAGGGAATGAAGATGAAGCTGGCAATCTCCGTTGCATTTTCCCATCATTCCAGGCTGCTGGTCCTGAACGAAGCCACCAGTGGTTTAGACCCGGTTGTCCGGGATGATATTCTGGATATGCTGCTGGATTTCGTGCAGGACGAAGAGAATTCCATTCTGGTATCTTCCCACATTACCAGTGACCTGGAGAAGATTGCCGATTATATCGTGTTTATCCATGAAGGGAAAGTGGTTTTTGAGAAAACCAAAGACGAACTGACCGAACGGTATGGCATCATTAAGTGCGGTGCGGCGCAGTTTGATGCGCTGGATAAATCCGATATCATCTCGTACCGTAAAATGGACTATGAATGGCAGATACTGGTTTCAGACCGGGAGAGGATGCAGAAAAAATATCCGAAAGCCCTGGTTGTCCCGGCAACGATTGATGAAATTATGCTTCTTTATGTAAAGGGGGAAAGGTGATGAAAGGCGTTTTGGTGAAAGATCTCTATATTGCCAGGAGCAATATCCTTGTAACCATTGTCAGCCTGGTTGTTCTGGGCTTTGGGCTATCTTTTTTGCTGGAAACCAGTGCGCTTCTGGTTCTGGCTCCGGTTGCCACTACTACAGCAGCCTTTATCAGCATTACCAGTGATGCGGCTTCCAAATGGAACAAAAATGTTATTACCATGCCGGTATCAAGGAACCAGATCATTGGCGGGAAGTTTCTGTTTTACATCCTGCTTGCCATATTGGGAATGCTGACAGCGCTGGTTTCCTGCGCCGTCATTGCCTGTTTCGGTATGGATATCACGCTTCACTCGCTGTTACTGTACGGCTCTATCGGGATGAGCGCTACCCTGTTGGCAGGCGGCATCAGTCTGCCGTGTGCATATCTGTTTGACCCAGAGAAATCGCAGATTGTCTTTATGATGTCATTTATGGCGTCAACAGGGATTATTACGGGGCTTGTTCTTCTTATCAATTTGGTATTTCCTGTAAAGGAGAATATCCTTCTGGCTTTCCATATTGTACTTATCATTTCCGTTATCTGGTTTTTTATCTCATACCAGATTGCAGTAAAGGTATATCAGAAACGTGATATTACCTGATGAATATAGGATGAAAACAACGGGGTGCAGACAGCCGGCGAATGACTGTATGCACCCAAAAAAATTTATGGGATTTAGACAGACAAATATTCTGGGAAGAAATCCGGGCATAGGATAAAAAAAGTTGCCGGCTGTAACATTTCGCGGACATTTGCTTGTTATACTATGTAAAAAAGCAGAGGAGTGTGGATATGAAAAAGATCTTGCTGGTAGAGGATGACAACCTTTTAAATAAAACGCTGGCTTACAACCTGATTTCTGAGGGTTATGATACTGTGTCAGCTCTGAATGCAGGCACAGCCGCCGGGTTATTGACGCAGACGGAATATGACCTGGTACTTCTGGATATTAACCTGCCAGACGGCAGCGGCTATGACCTGTGCAAGCTCATAAAGCCGGAGAATCCCGGCACGCTGGTGATTTTCCTGACTGCAAACGACCAGGAGAGCGACCAGATCCGTGGGTATGAAGTTGGGGCTGTGGATTATATTACCAAGCCATTTTCCATTGGGGCGTTGCTGCGGAAAATACGGGCCATGTTCGCTATGCTGGAACACCGGGGAATGGCAAAGGACTTCTATGATGACGGCAGGCTGTTTTTGGACTTTTTGGAACAGTCCGCTGCGCTGAACGGAAAGACCATTACCCTTTCCCCCATGGAATATAAGATGCTGTACCTGTTCTGCAAAAACCCAAAACAGATCCTTACCAGGCAGCGTCTTCTGGAACGGCTGTGGGATGCGGATGAAAACTATGTGGACGAACACACACTGACAACCTCCATCAGCCGTATCCGGGGCAAGATTGAGGCTGATGGCGATACTTATATCAAAACGATTTACGGAATCGGGTATCAGTGGATGGGAGGCGGGAAAAAATGAATCTGGGGAGAATCTCTGTAAAAAGGATATTCCTGCTTGTCAGCGGCGGTATGGCAGTTTCCATGCTGGCCATCTGCGCTGTTTTCTTCGTGGTGACAGGACAGATGTGGATACTGGCCTGTGGCATACTTCTGACGTTCTGTGCCCTTGTATGGATGTTCCTTCTGTCGATTGCCTTCAGCAAACGGCTTTCCGTATTTACCAGGGAGTTGTGTCAGGCAATGGACCAGATGATAAGCGGAAGCGGAGAGCCTGTGCGTGCTGCGGACAGTGAAACACTCTTTGCCCGTATCAGCTACCGTCTTTCGCGGTTATATGGGATTATGCAGGAGAACCGGCGGAAGGTGGATGAGGAACGGCAGGAGCTGCAGATGCTGGTGTCGGATGTCTCCCATCAGGTGAAAACACCGGTGGCAAATCTGAAAATGGTGACGGATACACTGCTTTCAAAGCCGGTCACAGAAGAAGAACAGCGGGAGTTCCTGCAGGGCATCCGGAACCAGACGGACAAGCTGGAGTTTCTTTTTCAGGCTCTTGTGAAAACCTCCCGGTTGGAAACCGGGGCAATCTGGTTGGAAAAGAAAGACGTCCTGCTGATTGACACGCTGGCGATGGCCTGCAGCGGCATCGTATATGCGGCGGAGAAAAAGAATATATCCGTAACGGTGGACTGTCCGGAGGAGCTGTGCCTTTCCCATGACAGCAAGTGGACGGCAGAAGCTGTATTCAACCTGCTGGATAATGCAGTGAAATATACCCCGGCTGGGGGAGCCATCCGAATTTCAGTAGAACAATGGGAAATGTATGTAAAGCTTAGCGTGTCCGATACTGGCAAGGGTATCCCGGAGAGCAATCGGGCCGCTATTTTCCGGCGCTTCTATCGTGAGGAAGAAGTACACGGGCAACAGGGCGTGGGCATTGGCCTGTATCTGACCCGCGAGATTGTAACGAGGCAGGGTGGCTATATCAAAGTGGTTTCGGAGCCGGGCAAGGGTTCGGAATTTTCCATTATGCTCCCTGCAAGATAGCACTTGTCGGACTGAAATGTCCAGGTCTTGTAACATTTCAGCCGCATTTTTTATACCGCCTCGGACATTTCTGTGACATTTGGATTTTATACTGTCCTTATCAACAGGCAGAAAGCCTTGAAACACCACAAGGGTATACCTGTATGTCCTGAAAAACAGGACAGAGATAAGGAAAGGAGCATTTGATTTATGAATGTATTACAAACAATCGATCTGAAAAAGTATTATGGCAGTGAGCCAAACATTACCCGCGCCCTGGATGGCGTCAGCCTCTCTGTGGAACAGGGGGAATTTGTGGCAATCGTCGGAACGTCCGGCAGCGGGAAATCCACCCTGCTTAACATGATGGGCGGGCTGGATACGCCTACGTCCGGCAATGTTATTGTCCGTGGGGATGAGCTGGCCAAAAAGAATGACGAGGAGCTGACCATCTTCCGCCGCCGCAACATCGGCTTTATCTTCCAGAACTATAACCTTGTCCCGATCCTGAATGTGTATGAGAACATTGTCCTGCCTGTGGAGTTGGACGGAGATGTGGCAGACAAGAAGTTCATGGACGAGATTGTGAGGATGCTGGCGTTGGAAGATAAACTGCAGAATATGCCGAATAACCTTTCCGGCGGACAGCAGCAGCGTGTCGCCATTGCCCGGGCTCTCATCACCAAACCGGCCATCATCCTGGCTGATGAGCCCACCGGAAATCTGGATTCCAAGACCAGTGCCGGTGTGCTGGGGCTTTTAAAGCGTACCAGTATGGAGTTTAACCAGACTATTGTCATGATTACCCATAATAACGAGATTGCCCAGCTTACTGACCGGATCATAAGGATTGAGGACGGCAGGATCGTGGAGCAAGGGGGTGGCAGACCATGACATGGCCTTTTGAGAATGACACCAGCGTTGTTATTAAAAAATTAGCGTCTGCTCAATTAAAGAAAGAGCGTTTGAAGAAAATTTTTACGGTTATTGCAATTTCATTGGCAACATTTTTGATGACATCCGTATTGCTCCTGGTTTCTGGAATTATTACAGTGAACCAAAATGGAAGCAATAACATAACAGGGTCTTATCATGCGCTTATTTCTGGCATAGAAAAAGAACAATATCAGAAATTGTGTGATGATGTGCGGGTAGATTTATGCGGATTCACAGCTTCCATTGGCAGCGTGAAATCTGGAAATGACCGCCTTAATATTTCGTATTCCAACAAGGATGCACTTACATTAAATGGGCTGTCTGTTTCCGAGGGGAAAATTCCAGAGAAAGCGAATGAGATCCTGATTGAACAGGAATACTTAATCCGGCAGAAGATAAATGCAGAAATTGGAGATACCATTCTGTTGCCAGACCCAGATAACGGCGGGGAAACATCCTTTTTTATAACAGGATACCTGAAAACAGGGGTGAAAGGCACTGGCCGTTCCTTATATGCGGCTATAGTTTCTGAAGAATACTTCTTAGAAATGGATGGATGGAATTACTTTTCACCAGCAGTAATGCTTCGTGTAAATTTAGATGCAAAAACGGACTCTGGGGATGTAAAAAACCTAATATCACAGATAGCGGCTGATGCAGGCTGTAAAGCGGCTCCTTCTTATAATGAAGCGTATTTGAATATTAGCCAGCCTTCGGCATTGATAGTTCTGGCAGCTGTTGCCGGGCTGCTTGTTATCGTAACCGCTGGTATTTTGGTAATATACAACATTTTCTATATTTCCATTATCAACTCAATTAAAGAATACGGACAGCTCCGCACAATAGGGATGACAGCAAAACAGATTCAAAGGCTTGTTCTTAGGGAGGGGACTTTGCTGATGTTACCTGCAATTCCTATTGGACTAATTGCAGGAATTGCAGTGGCTTATCTTTTAATCCCACATGGATTTGGATTATGGAATGTGCTATGGATATGCCCGGTTGTTGTTGCGTTAACCTATGCCACTGTGCGCCTGTCCATCAAAAAACCTGCTAAAATAGCCGCAGCCGTTTCACCCATAGAGGCTTCCCGCTATGAACAAAATAAGAGGCCTAAATATAGACACAGGCAGCACAAGCTGACGCCGGGGTCTTTGGCAGTAAACCAGGTTTTGCGTTATAAGAAAAAGAATATACTGACAGCCGCCTCCCTTGTCCTGACTGGCGTCCTGTTGTTAGGTTTATCCTCTGTCCTTTCTTCGGTCAATGCAAAAGATATGGCTTTATCTGGATTTGCAAGAGGACAGTTCGTTTTAAGGATCTCAAATCAGGAGCTGGTGGAAAATCCTTTGGAGATTTTGCAGGAATCAAGTCCTTTTACGGAGGAAGTGGAAAAAGAACTCTCGCAATTATCAGGTGTGCAAAAGATCATGAACGATCAGCATCTCCCAGTTTCCTATGATCTGCAGGCCCTGGAATCAGATGCTGAAATTGTAGGATTTGAGAAAGCAGATATGGCTTTGCTAAAAAGCTGTCTCTTAAATGGAAAAATATCAGATTATGAGCAAATGGCATCTAAGAATCAGATGGTGATTGGCAGACCGGGTGACTTTGAGAAGTATTTTGGCATTCATCCGGAAGCCGGCTCGTCTGTAACGCTGAAGATTTTTGATGGACAGCATACGGAGAACCTGGAATTTGAGATTGCGGCAGTCCTTGACGAAAGTAAAATTGGAAATCATGGCGATAAAATAGATATGCTGTTATTGCCGGTTGATTCCATGCAAAAAGTTGCACACAGCAATTTAACATATCAGTATGTAATTTGTGTAGAGGATTCTTTTGAACAGCAGGCAGAAAACGAAATAGACCAGATTGTATCAGATAACCCGCGGCTGAGTGTGGATTCCCTTTCTGCTGCGGTTGCCCAGAATGAAAACTTCCTGCAGGGGACACAGTTAGCCCTTGCAATAGCCATTGTTTTAATTGGCTGTTTTTCTGTGATGAATTTGTTGAATACAACTTTGACGGGAATTATCGTAAGGCGCAGGGAATTTTCTCTCATGCGTTCCGTGGGAATGTCCCAAAAACAATTATCCGTGATGGTTAATAAAGAGGGACTGATCGTAGCCGGCATGGGACTTGTATTATCTGTGATAATTGGTGGAGGAATTGGATATGTTCTTTGCTCATTTTTGAAAAACAGCCTGATGAGCTATTTGAATTATAAATTTCCATTGGGTATTACAATCTTGAATTGTGCGGTTATTATTTTATGTAGTGTGTTGGTTACAACAGGTGCCTTAAAGCAGCAAAGTAAGTCATCAATGATGGAAGCTCTGCGATAATAGAAGGAGGTGCAGACCATGACATGGCCTTTTGAAAATGATACCAGCGCTGTTACCCGTAGGTTATCAAATGCCCGTATTGGACAGAACCATTTCAGGAATCGTCTGATTGGGATTATTATATTTATGGCGGCAGCCATTATGGCGTTTGTTTCTTCTTATGCATATAACATTACAAATGAATATGCGGTATCAACTGCATATCAGGGAATTTTCCAAAATCTTTCACATGAGAATATCTCTTTGCTGAAAGAAGATCCCCATATTCAAAAAGTGGGTGTATACCAGTCTGTCGGCATGACGGAACAGGAGAATGGCATCACAATGGGTATGGTATGTTCTGATGAAACAACCATGCAGCTCTCCAACATCACACTGTTGGAAGGACGTATGCCCCAGGCAGCGGATGAATTGCTCGTGGAAAGGGGATATATAGATACCCTGGATCTAAAAGTGGGGACCGGCGACACAATATCCCTTCATTATCGCAACCAGGCAAGCCGTCAGTTAGAAACAAAAGATTTCCGGATTACAGGTTTTATTCAAACAACCGCTGAGAATGACAGAGACAGGGTTGCTTATAACGCTATTGTTTCACAGAATTTTGTGCGGGAAAACCCTGCTCTTTCCATTGGACCGGTGGCAGCTATGATTTCTGTCCATGATACTGCAAAATATACCAATCAGGAATTAAAAGAGCTGATACAGACGATTGGCCTTGATTGTGGGATCTCTGCAGACAACATTCAGGTAAATAATTTATACATTGACAGCAATAACATGTCAAATGAGACGGTGCTGACGGTTTTGCTCGTTGGGTTGGTCTTAATCGGTGTATGTTCCCTGGTTGTCTATAATATATTTTATATTTCGGTTATAAATAATGTAGTTTCCTTTGGACAGCTGCGTACAATTGGCACTACGAAGAAACAAATCAGGCAGATTATTTCACGGGAAGGAAACTATCTTGCGCTTCACTTCATTCCATTTGGGTGTATGGCAGGCGCGGTGTTATCTTTTCTGATAGACCAGAGCGCTTTTCAGCTGCTTCCAGATATTGTGATTGTGTTTTTATCAGGAATTGCTGTATTTGTTTGTGTAAGGCTCTCTGTTTTGAAACCAGCAAAGATTGCCACGTCAGCTTCACCTGTGGAAGCATTCCGTTATAGCGGTTATAGCGGAACAAAAAAAAGGAAAAAGAGCAGGAAGCATCTTACGCCATTTTCACTTGCGGTTATGAACCTGTCCCGTAACAGGAAGAAAAGTATATTGACCTTTATTTCACTGGCTTTGAGCGGAACGATGTTTATAGGGATTTCTTCCCTGCTATCCTCCCTTGATCCTGAGCAAAGGGCGAAACAGGCCTTCCCTTATGAGGGAAGTTATGTGGTGGAATTGAACCGGGCGCTGGTCACGCCTACGTTTTCCCTCACTCAGCTGCAGGAAAACAATCTACTGACAGATGAATTGAAAAATGATATTTTGTCAATTGACGGGGTATATGAAATCATCTGCCAGCAGGAAATATGCGTTGGGATAGATGGAATGGAAACGGCAATCCGGAGTATGAACACAGAGGATTATAAGGAATTAAAGAACAAGATAATGACCGGGAAATTGCCGGGTTATGACCATACAGGAGAAAACTCCCTTATCATTAACATGGGCAGCCCGGAATTAGAATACCTGCATAAGAACTATGAAGTGGGCGGTACTGTCACTTTTTCACAGGCAGGAAACAGCCTTACTTATACCATATCTGCGATTGTTTTTGACAGGGACAGCTCTGTCAGCTTTATCCTTCCGGCAGGTGAAATGGAACAGACGGTTCCCTATAATGCAAACAGTGCATTTGTAATCCGGGTAAAGACAGACAGTTATGCCGGAATTGAGGATGAATTATATTCATTGGTTTTGGCAAGCGATACTTTACGCTTGAAAACATTAAAAGATATGACAATGCAATACAAAAGCGTATTCAGCACAATTTCCATTGCGGCATATGCACTGTTGGCAGTTATTGTCATATTCAGTATTATCAACCTGGCAAATACCAGTATGACGAATATCATTTCCAGAAGGAAAGAAATGGGGTTGTTCCGGGCGGTTGGCTTAAGCCACAGACAGCTTTATCATATGATAGGGTTTGAAAATGCATTTCAAACGGTTGGCAGTTTTGCCACCTCCCTTATCTGCGGTCTGGAAATTGGAAAAGCAATATGCTCTGCTGTAGGGATTGTGCCTGGATTTAGCTTCGTAAATTATACTTTTCCTGTAGTACCAGTTCTCTTATATGTCCTGTTAGTTTTTATGCTTCAATTGGTCCTTACAAAATGGGCTGGCCGGTATTGCAGAAAAAATAGTGTTGTATAGCAGCTTCGTGTGATGGAATAGGAGATGGAGGACATGACATGGCCTTTTGAAAATGATACCAGCGCTATTGTGAAAAAACTTGCGAAGCGCAGCCTTGTAAGCGAAAAGCGCCGGAACTTGATGGTGGTGGCCGCTGTCGCCCTAGCGGCGTTCATGATATGCTTTGCAGCGGTCATATCCGTTTCCATTGTACAGATCCAGCAGGGTCAGGTGGCCGACACCTATGAGGCGGTCTTCACCGGCGTGGAGGAGGATCATGTGGCGGCGCTGAAAGACCTGCCGGAGTTTGCCCGGGTGGGCGGATACCCACAGCGTCCTTCTGAGTACGGATTATCAGAAGCACCATGCCGACATGGATGTTGAAGCCACCATGGATCTGATCCTGGGTCAGGAAACTGTGACAGTTACCATATCTGGACTGTTCGATGCGTCGAAGACAGTAAACGGACATGGTACGCTTGCCATGGATTCGGTGGCTCTGTTCGCACCAGAGGAGTTGTTTCGTGAGATACATCCTGAAATCGAAAGCTTTGACTACTCCTGGAGTATTGTTAATGATCCCGTAAAAGCAGAGTCTGTGGAAAGCAGGCTTAAGGAGCTGATATCCGGCCGCAGCAATCTTGGAATGGATACTAAGACTGCACATATCGAATACGAGAAAATGCAGAGCAGCATTATTTTTGGAAGCGGGGCTGTTCCTCCTTGTGCTGTTTGGTATGGAGGTAGTCCTGTCAGTTTGGATGGTGCGCAGGCAGAAAAAGCAATCCCTGGTTCAGCAGATGCGGGCACAAAGTTAAATTCAACTTGGTGAAATATCCTGAGTGATAGATTTGATTTTATACAGCATTTCGCAACAACAGATAAACATTTCACAGCAATGAAATTGTTTTGATTTATTTAGCAGGCTATAATAAAATGTCAGTCTGTGGCAACGGCAAAAGTTTTTCTTTTGCCATTGCCGATATAATGGAAATAAAATGAATAAGAAAAAATTAATTCGTATGGTATCGGTTTATTCGGTTATATATACAGCAATTACATTATTGAACATCAGCAATAAACTTCTGATGTATGAAAGCAAAATACATCCATTGCACAAACTTCGTTTATGCAATGGGTATTCCGCCCTTATTTGGCAATGATTAAAGAGGAACAAAGACAACAGTGTTAAACCCGAAAAGTAAAAGATTACTCAATTGCAATATAAATATCCATAAACTTAACGCCATGATTATTGAAATACTCATGTTCATAGCAGGAAAGAATTGCTGGATCATGTTTTTCTTTGATTCCGTTTATCGCCATGTATGTCATTAAAGCCTTATATGCGTTTGGAATGATTGCAAATTCCCCTTCATCCGGCACTTCTTCCAAAGTGATTGTAATATAGTTTTGTCTGCCTTGACTTACGGTTTCCACATCAAGGTCATCGGAATTTTGTCCCTCATCAAGGATTAACGCTGCCCTATAACCACGCATATTGAATACATTTCTCTGCTCTTGGGATACCTGCGGAAAATCCCACCCGATAACATATGGATTTTCGATTTTTAAATGTTTTGCCCAGCCCTCCACATGAGAAATTGCATCATCTTCTGGTTCACAGCTTATTACTACATAACTGATATAACGAAAAGGTTCGACTGTGACAATTCTGATATCAGAATATGCCTTATTGCTATAATCCATATTTCCCTTTAATAATTGGTCAATGGAACAATGAAATGTCTCACAAAGTTCAACTAGCTTTTCAACTTCTGGCAATATTGCGCCAAGCTCCCATTTTGAAATGGTTTGCCGGCTGACATTCATTTTCTCTGCCAATTTCTCCTGCGTCATGTTCGTCATCTTTCTTAAAATTTGTAAATTCTTTCCGAAATTCATTCAAATTCCCCTTTGTCTTTTTGATAAGAACAGTATCTTACATATATTTGTTTTAGTCTATATATTCCAACGTGCCTTTTCGTTAAGCTTCGCACCTATAAGTTGCATAAAAGTTGGTTATACTGATTTAATTTTCAATAAGCTCATCATCGTTGGGCGTTTTTCGTTAGATGGAGTACAAAGATAATCTTCCAGATTATAGAATTGCAAGGTTGTGCAGATTATGTGATTTGTGTAGAAATATACTTTATATTTTAGGATTTATGTACAAGGAACACTTTTCAGGAAAGGGAGTAAAATATTTACATTTATTATTAAAGCTATACATATTTATAAAACTATAAACTAAATTACAAAAATATTAATTTTTTTCAGGATAACCGTATAAAATAAATATTTTATAAAACCAAATAATATATAAAAAT
>CAJUCT010000065.1 GCA_910585015.1 uncultured Acetatifactor sp.
CATAATCGCAGACTTTTCAGGCATTTAACAAGTTTGAGTTTCACGGATTAAGGTATTATTTTATCAGCACGAAGTTCCGCTATGGTAGCAATTTGAAGCGTAACATACGCCGCTCCAACATTGCGATTCATATGATGACATCGGCGATATTCCAGTACATATAGAAACAATCCGCTCCTTAAAATACCTTTTCTTGACCAACCTCTTAGCCATAACTCTCACCACCTCTCTATAGTACCACAATGCTCTTGGCCCCGGAATACTTGAAAATTTGAAAATTTCATATCACTTGTACTGTTCACAATCATATTCCTCTTTTGCATTTATTTTTATAATAACCTTATCATTCATCAATCACTTTGTCAATATATGGTAAATTATTTTCGCAACATCCACATGAATGTCTCATTCATCCAATTTATAATCTTTACTTTATTATATTTTGCTGACAAAGAAGAGGATAGAAACCAAATCTTGTAACGTCTCCGTCTGGCAAAGCATATATTGGTAAGAAAGAACCTTGACTGATTACAGAAAGGCATCCTATGTATGAAAGAAGAGCAGACCTGAGAGCCGCGCAGGAAGACAGTGGGAGCGGGACGCGCACCCAAAATACCGGTACGCTGCAGATCATTGTTACTTCCTCGGTGGCATATATTCCCATCAAGGGGGCCACAGTCACCATCTCCTACACCGGGGATCCGGATAGTCCCATCATGACCCTGACAACCGACAGTTCAGGAGAGACGGAGGTTGTCACCCTGCCCACCCCGCCCCTGTCCTACTCTCTGAACCCGGAAAGTCTCCAACAGCCCTATTCGGAATACAATATCACGGTCACGGCCGAGGGTTACGAGCCAGTATATGTGACCGGCTCCGAAATGTTTGAGGGCGAATTATCCCTGCAGCCCATCCGCATGAACCCGGTGGAGATGGAGGCGGGGGAGAATGAAAAGCTGGTGGCCATCCCTGTCCATACACTGTTCGGCGACTACCCGCCCAAGATTCCGGAGGACGAGATCAAGCCCATAGCTGAAACCGGGGAAATCGTCTTAAGCCGGGTAGTAATCCCCGAGTACGTGATTGTCCACGACGGCGTACCCTCCGATTCCTCGGCCCCAAACTACTGGGTGCGATACAAGGATTACATTAAAAATGTGGCCTCATGCGAAGTATATTCCACCTGGCCTGAAGCCACGCTGTACGCCAATATACTGGTGATTATGTCCTTTACGCTGAACCGGGTATACACGGAGTGGTATCGGAACCAGGGCTACAACTTTACCATCACTTCCTCCACCGCCTACGACCAGAAATGGGTCTATGGCCGCAATATCTTCAGCAATATTGACTTTCTGGTGGATACTATATTTGCCAACTTCCTGTCCCGTCCCGGGGTGCGGCAGCCCATTTTTACCTCCTACTGCGATGGCCAACGGGTCACTTGCTCAGGCCTTAGTCAGTGGGGGTCCAAATATCTGGGAGACCAGGGCTACTCCGCAATAGAGATTATACGCTACTACTACGGCAACGACATGTATATCAACACTGCCGATGTGATATCCGGAGTCCCCTCATCCTGGCCCGGGTACTCCCTGACCGTCGGATCTTCCGGAGAAAAAGTGCTGCAGTTGCAGAATCAGTTAAACCGCATTGCCCGCAATTACCCGGCCATCCCTGTCATTACCGCCGACGGCATCTACGGCCCCCTCACCGCAGGCGCGGTCCGCACCTTCCAGGGTATCTTCAATCTGCCTCAGACCGGCGTGGTGGACTATCCCACCTGGTACGAGATTTCAGATATCTATGTGGGCGTCAGCCGGATTGCGGAGCCAGGACAATAAACGCGCAAAAGGGAGTATTCGGGCAGTTAATCTACCCAAATACTCCCTTTGTATATATATTAGGCTTATTACTTCTCAGCCATAGCCGCCTTCAAAGCAACAGTCAACTGAGGAACGATCTTGTTCAAGTCGCCCACCACACCATAGTCAGCCACATCAAAAATGGGAGCATCCTCATCCTTGTTGATGGCTACGATGATATCGGACTCCTCCATACCGGCCACATGCTGAATAGCGCCGGAGATACCGATGGCAAAATAGATCTGGGGACGAACGGTTTTACCCGTCTGGCCCACCTGCAGATCCTTGGGCTTCCAGCCGCTGTCAACCACGGCACGGGAACAGGATACAGTACCGCCCAGAACCTCTGCCAAATCCTCCAGGATCTTAAAGTTCTCCGGACTACCCACACCGCGGCCTCCGGAAACCAGCACCTTGGCATCCATGATGTCCACGGTGTCGGATACGGCCTTCACCACCTCTTTAATGGTTACATAGCGGTTGTTAGGTGTAAAACCGGGATTATACTCCTCCACCACAGCCTTTGCGCCAGCGATGGGATCGATCTTCTGCATAACGCCGGGACGAACGGTTGCCATCTGGGGACGATTGTCCGGGCAGGCGATGGTGGCAATGGTGTTGCCGCCGAAAGCGGGACGGGTCATCAGCAGCTGATTGTGCTTCTGCTCCTGGCCCGGAATGGGATTCAGCGGGAAATCGCCGATCTCCAGCACGGTACAGTCCGCGGTCAGACCGGTGGCCACCCTTGCGGATACGGTAGGGCCTAAGTCACGGCCGATGGCAGTTGCTCCCACCAGCACGATCTCGGGCTTATACTGGTTAATCACGGATGACAGTGCATGGGCATAGGGCTCGGTTCTGTATACCTCCAGTTCCGGGTCGTCCACCACGATCACCTTGTCCGCGCCGTACTCTGCCAGCTTGTCGGCCAAGCCCTTTACCTGATAGCCGATGAGTACTGCCACCACCTCTGTATTCAGCTTGTCAGCCAGTTCCTTACCTTTTCCCAGCAATTCATATGCGATACCGCTGATCTCGTTATCTACCTGCTGGGCAAACACATATACGCCTTTATATTCTTCTAAATTCATGGTTTGGTTTACCTCCTAATTTAAGTTCCGCATCTGTCCTGCCAGCACACATTTCCCGAGATCAATATACGGCCCCTTGGGCGTCCGAATATTGATCTGTGTGCTGTCCGGACAGGTGCTGATTTAAGTTCCGCATCTGTCCGGGCAGATGCTGTTTTCATTATACGATATGCTTCTCCTTGAACTTGCCCACAATGTAAGCAACCGCATCCTCGGGGGACTCAGGAACAACCTTCTCGCCTGCGCCCTTGCGAACCTTGTCGGAAGCCTTAGCAATCTTGGTGGGAGATCCCTTCAGACCCAGGTTGCTGTCATCCACGTCCTTCAGGTCTGCTCTGCCCCATGTAGTGATCTCCGCCGCACATGCGTCAAAGATGCCGCCGGGAGTCATATAGCGGGGCTCGTTCAACTCGGACAGAGCGGTGATCAGGCAGGGCATCTGAGACTCCAGCACATGATATCTGTCGTCATACTGACGCTGTACAATCACTTTATCGCCGTCAATCTTAATATCCTGCGCATAGGAAATCACGGGAATCTGTAAATGCTCCGCAATCTGAGGACCAACCTGCGCAGTATCGCCGTCGATAGCCTGACGGCCGGTGATGATCAGGTCATACTCCAGATTACGGATGGCGCCTGCGATGGTGGTGGATGTAGCCCAAGTGTCCGCGCCGCCCAGCACACGGTCTGTCACCAGAATGCCCTTATCCGCGCCCATGGCAATGGCCTCGCGCAGCACGTCCGCCGCCTTGGGCAGACCCATGGTCAAAACAGTTACCTCTGCGCCGTACTGATCCTTTAAGCGCAGCGCAGCTTCCAGGCCGGCCTTGTCGTCAGGGTTCATAATGGCCAGCATTGCGCCTCTATCCAGTGTTCCGTCCGGATTGAACTTAACGCCGCCCTTGGTATCCGGAACCTGTTTAATACAAACGATAATTTTCATTGTATTTTCACTCCTTACTTTTTATATTCTAATCATACGCTCACATGTCCGGCCCGATTCGCCGCAGACTTTCGACTAAAGCAGACCAGCTGCGCCGTGTCGCGGCATCCGGACTATCCTCTGCCTGCATAGCGTGGGCTGTGCCCCCGCTATTTGGTTACATGTGAGTCATTTACCGGTTCTGCACTTATTTCAACAGGTTGGAAGAGATAACCATCCTCTGAACCTCGCTGGTGCCCTCGTAGATCTCGGTGATCTTGGCATCGCGCATCATGCGCTCCACATCGTACTCTCTGATATAGCCGTAACCGCCGTGCAGCTGAACGGCCTTGGTGGTCACTTCCATAGCTACTTCAGCGGCATACAGCTTGGCCATGGCAGCCTCAACGGAGTAAGAAATCTTGGGATCTTTCCTGTACTCGTCCTTCTTGCGGGCAGCCTTGTACACCAGCATCTTGGCGGCCTCAACCTTAGTAGCCATATCCGCCAGCTGGAACTGGGTGTTCTGGAACTGTGCGATAGAACGTCCGAACTGCTTTCTCTCCTTCACATAGGCAATGGTGGTCTCTAAAGCGCCCTCCGCCAGACCCAGGGCCTGCGCGGCGATACCGATACGTCCGCCGTCCAGGGTGTGCATGGCGATATTGAAGCCCTTGCCCTGCTGTCCCAGCAGATTCTCCTTGGGAATGCGGCAATCCGTAAAGATCAACTCATAGGTGGAAGAGCCGCGGATACCCATCTTTTTCTCTTTGGTGCCGAAGGTAAAGCCGGGTGTTCCTTTCTCCACGATAAATGCGGAGATCTCTTTCAGGAACTTGCCTCTCTTCTCAATCTTGCCGGTCACGGCGATGACGATGTATACATCCGCCTCCTTACCGTTGGTGATGAAGCACTTGGAACCGTTCAGCACCCACTTGTCGCCCTCCAGCACAGCCTTGGTCTGCTGCCCCTGGGCATCGGTGCCCGCGCCGGGCTCGGTCAGGCCGAATGCGCCGATCTTACGTCCGCTGGCCAGGTCGGGAAGATATTTCTCCTTCTGCTCCTTGGTACCGTAGGTCAAAATGGGATCGATACACAGGGAAGTATGGGCGGAAACGATAACGCCTGTGGTGCCGCAGACCTTGGAAAGCTCCTCCACACACATGGCATAGGTCAGAATATCACAGCCCTGGCCGCCGTACTCCTTGGGAACGGGAATACCCATGAAGCCATATTTTGCCATCTTCTCCACGGTCTCTCTGGGGAAACGCTCCTCCTCATCCACTTCCTGTGCAAGAGGCTTTACTTCATTCTCGGCGAAATCCTTGAACAGCTGTCTCGCCATCTCATGCTCTTTGGATAATGTAAAATCCATGATTAATTCCTCCACTTTCATCTAATATTTGGACATACAGCAACTTCCCTGTACATTGATCAACTCGTCCTATGACCAGCCGGAGACAAATCCACAGCCGATCAGGAGCAAAACCAGGGAAGCTGCCATAGCCATAATTACATCTTATACTCACGAGCGGTTAAATTTTCCTCTCTGCCCGGCGGGGACCGCCCAAACATGCGGTATGCGCCGGGCAGTAACTTGGAAAATGTTAACGTTCGTCAGTATACGTCCGTCACGATAAAGCTTTGTGACAGCGCCTTCAAAAACGCTTTATTTTGCGTAGTTGTAGAAGCCCTCTCCGGTCTTCTTGCCCAGCTTGCCTGCGCGGACCATCTTTCTCAGCAGGGGAGCGGGAGCATACTTGGAATCGCCGGTCTCCGCATAGATAACCTCCATGATGGCCAGCACGATGTCCAGACCGATATAATCGCCCAGAGCCAGAGGTCCCATGGGATGATTAGCGCCCAGCTGCATAGCCACGTCGATGTCCGCCACGGATGCCACGCCTGCGGCATACACATTGACAGCCTCATTGATCATGGGGATCAGGATTCTGTTTACCACGAAGCCTGCCGCTTCATTTACCTCCACGGGAGTCTTGCCGATCTCGGCGGCAATGCCTTTAATCTTCTCCACCAGTTCCGCGGGAGTGTTGGCTCCTGCGATAACCTCAACCAGCTTCATTCTGTCGGCAGGGTTGAAGAAATGCATACCGATCAGAGGACGATCCAGGCCGTTGCCCATCTCTGTGATGGACAGAGAGGAAGTGTTGGAAGCGAAGATACAATCCTTCTTCACGATCTGCTGCAGTTCTGCAAAGGTCTGCTTCTTGATGGCCATGCTCTCGGGGCACACCTCGATAACCAGATCGCAGTCCGTGCAGATATCCTTTAAACCGGTGACGATCTTGCCCAGAATCTCCTCGCCCTTCTCAGCGGTGATCTTCTCCTTGCCAACCAGGAAATTGATGTTCTTCTGGATCTTGGCCTTGCCGCCGTCAGCAAACTCCTGCTTGATATCACATAAGCATACCTCATAGCCGTCTGTCATGGCAAAAGCCTGTGCAATTCCGGCACCCATGGTGCCTGCGCCGATAATACCTACTTTCATGTATAGTTCCTCCTTTAATTAATTCCACTTTTTTATTTGTTCTGGAACGGCTCTTTCACCTTTTCCTTGTTCTTGTCCAGGAAGAAAGCCATGCCGTACTTCTGATCCTCAGTCTCAAAGCAGTCGCCGAACAGCTTCTCTTCAATGACCACCGCCTGATCCATATCCACATCCAGGCCCTCGTTGATAGCCTTCTTGCAGTTTCTCACGGCGATGGGGGCATTCTTGGCGATGCCGGAAGCCATCTTTTCGGCTGCTGCCATCAGCACTTCCTGAGCGGTCTTTACCACATTGCCCTCCGCGTCCGTCTCCGCAGAGTACACCTCGTTCACAAGGCCGATTCGATATGCCTCCGGCGCCTTGATATTGCGGGCCGTATAGATCATCTGCTTTGCCATGCCCGCGCCCACCAAACGAGCCAGCCTCTGGGTACCGCCAAAGCCGGGAGTGATGCCCAGGCCCACCTCAGGCTGCCCGAACACCGCATTGTCGGAGCAGATGCGGATGTCACAGCTCATGGAGATCTCACATCCGCCGCCCAGCGCAAAACCGTTGATGGCCGCGATCACGGGGATGGGGAAAGTTTCCAGCTTGCGGAACACATCGTTGCCTTTCTTTCCGAAAGCCTCGCCCTCTGCCTTGGTCAGGGTGCTCATCTCTCCGATATCCGCCCCGGCCACAAAGGACTTCTGTCCCGCTCCGGTGAGAATCAGACATCTCACCTCGTCCAGATTCACTGCATCCAGGGCTGCGTCCAGTTCCTCCAGCACCTGGCTGTTCAGGGCGTTCAGCGCCTTCTCACGGTTGATGGTGAGAATTGCGTACTGCCCTTTCTGCTCATAAAGAATATAATCCATGTCTACCTCTTTCTGCTAACCCGGGACCAGTTCACGGCCCCCGGCTTGCCTTATTTCTAAAGTAAACGACATTGAAATTTCTACCCTCAGTTCTCGCGAAAGCCTTATACGCAGGCTTTTGCAAAGCTTTTGGCGAAATTTCTCATGACCGTTTATCCGTTTTGTGCGCAGGATTTAATCACTGAATATATAATCCACAGCCAAATTACATCCGCTGTGCCTGCCATATGTCCACAATTTCAAACAGCCCGGAGAACACGGCAGTTCCCCCGGGCTTTGTATGGCTTATTAATCTTCGATCTTGACGATGGTGGAGCAGCCCATACCGCCGCCGATACACAGGGTAGCCAGACCGGTCTTGGCGCCCTTGGCCTGCATTTCATGCAGCAGAGTCACCAGGATACGGCATCCGGAAGCGCCCACGGGATGACCCAGCGCGATGGCGCCGCCGTTGGGGTTCAGCTGCCTGTCCACGTCGATGCCCAGATCCTTGCCCACTGCAACGGACTGTGCGGCAAAAGCCTCGTTGGCCTCGATGATATCGAAGTCCTCAATCTTCATGCCAGTCTTGGCCATCACCTTCTTGGTGGCAGCCACGGGGCCGATGCCCATCACTTCGGGACGAACGCCTGCGAGAGCGCCTGCCACAAAAGTAGCCATGGGTTTCACGCCCAGTTCCTTGGCTTTCTCCTCGCTCATTACCACGATGGCGGCGGCGCCGTCGTTGATGCCGGAGGCGTTGCCTGCTGTCACAAAGCCGTCGGGATTGATGGGACGCAGTTTTGCCAGACCCTCAATGGTGGAACCGGCGCGGGGCCCCTCATCTACCTTGAACTCGATGGTCTCTTTTTTCTTCTTAACCATAACGGGCACGATCTCGGCGTCAAAAGCACCGGACTTCTGAGCCGCCTCTGCCTTCTGCTGGCTCTTCAACGCGAACTCGTCCAACTCCTCACGGGTCAGGCCCCACTCACGACAGATATTGTCGGCAGTCATAATCATGTGGTAATCGTTGAAAGCATCCCACAGAGCATCCTTGATCATGGTGTCCACCAAAGTGCCGTTGTTCATTCTATATCCGTAACGAGCCTGAGGAATGGCATAAGGCGCCATGGACATATTCTCCATACCGCCTGCCACTACGATATCCGCGTCACCAGCCATGATCATCTGCGCAGCCTGGTTCACACAGTTTAAACCGGAACCGCACACCACGTTCATGGTCACTGCGGGTACCTCGATGGGCAGACCGGCCTTGATGGAAGCCTGACGGGCCACGTTCTGTCCAAGCCCGGCCTGGATGACACAACCCATGTAAACCTGATCAACCTGCTCGGGAGCCACACCGGCCCTGTTTAAAGCCTCCTTGATAACAATTGCACCCAACTCTGCGGCAGGGGTTGTGCTCAGAGTTCCGCCCATGGTGCCGATGGCGGTACGGCAGGCGCCTGCTAATACTACTTTCTTTGCCATTTCTTTCTCCTCCAACTAGTTTATTTCGCTTTATTTATGCGGCTTCGGCAATGATTGTTATTTTTTTGACATTGCCATTGCTTCTAGTGTAGCATACCGTTTCCCGTTTTGCAACGGCTTTCTTTTATTTCTGATCTGTTTTTGACTGCCCAGGCCCCCATACCTCCAATTCACCCCTGCCTTTTAACCATAGGAGCATACTTTCCCTCACGGTCAAACCGTATTCCGGCGCACCAGACTGACTATGAAATCGGTGGGCGAACAGAATGGTTCAAACGGACGGTCAGAGCAGAACCTATTCTCCGATTGCATATTCCGCAGCCTTGTGATAAAATAGGAACGATCAGAACATATTTTCGATTGTACAGGAGAAGAGAAATTATGAACCAGTTATCGCTGTTTGATATAAATCCCAGCAGCATCTCCGGCCAGAGCGATACATCGGGCAGCACACCCATGACTTCTGGCCCCCTGGCGGACCGACTGCGTCCCGCCACCCTTGCGGAATATGTGGGGCAGCAGCACCTGCTGGGTCCCGGCAAGATCCTGCGTCAGCTTCTGGAGCGGGACCAGATTCCCTCCATGATCTTCTGGGGACCTCCGGGAGTGGGCAAGACCACCCTGGCCAGTATCATCGCGAACCGTACCCGCTCCGGCTTCGTAAATTTCAGCGCCGTGACCAGCGGCATCAGGGAGATCAAGGATATCATGAACCAGGCCCAGGAAAACAGGGCCTACGGCATCCGTACACTGGTGTTTGTAGACGAGATTCACCGCTTCAACAAGGCCCAGCAGGACGCCTTCCTGCCCTATGTGGAACGGGGCAGCATCACGCTGATCGGGGCCACTACGGAAAACCCTTCCTTCGAGATCAACGCCGCTCTACTCTCCCGCTGCAAAGTGTTTGTGCTGAAGGAACTGACGGAAGATGACCTCACAGGACTTTTGTCCAGAGCGCTTACAGATAAACGCAGCTTCGGCAGCGCCCGGGTCCATATGGAACCGTCCCTGCTGCCTGTTATCGCCGCCTTTGCCGACGGGGATGCCCGCACGGCCTTGAATACTCTGGAGATGGCCGTACTGAACGGAGAACTTTCCCCCGACGGCTCCGTGACCGTGACCCGGGAAACCCTGGAGCAGTGTCTGGGCAAAAAGACGCTGCTGTACGACAAAAAAGGCGAAGAACACTACAACCTGATATCCGCCCTGCACAAATCCATGCGCAACTGCGACCCTGATGCCGCCGTCTACTGGCTGGCCCGGATGCTGGAGGCTGGGGAGGATCCTCTGTTTATCGCGCGTCGACTCATCCGTTTTGCCAGTGAGGACGTGGGGCTGGCCGACCCCCAGGCTCTGCCCTTAGCTGTAGCCGCCTACCAGGCATGCCATTTCAACGGCATGCCTGAGTGCGATTTAAATCTGACCCAGGCCGTGGTGTACCTCTCCCTGGCCCCCCGCTCCAACGCCCTGTACCGGGCATACGAAACCGCCAAAGCGGACGCCATGACCCGCTTAAACCAGCCCGTGCCCCTGGTGATCCGCAACGCTCCCACGGAACTGATGGAGGACCTTCACTATGGGGAGGGCTATGTCTACGCCCATGACACCCGGGAGAAAATGGCCCGCATGACCTGCCTGCCGGAGGATCTGAAAGACCGCCGCTATTACCTGCCCACAGAAGAAGGAGCGGAAAATATTCAGAAGCAGCGGCTTGAACGAAGCCGGGCTTTCCGGCTGGAAGAAACAGCCGATTCCTGATATGGAAAATTTGCCCTCTCCCCACTCACGAACCAAAACCACTGTGGGACGGCAGCAGATTATGTTGTCCGTATAATACTCTACAACACGCTCCTGTCCCCGTCACTCCCCGGGGCATACAGCAGCATATCATGGTTCACGGTCTTATAGAACAGGTGTCGGAACTGTCCAGACAGTTCTTGCTCCTTTGCCTGCCCCAGAGCCCACATGACTTTTGTCACTGTCGCCTCCAAAGTCATATCATAGGCTTCCATCAGGTGAAAATCCTCCTTGATAATCCGCCCCACCTTGTAGACCTCCATATCACTGCCCTCATGGGTCACCTGGGTAGCCATCATGACGATCTTTCCCGCATCTGTCCATCGGCGTATTTCTTCATAAAAGGGAACCTGCCCGTACTCCGGGAGTCCCCCGACGCCGAATGCCTCTATCACCACGGCATCATAGCAGGGGAACAGGCGTTTCAGCATCGAACCGTCCATACCCGGCATCAGCTTGAGCAGCAAAACATTCTCATTCAGTTTATGGTAGAATACCGTCGGTTCCGTCACCCGGTCCTTATCGTCAATATAAAATACGATTTTTCCGTCACACAGCGCCGCCATATTGGGATAATTGATGCTGGAAAAAGCATTGTAACTCTTGGAACGTTCCTTTTTTGCCCGAGTCCCGGCGATAGCATTACCGCCAAAAACGATGTTAACTCCATGCGCCCTGTCATCAGAGGCAAAGCGCAGGCTGTCCAGCAGATTGGTCCTGGCATCCGTCACCGGCAGGTTTATGGGCTTCTGAGAACCAGTGATCACGACGGGTTTTTTGCTGTTCTGTATCAGATAGGACAGGGCTGCCGCCGTAAAAGCCATGGTATCCGTTCCATGGCAGATCACGAAGCCGTCATAACCCGCATACTGTTCCTCGATTAATTCCGCCAGCTTCAGCCAATGCTTCGCGTATATGTTAGTGCTGTCCAGGCTGAAAGGCTGCAGAATGTCCACCTGACAGAATGCTTTATAATCCTCCACATATTGCAGCAAATCCTTCGCCGCTATCCTTGGGGCAAGCCCTTCTTTTGTATACCCCGACGCTATGGTGCCTCCCGTGGCTATCAATAGTACTTTTTTCATATATTCCGTCTTCTTTCTTTATCCTTTCAATAGCACGGATGGTTCCAAAGTCTCCCCGGTTCCTGCTCCGATATGTCAGGCCAAGCGCCTTTGGACCAACAGCCATGCCATCACATGCACTGCCTGCTGGAATCTGCCGGCGCGGATCATTTCCTCGATCTCCTGCGGTGTGCGAAGTTCCACCTTCAGAAACTCCGTATCATCCAGATGCTGCCGGGCTGCCATACGACAGTTTTTCGCCATATATACATGGACAAAGTTATCGGATATCGTGGCATTGGATGGAATTGTAAGCAGATGCGTCCATTCGGATGACAAATATCCGGTTTCCTCCAAAAGTTCTCGCTTTGCCGCGGCAAGCGCATCTTCGGAGATTCCGTTTTCGGATGTTGCCGTACCAGGCATTGCCGCCTCCCGAAATGCGTATTCTCTCCCGTCTGACCGCTCCAAGCCGCCTGCCGGGAACTCGGTGGTTACTTCCCTTATCCCCTGCCGGAACTGCCGCACACAGAGATAATTGCCGTCACAATCCGATGCCACAATAACCACATAGTCCCTGCGGCTGAAACTGTAAAACGGTTCAAACACATTTCCGTCGGGGAGACGATATGCCGACCGCCGGAAGTCAATCCACTCATCCTGTATAATATGTTCTGTACGGACCTCTTCCCATGTGAGGTCTGCTCTGTTATCTTCCATTTTAATGGTCCCTCCGCTCTATTCTTCCCTTTTATACTTTCTTTTCAATGCCCGCAAAACGCGTTTGACCTCCGTCCAACTCCTTACGGATACAGCTTTTTCAGAATCCCGATAATCTCATTATACCTCGGGGACCCATGTTTCACAATAGATATTTTATGTCTCAAGCGGCCCCTTTTGCCTTTTGAGAGCAAAAAAATAAGGGGACAAGTTAGTGCAACCCCTTGCTTTTACTGGGTTCCTCTAACTTGTCCCTATTATAACACGGTCATCTGCATCTATGTGTCTGGCTCTTTGATGATATATTTACCTGCCCGATAGATAGGAATTTGGCTTTTTCTATACAAAAAAGTTCAAATATATCAGTTAGTAACTTATTTCAATTTAATTTCTATTTTGTAATATTTTAAAAAATATGGCACAAACAAAAGAGCCCCTATTACCAAAATCACCCAACCAATATGTGTTCCTTGATTTTCAGGATAAAAATAATTTATAGCTAAATGAACTGGAAATAGAATAATTGCAATCACTCCCCATAATTTTTCCAATCTTCTTTTCATCTTGTTTGCTTGCTCTTTTTGTTTCTGTAATTCCATCAAATTTTGTTCTGCCATTTTTTGATAATTTTCCATCATAATCCTCTCTCCCGATAACAATTCATTTGCATTTATTCCCAGAATGTCACATAGCTCCATCATTATCGATACATCTGGACAGCTTTTTCCCGTTTCCCTTAATTAAAGATATTGTTGGGTAAAAAAAGAAAGGTCAGTCGATTTTGCCGATGAAGCGGTAGTAGATTTCTACTTCCTGCTCACGACTTCCGTCCTCGCCCTTGACAGCTTCGTGGACGGTTATTTTTTCAATTAGAGTGTTCAGAAGTTCGGCGGTCAGCTCCACAGGGTTGACATACTGTTTCATTAGGGCAATCCACTTTTCAGCGTCCGCTGCGGTCTGTACGGCGGCTTCCATCGTTTCGTGAAGCTGTCTTATTTTTGTTTCAAGCTCCTTTTGCTCGTTCTGGTACTTCTCGGACAGCATATTGAAATTATACTCGGTTATGCGTCCGGCAGACCAGTCCTCATACATTTTAGCAAACAGCCCGTCAACCTCGGCTTTACGCTTTTCCGCCTTTTTCAGCTCCGCAGCCTGCTTTTTCTTCGCAGAGTTTCTTTCTCTGTCGCTGGCATTGAGCAGCCGTTTCAGCAGCTTGTCCTCGTCTTTCTGTGCCAACATAGACCAGAATTGCAGTCTTGCAAGCACATAGGCATACAGTACATCATAACGGATATAGTGCATGGAACACTGGCGTAATCCCTGTCCGTTCTTGCTGCAATGGTAGTACCCGTATGGGTTCTTATTCTGCTTGTTTTCCCCATAGGCTAAAGACCATCCGCAGTCTGCACATTTTATCAATCCTGCGAAAATCTGTGTTGTACCATTTCTGCGTTTCCTGCGTCTGCTTGCAATCAGCTCCTGAACTTTTTGGAACACTTCTTCGGAAATGATGGCTTCGTGGGTATTTTCCACACGATACCATTCTTCCTGCGGCTTCCGCACTTTTTTCTTGTTCTTGAATGAAATGTTGCTCTGCTTGTTGTGAACGCTGTGACCGATGTAAGTTTCCTCTTTCAAAATGCTCTTGACCTGTGCAATCGTCCACGCATAGGCTTTTTCTGCGGGCGCACCGGCGTAGATATTGGCGAAAGTCCCATATCTTTCATAGTTCAGCCAGCCGGGGGTAGGTACTTTTTCTTCCACCAGAATCCGTGTAATGCTGGCGGCACCCCTCCCGTGTACGGCAAGGTCAAAAATCTTTTCTACAATCCAGCGTGTTTCCGGGTCGATCAGAAGATGACCTTTTTTGTCCGGGTCTTTTACATAGCCCAGCGGTGCATAGGCTCCATAGTGTGCGCCATTGGCAAATCTTGTGTGCATGGCAGCCTTGACCTTTTTGCTGGTCTGTCGGGCGTGCATTTCATTCAGGATGTTTAAGAACGGTGCAAGCTCGCTTTCTCCGTTGATGGTGTCCACATTGTCATTGATGGCAATGTAGCGTACTCCCTTGCTGGGGAAATAGATTTCCGTGTACTGACCGGTCAGGATATAGTTTCTTCCCAGACGGGATAAGTCCTTTGTGACAACGCAGTTGATTTTCCCGTCCTCGATGTCATCAATCATCCTTTGGAAACTTGGACGCTCGAAAGCTGACGTTAGATAACGATACTTTTGAAAACACTGGAAAATCAAGGTTT
>CAJUCT010000066.1 GCA_910585015.1 uncultured Acetatifactor sp.
AACACTGGGGTTGTGGGTATTTTTTACCCACCATCACCCTTGAAGAGCCTCAAATATAGTTTAAAAACAGGGCTGATCGCCGAAGCAAATTCAAATGCAATATCTTTATGCGCATACGTTCCTCCATATTTTCCACGTTTCACAAATAATCCTATTGCTTCTGTCTTTTCAATCCATTCCGAAACACTTAATACAAATGTATGTAAACCTGCTTCGCTTTTAAAGTGGTCGAATTCGACCACTTTAAAAGCAGGATTGTAGATTTGCTCCCATGTACCTAAAAATTCCAAAGTTGCTCTGTTTCGCATCCAGTTTTTTACAACATCTGCTCCTCGGGACTCACCAACTTTAGCTTTTGCAATATCAGTAATACAGATATAATCATCAAAATTTTCCTCTGAAACAGTAACATTAATGTTTTGCACCACAATTACTTTATTTTTTGCCATCCTTCTCCTCCCATATGGCACTGATTAAAATCTTATTACTCATGTAGAAGTATAGCATACCATCTTTACTTTTTCAATTAGTTTCGAACATAAGTTCCATTTTCATTCTAAATAATCCATGCTATTTATAAATTGTGATTCGTTTTAGCCCTACCAAATATTTATATAAAATCCAAACAACGTACAATAAGCACTTTATTCGACAATATATATGCCAAAACAAAGTGCTTATTCCCCTAAAAATATACTCTCATTTACATAGGCAAACTATTTTCGACACAAATCGCCCCATACCCAACTCTTGCATTAGGATACTCCGACTCCCCCCTAAGCGCCCTGGCTCCCTTCCGCAGGTACGCCTTCACCTTCTCCCCATACAGAAACACATCATTTCCCCTTACAATCCCCCATTCCATCAAAAGAGCAGCGCTGCCGGACACGATAGGCGTGGCAAAGGACGTCCCGGTAAAAGAACTGTAGCCTCCATAGAGATCCGGGGCCAGGATACCCACCCCCGGCGCCGCCAGGTCGGGTTTCACAAGTCCGGCGGAGATCACCCCAATGGTGCGGGCCGCGTCCACATAGCCTCTGCCGGAGAAATCCGCATAGCTGTCGTAGGTGCTGTCGTAGGCTCCCACGGTGATGACCTTGGCCGCCGTGGAGGGAATGGTCAAAGTTACCTGGGGCGTAGGACGGTAGAAACCGCTGCGGCTGCTGCGGGCCGTGTAACTGGGTAGATACAGATAATATTGGCCGGTGACCACCTGTACCGGCTCTATGCGGATGGTCCAGACACCGCTGTTGATATATTGCCTGACGCCCTGCTGCCCTCCCGGCCCGCCTGCCGCAGCCCCTGTTGCCCCTGGCACCGTTCCTGGAGCCGTACTGCCAATGTTTCCCGGCGCAATCATTTCCAAATAAATCTCCTGGGCCACCGCATAGGGCAGGGGCTTGCCCAGATACACCAGAATCTGGGTCTGTTCCAGCTGCAAAGTGTATTTTCCCCCCTGCACCGACTCCGGCAACGGCGCCTCCTGTCCTCCGGGAGAGCGCAAGTATATCCGGTATGTGTCACTGTAATTTTTCCACAGCTGGATGCTCAGGGAGCGCTCATACTCTGCCACTGCCAGCTGAATCTCCGCCGCACGGGGTGTTCGGGCTATGCCTGCCGCTCCTGAAGTTCCGGCCGTTCCGCTCACATTGCCGCTCCCTGCCCCCTCCCCTCTCCCGTCCTCAAACAGACTCCCCGCCACATGTCCCGCAGAGTTTCCCTCGTTGCCGCTGCCCACGCAGATCACGGTGCGCCCGATCTCCGCCGCGTTGTCCAGAAAGCGTTCCAGCAGGGAGCCCCCGTCATGAGAACCGTAGGTGTTGCCAAAACTCAGGTTTATCACCAGCGGCATCTCCAGTTCCCTGGACTTTTGCAGGGCATAGGTCACGCCCCGCATGATCTCTGTGGTGCGTGGAAAGCCTTCTTCACCGGGCAGTCCCAGCTTTACTACCAACAGGGACGCCGCCGGTGCCGTCCCCCGATACTGACTGCCGGGAATGCCTCCACCCCCGCCGGCAACTCCCCTGTCGTACGCCGGATAACAACCTGCCGCAATCCCTGCCACCGCCGTGCCATGGCCGCTCACATCCACGCTGGGCAGCAGCATATACCGCTCCTGGGGGCCCTCCGCCCCCAGAGCTTGATTGATCTGCTCTGCCGAAAACTCCACTCCCTGTACATAACCTGCCGGAGACTGCCGCTTTGCATTTCCTTCTTCCGGTCTCATGGTCTGATCCCACAGATACAAAATCCGCGTATTACCTGCGCTGTCCTGAAATTCCGGACGAGTATAGTCAATCCCTGAGTCCAACACTGCCACCAGGACCCCCGCCCCGGACAAAAAAGGGTCCCGCAGCGTAACCTGCGTCATGCAGGAATCCGCCGCAGGACCTATATCCTGATAGTAATACCGCTTGGGCTTTTCCACATATTCGATTTCTTCAATATTGCTTACGGTCTCCACCAGCTGCTCCGGCACAGTCAGGATCGCGTAGCTGTTAATCAGATACTCCACTGACACGCCCAGAGATGCCAGTCCGTCCAAACTGCCATGATACTTCACGATCAGTTCCCAACTGCGGCTCCCGCTGTCAAAGCCCACATTCAAATTGTTCGTCTGCAGGCGCACCGCCTCCGGCGTCTCCAATGCCAAGTTCAATATGTTTTCCAGCTTTTGACTCATCGGTTTTTACCATGTCCGAAGCATTCAGGTGCCTCGGATTTTTTATTCTCTCCCGATAATATATGAAAATGAGGCAAAAGCTGTGTAATCAGTGCCTCACTGCATCCTCAGGCAGACGCATCTTTCTTCCTTACTCCAATCCTTCAAAAATCTCACCTAGAGTTATCTTAATATGAGGGAATGCATCCTTTCTTGGACTGAATTATAGCATAGTTATGCTGCTCTACTCCTGCCAAAACTGCTCAAACGCCGCCACGGCATAGGCAGTATCCCAGCTGCTGCCGGTCTCCACCGCCGAATGCATGGCCAGCTGGGGCAGCCCGATGTCCACTGAGGCCAGGGAAACGTGGGAAGTGGATATGTTGCCCAGCGTGGAGCCACCCATAATATCCGAGCGGTTGGCAAAAGTCTGACAGGGCACCTTGGCCCGTTCACACCAGAGCTTCATCTTGGCTGCAGTCATGGCATCCGAGGTATATTTTTGTCCTCCGTGATATTTGATCACGATGCCGCCCCCCAACACGGGTCGGTTGGTGATATCCGCTTTCTCCGGATGCGCGGGATGCACCGCATGAGCGTTGTCCGCGGAGATCAGGAAACTCTCCGCCACTATCTGTCGGTACACGGAAGGACTGCGGCCCAGACTATCCTGTATCCGCAGCAGTACATCCTCCAGAAAAGTGGAGTCCGCCCCCTGTCTGGTGCCGCTGCCCACCTCTTCATTGTCAAACACGGCCAGCACATTGGCATACCTGTCCGGCCTGCTGGATACAAAGCCCTCCAGCCCCGCATACACGCACTGCAAGTCGTCCAGCTTGGGGCTCAGAATCAACTCGCCCTCCCGGCCCAGCACCCGTCCCTTCTCTCTCACATACAAATATAGATCTCCGTCCAGAATGTCCCCGGGACATATCCCCAACGCCTGCGCTATCTCTCTGAGCAACATACCCTGGGGGGACTTAGACTCCCATTCCCCCTGGGCAGACTGGACTTCCGGTATTTTTCGGGATATCTGAGCCCCGGATTCTTCCTGGGAAAGCGGAAGTTCCATACGCTCACCTTTCTCCTCCCACAGCCCCATCAGCGGCAGCATGTCCACCTGCGGATTATATTCATAGCCCGAATTGATCTCCCGGTTCATATGCACTGCCAAATTGGGAATAACCAGCAGATCCCTGTCCAGGTTCACCAGCCGCATACCCACGCTGCCGTCAGCCTCCCGCACCGCCACCCGGCCTGCCACGGACAGAGGTCGGTCAAGCCATGTGGAGAGGATCATTCCGCCGTATTTCTCCACATTCAGCCGCACATACTGCTTCTCCGTCACAGTCTCGGGCTGGGCCTTCACCTTGAAGGTAGGGGAATCGCTATGGGCCGCCACAATATGGTATCCCTTAAAAGGCCGCTGGTCTCCCCTATCACAGGCGGCGGGCAGCCGGAACGCAATCAGCGAGGAATCGTTGCGAGTCACATAATAAGCCCCGCCGGGCTGCAGTTCCCAGCAGTCCTGCTCCCGACGTTCCGCAAAACCGGCCTCCTCCAGCCTTTTTTTCATATTGTCAATCACATGAAACACACTGGGACTGTCCTGAATAAACCGCAAAAGCCCCTGATTTATACTCTCAACCTTCTTACTG
Organism: uncultured Acetatifactor sp.; assembly: GCA_910585015.1. Lineage (GTDB taxonomy): Bacteria > Bacillota > Clostridia > Lachnospirales > Lachnospiraceae > Acetatifactor. The sequence continues at coordinate 4,321 of CAJUCT010000066.1, forward strand.
TCCATAACCGTTGTCTCTCCTATTTAAGTTCCCCACGTTCCCCACAAGCACTCCTGCCTGTGATGAATATCCGGCCGCTCACGCCGCCCGAATATCCATCCGTGTGCTTTCCGGCCTAATCATCTGCTGTGGTAGACAATACTTTCCTCAACCTTGTCCGCCTGCTCCCGGCCCAGCAGCTGTGCTACGATGGCCAAAGAAAAAGGTATCGCGCAGCCCATGCCCCGGCCCGTGATCACATGCCCGTCCACTGTGGCATCGTCCATGGACACCTGGGCGCCCTCCATATGCTCTTCCCAGCCGGGATAGCATCCTGCCCGCCTGCCCTGAAGGATTCCTCTGTGCCCCAATACGCTGGGAGCCGCACAGATGGCCGCCAGATATCGACCCGCCCGGTCAAAAGCATCCACCTGGGCCATCAGTCCCTCATGGGCCTCCAGATTTCTGGTGCCGGGCCCGCCGGGAAGCACAATCATATCCAGGCTGTCAAAATCCACCTCGTCAAAACACATATCCATCCGCACTCCGATCCCGTGGGAACCGCTCACGATCTTTTCACCGCTCACCGACACCATCTGTACCTCTACGCCCGCCCTGCGGCAGATATCCACCACGGTCAGCGCCTCGATCTCCTCATACCCTTCCACAAAAAAAACTGCTATCCTGCTCATCCGCTCTACCTCCATAACTAAAGTTTTCTAAATTGCGGCACAATGCGCTTCCGCGCACACTCTTTCCAAAAGAACTATGCCCATTATACCTTTAATTTTTCTCCATGTCACTCTTTTTTTTCTCCGCAAAATAGGGTATAATAAACAAAACGCACTAATCAACGCACTGCTCAAAAAATAAGCGTCCCCGCGGCCTGTTCCTGAGCAACCGGCTTGCGAGTTGACCGGGGCCATGCGGAACTCTAAACAGAAACGAGATGCACTTATGGAAATTGAACGCAAATTTACATTGAAATCCCTTCCCGACAACCTGGACAGCTATCCCAGTCTCCACATAGAGCAGGCATACCTGTCCACCAACCCGGTGGTGCGGGTGCGCAAAGAAAACGATGAATATTATATGACCTACAAGGGCAGCGGCATGATGGCCCGGGAGGAGCACAACCTATGGCTCAGCAAGGAAGCCTATTATCATCTGCGGGACAAGGCGGACGGTCGGATTCTGTCCAAGACCCGTTACCTGATCCCTCTGGACAATCCCGGCTTTAAACCCGGCTTTCCCACCCCGCCGGAGGACTACAGTCTGACCATCGAATTGGATGTGTTTGAGGGCGAGTTGGCTTCCCTGGTGTTGGCCGAGGTAGAGTTTGGCAGCACCGAAGCCGCCCAATCTTTCCTGCCTCCAGACTGGTTTGACGAGGATGTGACTTACTGCAAGGAATATCATAACTCCTACATGGCCCTGCATGACATGAAGGAGTTTTTGCCCGGAAGTTGAGGAGTCAAACAGCCAACGCGCACATCCATCCGTACATGTTAGGTCAACAGTCTAAGAACCCTGTCTGCGCAACGTTCCTTATACAAAAACTGGAGTCTGGCCTAAACCGGACTCCGTTTTATTTATCTATATTCTGCCATAGATTGCAGCAAGTTCCCTGATCTGCTGGGCCAGCCGGGGTGTTGCCGCTCCCGGCAGCATCCGCCACTCCCAGTTGCCGCCCAGGGTGGAGGGCGTGTTGATTCTTCCCGCATTGTCCAGTTCCAGATAGTCCTGCATGGGGATCACCGCAGTGTCCGCCACACTGGCAAAAGCCGCCCGGATAAAGTACCAGGGAATGTCCTTATTGCCTCTAATATCCAGATACTTTTTCACGCTGCGCCGTACTCCGGCTTTCAGTCCCTTATACCAGCCCAAAATAGTCTCGTTATCGTGGGTGCCGGTATACACAATGCAGTTCTGGGTATAATTGTGGGGAAGGTAAGCATTGTCTGCGTCGTCCCCGAAGCCGAACTGCAATATCTTCATGCCGGGATAGCCCGTCTTTTTCACCAGGGCAATGACTTCCTTGGTCAAAAATCCCAGATCCTCCGCAATCACGTCCATATCCCCCAGAGCTTCTTTCAGAGCCCTGAACAAATCATAGCCCGGCCCCTTGACCCAATGGCCGTACTGGGCCGTCTCATCTCCGTAGGGCACGAACCAGTAGGATTCAAATCCCCGGAAATGGTCGATGCGCACCACATCATACAGACGGTAACAGTAAGCAATACGGCTGATCCACCAGGTATATCCGGTTTCCTTGTGATACTCCCAGCGGTACAGCGGATTGCCCCACAGCTGCCCGGTAACGCTGAAAGAGTCCGGCGGACAGCCCGCCACGCCAATGGGCATATTGTCCTGATCCAGCTGGAACAGTTCCGGGTTGGCCCAGGTGTCCGCGCTGTCAAATGCCACATAGATAGGGATATCCCCCACAATGCGAATGCCCTTTTCATTGGCATAGGCTTTCAGCGCTCTCCATTGTGTTGTGAAAAGATACTGCTGGAACTGGTAAAAGCCAATCTCCTCCGCCAACTCCTCCCTGTATTTTTTCAGAGCCGCAGGCTTTCTCAGACGAATGTCCTCATCCCACTCCACCCAGCACACATACTTAAAATGGCTCTTTACCGCCATGTACAGGGCATAATCCGGCAGCCAACTCTCATTTTGTTCCACAAAATCCAGATAATTCTGTTCCTGCAGCAAGCCGGCTTTCTGCGCTTTCCCATAAGCTATACGCAGGAGACTAAATCTGGTGAGCCAGATTTTTTCGTAATCCACATAGGAGGGATTGCTGCCATAATCCACGGACTCGCACTCTTCTTCCGTCAGATATCCCTCTTCAATCAGCGCCTCCAGGTCAATATAATAGGGATTTCCCGCAAAAGTGGAAAAGGATTGGTAAGGAGAGTCCCCATAACTGGTGGGGCCCAGGGGCAGAATCTGCCACAACTTCTGCCCCGCCTCCTCCAGAAAATCCACAAAGGCATAGGCTTCCTTGGAAAAGCCGCCGATTCCGAATCTGGAAGGGAGACTGGATATGGGCATCAGAATCCCGCTCTGCCGCCCGGAGCGTTTTTTATTTCTCTTAGTATTTGTTGCCATATATATTTCCTCTACGCTTGTTTCCCAATATGCTTAAATACATTCCCTGCCAGGCTCATGTATCCTGCTCCGCAAATTCTTTACCTTCGGATATATCCAGGATTAGTCATCGCCTGGACAGGGAAACTCTTTGGTTCCGCTTAACTCAACTTCCAGATATCCTCATTGTACTCGGCGATGGTTCTGTCGGAGGAGAAGAACCCGGCTTTGGCAATGTTCACCAGGCTCATACGCTTCCACTTAGCCCTGTCCTCGTAATCCTTGAAGGCCCTGTCTTTTACCTTTATATAATCCCGCAGATCCAACAGCGTCATGAACCAGTCCTTGTTCAGCAGTTCGTTGTACAGACGCTCCAGATTCTCCTTATGGCCCACTGCCATGGCCTGCTCACCCACGATGAAGTCCACCGCCGCCTTGATGACCTTGCTGTTTTGGTAAAACTTCTTTGGCTTGTAATCCGCATTGGCATAGTGGGCAATGACCTGGTCGGAATTCTCACCGAAGATATAGATATTGTCGTCTCCCACCAGTTCGTGGATCTCCACATTGGCGCCGTCGCTGGTGCCCAAGGTCACTGCGCCGTTTAGCATGAACTTCATGTTGCCGGTACCGCTGGCCTCCTTGCTGGCCAGGGAAATCTGCTCGGAAATGTCGCAGGCGGGGATCAGCTTCTCCGCATAACTCACATTGTAGTTCTCCACCATAACAACTTTCATATGGGGAGACACATCGGGATCGTTGTTCACAATCTCCTGCAGCACCAATATCAGATGGATGATATCCTGGGCAATCACATAGGCAGGAGCCGCCTTGGCGCCGAAGATAAAAGTGATAGGGCGCTTGGGGATTTTACCCTTTTTGATCTCCAGGTATTTATGAATAATGTACAGGGCGTTCATCTGCTGGCGCTTATACTCATGCAGCCTCTTAACCTGAATGTCGAAAATGGAGTCGGGATTCAGTTCCACGCCCTCCTTCTCCTGGATATAGGCGGCCAGGGCTTCCTTTTTCTTCCTCTTGATAGAGGCGATGGCATCCAGTGTGGCCTCGTCGTCCTGGTACTTAAGCAATTGCTCCAGTTCAGCCGCATCCTTCTTAAAGCCGTTGCCGATCTTCTCCTCCAGCAGCGCCGTCAGTTCCTTGTTGCAGGACAACAGCCAGCGGCGGAAAGTGATGCCGTTGGTCTTGTTGTTGAACTTGGCGGGGTAGAGCTTGTAAAAGTCGCTTAACTCCGTCTCTTTCAAGATTTCGGTGTGGATAGCCGCCACACCGTTGACAGAGAAGCCAAAATGGATATCAATGTGGGCCATATGCACCCTCTTGTCCTTGTCAATGATCTGCACCTTTTCATCGGGATAGAGCTTACGCACATGCACATCCAACTCCTTGATGATAGGCACCAGCTGGGGCACCACCTTCTCCAGATATGCCAGGGGCCACTTCTCCAATGCCTCCGCCAGAATCGTATGATTGGTGTAGGCGCAGGTCTTGCTGACAACGCTGATTGCCTCCTCCAAGGCAAAGCCCTTATCTTCCGTGAGAATGCGGATCAGTTCGGGAATCACCATGGTGGGATGGGTGTCGTTGATCTGAATCACCGCGTACTCGTTCATACGATGCAGGTCATGGCCTTTGGCCTCCAACTCTTCTATAATCAGCTGCGCGCCGTTGCTGACCATGAAATACTGCTGGTAGATCCGCAGCAGATGCCCCGCCTCGTCGGAGTCGTCCGGGTACAAAAACAAGGTCAGGTTCTTGTCAATCTCGGTCTTGTCAAAGTCAATGCCCTCCTCCACGATAGACTCATCTACGCTCTCAATATCAAAGAGGTGGAGTTTGTTGACGCCGTTCTCATACCCCACCACATCAATATCATACAGACGGCTCTTCACCTTCTTTTTGCCAAACATCACCGTGTAGCTGGTATCTGTCTTGGTCAGCCAGGACTGCTTTTCAATCCACTGGTTTTTCTCTGCTGTCTGCAAATTGTCCTGGAACACCTGTTTAAAAAGCCCGAAATGGTAATTTAGTCCGATACCGTCTCCGGGCAGTCCCAGGGAAGCGATGGAGTCCAAAAAGCAGGCCGCCAGACGCCCCAGACCGCCGTTTCCAAGAGAGGGTTCCGGCTCCGCCTCCTCGATCTCGGCCAGGCTCTTGCCCTTGGATGCCAAAAGTTCCTCCATCTCCCCACGCACCTGCAAATTGATCAGGTTGTTGCTCAGCAGCTTGCCGATCAGAAATTCCGCAGAGATATAATACACCTTCTTCTCCCCGCTGATGGCTGGCTTCTCTGCCATCAGATCCTTGGTTACGTTCAGGATGCTGTAGTACAGTTCCTGACTGTCGCAGTCGGCAATCTCCTTTTTGTAAAGCTTCTTGGTCCACTTTTGTAGTCTCTCTTCCAACGTCATTTTGTGTCCTGCTCCTTCCTTATTAATCTTATAAATTTAAAAGTTAAAAGTTCCGCATCTTCCTGCTATTACATTTTCCCTATAGATGATGGCGTTTTCCTCCACAACGATTTGTCAGTTTCAAGGTATTGCATTTTGGTATGTATATTATGTCTTGGAAAACGTTTTCCCTATTAAGCATCATACTAGATATTATTTCCTTTGTCAAACTCTTTTTCCATATTTTTCCAATTTGTTATGTGAATTCTTTTCACAGATTAACAGGTGCGGAGCGCTTCAGACAGTGGGACCTCCCTAGCTAGCCTGCCGCTTTCCCGAATCCATACTCGGATTGGGTAAGCGGCAGACTGGCTAGAACTTTAATAGCAGCATTGTCATTACCTGCGGCAATCAACGGCCTGCCGCAGAAATGTGAATAAGAGGATATGGAGGAACAAGGAGGAATTTCCTAATTATACAAAAACAGGCCGTCTCCCCATCAGAAAGACGACCATGCTTCACCAGCGCATCTACTGAATCAAATAGACAAAATAAGCCGCATATCCCGCCAACATCACCAAGCCGCCCAAACGGCCCAGTTTCTTTTTGGGCAGCACACATACCAGCAAAAGTACCAAGGCCACCACCGCCACAATGCTGTCCACCAGAAAATCAGCACTGTAAACCACCGGCGTGATCAGGGCGGCGGTACCCACCACAAACAGGATATTGAAAATATTACTGCCCACAATATTGCCCACAGCAATATCCGTCTTGCCCTTGATGGCGGCAGTGACGCTGGTCACAAGCTCCGGTAGAGAGGTTCCGAAAGCTATAATCGTCAAACCGATAAGTCTCTCGTCCATCTCGAATATATTGGCCAGTTCCGTAGCCGCATCCACCGTCACATCCGCTCCCCAGACAATGAGCCCTCCGCCAATAATAATGGACAGAATCAACCGCAGCGGCGTATCCTTTTCTGTAAGTTCCGGCACATCCTCCATCACGTCTTGACCTTTCTTGGCCATCCGCAGCAAGTACAGCAGATACACAATCATCAGCACCCACAGAATTGCGCCGTCCAGGCGGCTGACCATGTTATCCGAAAGTCCCAGCAGAGCCAGAACCACAGTGATAAAGACGGTGAATGGAATCTCATAACAAATCGTGGATTTCTTTACCGCTATGGCTTTGATCACCGCCGTCAGTCCCAAAATCAGAAACACGTTCAATATATTGCTGCCCATAACATTGCCGATGGCGATGCCAGCGCTTTCTACATTTTCTCTGAGGGCAGAGTTGATACTAACTGCCGCCTCGGGAGCGCTGGTTCCCATGGCCACAATGGTCAGACCGATCACCAGCTGGGGAATCCCGAACTTATCTGCGATCTTGGAGGCTCCGTCCACGAACCAGTCCGCACCCTTGATCAACATGACAAATCCCACTGCGAGTAACAAAAGCTGTAACGCTATCTGCATAATATCCTCCATTCCGGGAGTTTGGTGCAACTCCTTGCGTCACCGTTTTTCCGGCGTTGTAAAAAAATAAAGACTTCCAGCACATATCCTATGTGCTAAAAGTCTTGTTCTCCTACAATACCATAGAAGCGTGTAACCACGGCAAACACTCTGCGCCGGGGTATGTTGATTACACCTTTATAACTACTCCCTTTTAACTTGTGGACAGAATAACACATTTTGAGATGCCAGTCAAGCACCAATTTGTCTTTTTGTTCTTGACCTTGACGTGATTCTTCCTACATTTGTTTTCCATCTACAATAAAATTCACATCTCCATCCTCAGACACCACAACAGCAATACATTTCTCATTGTTCTGTTTTCTTGAATATGTATATTTTATCGCGGAATTATATCTTGCCCCTCTTGAACTGTTTATATTACATTCCGCAGATGATTCGCCGTCTAAAATAACGCCAATACCAACTATTTCGCCATCGGAACTCATCATAACCGAACCGTCAATAGCTGTTATCTGCTCGATATACATATTTTTAAATTTCAAAAGATTTCACTCCCATTCTTTGCGAGAAAATCTTTGCTCCTATAAATATATTTCAAACCTGTCACTTTGAGACTAGAACTAGAGTTGTGCATTGTACCATTAGATGCGCAAAACGGCGCAAAGCCTAAACAACCTGTGTTCTGCTTCGCGCCGTTAGATGCGGATAACAGGACTTGAACCTGCACGTCGGGGACACCAGAACCTAAATCTGGCGCGTCTGCCAATTCCGCCATATCCGCTTATTTCCACGCCTGTACGCTACTGTCCCTGCACACCGTGGAGAGATACAGAATAAATTATATCTACACCTGCCTGTTTTGTCAATACAATTCTACATTCAAAAAATTACAAATCTTCCGCTACTGCCGCCTCGCCAATATGCCGGATAATATTTCTGTTGATTTTCACCAAGAAAAAAGTACTCATTCCCAGGCTCATCAATTCCGCTATGGGAAATGCCCACCAAATCAGATTCACATTGCCGCTCAGAGACAAAAGATATGCCACGGGCAGCAGCACACAAAGCTGTCTGGCAATGGAGACCACCATACTGTAGACACCGTTGCCCAGGGCCTGGAACACACTGCCTACCACGATACAGTAACCAGCAAAACAGAAACTCAGACAGATGATCCGCAGGGCAGGCACACCGATGACCAGCAGTTCCTCTGTGGCATTGAAAAATCCGAGCAACTGGGCTGGGAACAGCTGCATGGCCAGCAGTCCCGCCAACATGATGCAGACCGCGAACTTAATACTGCTCTTCACAGTCTGAACTACCCTCTCCCGGTGTCCCGCGCCGTAGTTGTACGCTATAATAGGCACCATGCCGTTATTCAGGCCAAATATGGGCATGAACACAAAACTTTGCAACTTGAAATATACGCCGAATACTGTCTGGGCTGCCCCAAATGCCGCCAGAATCAGGTTCATTCCATAAGTCATGACAGAGCCTATAGCCTGTACCACGATAGAGGGAGCGCCCACTTTATAGATCTGCCCAATCAGGTGCAGATTCGGCCTGAAGCCTCTGAAGGACAGATGGATCTCCTTATTAAATTTCAGATTAAATACAATCGCCAGTATGGCGGCCACAATCTGTCCAATCACAGTGGCTGTGGCGGCCCCCGCCACTCCCATCTCCGGTAGTCCGAAATAACCAAAAATAAGGATAGGATCCAGAATCAGGTTCACCACCGCTCCAATCCCCTGGGTAATCATGGTGTAGATTGTCTTGCCTGTAGACTGCAGAATACGCTCAAAGGAGGTCTGCAAAAAAATTCCAACACCCGCACAGCAACAGATTGTCAAATAGGTAGTACCATATTGCTGTACCTGCTGGATGTCCGTCTGGCTCATGAAAAAAGGTCTGCTTACAAAGAGTCCCACCAGAGCAAACACCACTGCGCTGACTACTTCGATAAAGATGCCGTTGACGGCAATGATATTGGCCTTATCATACTGTTTCTGCCCCAATGTCTTAGAGAGAAAGGCATTGATGCCCACCGCCGTTCCCACCGACACCGCAATCATCAGCGATTGGATGGGAAATGCCAGGGACACTGCCCTCAACGCATGTTCGTTAATCTGGGATACGAAGATACTGTCCACAATATTGTACAGGGCCTGCACCAACATGGATATCATCATGGGCAGAGACATGGTGATCAGCAGCTTGTCTACAGGCATTACACCCATCTTATTCTCCTGTCTTACGCTTGTTGCCTGTGCCATCTCTTTTGTCCTCCTGACCTTCCTATTTTCCCCCAAACGGAAGTTTTGCCTAAACCAGACTCCGGCCGCCTGTGCCATTGCGTAAAGCGGCGCCGTCCGTAACGCTTTTTAAGCATATAAAAAAGCCAGAAATATTGACTCCTCCTGGCTTTTCTCTTATAATGAGACACGGGGGATTCGAACCCCCGACAACCTGATTAAAAGTCAGGTGCTCTACCGACTGAGCTAGTATCCCACAGTTCAAAACAGGGCTAGCTGGATTCGAACCAGCGACTGCAGCAGTCAAAGTGCTGTGCCTTACCGCTTGGCGATAGCCCTATGCAAGCGTTTCACTCTGACAGCTTCGATGAAAAGGGTGGATAAAGGGATTCGAACCCTTGGCCTCCAGAGCCACAATCTGGCGCGCTAACCAACTGCGCTATACCCACCATATTTGAAGAACATTTTCTGCCGAAAACGAGCTTCCCAGCTTGCGTAAATCTTCCACTTTGAACATCTTTCAAAACAACATTCAAGGAAATAAATCCTACAGGCAGATTTACTCCTGTGCCCGAAGGGATTCGAACCCCCGACCCACGGCTTAGAAGGCCGTTGCTCTAT
>CAJUCT010000067.1 GCA_910585015.1 uncultured Acetatifactor sp.
AAAGACGCTGTCAATTTAAAGATGGTGACAGCATTCTGCACAATGACAGAATATCTGGTGATAATAATCCGCGTCCAGGCGGTGATGTGAAAGTGCAAATCAATACATAGTACTGATAAATATCATCACATACTGCACTTGCCAGTTCCCTTGCATTTTCCTGAATCAGGTCTTTACTTTCCATAACGCCCTTTTCTCCCGTGAATTTGTTGGCAAGAAAATCACAACCAAGTTTTGTCACATTATAGCATCGATTTTCTTTTCCGCTTGCGTCTTTATAGACAGATTCTGAAAAATAGTCACTCACCACCATTTGGTTGTCAGTCAAGATTTCAACATATCCCTTAATATGCTTTCCGTTTTCTTCTCTGCCATCCAGTTTTCTCAACACTTGCCAATGACCTATATTCATCATTTCAGCAATTTCAAGCGTTGTTATCGTTTGTGCATTATCTGTTTTCTCTTTTGTAAAAATGTTTGTCATTTCGTGCATAACTCGCACTCCTTTCATTTTTACTGGGTATGTAACATTTCGTTACACACCCCATTACTCGAAGTGCGGCAGGAGCATACCCTGCCATGCGTCACACATCTATATATTCACCCTTTCGGGGAATTTTCTAAAATAAAAGTGCGCCACCCTACCGGCAATCTCTTGCCGATAAAATAACGCACCAGTTCTCGCGCAATATTTACAATTACAAGGTCTATTGTGTTGGCCTTGGTGTCTCTTATCCTTTGTGTTTAACCCTGGTTTATACTACTTCTCTCGTCTCGGAATTTCGACTTTTTATCAGTATAAGTCACAGAGTTTGATATGTCAAGCCGATACTTTCATTAAAAAACATCTGTCATAGTAACAGACGTTTTTAATAATTCATTTGTTTTTCTTCAATATCTCCAAAAGTTTGTGCGGAGAAAATACATAATGAAGTATGAATGCAAGCATTCCTAATAGTTCGACAATCGTTGCGCTTATGTAATACTTCAAAAACTCAAACAACTCTATGGCCAGTTCCGTGTTAATACTTTTAAAAAATGGTATTTTCAAAGTAACAGACGAAACAATAAGAAGAACTATTAAGTTAAAAAACAAAAGCTGAAACCATATAATTCTCTTTATTGCAACCGCAAGACCGCTCCTTAATGTTAATTTTTGTGATTCAGAGTTTTTTATTACCTTTCTTGCTATATTCTGTATTTTTCTTCCATATTCAGAATTGTCATTCAAAGAGTTATTTTTCTCTTCTTTTGTTTCTTTATTTTTCATTTTAGCTATAAGCTTTTTTGATTCTTCTTTCATTCCTATCTCCGCCTTCGTATATTTATTTTAGTTTTTCCTCCTTTAATCTAAGCTTCATCAGTTTTTCTGGAACTTGAAATATTTCAGATAAATCTTCAACCGTCAATCCTGCAATGGCGTGATAAACCTTATTTAATGCTTTAGACGGAATCAACAATTTAGCAGCAAATTCAGACGCCGCAGCCTCATGTTTATTTTCAAATCCGTCATTATGTAAAAATTCTATGTAATCATTTTTGATCATATCCCCGTGTAAGCAGCAGTGTCCTATTTCATGAGCGGCTGTAAATCTTTTTTGCTTTACATCGTCATTTTCCCCGAAGAATATTCTTACGTCATCTCCAATTATAGTGACAAGACCATATATTTTCCCTTTATCCTCTATCTTTTCAATCTCAGTAAAATCACTTGCTTGCTTTTGAATGCCCCAAACATTAAAAAGCTTGTCCATGTTTACAGGGGCCATCTTTTCTTGCCCTGCTAGAAACAGTATTTCCTCTGCTGACTTCCCTTTTAGTCTGTTCAGTGTTTCGCACATCAGCTTGTCCTCCTTTGCCCTGCTCTTCGACAGAGCCGCCTCGTACAGTTCGTAGTATTGTTTCCTCACAAAATCACCTCCAAGCTAAAGTGTAAAACATTTTGGCTTGGACTGCATAGGGAAACCTGCGATATTTTCACACTTTTATTATACAAGGTTTGACAAAAAAAATATATATTATATATTAATAAATATAACGTTTGTCAACTGGTAATTTTTAACAAAATCGAATAATTATTTTCATATACATTTTTAATTGAAAATTTACCATACGCAATGTATAATTTTATTTGCTCCATTCAAACATCAAAATATTTTTTCTTTGCTCATCGCTCGAACCGTCCCTAAAATCCTCAACTATTTATGCCGGATTTTCAATTCTGGTGTTTGTCCGTGATTAGAGCTATTAAAAAGGTAGGGGATTCCCCTACCTTTTTAATAATCATTCCAATTCTGACAGGCTTGATACAATTCCATACTTTTTTATGCAATCATCGCATTTGATAACAATATCACTGTCCCTAAAACCCGGTATATTATCTTTAGTTCTTATCACCCTTCCCTTTCCACATGGGCAAATATAAGTATATGTATCCACTGTTCCGCTTCCAGCTCCGTATCCAGGATGTGGTTCGCTCTTATTCCCTATCATCTTTAGTGCCATACAAATTTCCTCCTTTTATATGATAACCACATTTTACCACAGAAAATCATATTTGTCACTTAAACTTGACATTTATTTCCATATGTCATCATGATCTTCCCCGTCATAATGGTTGTAATAATGGAACCCGTCCTCAATCCGCTTTCCGCAGTTGACACATACATCCCAATACCCCCATTCACTGCTTTCTGTATCTGATGTAATTCCTTTGGGGCAACCGCATGTACAGTATTCTTTGTTATTCATAGCTTGATCCTCCGTTCTTTTCTCTATTGGCCTGTGCCATAGCTTTATCAAACAACATTTCAAATTCTTCCCATGTATCAGACGCTTGCATCAGCCCTATTGTCTTTTGGAGCTGCTTATCTAAGTGCGGCACACCCACGCTCTCTGTCAGTGACTGATGTAATTTCTTATTTCTCGGCGTTTTCTGTTTCAACTCCTCCAGTACTCCGTCAGGAAGTTGGTCGTATATATACTGGTTCGTCAGCTTCCCTACATACTGAGGTCTGTTTGATCCCGTGTAAGTCCATCCCTTAAGCCGAAACATCTGCTTGTAAAATTCATCCGGGAACCGTTTTGCCCATGGCATAAGTTCTTCGCTAACGTATTTGGAAAGTAACTTTTGCAGTTCGTCCTTTTCTCTGTCATACTGATAACCCGTTACTTCATCAATAACAGCAGAAAGACCCGTCTTGGCAAATGCGGTCATTATGGCATATAGTTTATCGGCTACGGCAATCTGGCTTTCCATCTTCAAATCGCCGTTGTGTTTTGCGTCCACATATGCTTTGCAGAGGTCAACGAATATATCCGCACCAAACGGAGTAAACTTCCCTCCTGCTTTTGTTCTGTACTGCTGGAGATTGTTTCGATTGGCCTTTTCCAGCCAATCCCTTAATCCATTCGAAAGATAAGGAGATATCCACTGTGAGTTTAGATTCCTCACAAGTGCAAGACTCCCTCCCCCAACAAGCCCCATAGACTTCGCCGCTCCTCTTAGCGACAAAACACGTTCCTTGTTATCCATGACATAACATTCAATTTTTATGTTGTCACCTATTTCCCATATTCCATAATGCGTTGCCCTTGGCATATTTTCCATGTGGTCACCCTCCTTTGTACAAAATTATAACACCAATCTCGGGACAATTCAAGATGTGTTTTATATCTTTAATTTATCCCATGAATAAATTGTAAGATTTTGTATTATATAAAGGGCCGCACAAAAAGAGCCAGAAATGGCTCTTTTAAACCTCAAACGGATTCCTCTGCGTCCGCTTTGCCTCATCCTTGGCCTGATTCATCATATCATTGAAAAGCTCACGCTTGAAGTCATCGGAATCAAATTTATTCTTGGTTGTAAACGACTGCATTTGTAACAAAAACATAACTCCCGCTGTCTCCGATAGTTCCCATTGTTATTGCAGACGCATTGTTTATCGGTATATCAACAGCAAATGGCTCTGTCATATTTGTAATTTCTTCAGACGTATATATAATTTCATCATCTGCTATTATTTGAAGACAACTTTTTCCACCCGCCCCTTTTTTCATAGCAACAATACATTTAAGATAAGAATAATCTCTTCTCACATTAAATGTAGTGGAATTATTATCATATTCAAAAAAACAAAGACTTTCCATACATATTTCCGTATGTGTCTTCTCTGCTATCTTGAAAATAAGAAGAACTTGTTTGTGTTATAACTGGCAAGTCAAACAAATTAGTCTTTTCTTTAACAATCTTCCCAACATAATACATCCCGTCTTTTATAGTCGATACATTATCTTCTGGTAATAAACTTTCAACAAACTCTTTTGAATAATACTGTATGCCATTTATAAATACTGAGGATTTCTCTTTATTTATTGCCTTTTCTTCTCCATCTATAGATAATCCAATGTTTTGAAATTCAATTGACGGAATTTCATCAAGTTCTCCATTTGCGTCCCCTAGCTCTTTTGCTAATTCGCTTCTTTCTTCCGTTAATTCATTTATCATATTTTTTGAAACAGCATTTACAGTACCACAGTCAAATACCCCGCAGCAAGCTGCGGGGTATTTGACCCTCGCGGCATTCGCAAGTCAACATTCTGCTTTATGCTCGCGCAAGCGTGGCACTTGACTCATTGCCCGCGTAAATAAACATGACATACTGCTGTCCTGTTTATTGTGGTATTGTAATTTTATAACTTCTCGGAATCTCAATGAATGAGATTCTAAGCGAAGATTGACAACTGAATATCGTGCAGGAAAAGAAATTAGAGAAAAATGGACATAAACATTGGACATAGTGGGTACTATGCCTTGAAAAATCTTATGGAATCGCTTAATATATCATTATTAGGCGGCTAAACCTAAGAATGATTTTTGAAATGCCTCGACAGAGGGCATTTCCCAGGCATCAAGGTGTTGGAGCATCATGATGCCGTAGAGGCGGCAGTACCACATCTTCGTCGAGCGGTGCCTGCCGTCTTCTAATTTATAGTCCTCTTTCTCACGCTTGTTGGAGCGCTCCACGGAAGTTCTTCTGTCATATTCCTTTTCCCATGCTTTAGAGTCCCTTGGCGGTATGTTAAATAACCTTGGATTGTCATCGGTAAAGATGTGTACGGTTCTTCCATATTTCGCCGGCGAACAAGGGTGTTCACAGAAACAGCCACGTTTCCGGTTTGATTTCGGGCACCGGTATTTTGCGCGGTGCTTGGCAGCTTCATATCCATCTTTATGCATGCGTAAGCCCATTTTACAGACAGGGACACCATCATCATCAATAGTGAAATCATCCTTATAAGTGAAATATCCGGTATGTCCGGGGTTAAGGTCAATAAAAGGAATGATATTTTCCCGTCTGCAGTAATCATAGACAGCGTAAGCGTCGTGTGCAGAATCCAGAAGGAGCTTTTCAATCTGGAATTCCGGAAGATACGCTTTCATGGTGAAAAAGGAATGCAGGAAGGAAAGCATGTCATGCCGGGAGGCCCGTTCTAAAAGCGGAAACACAGGGAGGTCGCTGAAAGAATCGGAAGCCACATACATGTAAAGGTGGTAGCCGAAGAAATAGCATTCCCGGTGGGAGTCCCATCCCCAGTTACAGTCGGGCTGGGAATAATGACGTTTGCAGTTACAGGAAGAACAGCCTTTCTCCTTACAATCACAGATACGCTTTTTCCGCTGCTGTGCGGCAGTACGGACAGGGGTGCCGTCACCGGCAAGAGCCAGGTGCCGGGGATTAACCAACCCCCTGTGGATGGATTGGTCCAGGAACTGCTGTTGATAAAGCCGGAAAATAAGGAAGAAGGGATTTTGCGGTTTTAACTGCCATCGTTCCAGCAGCGGCAGGAGTCTGGAAGCAGTGCTGGAAGAATCACAGGGAGTCTTTTGCCCTTTCTTTTTTCCTTTTGGAGGTTTCATTTTGGGAAACCGGTCTTTTTGGGAGAGGTTATTCTGACCGTCCATCCAAATGCGGGAGAAGAAATCATAAAAAGTGCCAATGCCGGGGTATCGCCGAAAGGGAAGCCGCTGAGGATGGCATAAAGGGGAGTTTCCCTGAGCATGCGGGACCAGACAGTGATGGAAGTCACCTTCAATTTCAAGGCAAGCAGATAGGAACGCAGCATACAGGAAGGAAGCCGGGGCTCCGGTCCAAAAACAGAGTAGCAGTCCCGCATAATGAAATCGGTCTGTGAAAGATCAAGATACCAGAACTGCACGATATAGCCCCAGGTGCTTTTAGGAAGAACAAAAGGATCGGGATAAAAGATTCCCTTCGCGTTGCCGCCGCCCATGGAAAAGCCGCATTTGAGCAGTTCATCACAAAAATCCGAGAAACATTTTATCATATCTGTTATCCTCCCTTAATCAAAAATAACTTCTCGGAATCTTCAGCCCTTATTTTACAAAGGTTTCAGACTCATTTTTTCAAAAATCACCCACTTTTTTCTCCAAAAACACTTGACAAACCAAGCAAAAAATGCGGCGCTTCGCGCCCTTGATCAAAAAGTACATTTTTTGATTGGAGGCGATTTTTCATGTTACCTTGTAACCCTGGCGGACATGCCGCCTATCAGGATACCTTCGTATCCGACTACGCGGTCATTGACTTTGACTGGAATGCCACCCCCGAGGGCTCCCCCATTGTATGGCATACCGGCGATCCCGAGACGGATCCCTGGGAATGGCGGATGCGGGTCCTGGAGGAGCGGGACGATATCGCCTACGGCAAGGTCTTTTTCGGCGCCAGCGGCTACATCACCAGAGAGTGGTATCCCCTCTTCCTGGCAGTGCGCAGGCGGGGCATGGTTTTTGACGAGTGGTACGATGAGGGAAAAGCCAGCCAGCTGGAAAAAAGCATCTACGAGGCGGTCAGTGAGAACGGCCAGGCCGCCCTCCATGACCTGAAACGCATCTGCGGCATCCACAAGGAAGACGCCTCCCGCTTTGACCGGGCGCTTGTGAACTTACAGAAAAACCTGTTTATCACCATGTGCGGCCGTACCCAGAAAAAGAACAAGTACGGGGAAGGCTATGGCTGGAACAGCACGGTCTTCTCCACCGTGGAAGATTTCTGGAAGCAGGATATATCCTCGAATATTTCCCCCGAAGACGCCTTTCAGAAAATACGGAACCACATTCTGGAACTGAATCCCCTGGCCCAGGAAAAAGATATCCGGAAATTTATCGCTTATAATTGATTTCTTTGATCTCTCTTCTTGAGCAGAGCCGAGGTGTCCAATGCCTGAGGCTCCTGCTCGCCCGCCGCCTTCCTGGCTTTTCTCTGTTTCTTTCCGCCGACAGGGGCCGGGACATCTCCATCCGCCAACGCGCCCTCTGTATTATCAGTAGTGTTATCCGCACCCTTTACGCCTCCGACTGTGCCCGGCGAAGCCGCCTTCCGATCTGGCCCTGTACCGGCATCTCCCCGCTTTCTCCGCGCCGTGCGGCGGCGGACCAGGCGGTACAGCCTGGTATCCTGGGGACGGAAATGGAACCTGCGCAGCGCAATATCCATGACAAACCACAGAATCGCCAGCAGAATCAGCCACTGCGTCAACTCATACCGCTCTTTAGCCCCGCTCTTTTTCTGTTTCCAGAAATTTTCCTCCGGATCCAGCACCCTGCCGTAACGCTCCACAAAAGACTTGAAAGCCTTGTCGTCCACATTAAATTTGTACTCGTCCGAGTACTGCACCACCGCCGCTGTGGTCACCGCATTAGTGACGGTTCCCTCGTCCACCCGCCGCACACTCAGATTGTAGATACCGGCCATATCCGTCTCCAGCCTGGTCTCATAGCTTCCCGGCGCCGTGGCGCGCAACTCCTGGGTTCTGGTATTGCCCTTCGGATCGGTATACACCGCCTCCACCCGAGTCTGCTCACCATAGTCCAGAGCGCCATAGGTGATATCCGTAACGCCTCCCGCCGTAAGCACATCCACGGAATCTTCGCCGATGTTGACATTGCCCGCGCTGTAATCGATAATGCGTTTCCAAAGTTGTACATAGTCCGCCTCTCCCGCGAAACCGCCGGTCCACTGGTTGGTCACATCCGTGTTCCACGCCACGGTATGGCCCAGGCCGTACTGCATCACCGTCAGCACCGGATCATCCTTCTCTGAGGCAATCAGCACATTGGAGGCATTCTTGGGCGTAGCGCTGACATAGCCATAGATATGGGGCCATCCGGCTTCAAAAAGGCCGTCCGTGATCTCACCTCTTGCCACCGCCAGAGCAAAATCACCGTTTTGCAGATAGGTGTCCCCGCTGAGAAACACTTCCTGCGCGAATATCTTGGGTATGTCGGCGGCCATATCGGAATAATAGTAACGCCCTCCACAGTTGTTGGCAAGCCGCTCCAAAAGCTTTGTATCCGCTCCGTCCCCCACTGCCACCGTAGACAGAGTCACCCCCGCCGCCTTATAGGCTGCTATCAGCCTGCTGTAGTCCGCGCTCTCCCCCTGTCCGTCTGTCAGCAGAACCACGTGGCGGATACTTGTCTCGCACTCCTCCGCCCCTTCCAGAGCCTCCCACAATGAGGGCTGGATCGTTGTTCCGCCGCCCTCCGGTATGGTTCCAATACGCTCTTTAATCTCCTCCTTGTCGGAGGCCAAGGTGGGCTCTACTATCCAGCTGAAGGCAGTGTCAAAGGCGATGACCCCCACATAATTGCTGCTCCGCATCTGGTCTACCGCCGTCTGCGCCGCGGTGACGGCCAGATCCAGGTTGGTGACGCCCGCTCCCGCGCTTTCACTCATGCTGCCGGAATGGTCGATCACCATGATCATGGCCGTGGGCGGAAGTTCGTTCACGCCCCGCAGTTCCATATCCACCGGGAGCAGTGTTTCCAACACACTCTCCCGGTAGCCCCCCAGGGCATAACTTTCATCCCCGCCGCAGCAGACCAGCCCGCAGCCGTATTCTCCCACATAGGTCCCGATATTGTCCAGAAAACCCTCCGGCAAATCCGATATATACACATTGTTTAAAACAATACTCTTGTACTCCAGCATCTCCTCCAGGGTCCTGGGGGCATTGAGCGCCGACACTACACCATAATTGCAGTTTGCGCCCCGGAGCAGCTTTTCGTACTCGTCGCTGTCCTGGCCCACGCCGGATATTACCAGCATCTTGGGCACGGAGTCCACCACCGCATAAGCATGATAACCGTCATTCTCCTGACAGGTATCCCCTTCCGCAGCCACCCTAACCTCGAAGTTTTCCGCATTCTCCCCGGTGACCTCCTGTCGGAACTGAAACTGATTAGTCCCCCGGCTCAGATGGACCGTATAGGCATCCGTCTGCATGGTTCCCATCCAAATCTGAATCTGGGCATCCGTCCCATAATTACTCACCACCGTCACGGTCATGGAGTAGGCGTCCCCCTGGTACAGATAGCCCGGCAGCTTCACATTCTCCACATAGGCATCCTGGCCCTGGCTTGTGTCATAGAGCATGGCCAGCAGTTCCACCTGCCCGGATGTGAGCGCCGCCGCGGTGTTTGCAAGTTCGCCTCTGGTCTCCCGCCCGTCGGTGAGTATGACCAGACGCCCGGCGCCCTCCGCCGGGATCATGGTAAGCGCCCTGGAAACGGCATCCTCAAAATTCGTGGCCGTCTTGTCCGGCAGAGACATAATCCGGGCAAAGTGATCTTCTCCCGTCAAAAACTGCTCCACCAGGGAATTTTTACCGAAGGTGACGATACCGTACTGGTTCCCCCGGGGCATATCCTCCAGCGCATCCTCTATATACTTTTCCATGGCCCGCAGATTCTGCTCATTGCTGTTGGAAATATCCACAAGAAAAATGGTGGTGTTCACCCCGCTGCGCCTGCTTACGGACACACCCGCCAGCGCCAGCAGCACCATAGCCGCACCCACCAGGCGCACTGTCAGATAAAACTTACTGCGGCTGCGCGTCTGCCGCACATATAAAAACCATTCCAGCGCCATCAATACCAGCAGCGCTGCCAGCAGAACATTGCGCAGCCGCCATTTCACCGGCCCGCTGCCGTAGGCTTCCTGTTTTACCGTCCCCTCCGCCGTCAGCCGGCCGTCGGACTGACTCCCCGTGTCAAAACGCACCACGTACTGTTCGGTTCTCTCCCCGGCATCCACCTGGTACAGACCTGCCTTCCGGGTCTGCACGGTCAAAGTATCTACATCCAGATCCGCCTGGGGATGAAACAGCACCTTGTCCCCCGCGGTATATATATTGTCCGCCAGAAGCGAGGTATCCCCCAGATAATGGATAGCGTTGGAGATAAAGATAGGGAACTCTGCCTTCAGCGGGAAATCCGACTCCCGGATGTCAAAGCCCACCACCACGGTTTTCACGCCGTCGTGTTCCCCATAGTACCCGGCACACTGCTCACCGGCCCACAGAAAGCCCGTCCCCCACTCCGGGACCTCATACACCCTGGTCTTGTTTACGCCCAGAGATAAAGAGGACATACCCAGGGTCAGATCGCAGTCCGTGACGGCAAGCATCACCCGCTCCGCGCTGCCTACGGCATTCTTTCCGTCGTCAAATAACAGGCTGCAGGCATCGTCCCATCCGATGCTGCCCGCGCCCGCGTCATAGATACGCACATCCTGGTATCCCTGCGGCAGCTGGCTCTCGGCAGTCACCCTGACCAGGCTCATTCCGGCCGCCGCCTGATATGCCTTCTCAAGATAAGTGTTTCCGCTGCCCACAAGCACCGCCTCTGTCCGGCTGGCCTGCCCGGCCACCGCATAGGCGGCGTTGTCCTCAGCCAGGGAGTCCCCTTGGCTTTTCCCGTCGAAACTCACCGATCCGATCTCACTGCGCAGCGGTTCGCCCTGCCACGCAAAAGGTTCAAAGAAAGTCAGGGTAGTCTCCCCGGCGCCCAATGTCAGCGCTCTGACCTCCCGCAGCTTTTTTCCCTCATACAGACTGATCTCCAGAGAGGCATCCGCATCGCTGTAATTGGTGAGACTGGAAGCACAGACGATGGAAGAAACGCCACCGGCTCCCGCATCGGCTTCCAAATCAGACTCTACATCAGACTCAGCCTCAGACTCTACATAAGAAAGGAAATTGTTGGCCACATTGTCCACCGGCCCGCCCATGACCATCACCTGTGCGTCAAACCAGGCGGCAAAATTCATGGCATCCTCCGCGCCGTTGCCATCGGTAAACACGATCACCTCCGCCGGCGCGCTCTGCCCTTCCTCCTGCGCTGCGGCGCTGTCCGAAGGCTGTGCTGCCGTGCTGCGCCGCGCTGCTGTGCTGCGCAACGTTTCCACCACGCCCTCGGCCCCCCGCAGGTTCCCGGGGCCGTCACAGCACTGCACCTGCTCTAACACGGCATACAGACTCTGCTTGTCCTTTACGCCCACCGCCAGCAGATTGGTACCCATACAGTCGCTGGTGACAATGGAAAAGGCGCTGTCCTCCGAGGATGCCACCAGGTTTTTGACCTGCTCCACAGCCTCCTCTATGCGCGTCCTCCCCTCCCCCGTATCATGCTGCATACTGCCGCTGGTATCCAGCACCAGGACCACATTCCCCCGACCGGTTCCCCGCCGGAGTAAGTAGGGCGACATCAGAGCCAGCACCAGCAGCAGAATCATCAGGATCTGGAGATACATCAGGATATTGTGGATAAACTTCTCCAAAAAGGTCTTGGACTGCTGGTTTCGGAATAATTGAGCCCACAACAGATTGGAGGAAACACGATAGTCCTTCCCCCTGGGCTTTAAAAGATACAAAATGATTATCACCGGTACTGCCAGAAGCAGCGCCAAAGGCCACAAACTCTCAAATATCATAAATCACCTTTAAATCCTGGAACACCAACTGGTTCCTGTCCCTCCCCGCATCGCAGAGCACATAGGTTCCCCCGCCTGCGCTGCAGCCCTTTTTCATGCGCTCCATGAGGCGCCTAAGCTCTCTCTCGTAATTGTCGATAACCTTGGCGTCCACCGTAAGACGCAGCCTGGTCTGGTTCTCCGCGTCAATCAGGTTCAGCGCGCCCTCCAACGTGACATGAAGTTCCTCCGGCGCCATGGTGTGCAGCACCACCGGGCGCTGCCTGCAATATTGGAGGTATTTGAGGAGTTTTTCATAGTCCGCCGCCTTCTCGTCCAGCATACCCGGATGTAAAAAGTCGCTGATAATCACCGCCACTCCCGGCCCGCACCGGGGCATCTTTCTGACCGCTTCCAGCATATCCACCTGGCCGGAAAAGTCGCGCTTTTCCAACCAGCGCAGCACCTTGGAAAAACCATTCTTTCCCCCGCTCACCGTCAGTCCCCGGCCCATATCCTTCATATCGTATAGCCGGAGCCTGTCCATGTTGCAGAGCGCCAGATAGGCGGCCACCGCCGCCAGATCCCTGGCCAGTTCCGCCTTGCTCGCTGCCCCGTAATCCATGGAGGCGCTGGTGTCAATGAGGACGGAGACCACGGCCTCCTTCTCCTCCATATATTCCCGGATATAGAGCTTATCCAGTCTGGCATACACGTTCCAATCCATGCGACGCAAGTCATCCCCCGGCATGTACTCCCGGAAATCCGAAAATTCCGCAGAAAGCCCTTTCTGCGTGGACTTGCGGTTGCCCGACATATTCATGCTGCTCTTGTGTGCCATCCCCAGCCGCAGCCGGGACAGCGTGTCATAAAATTTTCTGTCAAGCATACATACTCTTTTCCTTTGCTTCCATAATCTGCCGGATCACTGCATCCTCCGTGATCCCCTCCGAAATGGCGTCAAAATTCAGGATTATTCTGTGCCGCAGCACCGGGTACGCCACACTCTGCACATCCTCAAAGGACACGTTTATCCGGCCCTCCATAAAGGCGCGGGCTCTGGAGGCGCGGATCAGAGCCTGGGCCGCTCTGGGGCTTGCCCCCTCCCGGATATAGGGATGAGACTCATGGGTGGCCATGACCAATTCCAGAATATAGTTCATGACGGCCTCCGCAATGGGAATCTGGGATATAAGCTTTCTCGCCTCCAGAAGTTCCCGGCCGTCCATTATACTTTGAATCTGAGGAGGCTGCAGGCCCTCCGTAAGCCCCACGATGCCCCGCAGTTCCTCCTTGTCTGGGAACGGTACCAGCACCTTGAACATAAAGCGATCCAGCTGGGCTTCCGGCAGCGGGTAGGTTCCCTCCTGCTCAATAGGGTTCTGGGTGGCCAGCACCAGAAAGGGTTCCTCCAGTCGGTGGCTCACATTGCCCACCGTAACCGTGTGTTCCTGCATAGCCTCCAGCAGGGCGGACTGAGTCTTGGGCGTGGCCCGGTTGATCTCGTCCGCCAGCACCAAATTGGCGAAAACCGGACCCGGTTCAAACCGGAAGCTGCTCCTCCCCTCCTCCTTCACCATGATATTGGTTCCCGTCACATCGCTGGGCATTAGGTCCGGCGTGAACTGGATGCGCTTGAAGGACAGACGCAGCACCTGCCCAATGGTGCGCACCAGCATGGTCTTACCCAGTCCCGGCATACCCTCCAAAAGCACGTTGCCCCCGGAGAGCATCACCAACATAACCTGGCGGATGACATCCCGCTGGCCGATGATCCCTTTGCCGATCTCCCGCTCACATTCCATAATCTTTTGCTGATATATTTCTATCTCTGACATTTTATTCTCCTTATTTAGAGTTCTTTTCCCGTCCTATTGGTTCAGATTCTCAAAGTAATCCCGGATCACCGACTCCATGCCGCTGGGATATTTGCCCCTGGTGATGCCTTCGAAAGCCCTGTTGGTATACTGGCTGATGACGGAGTTATAGTCCACATGCTCGCCCTCCCAGGCAAGACCGTTTTGCTGCCGGAAATAGCCGGAATTCTGATCCCCGTTTTTCTCGCCGGTCAGGGACGGATCATCCCCGATGTCATTGGGGATGCTGACATAATCATGGAGGGCATTGCTGCTGCCGGTTCCCCGCCCGCCGGAACCGTTGCCCTGGCCGGCTCCGTCTCCGTTACCATTGCCGCTCCCGGCTCCGTCTCCGTTACCATTGCCGCTCCCGGCTCCGTCTCCGTTACCGCTATTGCTGCCGTTCCCGTCTCCGTTACCGTTATTGCTGCCGTTCCCGTCTCCGTTACCGTTATTGCTGCCGTTCCCGTCTCCGTTACCGTTATTGCTGCCGTTCCCGTCTCCGTT
>CAJUCT010000068.1 GCA_910585015.1 uncultured Acetatifactor sp.
GACATTTCTGTGAGAATTGGCTGTTATGATAGCGGCATCACAGAAAGGATGGTGCTTACCATGAGCATTTTGCAAACAACTGATCTCAAAAAATACTACGGCACAGAGCCGAACATCACAAAGGCGCTGGACGGTGTGACCCTTTCCATTGAGCAAGGGGAATTTGTCGCCATTGTCGGAACTTCCGGCAGCGGCAAGTCCACTCTGCTGAACATGATGGGCGGTCTGGACGTACCCACCTCCGGCAGCGTTCGGATCAAGGGCAATGAACTGGCCAAGCTGAACGACGAGCAGCTTACCATCTTCCGCCGGCGCAACATCGGCTTTATCTTCCAGAATTACAACCTTGTCCCTGTTCTGAATGTCTATGAAAACATTGTCCTACCCGTAGAGTTGGACGGCGATACGGTGGATAGAAATTTCATGGACGAAGTAGTGCACCTGCTGGCCTTGGGCGACAAGCTGAATAATATGCCCAACAACCTGTCCGGGGGACAGCAGCAGCGTGTCGCCATCGCCCGCGCTCTCATTTCCAAGCCCGCCATTGTTCTGGCTGACGAACCCACCGGCAATCTGGACAGCCGGACGAGCAACGATGTGCTGGGCCTTTTGAAAGCGACCAGCAGTAAATTCCATCAGACGCTGGTAATGATAACCCATAACAACGAGATCGCCCAACTTGCTGACCGCATTATCCGCATTGAGGACGGCAGGATTTTTGAGTAAGGAGGCGCTGACGATGAATGACATTTTATTCGGCAACAACAACGGCGCAGTCATCAAGAAGCTGTCAGGCCGCTATTTCAAGGCCAGCAAAAGCAGAAATATTATCGCGATCATCGCAATCATTCTGACAACCATCCTCTTTACCACGATCTTCACCCTTGGGTCTGGCCTGATGGATACCGTTCACGACCAGAACATACGCAAGGCTGGCGGTGACGGGCAGGCGGTCTTAAGTTATATCAGCGATGAAGTTTACAATGATGTAGCGGGAAATCCCCTGATTGACCGTATCGCCTATACCAAAGCGGTGTCCTACCGGCTGAAAAATCCGGGCTTGGAGCGTTGGCGGTCTGACCTGTGGTATATGGATGATACCGCTCTGGAATTTGCCCGCTACACCCCCACAACAGGTCACCGGCCCGAATCGGAAAACGAGATCATCGCGGACACAAAGACGCTGGATGCCCTGGGTGTACCGGCGCAGATCGGGGAAACCGTTTCTCTCACCTATGAAGTAAAGGGGAAGTCATATACCACTGATTTCACCCTCTGCGGCTTTTGGGAAACGGACAGCTTGAGCAATATCGGGCGGCTGATCGTGTCGAAAGCCTTTGTGGACGCCCACTCGGATATTTTGACCTATACCTATCCTGTGGACAATGATTATTCCGGCGTTATCTCCGCCTATGTGATGTTCAGAGGGAAAGGCGATATAGAAGCCCAACTCCATCAGCTGCTTTCCGAAACCGGCTATACCTGCGACACGATGGGCGGCAGCAAGGAGGACAGCAATTATGTGATCGCCCGTGTCAGTCCGGCCTATCAGAGCGGCGCGTTAACGGATAATCCCGCCATGCTGCTTTCCGGTATTGTTGGCGTTGCGTTGATTATCATAACCGGATACTTGATTATCTACAACATCTTCCAGATTTCTGTCATTCAGGATATTCAGTCCTACGGACAGCTAAAAACGCTGGGAACAACAAAGCGGCAGATCAAGCAGCTTATCAACCGGCAGGCGCTCCGGCTGTCCCTGATCGGTATTCCCATCGGCCTGCTGGTGGGCTTCTTCATTGGCAGGGCCTTGGTGCCTTTCCTAATGAACGGGACCGTTTATACTACGGATGCCGGTATTAAAGTAACGGTAAATCCTCTGATCTTCATCGGTTCCGCCGCTTTCGCTCTCTTCACTGTCTTTGTCAGCGTCCGCAAACCCGCGAAGATTGCCGGTACGGTTTCGGCAATCGAGGCCATCCGCTACACGGAAAATGATACGGCAGCGTTTGGAAAGCGCAGGGCCAAAGACAAAAAATCGACCCACGGCGCGAAGCTCCACTTTATGGCTCTGGCAAACCTGGGCCGAAACCGCAAGCGTACTGTGCTGGTGATCGTGTCCATGACATTGAGTTTGGTGCTGTTCAACACGGTATTCACCCTGTCCAGCGGCTTTGATATTGACAAGTATATTGCAAAATTTATGGATACGGACTTTGTGATTTCCAACGCAGAGTTTTTCCAGTACCAGGTTGAAAAAGGCGAACATGATCTGTCCGATACCTTCATTGAGGCCGTCAGACA
Source organism: uncultured Acetatifactor sp. (assembly GCA_910585015.1). Taxonomy (GTDB): domain Bacteria; phylum Bacillota; class Clostridia; order Lachnospirales; family Lachnospiraceae; genus Acetatifactor. The sequence continues at coordinate 2,305 of CAJUCT010000068.1, forward strand.
AAACAGCAGTTTTGAGGACGGCGGCAGGCTCTATTCCTCCTGGATGCTGGAAGAACCGTTTTCAACGGAACACAATGCTTTTTTCAGCTATAACAAAGACCTGAACGGAAATCCTTTTGTAAGACTGTATGGCGCGGACGATTTTCTGTTGAATGGCATGGAAGTCATAGAGGGAACCATCGACCTGGAAAAGCTGAAATCAGGAAAGTATATCCTGTTGAGCGTAGAGTGTAACGATGATGGAACCGTCATAGAGAACCCCAATATCAGCGTGGGTGATACAGTACGGATCAACCACCTAAAAGCGGAGGAACTTTCCACCACCATTACAGACAGCTATGACTTTATCATCATGGCAAAAGTCCGGGCCAACGAAAACACGGCCACCACCCGCAACACAGGCGAAGCCCGGTTCTATCTCCCGACAGAAATCTTCCTGCCGTTGTGTGATAACCCCCATCTGGTCAGTTTCCCCTTTGATGTGAAAGAGGGAACGGAAGCGGAAATGGCAGAGTTTTTGAACAGCTATATCGACAGCGTGGAGCCAAGCATGGATTTTGAATCCAAGGCGACCTATACCAGCTCCTTTGACGACCTTACTTCCCTTATCATCACCATCGGCGGGGCATTGAGTATCATCATCGGAATTATCGGCATCGCAAACTTTGTCAACTCCGTCCTGACAAGCGTTATCACCCGCAAAAAGGAATTTGCCATGCTGCAAAGTATCGGCATGACCGGCAGGCAGCTAAAGCATATGCTCTCCTTTGAGGGGCTGTATTACGCCGCAGGGACAATCCTCACATCGACTGTTCTTGGCGTTCTGTTTTCTGTAATAGTCGTGCGGGGAATTTCCAGCGGGATTTGGTTCTTCACCTATCAGTTTGTTATGTGGCCCATGCTGATGATTTATCCGTTCCTTATCCTCCTGACCGTAGCAATACCGGCGCTTTTATACCGACAAATTGCTAAAGCAAGTATCATAGAGCGGTTACGTCAAAATTGAGATTTATTCATGGAAGCCGGGAGCAACTCACTCCCGGCCTCCAAATGTCACGAAGTTGTGAAATTTGAGGCAGCTATTTTACCGGGATGGAGGTCCAATCCACACGCCCATTCCGCATACATACATGGGAACACGTTTAATCAGCGTTTCTCCAAGGTACCTTGTCAGCTAGTTAAGGCCATTTACCATTTAATGGCTGTCTTTAACAAGCTCTATGAGGATACTCTCATATACCTCAGCAAAACCTAATTTAGAAACTTTGAGGTTCCGTGCCTGCACCCTGTCAGGTTATCATGGAGAGCATAGGTATATTGTCTATATTCCATCGCGGTTTGTTGCATAACTCGTGGACCAATAGGTGTTATAATTATATTTTATATCTCTGCTTTCCCTACTTAAAATTTATCTTCACACCAGCCATCTGCAAATACAAACTTTTGTCCACAATGCAAGCATACTATATCATCTAACCCATGAAAAGCTCGCATGCTTGCGTCTATTGAACCATTGCAATATAACAAACTACCATATAGTGAAAATGCATATCTAATATTTAACTTTGAATCTACACCCTTCTTAATTATAAGTTTTGCTAATTCCAAATGAGATTTTACTTCTTGGCTTGTATTTTTATCATTTATTCCTTGCTGTATTTTCTTTTCAAAAAGCTCCCATATGTTTTCTTGTTTATCTGGTCTAATATCTATCATATTTGCCATTTTAATCTTACATGGAACCTCTTTTTCATCATAAGCCACAATACCCGAATTATAGACAGTCACATCAATTAAATGTCCTTGAGGACATTCTGTAATAGATATCCCTGCAAAATCATCCTTATACCCACCTACTGTCATATACCCCAATCTATGCCTTGCAAATGCAAATAAACTTGCATATAAATACTGCGCATCTGTTTCATCGATCTTTTCCGCTAAAGCAATTTGTTCAATGCAAGCCTTCTCAGCTCTTTTCAAAGAATTATCAAAACGCTTCAATACCTCATTTGCTATTCCCCCCCTATATTTTTCATGTGTAGATATCCAGCACCCTAAATAGATCCATATATCTTTGGATTTACTTAATTTCAGCTTTGATGCAATTTCAATCATATATGGAATTATTATAAAAAACACAGGATAACATGTCCTATCTTCCCATATTAGACTCATAAGTTCCTGAAAGGTATCTGATGTCACATATGGATTCAATTCAAATTCTTCAATTAGTTCCTTTAACCTTTGATTCTCTGGTGAATCCCATATTTTATTTGTAAAATTTATCTTATCCATCCATTTACATCCTTATCATTTAATAAATTATTTATTTGGGGAAATTTCGTCCATTTCCTTCAACAGTTTCTTGTACACCTGTTACATTAACTACACCTGCTTCAGCTTGCGCTTCAGAACAAGGGCCACATGCTGCTCCACACTTCTTGTTGGAATTACGACATCTTCTCCACAAATGCTACGTGCCACCTCTTTTGGGGAGTCAGTGACAACGCCTGAACTATTTATAATTGAGTATACTACAGCATTGGGATGGATTTCCTTTATCACGTTCCCCTCTCTATGTCCCTGGATGTGGACCGCACGTTGCCTAAAGGATCCACTGTCATGACCAAGGTCTCCATGGTATCGTAGATGTACCGGGTGCCTGCTGGGTGCCTCCCTCCCCGGCCTGGTTGGGCCTTACCACTTTGGTCAGGTTGCAGAGGGCATCGTAGTACCTGGTCACCTCCCCCAGGAGGTTGAGCGTACTCCGTGTAAAGACGGCCACCTTGCAGGCTCTTAATGGTTCCATATGCACAATAAGATAACAGCAATTGCTATATGTCATTGTTTTACGTATATTTAGTATTCTTATGCAAAACCGCACCAATGTTTGCGGCCAACATCAATCATTGTCCCACTCTAGAATATTTAGTTTGCTATATGAATATGCCCTTTCATATAAGGTATCTATATCACTATTCAGCACTGCCTTAACATCTGACAGAATTCTCTTCGCCTCACTTTCAATTGCTGTATGCCTATTGATAAAGTCTTGTAATTGTTCATTTTCAAAATGTTTATAATAGCAATCCATAAGATAAGCATCCAAATACCTTATCGGAAGCGTAATGAAGGAAACTATTTTTTCTGGGGTATATTTTTCAAAAGAATTTTTAATAGCTCCTAAAAAAGCAAACCATGCTTCCAGAAACTCATATAAACCACTTTTTAATGCAGTTTCTTGTGCATCTTCTGATTCATAATATATATCATCGCCACAATCCGATAAGTCATCAAAAAGACGCTTTACTTCATTATATCCACAGTATGTTTGCCGATGTTCAAAAACCTCTTTCATATTTTCTTCCATAAACTTATATAATAAAGCAAGATCTTGAAAATAATTGTACTTTTCAAATCTGGGACATAGGCACAATGTGCGATTCATTCCCATAACAGCCAAATAATAACACTTCTCTATATTCATATTTTTTACTACTTGACATAACTCTTCATATAATGCCTGACTTTTTGCCTTCATAGGTAATACTCCTCATCTCGTCTGAAGCATAGTGGTAGTACGTCCTTGCGCTCTCCGTGTCGGAGGCGATGAGTTCATAGCCCCGGATATGGCGTATCCTGTTGGTGTCGGTCTCCTCCATTACCATCTACTGCTGTGTTTTGACGGGATTAGCGGCGATCTTCTTAAAGCCCAACTGCGGGATGGAACCCATTATTGCAGTAAGGATGCCGATCAGTTCATGATCCCGTTATTGCAGGAATACCGAACAAAGTATCCTTCCCTCCCACTGTACCTTCGCGGTGACAGTGGCTTCGCATCACCTTATCTGTGCCAGGCCAGCGAAGATAATGACTGCAAATACGCCATCCGGTTAAAAATCAACAAAACACTTTTGGCGCTTGCAAAAGACAAGGCGGATGACCTGCGCCGTATCAAATCATCCGTTTTACTGCGGACGTGGAAAAATGGAAAACTTCATCAAGGAAGGCAAGGAAGGTTTTGCTTTTTCAGATGTCAGCGGCAGACCAAAAATCGTCAATGCCAACCGGTTTCAGTTGCATGTGCTTGTCTATAACCTGTTCAATTGGCTTCGTCGTTTAGTTCTTGCTGCAAAGATGAGGAAACTTCAGATTGATACAGTCCATCTTAAGCTCTTAAAGATAGCCGCAAGGGGAGGCTGTAAATTTTTCTGTGTCTATGGAGGAAAAATCCTTCCGGTAAAATTCAGATATGTACAACTAGCTGTCGAATTATGGGATTGATTTTTGTGTCGATTTATTTTTCTGATTATAGTATAACCGTTTTCCATTGTTCTACACAAAAATATCTTATTTTTTATATAACACCAATGAAATTCATGTCAAGAAACTTATACACTAAACCTCAAAATCTTTTTACAATCAAAAACTTTGAATTTCAGCACCTATCATGGGTAGTAGCCTGCGGAGAAAATCATCCATTTGAGAAATATCATTTCCTGATAGCTGACCAGCCATAGCGACTCTTTTTAATAAGATAATTGAAAATATATCATTTCTTGCACAAAAAAAATAATTGTCATTAAACCATGCACACTCCAAATTGTATTCTTTTATTAGTTCATCCATTATTGACATTATTGTATCCTCTTTACGTCTATTTTTTGATTCCTTAAAAGACTTGATACTCGCCCCAAACCGTATTTTTTTCTTATAAAACATTTCTTCATACTTACGAACAGCACACTGAAATAATAAATTTTCAAAAGAAGAACTTATATAACATGTGTTTTCGTACTCAATCTCATTATTATTTCCTAGTTTTATTATATAAGGAATCCCTACCTCATCATACAAAAATTCAAATTCAAATGGATGCATTGTTTCTGGCCACATTTCATATATTCCCTTATTTATATCCACAAGCCTTTTTACAGACATCTTTCCGTTTAATACATTTGAAATAAGTCCACCATCCCCTTCACCTGCTTTATCAATAAATTCTATAAACGAATTAGGTAATTCTAGATTATGCTCTTTTAACCCACTATATTTTTTTAACAAATCTATATCTTCTTTGCTGGCACCTATTAAAGAGCTAATCCATGCATCATCAACTTTTCCTATATAAAAATTTAATCTTTCAATCAGTGAAGCTTTCTCCATTTGCATAACGTATATATACCCCCATATATTCTCTACATGTATCACATGGTTCCATTTGGTTTGTTCCAGATATACTGTGTGGCGCTTCTATTTGCGTATAAGATCTTGTGTCCATTCCCATGACACTAGTGTCATTATAATGCGCAGCAGTCGCCGCTTTAAGCTCAGCACGTACTTCTGGTTCGTTTCCGTTGCCTACGGCCTCTGGTATTTTTACTAATAAATTTTCATCAGTAATTGCAGAAACCGTATATTTGTTATACCCCGCACTTTCATTTAATGCATTTTGCAGCATATCTGCATATCTTATACTAACTGCATTTCCGCTCGCCTCGCCACTTATTCCAACTAAAACTGTGCCATCCTCATGAATCATTACTGATGTTACAGGATTTTTGCATTTGGACTATCTGTAAACGCCTTTATTGCATTTCCTGCATCAACCACTCTTTGGCATTCTTGTTGTGCCAACTCTGTTCTATCTGGATATTTTGCGTACCTGTTGACAACAGGGGGTCTTCCCTTCCGCTCTTGGAACCTCTGGTAGCACAGACTGCCGTCCATGTTGTAAAGGTTTCTTCCCTTCCGGCCCTCGAACCTCTGGTAAGACAGGCTGCCGTCCATGTTGTAAAGGGGGCGCTCCACATCCCCGTTCCTGTCGATATGGGTCTCCCGGCGTCCCTTCTCATCATAATAGAAATACTCATCGTTTCCTTCCTGATCCGTGATCCGGCAGACCTGTCCCATACTGTTGTAGCAGTAATTGATGGTTCCCCTGTTCGCGTCAGTGGTGCCAGTGATGTTCCCTGCATTTTCAAATCAATTAATAAAAATCAATAGTACAATCCGTTAAACGAAATGACCGCATATCATTCAACACAATAGAATCAGTATCAATATCAATTCTAGCCACCTCCTCATTTAACGCCTTAGCTCCCTGTTCAAGTTGCTGTCGCCACTCTTCAATTACCCCTTTATAAGAAACCGCCTCAAATATGTCACCATTTGGCAGGGTAATCTTACATCCCTCAATTAAAGCTCCTCCATTTTGAGGAATTACTGGCGGAACATTAAATAACTCGTGAAAAAGTTCACCGAATTTAACTTGACTTTTATTAGAAACATATCGATATTCCCGACCTTCAACAAAATACGTACCTGGCACTCTTCTCTCCTTACTAATTGGATGTCCAAGCACTCTCTCTAATAGTTCTTTTTTATTCATTATTTTATTCATTACTCCCCCCTATTTTATAACTGGTGTTATTACGAATTCAAGATTTATAATTCCCGCATCATTGAATGCTTTGGCATAATAATTGTTCAATTCAATACTGTTTGTGTGATAGATTACTTTATCAAAGGCATGACCCTACTTTGTGGCTTGACTTAACATTTTATCTTGTTCTGCAACTGCCCACGGTCTTGTACTGTTTTGACTCTCTGGATTACGAAGAGATGTTGTCCAATCCTCCACTTATTTTGCTTCGGTGCCTATATTGTCACTCAAAATCACATTATCGGCAACACCCTTGACGGTTTGTCCATTAATCTTAGCTTCATACTGACATTGTGCAAATGGTACATCTCCGTAAAGATCTCGTCCCCCTCTTTCGTAGCTATGCCCTTGATCAATAGTACACTCGCCAGATACTGTTACAAAATCAGTTCTGGCATAAGGATCTGTTGCCGAGTTATCATTTCCAAGTTGTTGCAATGCCTGCGGACATAAGCCATGCCCACTCGGATCATAATACATCACCGAATTATTTGCACAATACGTATATAGATTCCGACCATCCCCTCGGTAGGTATCCTCCTGCGGGAACCGTCCGATGGCAGGATTATAGAACCTCGCCCTTAGATAATACTGCCCCGCAACGCCATCATACATCTGTCCGGTATAGGTCAGCCGATTGGATAGTTCCTCTGTCTCTTTCAGAATGTTCCCGAACTGTCTCTGTATAGCCCAACTGGTCGGTTCGCTCACTGACTTGACTGAGGCTGTTGTAACGGTACTGCACGGAACTGCCGTTGCCATCTGTGGTACGGCTGACTTGTCCGGCGGGGGTGTATTCATAGCCCTCTCTTACGCCGTCCGCAAACTCCATGCCGGTGATGCGTCCCCAACTGTCCACATCATAGGAAATCGGGTTCCGGTTCCCGTCTACAACCCCTACGCTCTGGCCCATTGCGTTATACTCATACTGCTGTATGATGCGCTGGCCGCTTGAGGCAGACTGGCCGGCGGCACTGTTCTGCGCCATAACGCCGCTATGTCCCGAACCGTCTCCCGCGCTGTCATTCCAGCTCCCGTCGCCGGGACGCCGTACATTCCTGAGCATTCCGTCCGGTCCGTAGGTAAACTCCGTCCGGTTTCCATACGTGCCTTTCTGCATGACAGGCCAGTTCTGTAGGTTGTAGGAAAACTCCTGCACCATCTCCCTCAGGGCATTGGTGACGCGGATCCGGTTGCCCCGAATGTCATAGGCATAGGTGATCCCTGCGCCGTTGTCATCTCCCAGTTCATATCCATAGGAGTTGATATCCCCCTCTTCAGGCAGTTTAATAGTTCTGCCAGCTATACCGCATTTCTTTGGTCACTTAACCTGATACGATGAAAATTTTATTATACCAGATAAACTTCGACATTTCCTGCTTTTACAGCGATATATTTAGTTATCAAGGTACAAATTCATACTGCGCTTGGATAAAAGACTTATAACACTTGAACCATGATATAAAACTATAAATTACTCTGCGGCATTGCATAATTGAATATTCTGTTCGTCCCACTATTCCAAATATTAAAATTATCCCAACGCCCCACATATAATAGCTGACTATTTTTTGCCGCAATTGTTATCCCGGCATCACCCGCCCATTCACAATCTCCACCTAAATTTATAACTGGAATCTCCTCATCTTCTTTGCTGCATTTGTGAAATCTATATACTCCAATCTTTACATATCTTAATATAGATGTCGGGTTTTCTTCAAAATCATTTAAAATATCTGTAGGGAGGTCTTCGCATAAATCAGGGTAAAGTTTTTCATAATTTTCATAATACCTTCTTAAGGCGTCACATATACTTACCAGAAATTCCTGTTCTAAATTATTGAAATAATAAATATTTTTCTCCACATATTTCTGTGAGAGTTCCTTATCATATCTTACTTCTATGTCATACCCCAAAATATCAGAGTAAAATGTGCCTACCATATATCCTAAATCATCTTCGTATAAATTCTTTATCACTTTCTACTCCTTTTCATTTCTTTTTCCAATTACGATACCATCCTGTTTGGTTTGGATTAAATAATTCAAATAATAAATTTATTTCTCCCACACCTCCCATATGTCCAAAATAATCATTAATATCAAGCGACATCAGTTGCATTGTTTTCATATCATTGCATTCATGCCATGCATAAGTGATTCCATATAAACTGCTGGCTTGTGCTTGAGTCAGTCCATTCCTACTGCTTGCTATTCTATCTGCTTGAGCGAAATTATAATCCCTGCCGTTATCACCACCATGCATGTTAAACAATTCTATTTCTTCTACCATAGGCATTGAAAAATCCGGTATACCATTTTGATATGTAATTCCTTGCAGACCTTTTTGTTGCAAAAGTGCTTGTATTCGGGGGTCTGACGGAACAAATACGCCGTTTCCTCGTGGTCCTATCCATGTACCCAAAGGAGATTTTTCACCTGGAGTCGCTGAAAGACGTTTATGATATTGCACCTCTTCGTATGTTTCTAATTGCGATGCTGTTTTTCCGTTTATACACAGTTGTGCAAACCCGCTCGGGTCGTAATACATCATCGGATTGTTCGCACAATACGCATACAGGTTCAGACCATCCCCACGGTAGGTATCCTCCTGCATAAACCGCCCGATTGCAGGGTTATAGAACCTCGCCCGCAGATAGTACTGGACTGCGGCACCATCATACATCTGCCCAGTATACATTAGTCGGTTGGCTATATCTCCCGTTTCTTCCAGAAGGTTCCCGAAAGCATCATAGCGGTAGGTTTTTCGGATTTCATGGTCCTGATCCAGAAGAAGCAGTGTACTCCCCATTTCATCCTGAATGAAGTAATTTCTGTCCTTTCCGCCCCTGCTTAAGACAATCGGGTTACGTCCCCTTACATAACTGGTTTCCTCTCCTTCCCGGTTTTCCTGGGCCAGTTCGCCCCGGTCGAACAGGAAACGGATAATCTTGCCCTCCTCCTCCGTTTCATACCGCAGGCCCTCGCCGTCATACCGATTAACCTTGCATTCTTTCGCATTGATTCGCCCCCCATTGTAGACTGCCTGAAGGTCCCTGCATTTATTTCTGTATTAGATACCAACATATGGATTTAAATAAGGGCAGTCTGATTTAATAGCGAGAATATCTTTTCTTGCTATCGAAATAACAGTATCAATACTTACCACCCCGTTTGTCCACTAACACCAAATTAATTTGCGAAATCTCCTTTATCTTTCCTAAGGTTAATATTCCTTTATTTAATAAATCATTACATATTGCTTTGCACAAATCATAACTTTCCTGTTGTTCCTCTGGTGCAAAATCTTTTTGGATTTCACGATAGACATCATTCAAACAAAACATTTTCATATTTTGGTTTTCTCTCTCAGTAAGATAATATTCCAACAGTTCTTCCAGCAACCTCTTTTTCTCTTTTTTAAGCCTTTTACCAATATCATTTCTCATGGCATCAAGATTTGGAATGAGATAACAGCTTCCATCACTTGGTAAGATCACTTCAGAAAGGTCGCAGAAGTCGCTGATTGTCAAATTGCTTAATGTGGCTTCTGAAAAATCTGCTTCCATTGGAAGCACCCGATCCCAACGCTCCTCTATATCCGGCATCCATTTACAGTTTGATTTGTAGCGTTCAGGCATCTTTCCTCGAAACCACACATCTTCAACTTTTCCAATAAACTTAACATTTTTAAAATGAGCGCCGCCAAAATCCGTATACTTTAAGTTGCAATCCTGGAAAAGGCAGTCTTCAAAATCAGGCCACCACATAGCGGTTCTATGCATTTTAACGGACTGAAATCGCACATTCTTGTAGCGGCTCTCTCCCATCCCCAAAAATCCCCCATAAATTCCTTTCCTGAAAATACAATCTCTGAACGAACACTGCGCCTCTTGTATATCAAGCATTTTTACATTCCCAAATATACAATCAAAAAATTTACATTTTTCTATATACCGACCACTGAAATCAGCATATGAAAAATCGATTTTTTCAAATCTTTTTTTGGAAATAAGCCCTCTTGAGTCCTGTATCAAATTCGCTCTTTGAAGATTAGTATACTCTTGTATATCTACAAATGAATTAATGGGAAACCCCCTCAGATCCAAATATCCATCTGGAGTATATTCCAAATCTTCTATGATATCAATTACTTCACTTCCACCGAATATCCAAAGAGCAATTCGTTCCCATCTATGTCTCCATGCAGGATCATTTCTCCATCTTTCAATTAGATTTTTCTCATTTCTTCCCATTTTCTCCCATATGCTCCAATCATAACAAAAAGTGATTGGATTATTCTTCCTTTCTTCCAACTATTTGGGGTAAATAAATCTAAATTGATATTCTTAGACACCTACCTAAAATTCTCTTCTGTCAAAAATATATTTGACAGAAGAATTTTAATATTAGATTAACGATACGGCGTAACATATCCATTATTATGGTATTTGTCAAAATGATTATCCGCCTGCTTTTTCGTAGTGATATCTACCCAAAAATAACCATCATAACCCGTAGTATCTCCCATGTATATCAAATCAGCTCCCCATTGTCCCTGTCCTGCGATATTGTAGGTGTCTATTGGTATATAGGGACTTTTATTTATCATTCTTTTAAATTCCCAATCTACCGCTGTTCCTATAAATAGGTTTTCTAAAAATGGTAACTTTTTCATTAATTTATCCTGAATTATTCACGGAATAACAGCATTAACTGCTGAAACCCGCATAGTTACTGTATTTTAATTGAATATTGCTTTTCACTTATTTAGTGAATAGAAAAAGACCTCTATCTATGGTAAAATTTAGGTGTCTAATCCAAATCAAAACCAAAGAAAATAACCTCCTCAATATATTTTTTACTTTTTTCCACTGGAACACTTTCTTTTTAAGTTTCCCTATTTACTGTGAAACCTAACCTTTGTTTTAGCTAAAAAAGCGCAGACTACCCCTA
>CAJUCT010000069.1 GCA_910585015.1 uncultured Acetatifactor sp.
TGCCTGTTTATGCTTTCCTATCAAAAGAGGGCTTCTCCTCCAGATAATCTGGCAGGTCTGAAAGTTCTTCCCCTACACTGTTCTTAACAAAACGATACTCTGTCCAATAGATAGAATAAAATTCATCCTTTTTGGCAAGTTCTGCTGGTGTCATTTCATAGCTCCATCCATTGCCTGTGTTAGACAGGGCTTTTACACCCTGGCATTCAATAACAGCGCCATAACCGCCCGTTGTTAAAATCGGACAAGTCAACGTGCCGCCACCTGCCAATGCGAACCTTTTTTCAGCAAGACTGCTTCCCCTGCCATCAGCCGCCTCCAAAAAATCCAATAATGTCAATTCCCCAATCCCTCTACATTTAGGGTTATTATTCTGATTTTTCATAGCATTTTTAGCCTGTTGATACAACATCTTCCTGTCTGGTGCAACATCAGATAAATATTCCGCCCTTAACTGGAGAACCTGTCTGGAAATATATTCTGATTCTGTTTTATTTGTTGACAGAGCTGCCCTTTTTGCTAGTTCCCTGATTTCACTGGTAAACTCCGCCTTCGATTTATTAGATTTACCTGCCGATGGTATGTAAGACCAGTTCGGCTCTCCCTTTCCGGTTGTTGCAATGGTAACATTCTTTATGCTGCTGACAGAACCACTTACTGATACGCTCATGAAACCTTCCTCCCTAATAAACAGTCTTTACATTCCTATCATTTCTCACATATTGAAAAGCGTACTGCATTCGCATATTTATATAAAATGTAGTACGCCTTCCCCAATATGCACTTTATATCTGCAAATCTATTGAACTGCCTGAAACAGATGACCTTTTCACAAGTTTGTTACCACTTTTGGCAAGCTGCCTTTCTACACTTTCTCTTGTAATGCCGTCCAATACGCCGGATGGAATCGGCTTCCCAAGCTCCCACTTAGGATCAGCTTCCCGTACCGCCGCATAAAATGTGTTTCTGTATGCCCGTTCATACTGCTCCATAGTATATCCCGCTGCTAATCGGTCATTTTTCTCCGTCTTTCTGTACAGATTGTCATATACATCCCTACGCTTTGTTGTATCGCCATTGTGAACACCGTTTTCCTGTAAAAACTCTTTTTTCGTCAACTCAAACATTTCGTCTTTGCTGCTTTCCGAAATGGAAATGATACGTTTCTGACGACTTGCATTTTCATCCGTCAATATAAGTCCGGCAAGTCCGTTTCTGGGGTTGATAAAATCTCCGTCCTTATCGTAACATTTCATGGAATTTTTAATGCACTGGATATTTGTGTACATTGCACCATTTCCTGCCTGCATCATTTCTTTTATTGCCGCCTTATATTGCTTGCTGTTCGTATCAATGCCCGCCGCCTTTAACTGTGACTGTATAGAACTGCTGTTTAACTGCGACAACTGAAAGCTACCTATAATACTCGTACCTTTTGTGCTTTTTGTTCCAAACATACTTTCAAATAAAAAACTGTAATCTGTAATTTTTGACATAACTTTGTCCTCCTTGAGCCTGTTCTTAAAATCCGTTTTCACTTCTGCGCATATACTGCACTATCACTTTTATTATCGGAAATCTGTATTAAAATCCTATACATTTATCCTGAGGTACAGATTTTTTTCCCGAAGTACAGATTTTTTTATGTTTTTTCTCCAAAATCTGCTCTAAATTATCCTAAAGTACCCTTATAGATTGCGCCATCCCGCCTACCGGTTCAGGATCACATCACTGTAAAATTTCCCGCGATCATTTTTATAGAGGATGCTGCCCCCGTATTTCTCCACACACCTCTCCACGTTCAGGCAGCCGATTCCCGTGCCTCTCCTGTCTGTGCTAACCGGTTTGCCGTTCTTTATCCTTACTTCCTTTTCCACACTGTTCTCAATGCGTATGGAAAGCATCTCATTATAATTTTTGATATGCACCTTAATACAGCGTTCCCCGCTACACTTTATGACAGCCTGCATTGCGTTTTCCAGAAGGTTCCCAAAGAGCGTTGTCACATCCACCGGCTCTATGAACCCAAGTCCTGTGCTTTCCACCCTTACCACGAACCGGATGCCGATGCTCTCCGCCGTCTGCTTCCTGTCCGCAAGGAGGATGTTCAGCATCGGGTTGTCGGAATATTCCTACGGCACAAGGGGCTTCAGGATGCCTCCGATCTGCCTTGTGTACTCCATCGCCTTATCCGTCATGCCTGCTTTATATAGTTCCTCTATGGAGCGGAGATGCTTGCTGACATCATGGAGGACTTCAATGGACTTTCCATATTTCTCCCGCTGTCTCTCATAATGCTCAAACTGCATACTCTCCTGCTGCTTTATCATGGCGATCTGGAACTCCATGCTGTTCTTATCATCCTCCACCTTCAGGGAATAGAACAGGTACAGGTTGGCAAAGACGATACAACATAAATTTGCACAGAGCAGGAAATAGTCCGCTTTCCTTGTGACAGCTGTTGCAAGGATAATAAAATTGACTATACTGTATAAAAACATAACAAGGTAAAGGATCACCTGCGTCCGGCTCTGCCTGTAATCTTTTTTCCACAGCCGCCTCATCAGGGCATAGTAAAAGAAGATCAGCACCAGTTTGGAAAACGCCACCTCTATACTGTTTCTGATTACCATATCTCCCGGCATGAGTGAAAGTTTATCCATCAATAGGTCAATGCCAAATACACCAATACCCTCAAACAGCGCAACCATCATAAAAAAGCATTCCAACTCCAGCACCCGCCAATATCTCCTGCCGCTTTTGTCCTCATAGAAGATAAAGCTGGCAATACCGAACACCAGAAAATTTGCTGCCATATTCCACCATGTATTGTGTTTCAGGTTTACCAGCGTCACGATCACCACAGCGGCAGCGGCGGCAATCCGGTAAACCCACGGATTTACAAAGGCTTTCTCATAACGGTCACCCATGAACTGGAACATCAACCCGGCAACGATCACACATGACAGAAAGCAACTGAACAGATATACTAAATTTTCCATGCCCCTACTCCCCACTGTTATGGATGTATTCATTGAGCCGTTCCTTGAACTGCGCCACCCGCTTCTGCGACAGCGGCACTGACATGCCATTTTTTAATGCAACCTCATACCCCTTTGTCTTTGCCACATTTTTAAGGTTTACAAGGATGCCCCGGCAGCTCGTCTCAAAACCGTAAGGCTGCATCCGCTCCTCCAGCCCGCTGATGGCATCCGGGTACTCGTACACCATATTTTCCGTCACGATTTTGACCTTCTTTTTTGCCTTGATGTATTCAAAGTACAAAATCGTATCAACGGTAAGCAACAGGGTAGGTTTTTCCGACAGGACACCGTTTTCCTCATAAGATACGTTTCGGAACTCCAGCCGCACCTCCTCTTTTTGATACTGCCGCAGGAATGCCTGCAGCTGTTCCTCCAGTGCTTCCGTCGATACCGGCTTTTCCAGAAAGGCAAAGGCATGTACGGTGTTCACCGCATCCATGCAGTATTGTCCGAAATTGGTTGTGTATATGATCTTTGTGGAATGGTTCCGGCTGTAAAGCTCTTGCCCCGTCTCGATTCCATTCCTGCCCTCCATCATAATATCCATGAAAATCAGGTGGAAGCTGTCGTCCTATTGTAGCAGTTCCCCACCGAAAGTAAAGTATGTGATACGGTATTCTTCTGTGTATTTGTCTAAAAGCGGTTTCAGGATGCCTGTGAGATTATCCCTGTCCGCCTTTTCGTCCTCGCAGACTGCGATCTGAAACATTGGTTCATGCCTCCTTTGCTGTTTTATGTTTAAGCGATTGATACTGCGATGTGGATACAGTATCCCTTTTTGTTACTCCCTTTTTGAATAAGTATACCCACTGCTTAAAAGTTGTTTTAAAGTACACTGACGAATATAACTATAATCATCACAAAAATAATACTAAATATCCATGTCCACTTATTTCCTAAATTCATTGTATAGCCAAACCCACTTCGCGGTCTCTTGATGATTACTCTTTTATCTTCTCTGTTGAAATAGAGTCGTCCAGTTAACCAGCCATCATCTCTATCGCTTGATTTCATAAAGTCCTCCTTTGCAACTTCTGATTATATACTTGTTATAAGATATTTGCCTGTTGCTTGCAATGTATCAACAGGCTTGAATCTCAGTGCAAAATTCCCATAATCACATTGTGCTAACGGATCATTAGAATTTTTCCTATTCCCAAACATCTGCTGTACCATATTTGCATATTGTGAATAATTGTCCCTTGTTATCTGCATAATATTATCCTCCCTGAATTTTATAAATTTGAACTCCGTTTCCGGTTGTCACCAATTTAATTTTAAATTCTTGCTCTAAACAATAGTCCCTGCCATAGCACTGTCAAAACCGCTGCCTTCTACTGGCTCTACCACGACATTCGCTTCATAAGAAGCGGCGGCACTCTGGCGTTTGTTCCAATATTCTGTCAACCTTTTGTGATCGAAATATTCTTTATCCCTCATTTCCTGCTGAAATTCCCGCTCCCTGCGCTGTTTTTCGTAATACTCTGTTAAATCATTGCTATTAAATTTGTTAGTTGCTTTTTGTTTATAGAAATTATTCTTATCTTTGGAATGTGATGAATACGCTGTATTCCCAACATTCGTATCGTTATAAGAATAACCTTTGTATCCGTTTTCATCAATCATAGTTATACTACAAACTATGGGATAGCGTCCTGCAGCGGCATCCTCCCTAATTAAACTCATCATTTTATCTTTAAATTCCGGCTCATTCATCATACGTTCAAATGCTTCATCTGTTATATTGATAGACCAACTTATACTGCTGCTTCGTGGAATAGAGTTAATCTCATTCCACATCTCTTTCTTAAACGCTTCCAATTTTTCCGCTTCCGATAATTCCTGCGTACTGCCTGTTTCAGCCACCTTTTCAGCAAAGGTTGTTCCTTTGGCAGATGTTTTTTGTGCTTTACTTGCATATTGATATGCTGCTAATGCTCCATTTTCATTATTAACATTGATAGCCATGATTTCGACCTCCTTAATCCTGTTCTTAAAATCTGTTTTTCCATTTCCATGCGTATACTACGCTGTCATTTTTGTTATCGGAAATATGTACATAAAATCCTATACTTATATCCCGAAGTACAGATTTTTTCCACGAAGTACAGATTTTTTTATGTTTTTTCTCTAAATTTGCTCTAAACTATACTAAAACGCCTTTATGTTTTGCGTTATTCCGTTCACCTGTTCAGGATTACATCACTGTAAAATTTCCCGTTCCCGTTTTTGTAGAGGACACTGCCCCCGTATTTCTCCACACACCGCTGCACATTCAAACAACCGATGCCAGTGCCTTTCCCACCTGTGTTTACTGGTTTACCGTTCTTTATCCTTACTTCATTTTCCACGCTGTTCTCAATGCGTATGGAAAGCATCTCATTATAGTTTTTGATATGCACCTTAATATAGCGCTCCCCACTGCACTTTAAGACAGCCTGCATTGCATTTTCCAGAAGATTCCCAAAGAGCGTTGTCACATCCACTGGCTCTATAAACCCAAGCCCTATGCTTTCCACCTTTACAACGAACCGGATGCCGATGCTCTCCGCCGCCTGCTTCCTGTCCGCAAGGAGAATGTTCAGCATAGGATTGTCAGAATATTCCTCTGGCACAAGAGGCTTTAAGATGCTCCCGATCTGCTTTGTATACTCCATTGCCTTGTCCGTCACACCTGACTGGTACAGCTCCTCAATGGAACGGATGTGTTTACTGACATCATGGAGGATTTCAATAGACTTTCCATATTTCTCCCTCTGTCTCTCATAATGCTCAAACTGCATACTCTCCTGTTGCTTCATCATGGCGATCTGGAACTCCATGCTGCTCTTTTCATCCTCCACTTTCAAAGAATAAAACAGGTAGAGGTTTGCAAAGACAACACAGCACAGATTGGTGCAGATTAGGAAATAGTCTGCACTTTTTGTGGCTGCTATTATAAGGATAATAAAATTAACCATACTGTATAAAAACATAACAAGATAAAGAAATACCTGTGTCCGGCTCTGCCTGAAATCCTTTTTAAAGAATCGTCTTAGCAGAGCATAGTAAAAGAAGATCAGCACCAGCTTGGAAAAAGCCACTTCTATACTGCTACCAATCACCACATCTTCCGGCATAAGACCAAGCTGCTCCATCAGAAAATCAATCCCATATACGCCAATTCCTTCAAAAAGTGCAACTACTATAAAGAAACAATCTGTTTCCAACACTCTCCAGTATTTCCTGATGCCCCTGTCTCCATAAAAGAAAAAAACGATAAAGCTATAAATCAAGAAATTAGTTGTAGCATTCCATAATGCATTTCTTTTCAGGTTTACCATTGTAATGATTACTACAGCGACAGCGGCAGCAATCCGGTAAACCCACGGATTTACAAAGGCTTTCTCATAACGGTCACCCATGAGCTGAAACATCAGCCCGGCAACGATCACACACGACAGAAAGCAACTGAATAAATATACTAAATTTTCCATACCTCTACTCCCCACTGCTATGGATATATTCATTGAGCCGTTCCTTGAATTGTGCCACCCGTTTCTGCGACAGCGGCACTGACACACCGTTTTTCAATACGACATCATATCCTTTTGTCTTTGCCACATTTTTAAGATTTACAAGGATGCCCCGGCAGCTCGTCTCAAAACCGTAAGACTTCATCCGCTCCTCCAGACCGCTGATGACATCCGGATACTCGTACACCATATTTTCCGTCACGATTCTTACCTTCTTCATTGCCTTGATGTATTCAAAGTACAGGATAGTATCGACGGGAAGCATCAGGGTAGATTTTTCCGATTGGACACCGTTTTCCTCATAAGATACGTTTCGGAACTCCAGCCGCACCTCCTCTTTTTGATACTGCCGCAGGAATGCCTGCAGCTGTTCCTCCAGTGCTTCCGTCGATACCGGCTTTTCCAGAAAGGCAAAGGCATGTACGGTGTTCACCGCATCCATGCAGTATTGTCCGAAATTGGTTGTGTATATGATCTTTGTGGAATGGTTCCGGCTGTAAAGCTCTTGCCCCGTCTCGATTCCATTCCTGCCCTCCATCATAATATCCATGAAAATCAGGTGGAAGCTGTCGTCCTATTGTAGCAGTTCCCCACCGAAAGTAAAGTATGTGATACGGTATTCTTCTGTGTATTTGTCTAAAAGCGGTTTCAGGATGCCTGTGAGATTATCCCTGTCCGCCTTTTCGTCCTCGCAGACTGCTATCTGAAGCATTGGTTCCCGTCTCCTTTGCTGATTTATGTTTGAGGGGTGGGTACTGTGGTGTTGCTACAATACCCCTATTTATTATACATGGTTTGTTGGCATATAGGAAATCGCAATTCCTGACGTACAGATTTTTTCCCCGAAAGACAGATAAAAGGCCGGGGAAGGCATATATACATCTCATCCTCTCCCCAGCCTTATATTATTTCCTATCAGGCAGCATCTTCTACCCTACACTCGTTTTCTCAAAAAGAGAGCCTCTCGCTGTCAGAACGTGTACAAAATGAGATACCTGGTTTCGCCATCGGAAGAACGGGCGTTAATGCTCACTGTGCTGTCATTGCTCCAACCGATGCCCTCCTCATAGAGGTTCCTGTAACCTTCCCTGTCAAAGGCAATGAAAGTGCCCTTTTCCAGATCCACCACGCCCAGCTGGGAGATACCCAGGCCCTCCGCTTTGGAGTCAGAGGAATAATACAGCAGCTTATTGCCGGAGGGACTGGGCATGAATTCGTCCCCCGTCTGCCAGGTAAATCCCTCTACGACAGTCTGCATCCCTGTTTTCAGATCGACCAACCGAACCTGTCCGTCCTCACCTATCAGAACGCAGCGGCTACCAAACAGCTGGGCACCATAGGGTTCATCCCACCATCGATAGTAGTGTGCCTTATCCAGGGTTTTCGTCTTCTGCCCGGTGGGGATATCGTAAGCATAACAAGTGACGGTCTGCCATGTTTCGTCCTCTTCCGATGTGGTGTGGGTGGTGAGGATCAACGTATCATTGTCTGCGAAACCGGCACTGACTTCCTCGCCCATCCCAGTCAGCTCATCCAAACGGATGAGAGTCCTGGCATCCAGATCGCAAAGCCATTCCTGCAGCCCACCCATGCCGGCACTGCATAAAATCAATGCCCTGCGCATATTCTCCGACCACGAATAATCATAAGCGTATTCCAGCTGCCTGGCGCCTGTGCTGGCCAAAAAGTCCTCTGTCTCGCCGGTATCCAGATAGAAAAGCATAGGGTACTCGGTGTAATCTGTCTGCTGGCCCTGTGCCAGCTTGAGCAGCAATACATCAGTACGCTCTGGAATGGCCTCTACAGACCACTCATCCTCAGGGCGTGTATCAACACCGTAGGGACTGCCTTGAAAGAGATGCAGCTCCCCATTCCGGATGAACCAGTACAGGTTGCCCTGGTAATTGATGTCCTGGAATGTTATGTCAATTTGGCTGGTCCGCATGTCCACCTGGACGGGAACCAGATTGTTGTCCTTGATCTCCCAGAACCCAGCCTCCAAAAGAGTCCTGCCGTCATCGCTCCAGGTCAGGTTATTGAGCAGGCCACCGGAAAGACCGTAACGTTGGTCCATTTTGATGTACTGGGCCTTGACCAGACTGCCGATTTCAGTCTGGCTGATGTCAGGCTGATTGTCATAAGGCTGATTAACATCGGGCTGATTGATGTCGGATGGATTGATATCGGGCTGGCCGGGCACCTGTTCCCGCTCTTCTATGCGGAAGAAAGACAGCACCGCCCTTCGCAGTTCCGGGCTGGCAGCCAGGGCAACAGTGGTCACACAGGTCAGCATTAAAACTGCTGTCAGTGTGCTGGCGAGAACACGGTGAACCGGGGCATACCGCCTATGAGTTGTTTTTTTGTGCATAATACGCTCTTTCAATTCATTACTTGGACTGATATGATCCATCGCTTTTCGATAGTCGTTGATATTCAATTTGATCCCTCCAATTCCATTTTCAACAATTCACGGCCCCGTTTCAGCCGCATCTTCACCGCCGATTTCCCCACCTTTAAAATTTCAGCGATTTCCGTCACCGAGTATCCTTCATAGTAGTAGAGATGGATAGGCAGCTTGTACTGTTCCGGTAGGGCCATGACAGCATTCAGGGCCTCCAGTTCCTCTGGGACAATGGCAGGGATGGTGTCCTCTAACTGCGTCACCCGTTTCCGCCAGAAGCCCCTCAGTTGGTTCCGGCACAGATTGGCTGCAACCTGGAGAAGCCAGCGCTTCTGATGGTTCTCATCCGTGAAAATGGGAGCGCGGTACAGCAATCGGCAAAAGGTCTCCTGGGTCACATCCTCCGCGTCGGCACACTGCCCCAGGAAAGCCATTGCCAGACGGTATACTGCTGTACCATAAGCATCATAGGCATCCTCCAGCTGTTGGGTGGATATTGCTTGTTTCATTGCCTGACCTCCTTTCACCTATAAAACAATTGCCAGAAGAAAACGGTCACATGTTTTTGAAATATATTGGACAATTATTTATTTTCTCACTAAATAATGGAAATGGAAACTGCAAAAAGCGATGTTGATGATAATCATCAAAAATAATATGTCTTTCGCCCCTATAGTGCAGACAAGTACAAGACCGGGGAAGGCACTTGACACATCTTTCCCCGGCCCTGTACAGAATATTAAACAACATCCCCTCTCTCCTGCCCGTCATATTCATACATTTTCATAGAAAGCGGTCTGGAGATCCTTTCCATGCCGTTCAGGATAGTCTCCACATCACTATCCTCGTCCTCTCCCAACCGTTCGCACAGATTCCGGCCTGCCTGGTACACACCTTCATATAGAAGGCAGCACTCTTTTCCCTCGGCAAATTCATCTTCAATGGCGGCTCCTCCGGCAGGGAATGTGATCCTTCTGCCAGAAATCCGTTCATCTTCTCAAAAATCTGTTCCTTCTGCATAGTGCATCCTCCTTTTGTCTCACTTTTACAACCGATTTTAATATGGAATGCTACTAAAATCAATAGTAGTGGTGCAAAAAGTGAGACAAACTTCTCGACACATTTCGACACTAATGGAGGATATCATGCCAAAACCAACAGGATCATCAGGAGAAAAGAATCTGGTCAGCAGCCGGCTCATAGAACTCAGGAGACAGCAGAACCTCTCGCAAAGAGATCTTGCCCATAAGCTTCAGCTTGCTGGATATGACATGGACAAGAACGTGATCACGCGCATTGAGACCAACAAAAGGTATGTGACGGATATTGAGCTTCGGGCCTTGTCACAGGTTCTGGGCGTCAGCTATGCCTATCTGATTGACGGAGAAGATAAACAGCAAAAAGCTGGCGGCTAACACACTCTCCAAATTTGCAAATTCTGCTTAATAAAAAGGACATGGACCTAGAAAATCTTCACTGCAGGCTTTATCAGAGGGCAGTTAAGCCCAAAAGTGCCTAACTGCCTCATTCAATGCCCAAAATACCATTGATTGCGTAGACGGTATCCTCATCCAGAGGTTCCGTATAGATGCCGCCGAACTCGTAAAATCTTCCGCTCAAAGCCGTGTATTTCCAACTGTCAATCGTCGTGCCGCTTCGGAGCGTGATGGTGAGATATCGGGTTGCCCATGTTTCTTCGCCGCTTGTGAGTTTGTCATCATCATCCGTGGAGAAGCTGTAGATATATTTATCTTTTTCGCTGTAGGAGCTTTCCCAACTGGCTGCACTATTACAGACCACATTCACCGTACTGTCATAAAACAATGCTACAGAATCACGGTCATCATATGTGTGCGTACCAACCTGCTTTTGGATCTGTTTCCCAAAATCAGTGTTGTTGCTCGTGGACGGTGCCGCCGTAATTCCCACAATATCATCCGCGCCCGCCACATTGTAGATTATGCGGTATACATCGCCATAGGTGTATGGGGAAAGGTCAGCATCCGGAAACTGTGCCCTGGTATCGCCCTCAATCTCAGCAAGTTCATAATCCGTTGCCCCATCCCCGCGGGCCTGGGCAAGTATGCTGTCCATGACCAGAAAGCTCCGGTACTCCCACAGCCGCAGCGTGCCTGCTGCATCTTCGCTGATAAGATACTTGATTTCATCCATACCCTTGACGCGATACCAGATGTTTTCGCCATATTGTATATATATATTTCCGACAAATGGCTGTAGATTTTTAGTGCTGTCCGGTGATTCCGGCCCATCGATACCGATACCTGTGGAATTGCCTGCATAAATCTGTTCATAGACCGCTATCCGGCTATCAACCGGGATTGTGGTTTCTACCGCTGCCGTATCCATGGTTCCGCCGGTCTTTATTGCGGCCAGAAGCTGTTCCTGCACGGTTTCTTTGCCTCCCGATGGCCATAAGGCAACAGCCGCGCCCACAACAAGGCACACACAGGCAGCGGCGGCAATCCACCTGCGCCAGCCGTACTTTTTCTTTGTATCATTGACCGCACCATAGATCAGGTCATCATTGATTTTTCCAAATGCGTAGGCAAGCCTTTCACTTTTCATAGCATGATACCCTCCTTTTCAAGATGTGTTTTTAATTCATTCCGCATACGGAAAAGCAGGGACGTGGTTTTGTTCTCACTTATGCCATATGCTTCAGCAATATCCCGTATCGGGTATAGATACCAATAACGGCGGATAAATATATTGCGTTTCTGTTCAGGCTGCGCATACAGGAACTGATTCAGCGATTCTACCAGCACCATTTCATCAACGCTCTGCTCCACATCCGTTTCTGCAGGAATGCAGTCTTCCAGTTCTGACAGCATAAGCCCAGTCTGCCCCCGCCCCCGTTTTTCGGCATTGTACTGCTTAAAGCGGTCAAGTGATAGATTGCGTATGATCTTACCCAAATAAGTTGACAAGCGGTTAGGGCGCTGCGGCGGAAGGGACTTCCACGCCCTTAACCAGGTATCATTGACGCATTCTTCCGCATCCTCATTGCTATGCAGAATGTTATAGGAAATGGTATGGCAGTAGCTGCCGTACTTCTCTGCTGTTGCGGCTATGGCAGCTTCGTTTCTCTCCCAATACAATTCAATAATTTCATTGTCTTTCATTGCTTCCTCCTTTCCTTATGCGTAAAGGCCTTTCACTTATATACACGAAATAAACTGCTGTTCATTGCAAAGAAAATGAAACTTTTCTGATAGGCTTAAAATTTTATGATGATAAAGTAGAAAAGGGACTGGAGAACCACAATCCCCAACCCCATATTCTGCCAAAATCTCAATATTGGGCATCTACTACTCCCGTTCCATCTTCTCTGCCCACTTCAGCCCCTCGTTCTCTTTCAGGAGCCCCATATGGAACAATACCTGTATGCAGTCCGCATAGCCCTGGATGTAGGCACGCTTCTCCTGGGCAGATGAAAAATCCTCCAGGCTTTCCTTCATCTCCTCTGCCTTTTCCTGTCCGTCTGCAGGCAGGCTTTCCAGAAATGCCTCCCATTCCTGCTCCGTCTCCTTCCATGCCTCCAGCGCCGCCTCATATTCCGGCGTGCGCACATAGCTCTCCCGTTTCACATTCTCCCCGTTCAGAGTGCCTAAAAACTGGGCAATCTTTAACCATACGTCACTCATTGTAAAAATCTCCTTTGCCATATCTATCTTACCTCCCAGTATTCCCCGATCCCGCCAATATCTCTCCCTTACTTCTCTATGCTTCATCTTTAGAAGTATGTTATCACGCCATTTCGGTAAAATCAATTCATATACTTCATCTTTAGAAGGGAAGGCTGTATATGAAAATCTACTGGAACGGTACATCCAAAAACATCATAGGACCGAAAGTGAAGCAGCTCCGCACCGCCCAGGGGCTTTCCCAGGCCGCCCTTGCAGGCAGGCTCCAGCTCCTGGGCATGGAGTGCAGCGACCTGACCATCCTGCGGATCGAACAGGGCAGCCGCTTCGTCCCGGACTATGAAGTGGCGATCCTTTCCGAATATTTTAACATATCCACAGACGAGCTGCTTGGGAAAAGGGAGCCGGGACAATGAAGAATGTCCTGCAGGCTCCCTTTCCCTTACCTCTTGAACGCCTCCAGTGATGACATGATGCCGCTTAAAGCATCCTCGTCAAATCCAAAAGAAGCTCCCTCCCTTTCCTTAGCAGCATCCGGCCTGGCCGGCCCTTCCGCCATATCTGTGTGAGGCGCCTCCTGCCTTTCATGCTCCCGGATCACCTGCAGCACAAACTGCCGTATCCTCTCATAGTCCACATCCTGCCCTGCATGGGGCATATCCCCGGCCTGCGCCCCGTTCTGGTATGCCAGCACCGCATTGACGATGTACTGGGCCTTCCCCCGTTCCATACTGTTCAGGAACTCCGCCACCTGCACATGGGCTGGATCGTTTTTGTTGAACCCTATGTATAGATTCGCAGGAAATTATCTCCCGATATTATACAAAAATTGCAGATTATCA
>CAJUCT010000070.1 GCA_910585015.1 uncultured Acetatifactor sp.
AATTGAATGAAACTAGCCACAAATTGAATGAAACTAGCCACAAATTGAATGAAACAATCCAGGAGAGAGACACAGCTAACCGCCAGCTAGAGCAACAGGCCAAACAAATTGAGCAGTTGTTACTGGAAAATAAACGTCTAAAAGACCAGCAGACTTTCGATTTATAAGCTGCTTCAAATAGGGCGCTGTGAAATGCCACAAGAGGCATGTATCTGGCAAACAGCAGCTTGCTGAGAAGCAAGGGGCATATCGAAGTTCTCCGATATGCCCCTCTGTGTTCTTTCTTCACCGCCTATCCCCCTGTTCTTTGCGTCTCTGATCTCATGAGATACATTAATGCAACTCAGACCTACCTCTGTCTCCAGGTAGTCCGGGAGAACAAAATCAATATAGGGAATATCTCCAGTCTGCCCGCCAACATATCCCAAATCAGGATCAGCTTGGAAAAGATACTGTAGGAAGCAAAATTGCAGGTGGGGCCAACCGCCTCGAAGCCTGGCCCGATATTGTTAAAGCAGGCCAGGACGGCGGAGAAATTGGTAGTTATGGAAAAACCGTCCACCGAGATCAATAGGAAACTGGCAATGATAATGATGGCATAGGCAGCCACATAGGTGTTGGTGTTGGCCAGCACTTTCTCATCCACTGTCTGTCCGTTCATTCGCACCACCTGTACCCGCTGAGGACGAATAAGCTGGCGGACACTTCGCAGCATATTCTTCACCACCAACAATGCCCTGCCGCATTTGAAGCCGCCGCCCGTACTGCCTGCACAGGCGCCGATAACCATCAGGAACAGCAGTATAGCCTTGGAAAATCCGGGCCACAAATCAAAATCCGTGGTGGCGTACCCTGTAGAGGAAACAATACTGGCCACCTGGAATGCAGTATGTCTCACCGTCTCCTCCAGAGTATCGTAATACCCTCGCAAATTCCAGACGATCAGTAAAATGCTGGCCAATATAATTCCCAGATACATACGCAGTTCCTCGTCCTTGAACACGCTTTTGATCTGCCCCAGAAGCAGCAGATAATAGCAGCTGAAATTCACGCCAAACAGCAGCATAAACACAGTACAAACATTCTGGATATAGGGACTGTACCCGGCGATACTGTCTCCCTTGATGCCGAATCCACCCGTACCCGCCGTACCAAATGCCGTACACACCGCATCAAACACCGGCATTCCGCCTATGAGCAGGAATATCACGTCCAGCACCGTCAGCGCAATGTAAAGAATATACAGAATCTGTGCCGTCTGCTTCATCTTAGGCACCAGCTTGCCCACATTAGGGCCAGGGCTCTCTGCCCGCAGCAGATGCATGGTAAAGCCACTGCCGCCCTCGCCGCCCATGGGGATTGCCAGCAAAAACACCAGTACCCCCATGCCGCCCAGCCAATGGCTGAAACTGCGCCAGTACAGAATACCATAGGGCAGCCCTTCTATCTGCTCCAAGATAGAAGCCCCCGTGGTGGTAAAGCCGGATACTATCTCAAACAGGGCATCCACATAGTTCGGAATCGCTCCCGACAAGAAAAAGGGCAGACAGCCCAACAGACTCATGAACAGCCAGCCCATCCCTACACACACCAGTCCCTCCTTGGCAAAAAAACTCTTTCTCGCCTTACGGCACAGCAGTCTGAGCGTCACTCCCAGCCCCCACAGAAGTACAATCGTAACGGTAAAGCCCATGATGGAACTATATTCCTTCATGCATAGACTGATAATCAGCGCCGGCATCATAAATATGCTCTCAACCATCAAAAGCAGACCGATAAATTTACCCATCATCTTGTAGTTCATTGTCGTTTCCTATCTCCATCTGCCCGCTCCGGCGGGCACTCTATTCATAAATAAAAATGCCTCTTGGGGGATTTGCCTCGCAAGTCCTGCATTTCTCCCACACAGATCCTCATCACTCAAAAATATCGTTCAACTGATAGATCACCCTGTCCCCATTAGTCACAATGATCACCGTATCTCCTCTGTTAAAAGAGGAGTCACCGTTAGGAATCTCCTGCTGGGCACCCTTGGTAATGCAGGCCACCAACACATTCTTCTTGATCTTCAGCTGTTTCAGCGGTTCTCCACAGTGCGAGGTGTGTTCATCCACCAAAAACTCCATTGCCTCCGCCTGGCCGTCCGCAATAGAATATACGGTTCTGGCCGCACCGGTCTGGTTCTGCATAGCCCGCACGTAGCGAACAATAGTATTGCAGCACAACTCCTTGGGGCTGATGATGCTGCCCAGAGACAGATTTTCCAAAATATTTTTGTTATTCACACGGCCCAGCTTGGTAATAATCTGGGGCACTCCGCAGCTGCTTCCATACAGGGAAATGATCATATTCAATTCATCTATACCCGTCAGCGTGGCCAGCGCATCGCAATTTAAAATTCCCTCGCTCTCCAGAAGAAATTCACTGCTGGCATCGCCCTGGACGATATCGGCATATGGAAGCAAACTGGCCAGAGCCACGCAGCGCTGTGCATCCTGCTCCACAATCTGTATCGAAATCCCGCTTTTTTCCAACTGCTTTGCCAAGTAAATGGTGACACGCCCGCCGCCGCACACCAGCACTCTCTTGACCTTGTGGGTGATAATACCCAGATTGTGCAGCAAAACAGCCAGTTCATTGCTGGGGGCCGTCACAAAAATCCTGTCTCCCTCCCGCAGCACAAAATTGCCGTCCGGAGCCACCGCTTTGCCGTTTCGAAGCACAGTACATACCAGGATCTTGCACTTGACAATATTGTTCATATCGTTCAAAGCCACATCACAGAGCTTGCTCTGCTCGTTCAGCTTCAGTTCCACAAGTTCTACCCTGCCTCTGGCAAAGGTATCCCTCTTTAGAAATCCCGGATATTTCAGCAGTCTGCTGATCTCTATCGCCGCCTGCCGCTCAGGATTGACCGCCATAGACAGTCCGAACATATCCCGCATCTTGTAAATCTGTTGGGTATATTCCGGATTACGCACCCGGGCAATGGTATGGAGACGGGAATTCATGGCATGGGCCGTCATACAACACAGCAGATTGATCTCGTCCGCTCCTGTCATAGCGATCAACAGATCCGCCTCCTTTATCCCTGCCTGCTGCAGCACCTCCATAGTGGCGCAATTCCCCTGAATCACCATCACATCATATCGTTCCTGCGTACTCTCCAATACCTTGGAGTTGGCATCTATTAAAGTCAGGTCATGCCCCTCCAGAACAAGCTGCCGGGTCAGCGTGGAACCCATCTTGCCATCTCCCGCAACAATAATATTCACAATCTTACCCCTTTCCTGCATAACCAAAGTTCGGCTTTCGCCAAATTCCGGCTGTGCCCATGTTATTGTGTTAATACTTTTTTGGATGTGATACATCCAAGCATCTATCTCCCAGTGTTCCCTGCCGGCACACCAACTCTGCTGGTGCAAATCTAACCACTTTTAGTATTCAAACATTTATCGGTGCGCAGTTCGGAAACTTGCTGTTTTAGAGTTCCGCATCCCCTATCCCAAAGTAGCGGACATCATATCCCGCACCAAGGCCTGAACCTGCTCTTTTGTGGCTCTGCCCTTAACCAGCGGATCATTTTGGAAAGCCTCCACCACCAGATCCACATCTCTATTGTCTCCCAGCACCACCTGCATGATACGGTCATGGTTTTCCAGATGGGGGATGATCAGCTGGCGCACCTGCTCCGGAACGCTCCCCGCCAGCACCGGACGTATGGCATCCCTCTCAAACACGGCATTGGTCTCCACCACTGCATTTTCTGGAAGATTGGCGATCTGATGCCCGGCGTTGGGGATATTCACATTGCTCACCACCCGCTCCAATCCGCACAATGCCTTGATCAGCAGAATCCCCTCCTCCCCAGTGGGCTCCAACTTGAGTTCCTCCTCGCCGCTCACCAGCCTGCGGCTGCGCTCCAGGCGCTTTTGCAGATCCTCTTTTCTCCATGCCACTGTGGTGAGGCCGAACTTCCAGCCTGCCACCGTCTCCGGATCTTTCAAGTACTCGTCACCGGGCATGAACTCTGCCAGATGACGGTCTCCCGCCGCCGCAATCAGTCCATAGCGCTTAAACAGATCCATTTTAACCCGGTGGGCACAGGCAAAGGTAGAATTCATCCAATGATTGTCCTTTTCCTCATAGCCCTCCTCATAGTGGACATCTATATATTTTCTATAGACCGGGAATAGATCAATGCCCTTATAGCTGGCATAGTCAAACCAGGTAAAATGGTTGATGCCCAGCACATTGACATGGACATCCCTCCGGTCTATGGAATCACACCCCAGTTCCTGGGATGCAATGGACGCCAACACCTTCTGAGTACCAAATACCTCATGGCAGCAGCCAAATGCCTTGATCTGCGGGAATACCTGGTACAGCGTCTTTACGCATAAAGTCATGGGATTAGTGTAGTTAATGACCCAAGCCTCGGGACAATATTTCTTGATGGCCTCCCCAAACTCCATAAACATGGGAAGTGTGCGCAAAGCGCGCATCATGCCGCCCGGTCCCGCCGTATCGCCAACGGACTGGTAGATACCCAGCCGCTCCGGCATGTGGACATCCGCTTCCATCTCGTTGAAGGTCTTTGGAAGGATGGAAATCACCACAAAGTCCGCGCCGGACAACGCCTCCTGCAGCGTATCTTTCACCACATAATCCCACTTACCGGACACTTCCTCCCGTTGCTTTTGCCGGTTGCCTATAATGGCATTGGCCTCCGCCGCCCCCCTGTCTATATCATACAGGCGTATGGTGCCGCTGATCCGGGATTCCATAGCCAAATCCGTCATAAAAGTCCATGCCCATCCCCTGGATCCGCCGCCAATGTAGGCAATCTGGATATCCGATACCTTATCTGCTTCGTACTTCATTTTCTTTGTCCTCCTATTTTTGTTCCGCATATCCCCTTCCGGTACCGCACCCTACCCGGTGGTTGATATTCGACCGCTTTCGGCGGGATATGTTGTTTTTAAATTTCATAATTAGGCGATAGCGAAACTCCCTTTCTGTTTACAGAGGATGGGCAATCTATACAAAATAGGGGCGACTTGCCGCTGCGTCGGAGTCCGCTTTTGTATATATTGACCAGCCACGCCACTTGCAGAGAACATTTTGCAATTGCCTGAATTTCACAATGGGCGAAAGGTGCGGAGCATCCGGGGATGATCCACACCTCTTTTAAATCTTTTTTCTTAGGCAATTGCGAAACTCCCTTTCCGGGAACAGTGGATGGGCAATATATACAAAATAAGGGCGACTGGCCACTGCATCGGAGCCCGTTTTTGTATATATTGACCAGCCACGTCACTTGCGGAGAACGTTTCGCAATTACCTAATCTTTTTTCTAATCCTGTTGCAGTTTCGCCGATGGAAAACTATATAATTCTCCGCACTGCCAAAATCGGCCGATAATTGGCATTGCTGACCTTGATCCCTGTCCTCTGGGTGCTGGCATGTACAATCTTGCCTCCCCCAATATACAAGGCTACATGCCCTTCATAGCAGATTATGTCTCCCGGTTGGGCTTCGCTGTACTCCACGCCCCGCCCGGCGCTTCTCTGGGAATAGGAAGTCCTGGAAATATCGTAGCCATAGTCCTGATATACGCGATACGTAAACCCGGAACAGTCGGCGCCGTTTGTCAGACTGGTTCCTCCTGCCACATAAGGATTGCCCACAAACTGAAGAGCATACTTGGCGATCTGCTTGCCCTTGTCGCTGCCGGTGGCATTATCCACAATGGAAGAATAATTGGTATTGTTTGTAACCTTGGGCGGATTCTGCGCCGCTGCCGCCAGCGCCGCCTGACGCCGCCTCTCCTCCTCTTTCCTCCGCTCTTCCTCCTGCAGCTTCTTCAGCTGCTTCTTTTCCTGCTGCAGCAGGGCCTTGGCCGCCGCCGCCTCCTGTCTGGCTCTGGCAATTTGAGCCGCAAAATTCTCAGACTGCTTCTGTAGCTGTGCCATCAACTGGTCGCAATAGTCCTTCTGCTCCTCCATCTCTGCCTTATCGGCCTCCAGGGATGCCTTATCAGCCTCCAGCTGATCCCAGAGATCACGCACCTCTTTCCGGGTCGCCTCATACTGGTTCAGCATCTCCTGGTTGTAGGCGTTGACGCTCTCCGCATAGGTAACCCTGTTCAGCATATCGCTGAAACTGATGTTGCTGAACAGCATGGTCATCAGAGTGTCATCGCCTGTCTCATACATAAAGCGAATCTGCAATGCCATGGCTTCCGCCTGATCCTGTTCTTTCTGCAGCGCCGCCTCATAAGCCTGGCTGGTAAGTTCGATGTCCGCCTTCTTCTGGACAATATCATCCTCCAAAAGGTCAATACTTGTCAAAATATTGATAATCTCTGCATTCAGATCCTCCATCTGCTCATCCAGAAGATCCTGTTCATCCTCCAGATCGGAAATATTGTCATTGATTTCCTCCAGCTGGTTCTCGGTATCTTCGATGGCCTGTTCCACATCTTTAATGGTGGTGGCCCATATATCCATGGTGACCCCCGACAGAGTGGAAATCATCAGTGCTGCCACAGCCACAGATATTATTCTTTTTTTCACCCTGGATCTTATCGTCATTACATTTCCTCTCTATACTCACGAGCAATAAAATTTGCCGCGGTATCCCTGGCATCTCTGGCTCGTAAGTCGGGTTATCCAGCAAGTTTTAGTACGCGTCAATATGAATTGTTGTTCCACATCGGTCCCCGGATACCGCAATGTTACAACTCACAATTATTCACAGTTCTGGGGAACGGGATCACGTCGCGGATGTTGCCCATGCCGGTCAGATACATTACGCACCGCTCAAAGCCCAATCCAAATCCTGCATGGCGGGCAGAGCCGTAGCGGCGCAGATCCAGATAGAAACCGTAATCCTCCTTTTTCAGGCCCAGTTCCTCCATGCGCTGCTCCAGCACCTCCAGATGATCCTCACGCTGGCTGCCGCCGATGATCTCTCCGATGCCGGGCACCAGGCAGTCCATAGCCGCCACTGTCTTGCCATCCTCGTTCAGCTTCATATAGAAAGCCTTGATCTCCTTGGGATAATCCGTCACAAACACCGGGCGTTTAAACTCCTGCTCTGTCAGAAACCTCTCATGCTCCGTCTGTAAGTCACAGCCCCAGAACACCTTATAGTCAAACTCATCGTTATGCTTTTCCAGAATCTCAATGGCCTCTGTGTAGGTCACATGGCCGAAATCGGAATTGACCACATGATTCAGCCGCTCGATCAGTCCCTTGTCCACGAACTGGTTGAAGAAAGCCATCTCCTCCGGGGCGTTCTCCAACACATAACGGATAATATATTTCAGCATACTCTCCGCCAGCATCATATCGTCTTTCAGATCGGCAAAGGCCATCTCCGGCTCAATCATCCAGAACTCCGCCGCATGGCGGGTAGTGTTGGAATTTTCTGCCCGGAAAGTGGGACCGAAGGTATAAATATTCTTAAAGGCCATGGCAAAGGTTTCGCCGTTGAGCTGTCCGCTCACCGTCAGGTTGGTAGGCTTGCCGAAGAAGTCCTGCGCAAAGTCGATCTGTCCCTCCTCTGTCCTGGGAACATTCTGAAGATCCAGGGTTGTCACCTGGAACATTTCTCCCGCGCCCTCGCAGTCGCTGCCGGTGATCAACGGGGTATGCACATACACAAAGCCCCTCTCCTGGAAAAAGTTGTGGATCGCGTAGGCGATCAGGGATCGCACACGGAACACCGCCTGGAAAGTGTTGGTCCGGGGACGCAGATGAGAGATGGTACGCAGGTACTCAAAGCTATGACGCTTTTTCTGCAAAGGATAATCCGCGCCGGAGGGCCCCTCCACCAGCACTTGGGCCGCCTGCATTTCAAAGGGCTGCTTGGCATCGGGGGTCAGCACGATGGTGCCCCGGATAATCAGGGCCGCACCCACATTGATCTTACAAAGCTCCGCAAAATTGTCCAGCTTGTCGCTATATACCACCTGCAGCGGCTCAAAAAACGTGCCGTCGTTTATTACCAGGAAACCAAAATTCTTGGAGTCGCGGTTGTTCCTCACCCAGCCGCCCACAGTAACCTCTTTGTCGGCATAGGCAGCCCTGTCACGATAAAGGTCTTTGATGTCTGTCAAATTCATCTCTTTTTCCTCCTACTGATTAGTATTCCACAGATTAATATTCTGTAACCTGGGCATTCCGGGTCAGAAATTCCAACACCCTCTCAAACATAAAATATTCCCTGTACTCTTCCCTGTCCAACTCCCCAAGGAAATCCTCCACGGTGTCATAACCGCCCTGAGCCGCGTATTCCTCCAGATTCTCCTGTAGTTCCTCATCGGTTATATTCAGATTCTCCGCGTTGGCCACAGCTTGGACAGCCAGGCTCTGCTTGGCCGCCACCTCCGCGTATTGGTCCAGAAAGGTTGCCGAATCCATACCGTAGTTGTACATACAGAAAGTCTCCAGGTCCACTCCCAGGGATGCGCTGTCCGCCTCCAGACCGGCCTGCACATTATTTCGGTACTTCTCCAGAATCGCCACCGGAATCTCCTGGAATACACATCCGTTTACCAGGCCGTCCAGCACAGCATTCTCCAGCGTAATCTGATAGTTGTTCTGCGCGTTTGTCTCCAAATAATCGTGTACGAACTGCTGCATGGCCTCCACTGTAGTGATATCAGGAACACCGATGCTGGCAACCACTTCGTCACTGTACTCCGTGGGCAAAATATAATTCACGGTCACAGTGAAAACAACAGGCTGTCCGGCAAGTTCAGCATTGTCATATCCTGCTGGAAAACTCAGTTCCAGTTCCCTGGTCTCACCGGGCAGCGCACCGATCAACCCCTCTTCAAATCCTTCGATAAACCGGCCCGAACCTATCTCCAGGGTAGCGCCGCTGGCCGTGCCCCCCTGAAAAGCCACATCGTCCTTTTTGCCTACATAGTCAATATTGACGGTGTCGCCCAGTACAACTTCCCGGTCCGTGATACCGCCCAGTTCTTTTGTGACGGAGTCCATATATAACGCCCTCATCAGTTCCGCCTCCTGCGCCTCATCCACAACAGCCGACGCCACCTGCGCGGGAATCCCCATGTACTCCCCCAGAGTCACATATTTATCCACCTTCATATCCTTCAAGGCGCCCGACTGGCTGCCGCAGCCTCCCAGCAAACCCATCGCCAGCAGTGCAGCCAATGCTATAGCAATCTTCCTTCTCATATTCTCACTTTTCCTCTCCAAACAAATACACTATCCTTTATACCACAATTCCGCCTTCAGTAAAAGACCTATTTTTCTTTCCGCATGGCTGTTCTTAAATTTGGCAGATGTTCGACGGGCTCGCGGCACCTGTGTCACAATAGCGGAGACAGAAGCCTGCATATCTGCTCCTTAACGCGAATTTTCAGGTTGCGGCTGGCATAGGACTCCCGGGTAACCTGGGAACAATGCTCCAAGTCCTGTTCAAAAAGCGCCGTCATCTC
The DNA here is from genome assembly GCA_910585015.1 of uncultured Acetatifactor sp. Taxonomy (GTDB): domain Bacteria; phylum Bacillota; class Clostridia; order Lachnospirales; family Lachnospiraceae; genus Acetatifactor. Next base: position 9,479 of record CAJUCT010000070.1, read on the forward strand.
CCTGGCCTTGTCCGCGTCGTACACCACCGCATTCACTTCAAAATTCAAAGAGAAACTGCGGATATCCATATTGGCCGTGCCATAGCAGAACACCTCGTCATCCACCACAAGGCCCTTGCCATGCAGGAAACCGTTGTCATAGGTATAGCAGCTGGCCCCCGCCATCACCAGATCGCCTATATAGGAATAGGTGGCCCAATATACAAAGGGATGATCCGGCTTGCAGGGAATCATAACCCGCACCTCCACACCGGAACGAATGGCAATTATCAGGGCGCTCATCATGGATTCATCGGGGATGAAGTAGGGGGTCTGTATGCTGATTCTCCGCTTTGCCTTGTGAATCAGCTGCAGGTAATTGTCACGTATCTGCTTCTGGGTATTATCCGGACCGCTGCTGACAATCTGCACCTTACAGCCCTGCCCGCTGTACGCCTTCACCTCTTCCAGATAATGTCCGGCGGTGAACAGGTTCTGCTCAGAGGCATAATTCCAATCCAAAATGAAACGCAGCTGCAGGCCAAACACAGCGCCTCCCACGATCCGCAGATGGGTATCCCGCCAATAGCCGAATCTTTCATCCAGACCCAGGTACTCTTTTCCCACATTAAAACCACCCACATACCCTACCTTGTTGTCGATGACCACGATCTTGCGGTGATTGCGGTAATTGATACGCAGCTGCAGCCTGCCCAGCAACGCCGGAAAAAACTCCGCCGTCTGGATTCCCCAGCTATTGAGCTGCCTCCAGAATTTATTTTTCACCGTGCGGCAGCCCATACTGTCAAAAAGGATACGCACCTCCACGCCTTCGGCCGCCTTCTCCTTGAGCACCTCTATTATCCGCTGGAACAGCACATCATTTTTGATAATGTAGTACTCCATATGGATAAATTCTCTGGCCTGGCGCATATCTTCAATCAGCGCGTCAAATTTGGCATTGCCATCTGTATAGATTTTGATATCATTGTCCCCGGTGAGCATTGCCCCTGAACTTTCCAGATTGTACATAATCAGATCGCTGTAACGATCAATCTCCTCATCCTTTTCCCCGGAGCGGCGGTTCAGCAGACGATATTCCTGCCCCCGCACTTCCTCATTCAGTCGATCCTCCACTTCCTTCATCCGGAACATTTTCCGCTTATGCATATCCGTTCCCAGCAGCAGATAGAACAAAAAACCCAGGAAGGGGATAAAATACAGCAGCAAAAGCCAAGCCCACACGCTCCTCGGTTCCTTCCGCTCAAAGAAAACAATGATAATTGCAAACAACATATTCCACAGAATCAGATGCCCGGACACAAATCCCCACACAGTCTGCAGATTATCCCAAAACGTTTCCATAATCTCCTCACTCCGCATACCGCAGGCCAGTCCCGCGCTGCGGCGCAGCCCCTTTTAATTCAACTCGCTTAAGAAACAGTATACCCTGCGCGTTGAGCTCACACTTTGTTCAAAAGAGCCATGCCTATTATATCATACTTTTTCCGGAAAATCTCTAAAATTATCATAAAGAGAAGGAAAACTTGGTTGATTTCACTTCCAAAGAATGATACAATGTTTGAAAAAAGGTACGGGAACGTGCGGAACTCAAAATAGGGAGGATCTATTTTATGAAACCATATCAGATTGTCATACTTGTGGTGCTCTTGGTACTTATAGCCGTAGTGGTACTCTTGTATTTTCTGGGCAAAAAGGCACAGAAGAAACAGGCGCAGCAACAGGAGATGCTGGAACAGAACAAGCAAACCCTTTCCATGTTGATCATTGACAAGAAGCGCATGAAGATCAAGGACTCCGGATTGCCGCAGATGGTCATCGACCAGACGCCGAAACTGATGCGCAATTCCAAAATGCCCATCATTAAGGCCAAGGTCGGCCCTCAGATAATGTCTTTGATCTGCGACGAAAAAATCTTTGAGAACGTGCCGGTAAAGCGAGAAGTCAAGGCTGTGGTCAGCGGCATCTATGTGCTGGATGTGAAGGGCCTGCACGGGAAATCCGAGAAGAAGCCGGAGAAAAAGAAGGGCTTCTTTAAAAAAATTTGGGAGACCGCCCAGGAAAAAGCCGGCGCCAAACCCTTGAAGTAGCTGCAAAAAACATAAAAAAGCGGTCCGTATCAATGAGGGCCGCTTTTTATATGCGCTTTTCCGTTCCCAAAATCCGAATCTCCATCCGATTTTCAGAAACGATCTGTCCATCCTGTTTTATGCCATACTCCAGCATCAGGAAAACTCCGTCTTGCTCCTCTCTGAACTCCAATCTGTGGGTTTCCGTCTCCAGAAGCAGAGCCCCGTAGGGAGTATGGAAAAAATCGCTGTAACATTTTCCGGTTTCGAACACCATCCGGGATGGTGTTTTGCCCCGTATCTGCCTTTCTAAAGCGGCGCCTTTCCATTTCAGCATTACTTTATAAGGCTCATCCCAGCCCTCCGGCTGTTCTTCATACAGGCAGTAGTGGGCATCTCCTTTGACATAATATTCTCCCACAGCTTCCGATTCCGTCCTATAGCATTGGGAATCCTCCCAGGACGCAGCCTCCCCACTGTCTGACTGCGGCCTGTTTATAATCTGAAAAAAAATCCGTACTTTCTGATTATCCAACTCTTCCTCTTCTCCACTGCATCTGCTTTAATATTCTTCGATATGTATGGTCTTGGCTGACAGTATCCCGTATTTAATGATGGAATTGGCAAAGTTCTTAAATTTCTCCGCCATGTCGCTGACATAGAACTGGTACTGGTTCTCCCCCAGCACCGGGGCATGGTCGCCCAGCAGTCCTTTCTCCATCAGCAGCGCTTTCAATTCCCTGGCTGTCTCGTAGGCAGGATTGACCAACGTCACCTTCTCCCCTACAATCCGGCCAAGAGTGGAACGAATCAGCGGATAATGGGTACATCCCAGAATCAACGTGTCTATGTCCAGATCGATCAGTTCTGTGAGATAACGCCTCGCTATCTCGTCCGTCACCGGATCCACCCACAGTCCTTCCTCCACCAGGGGCACAAACAGCGGGCAGGCTTTCCCGTAGATGGTCACATCCCTGTTCAGTTCCGTTATGTACTGGTTATAGATCTTGCTGCCGATGGTGGCCTCCGTGGCGATCACCCCGATCCGGCCGTTGCGGGTGACCTTGCTGGCAGCCTTGGCGCCGGGCTTTACCACCCCGATGATGGGGATGTCGCTCTCCTGCTCCAGTTCGTCCAGCGCATAGGCGCTGGCGGTGTTGCAGGCCACCACGATGGTTTTGACCTGAAAGGTGTTCAGAAATCGGACAATCTGCTTGGAAAACCGGGTCACCGTCTCTCTGGACTTGCTGCCGTAGGGCACCCGGGCCGTGTCGCCAAAGTAGATGATCTTTTCATTGGGGATCTGGCGCATGATCTCCCTTGCCACCGTCAGTCCCCCTATTCCTGAATCGAAAACGCCAATCGGCGCGTTTTTATCCGTGTGCTGCCATTCTACAGTCATACTTACCTCTTCCCTGCATATCGCAGGCTGGCCTGCGATACTGCGTTAATGCGTATTTGGAAGTTTCACTTCCAAACTTACCTATTC
>CAJUCT010000071.1 GCA_910585015.1 uncultured Acetatifactor sp.
ATGGCATTATATGGAATAATTATTTGACTAAATATATATCAGTCACTACACTAGTGAAAATCTGCGATATATGCCACATATATGACAATTCAGGAAACAAGCCTTTTCGGATATTTAAGAAACGAAAAGAACAGATATACTATGACGAATGTACGGATTGGCTTTTGGAAGATATCCAAACTTTGACAGCAATTAACAATATGGAGAAGAGAGAACTAAATTGAGACAATGCAATATGTCTTCACGGCTATAAACAACTTGACACTAATTGACCACCAATTTTTTCTCAACTTGACATTAACTTACCACCCTCCCAACGAATTTATGGGGCTTTCTGGACTTTTCGCCTTGAAAAAAACGTAAAAAGTTCGTGACACTAACTTGACATACTCGGGTTATGGACGTCTGAATCTGCGCCGGGTGTTCGATGTGCTGGCGGGGGTTACGGGAGGATGAGGCCCAGGCGAAAGAGGATGTAATGAAGATTTGCAAAGAGAAAGCCAGAAAGGATTAGAGTTCCGTTCTGGCTTTTATTTTATATAAGGACAGTTTGTATAGAGTACCGTTTTTACTGATTTTTGGCAATAGAACCCTGCGGAGTGAAAACTCTATTGCAGGTTCAATGCATCCGCAAAAATATTTTCATAGTCCTGAAGCTGATGGTATATAGCATCCACATAAGCAGTCTGATCTTCCAAGCGATAGACCATAAGATAACGGTGCCGCTGAAAGTTGATTATGCGATATCCGTTCTTTTCAGCAGAGGATGGGAGTTGGGTGCTAGGCTCCCAGCAACTTTTGAAAGCTGATCTCGTGTTTCCATGGCATCTTTCCACACATTATAAGCGGCTTGGTCATTTAACAGGGTATATTGGACATAGTCGATATAATGATTTAACTGTGAAAGTGCTTTTGGTGAGATGACTACATCAAATGAATCCATGTTGTTTTCCCATTCTGTTTAATGCATCTTCCATATTCAGCCCCTGGCCGGCTGCAATCTGCTGGCGCGATTCGGCAAGGTCAGAAAAAATCTGCTCCTGGCCTACCCGAACAAAAGGATTTGCCGGTTTTCTGGAAGTAAACAGTTGTCGTGTGAATTCCAGGACCTTTATCCTTGCATCTTCCGGCATTGCTTCCAGCATAGAAACAGTTGCGTCTAAAGTGCTCATGGGAAATCCTCCTCTCATGATTGGTTTTATAGAAAAAGTATTTCTTTGTATGAATGAATTATACACGAGATGGGGGCGGAATTCAATACAAAAACCAGAAACAGCCATGCCAAAGAATATATAGACGATAGGGGCAGACTATAGCCCGCTATTTATGCGGTTTCCCAGACTTTTCCCTTGAGAAAATCTCAAAAAGTTCATGACACTAACTTGACATACTCAGGTTATGGACGTCTGAATCTGCGGCGGGTGTTTGACGTGCTGGCGGGGGTGACGGGAAGTTGAGGTAGCGATATTATAACTTTTGGCAAAAAGAATAAATATTTTCCTGTATCAATATTCTATAACACAGGCTGTTGCATTTGTGTGACAGCCTTTTGTAATCTGCGCTCTGCCTGTTGAAGCCAGCAACTGCATTCTTCAACCAGGTGTTCGGCAAATTTGGCTGCAGCGTCAAAAGAGTCTTTCCCTCCGCCATGGACTGTTCTTCCGTTACTACAGGCAACCCCAGGGCGAACAGCTTCTCATCATATTGGAATCGATCCGGCGTTTCCTCTGCCGTGTCTGTCGTTTCTGGCTCTTCAACGTTCACAGATACTGTCTGCTCCATGGATGGCCCTGTACACTCGGCCGATGGTTTTTCAGCCACTGCGACCTCCTTGCCGCACCCCGTCAGAAGCAGCGCCAATACGAGTATTGCCATTGCGGCAATCTGCCCCTCAAATTCCTTTGCCCTATCCCTTCCATGACCATTCCCTCCGTTCTGCCCATGCCAAGGGGGGAGGGTACTCCCCTCCAGCCTTTGGTGTTGTGTGAGTATCACATATGACATAGTATACCCTCTTTCTGCCTGATTGACAAGCGTGTAAGTGATACGGTAAGAATTGGATTAAGAAAGAGCGCAAACAACGGAATGGATTGATAAAATTCTGTACAAGCAACATAATAAACGAATTGACCATAAGCGTGTTCTTTGTTATAATAATACATATAAGATTCGCTGGAGGATATACACATGAAAAACAGACATTTAGGTACAAGGCTGAAAAGAGCGATGGTAACGTTGCTTACAGTGGCGCTGTTGGTATCAGATAACGCTATTTTGTATGCCGCTGAAACAGGTACTGTGCAGACCGACGCCGTAGTGGTTTCGGAGCAGAGTATTTCACAGGAAAACACGGAAACTGTATCCGCCGGGAATGCGGAAGTGGAGGAAGACGGGGCAATCGGAAAAGGGGAAACGCCCGCAGATGGCGCAGGGAATAGTCCGGATGTGGGAGACTGTCCTGACACACAGGAAGGCTTCGGCGGAGCCGTATCCGGGGGAGATGCCGTTACTCCCGGCCGTCTGCCGGAACAGTTTTACGAGGAAGAAAAGCCGGAGAGTTATGGTACTCTGGTCTCTTACGACCAATACAGCCGCACCTACCATGTGGACGGGAACCAGTATGTGACCGTGGTGGGCAACGATGGGGCTACTTACATAGACGATGACGGTCGTCTGCAGCATGTGGATAATACGCTGGAGAAGGATACTGCCACTGTTTTCAGCATGTTTGGCGATGAGCAGGAGGCCGGTTATGTCAACAGGGCAAACGACTACACGGTATTTTTGCCGGAAAATCTTGATCTGGAGACGGGAAAAGGTATCACTATTGCAAATGAGGATGCCCTGATTACCCTGTATCCGTCAGAGGGCATTTTTACAAACGGGCTGGCCAGGGACAATGCCATCCGTTACAGCGATGTATTCCCCGGCGTGGACTATCAGTACACGGTGCTGGGAAACAGTGTGAAAGAGGACATTATCCTGCTGGAGCGGGGAGAAAAGAACAGTTTTTCCTACCTGATTGACACCTGCGGCCTGGCGGGAGAGGTTATAAACAATACCCTGTATCTATATGAACCCGGTACAGACCCGGAGGAGGATGCGGTCTTTGTGCTGGAAGCTCCGGAGATGGTGGACAGCGCCGATGAGATCAGCTTTGGCATCAGACTTTCCATGCAGAAACAGGATGGAATGCTGCTGGTGACTGTGACGGCGGATGAGGACTGGCTGTCCGCGCCGGAGAGAGTGTATCCCGTGCGCATAGACCCCACGGCCATCCAGGTGACCGGCAGCGCCATCCGCATGGCCTGTGCGGAGGAGGGCAGCCCCAATACGGTGATCGGTGATAACCAGTATCCCTATGTGGGCTATGACGATGGAGTTACCTCCGGCAACTATGCCGGATTTGGCAGCCGCCACCTAAACTGCAGGACTTATTTTGCCATAGATTACGATTTTAGTTCCATGCTGTCCGAGGCGGAAATAGTTGCGGCGGCATTCCAGGTAACACAAAAGACCAGGTGGAGCAAGGGCAGGAGCGAATTCGGCCTCTATGGTGTGGAAGAAGCGTGGGAAGTAAAAGGACTCAACTGGAACAATCAGATAGGCTATAATCACTATTTTCTGGATGCCCAAAGCGCCAGCGCCACAAGAGGGGAGGCGCTCTCCTTTGACGTGACGGAGGAGGTCAGCGCATGGATTAACGGTACAGCGGAAAACCATGGTTTTGTTATGAAAGCCCAGGTGGAGGCTCCTAATAAGGAGCAGGCTGCGGCGGGCGTCAAGATGCAGTGCGAGGTGTTTTATAATAATGCCTCCGCTAAGTACGCCCCCAAACTGATCCTGTCCTGGACAGGGGAGCTTACGGATCTGGACTCTCTGAGCCTGGACGATACCACCATTGATATTTACCCTGTGGTGGAGAGAAACGGGGACAAGTCCACCAATACGCTGGGCATTGTGGCCCATGGCCTGGCAAAAGCCGGAAGTACTGTACACTATCAGCTGGTAAACGGCAGCACAGGGGAAGTGGAGGCCCAGACAAGCCTTGTCTACCCTGATTCCGGACTTTATGCAGGGGCATATCCCACGGCAGTTGACTATAACCGGCGCCTTTCCAACTGGCAGAGCGAGGTGTTTGCAAATCTGACGCCGGGACAGGTCTACTATGTCACCGCCTATGCGGAGGGGCTGATGACGGATCCCCTGCTCCCCGGATCAGAGGGCGTGATGGGTGTGGGAGCCACTGTGACCAGCGAACCTTTCCTGATCTATGAGGAGGGCGCGTTTGACCTAATCCCCCGTATTGCTCTGCACTACGGGGTGGATGTGAATACCATTATGGCGGATATGCAGATGCAGGACGCCCTGACCGTGGAGGGGAACCGGCTCTTTATCCGCAACCCTCAGAATACAACACCCTATGAGGCGGGAGAACTGTCCGACTACTGGAGAGCCGTGCTGGACGGACTGCTCCTGGGCCGGGCGGAAAACTGTGTCTTTGGCTTTGAACCGGTGAACCTGAATACGGGTAACTTCTACATGGAGCAGACGGACGCGGAGATATCGGATATCGGGGGCAGTTTTGCCTTTACCAGACAGTACAATTCCAAGGGCGCCGGTTATGCGGGCAGTCTGGGCTATGGGTGGAGTACGCCCTTTGATGAGCGGCTGGGCGAGCTTTCTGACGGCACAGTTTTATGGCTTTCCGGCACTGGCAGTATTGTGGCATTTACTAAAACGGCGGGAGGTTATGCGGCTCCTGCAGGATATGATTATGTGCTGGAAGAGGAAGGTGACGGCTTTACCCTGACAGATTTGGGGAGCCTTCAAAAGCGCCTGTTCAATGCGTATGGTATGCTTACGGGGCTGGAAGATATTTATGGCAACAGGACAACTCTGTCCTATGACATGGATTACCGCCTGAGCGCTATTACATCTCCATCAGGGAAGAATTATCTTGTTACACTGGATGAAAAGAATCGAATTGTGCAGATTGGTCTGCCGGACGGCAACCATATCGGCTATACCTATGACAGGGCGGGCAATCTGGCAGCTGTGACCGACGCAGCGGGAGACCGGCGCAGCTATACCTATGACGCAGAGCACCGGATGACGGAGTGGCAGGACGAGAACGGCCACTGCGTGGTGACTAATGTCTATGACGCAGAAGGACGTGTCACAGAGCAGACCGATGCGGAGGGCGCAGTCATAACCCTCTCTTATGGCGAGGGCAGCACCACCGCCGTGGACGCCAACGGAAATACCACCGTCTATACCTACGATGATCAATTCCGTACCACCGAGATCGCCTATCCCGATGGCACAACGGAAAGCCGCGCTTACAATGGGGGAGGGGTATCTGTCCTCCGTGACGGACAGACAGGGCGTAACCACTGCCTATACCTATGACGGAAACGGAAATCTGCTGTCCCAGACCAGACAGGACGGCGCCGTGAGACACTATGCCTACACGGGAGACGGACAGATCGCCTCTGTGACGGAGTACGACGGCGGCGTGACTGCCTATGCATATGATGAAAACCACCGGCTGGTGTCCGTGACGGACGCGGAGGGCGGTGTAGTGCGCTATGGCTATGATGAACAGAACCGCCTTGTTTCCAAAACCGACGCCAGAGGCGCAGTGACTTCCTATACTTACGAGGGGGCCTGCATCGTTGGCATGACGGATGCGGAAGGCAGCGTATGGAGTTTTGGTTATGATGCCATGAACCGGCTGACCCGGACCACCAATCCTCTGGGCGCAGTCACCACCAAAACCTACAATGCAAAGGGCTGGTGCGTTGCGGAGACGGATGCGGCCGGAAACAGCGCCGTTTATACTTATGATCCGGCGGGCGCAGTGACAGCCATCACAGACAGGGAGGGACAGAAGAGCGTCTTTACCTACGACAGGATGAACCGGATGCTGCTGGGAAAAGATCCTTTGGGGAATACTCTGGCTTACACCTATGATGCCAACGGCAACAGGCTGACGGAAACGGACGCAGAGGGCCATGTGACCTCCTATACTTATGATGCCATGAACCGGCAGAAGAAGGTGACAGACCCGGAGGGCGGCGAGACTGCCTATACTTATGACAGGGCAGACCGGGTGGCAAGCGTGACGGACAGGCTGGGCCACACCAGACTTGTCTCCTATGATGCCGTGACGGGGAGCCTTCTTGCGGAAACGGACGAGAGGGGCAATGTGACGGCTTACGAGACAGATGTATGCGGCAGAGCCACCAGGATCACCTATGCCGACGGCAGTATTGTAGCTTATGGCTATGACAGACTGGGAAGATTGACGGAGGTGACAGACCAGCTTGGCACCACCACCAGGCTTTCCTATGATGCCAACGGCAACGTGGTCCAGCTTTGGGACGACGAGAGCCGGATATACACCTATGCTTATGATAAGCTGGATCGTCTGGTAAAATCCACAGACCCCATGGGCGGCACGGTTCTGTATGCCTATGACGCTCTGGGCAATCTGCTGTCCGTGACGGATGAACTGGGAAATACCACGGATTATGGCTATGACGCTTTGAGCCGCCTGGTGTCCGTGACAGACGCCCTGGGCGGAAACAGCGCCTATACCTATGACCGGGAGGACAGGGTACTTTCCAGGGTTACACCCGAGGGCAGAGAGACCGCTTTCACCTATGATGCCATCGGACAGATGACGGAGGCCCGGGACGCCTCTGGGAATAGGAGTACCTACACTTACGATAAGATCAGCCGGATCACCGGTATAGCGGATACGGCAGGCAGCTTTTTGGCCTACGCCTACGATGGAAACAGCAATCTGTTAAAGACCGTGGACGCTCTGGGAAATGCCCACAGCTACCAGGTGGACGCGGAGGGCAACCTGCTGGCGGACACCTACCCCAACGGGGAAAAAGACAGCTATACCTACCTGGCCACAGGGGAAGTGGCTACCTATACAGACCGATACGGCATACAGACCACGCTGACCTATGACTCCATGGGCAGGGTGGCAGAGGCCGCCGACACCGCCGGAAACCGGATGACCTACGCCTATGACGCAGCAGGAAATCTGATAAAGCAGACGGATGTGCTGGGGCGCAGCGCCTTATATGAATATGACGCTTTCGGACGGGTGGTTTCCGTCACGGATGTGGACGGGGCCAGGACTCTTTACGCCTATGATATACTGGATCGGCTTGTTTCTGTCACCGACCCTGCGGGCAACGAGACAACTTATACCTATGACGCAGCAGGAAATCTGACCGGACAGACTCTGCCCGGAGAGGCGCTTTATGCCTATGCTTATGACGCCTTGAACCGCCTTGCCCAGAAAATAGATCCGGAGGGAGCCGCCACCACATTTGCCTATGATGGAGATGGCAACCTGACGGCGCGGACAGACGGAAACGGAGTACGGACAGCGTACAGCTACGACGCTCTGAGCCGCCTTGTGGCCTACACAGACGGAAACGGCGGACAGACACAGTACGCCTATGACAGCAGGAACAACCTGACCGCCATCACTACCCCGGAGGGAATCACGGAGCGGTACGGCTACGACGCCGTGGGAAATATCCTCACCGTGACAAACGGCATGGGGGAGACCTGGCAGTATGAATATGACTCCCTGTACCGAATGGTGAAACAGATCTCTCCCCTGGGAGCCCAGGAGAACTATACCTATGACCGCCACGACGTGGTAACAGAGGTCACGGATGCCTTGGGCAGCGTGACGCAGTACCAGGTGAACGCAAATGGCCAGGTGGAAAGGAAAACCCTGCCCGGCGGGGGTGTCTACAGCTATGCCTATGATGCGGCCCACAGGCTGACAGGGATCACCACCCCGCTGGGATACGAGACCACCTTTACCTACAATGCCGGGGACGATATCATCCGGGAGCAGGACAATCTGGGCAGAACCACACAGTATTCCTATGACGTGCTGCACAACCTTCTCTCTGTCACCGATCCCCAGGGCGGCGTTACCTCCTACAGCTATGATGTGAGGAACAACCGTACCGCCATGACCAACGCCCTGGGAAATACTTTCACTTATGCCTACGATAAAGTAGACCGGATGGTCACGGTCACCGATCCGGAGCAGAAAGCCGCCGCCGTAGTATACGACATGGTGGGCAACATTGAACGGATCACCACACCTGGAGAGCGCACCACCCGCTACGGCTATGACAAAAACTACAATAGAAGTTCCGTCACCGACCCCATGGGATACACATATGCTTACTCCTATGACAAGGATGACAGGCTGATCGGCACCATAGACCCGCTGGGCCAGACCACCGGTTATGTTTACGATAAGGCCAACAGGCTGGTCTCCTATACGGATAAACGGGGATTGGCGGAGAACTATACTTATGACGCCCACGGAAATGTGCTTTCCCGCACAGACACCGGCGGCCTCACCACCACCTACGTCTACGATCTGATGGACAGACTCACCAGCGTGACGGATGCCCAGGGCAGCACGGCCTACTATACCTATGATGTGATGGGGAACCTGACCGCCGTCACCGATTACCTGGGACGGGGAACCAGGTATACCTACGACCTCATGGGCAACCTGACCAGCGTGACGGACGCCCAGGGCAGGACGGAGCGCATGACTTACGACATAGCGGGGCGGCTGACTTCCTATACCTCCAATGGAGGCAACACCATCACCTATGACTATGACAAGTTGGACTCCCTGGTGGAAAAGGCTTATACTGACGCCCAGGGAGAGGGAAGCGGCGCTCCCGTAGCCTACGCTTATGATGCCCTGGGGGAGAGAGTGGCCCTGTATGACAGCACGGGAGACACAGAGTATACCTATGACAGCCTGGGCCGGATTACTTCTGTGACCACCTACCGCGCGCCGGGAGAAGAAGAGGGCAGTTTTTCCCATGAAAAAGCCCAGGGCGATAGGGTGACTTACACCTATGACGGCGCGGACAACCTTGCCGCCATCACCTATCCGGACGGGACAAAAGTAAGTTACGAGTATGATCTGAACGACAACCTGATCAAAGTGAAGGACAGGGAGGGCTTGGTGACCACCTATGTGTACGACGCCATCAACCGTGTCACCGAGATCCACCGCCCAAACGGCATAAGCACCTACAATACCTACAACGAGGCGGACCAGATCACGGAGCTTTACAATATCTGCGGCTGGGTGGTAAGCCGGTATGCTTACACCTATGATGCCCGTGGCTTTATCGTGGAGGAGAAAGCCGTGGAGTCTCTGGCAGGTTACGCCTATGACGATAAGCATGATGGAAAACATGAGGACGGCAGACATGATGACCTGTACCCTCACGGCAACAAGCATAGCAAACACGACAAGGATGCCACATTTGCCTATCAGATTGTAGAGACGGACAGAACCTTCACCTATGACGACGCCGGGAAACTGCTTTCCGCCACGGAGACGGAAGACAACTACGGCACTTATGTGTACAGCTACGCCTATGACCTGATGGGCAACCGCACGGCTGTGATTAAGACAAATGAGGCCGGAGAGGTTGTAGAAAGTCGCAAATACCTTTATAATGAGAGTAATCAGTTAGTGTCGGTGGAACTTTTCGACGGGAAAAAGACCACCTCTGTTTCCTATACCTATGACGTAGACGGCAACCTGATCAGCGAGATGGGGAAAGACGGCACGGACAAGGTGGAGCTGACCTACCTCTACACCGTGGAAAACCGTCTGGAGGCAGTATACGACAAAGAGGAACTGCTGCTGGCGGCGGCCTATGACGGAGACGGCAACCGTGTGTTTATGCTGAATTACAACCTGCATACAGACGAGGACTGGAAAGGCAACAGCGGAAACGGAAATGGCAGCAATAAGGACAACGCCGGGAGCGGGAACAGCGGAAATGGAAACTGCAATAACTCCGGCAGTAATGGGAATTCTTCTGGAAACAACGGAAATGGGAACGGGAATTCCAGCAACAATGGCAATGGTAATTCTTCCGGTAATAATGGGAATGGCGACAGTAAGAATACGAACAACGGGAACAGCGGCAACAATTCCGCCAACAACGGAAAAGGAGGAAACGGGAAGAACAACGGGAATGTTGGAAATCAAGGCAACAGCGGTAATGGAAACAGTGCTGGCGGAATTAATGGAAATGGCAATAATGGCAACGGAAACAGCAATAGCGGTAATGGTAATTCCAGCGGCAACAGCACCGGAAACGGCAACGCCACCAACGCTGAGACAAACAACAGCCAGAACCAGAGCGGTATCCTGTTCCCCATCGTCAGCGAGACCAGCGATACGGAAAGTTACCTCATTGGCCTGCTCAAAACCTCTGGCAAAGAAAAGAACTATGAGTTGATCGAGTACATCAACGATGTAAACCGTGAATATGCGGAAGTCCTGGTGGAACAGAACATCAATGGAGCACTGGATACAGCCTATGTCTACGGAGCCGCTATAGGCACAGGATCAGACCGGCTCTCCCTGGACCGCTTTGACGGCAGCACAGGCTATTACCTCTACGACCCCAGGGGCAGCGTGACGGGAATTACCAACGAGGAGGGCCAGATTTATCAGTCCTACCGTTACAGCGTGTTCGGTGAGATCACCTTTGGTGCGCCCCAGTATGAGAACGAGTACACCTACAATGGAGAAAGCTATAACCCGAATATCAAGAGCCAGTATCTGCGGGCCAGGTATTATTGTGTGGTGACGGCGGATTTCTTGACGGAGGACAGCTACCTGGGTAGAATTACGGAGCCGCTGACTTTGAATCGGTATAATTATTGTGTGAGTAATCCGCTGAATTATGTGGACCCAAGTGGGAACATGCCTGAGTGGCTTAAAGAACTGCTGGATTTTTTGCTGGGAAACAATAGTAATAGCAGTAAAAACGGCATTAAAAGTATATATAAAAATTCCAGCAACACTAGCAATGGAACTAGTGCAATAGATTACTTGGCTAAACCATTACCACCTACATCAACTCCTGCACCGACAGAAGTGCCTAACGGAGGAACGGTTGGGAATATCGTTTCGCAATCTCCAGGTGGATATTTGAATCAGCAGGTAGAAGATGCGGATGAAAATAGCGAGAGAGATGAATGCGCACCTCCGAATGTGGAAGGAATTTTGGTTACAAGTACACAAGGTATTGAAATGATAAAAGAGTTCGAATTATCTGTAAGCTATGCAAAAAAACATGGACTTGGAGAGATTAATGAAAATGATGCTTTAACAGGGATATATCCTTATTATGTGTTTAAGAAGGATAATAAAGGTGAATGGGTAAGTGATGGTGGAATTACCTTTGGATATGGACACTATGTATCATATAACGAATATTTAAAGAATGAGGACGAGAGAAATCTAGTAGATAGTTATATTTCGAATGCAAATTTTACACCTGAGTACATTCCTTCGGATGGGGCGGCATATAGAGTAGAAAACGCAAAACTTGTTCCTATAAATATGGCTGAGGATATTCTTAAAGAAGATTTAAGAGTTGCGGAAAATGCCGTTAATGCATTTCTACAAAAAAATGGAATACTGCTAGAACAAGCACAGTTTGACGCACTTGTGTCCTTTACTCATCAATATGGTGCAAATTGGTGGAGTATTGAACCTGAAAAAAAGCTACCAATATTTATTAAGGAAGGAGACTATTCACCGGATAAAGTTAGGGAAGTATTTGGACTACATGATAGTAAAACAAGAAGGGCAAAGGAGGCAGAAATATTTATCAATGGATATGAGTAAAATAGCAATAATAGTTATAAGTGCCTGTTTAATCACATGTGGTTGTGAGCAAAGCATATCGGAAAATATTAATAAAGTAAGAATGCCTATCGAAGTTGATGACAAATTACCTCAAGAAGTAAGTATAGAGGCAAAAAAAATCTTATACGGAGAATGGCAAATTGATCGGGCTGTGCTTAAATCCAATATGTATACTGGAACATCATTGGATGGCGATTTTGAGAATAACATATTTGACCCGGAAGATTATGTGGGATATATTTTAAGGTATTCAGAGGAAAGTTTTTCATTAGGAGATGTGGAGTTTGCAAATCCTAGCTATTTAGTGAGCGAAATAACAGTAGCGGAATATAACGAGGGGGGAGATTTTAGAAATCCAGATTTATATACCTTAATAGCAGAAGAAGAAATAGAAGTGGGGGGGGCTGAGAATACGCTCAATTTATCACAAGTCAAACTGATGCGGATAGATGTAAAATTTGATTATGAAACTAATTACCAGGATTATCCTATTATACCTGTGGGAACACAGGCTGTACTTCTCAATTCAAACACAATGATGATTGGAGTATGGGGAAAAGTATTACTGGCATATAGAATACAGTAGAAATTAAGATTAGGTTGACTTGATTAACCCTTTTTCATCTATTTCTGGAGTCGCTATTCAATAGCAGTTAGTAGCACTGAAAAATTTGAACTATGACGCGGACGGCAACCTGCGTACCGATGAGGACTGGAAAGGCAACAGTGGCAACGGCAATGGCAGCAACAAGGACAACGCCGGGAGCGGGAACAGTGGGAATGGCAGCAGTTCCGAGAGTAATGGAAATTCTTCTGGGAACAATAGGAATGGAAATGGCAACAACGGAAGGAGGAAACGGGAAGAATAATAGGAAGTGTTCCTGGATGATGGCGAAGTGCCGATGGACAATAACGCTGCGGAACAGTCCATCCGCGGATTCTGCATCGGCAAGAAAAACTGGGTGATGATCGATACCATTGCCGGTGCAAAGTCCAGCGCCATCATCTACAGCATTGCGGAAACCGCAAAAGCAAACAATCTGAAACCGTATGATTACTTTGAGTATCTGCTTACCGAGATCCCGAAGCATCTGGAGGATACAGACCGCAGTTTTCTGGATGACCTGCTCCCCTGGTCACCAGGCCTGCCAGCGAATTGCCGCAAGCCTGATAAAAGTGAAGTGAAATAAAGACTGGAGCAAATCTGTTTCTATCATACAGGTTTGCTCATGTTTTGTATAGGTACTCACTATCTACCGTTTAC
>CAJUCT010000072.1 GCA_910585015.1 uncultured Acetatifactor sp.
CGGACAAACGGTTTTCAAGACCGCCTCGTTATGACCACTTCGATATCTCTCCAAGAGTAAATAATAAAGTAACTGTCGAAGCCATTCTTTTCATTCCGTTTTCCCAACGGCAAGAAATATAATATCAAATAAAACGTAAGCTGTCAACATCTTTTTTGAGAAATTTGTAAATTTATACCTTATCTTATCCTTACGTATCGCAAACCGGGCTTGTAATGCCGTATTAATCGGGTTCCGGCATCTTCCTGCATAACGCAGGCTGTACTCATGCTATTGCGTTAATCTATATTGGGATGTGTAACATCCAGCCCTTTCTGATAAACTTTTTAACAGCCGGACTGGCCCTACCGTTAAAAAGGATGGCCGCAGCCATCCTTTTTTAGATTCAACTTTAACATAGAATTACTTATTGCAAACGGCATCGCTTAGAAAGCGTTCTTATTTTACTCCTTAACAGCTCCGATATTAACACCCTTCACAAAATACTTCTGCAGGAAGGGATACAGTATCATGAAAGGAAGAATCGCCGCAATAATACCCGCATTATACAGCGTGGTCTGCGATACCGCATAGGCCGTGGGCGGCGTGTCACCGTCCATGATCATGACGCGCAGCTTATACTGGAAGTTCACGAATTCAGGGGAAGTAATATAAATCTGAACCGTGGAGTAATCGTTCCAGACACCTACGGCGAACATCAGGCCGATGGATGCCAGAGCCGCCTTGGAAAGGGGAAGCACAATCCTGACGAAAATCCCCATAGGGCTGCAGCCGTCAATTCTGGCCGCCTCATATAGGCTGGAAGGAATACCTTCAAAGAAGTTTCTCATCAATACGATATTATATACATTGATGCCATGCTTGAACACCAGAATCCACATATTGTCGATCAGACCCAGACGTCTCATCACCAAGTACTCGGGAATCATACCGCCGGAAAAGATCATGGTGACCAGCAGGAAATATGCCAGAAAATTACGCCCGGGCATATCGAACTGAATCAGCACATATCCACCCAGCGTACAGAGCACCAGGCCGAACAGAGTGCCGACGATGGTGGTGATAAAGGAGTTGTACAGAGGCCTCAGCAATCCTCTCTCCTTCAAAATAACACGATAACCGTCCAGGGTGAAGTCACTGGGCCACAGCCGGAACTGGTATACGCCTACCGCATTGAAGGAGTCCACCAGTACCTTCCACATGGGCATCAGAATAATCAAGCCGATAATGATAAACAATACATAATTTACAACGGAAAAGACAGAAATCTTTTTCTTGGGTTTACGGTAAACCGCTTTTGTCTCAGCCATATCCGCACCTCCTATACGATACCGCGGCCGCGGACTTTCTTGCTGGCCTGGTTACAAATCAACACCAAAATACAGCCGACGATGGAACGGAACAGACCCACTGCCGTGGAAAAACCGTAGTCCGGCCTTGCCACCGAGAAAGTCTGCCTGTAGATGTAAGTACCGATA
Source organism: uncultured Acetatifactor sp. (assembly GCA_910585015.1). Classification (GTDB taxonomy): domain Bacteria; phylum Bacillota; class Clostridia; order Lachnospirales; family Lachnospiraceae; genus Acetatifactor. The sequence continues at coordinate 1,479 of CAJUCT010000072.1, forward strand.
ACATCCGACACATCATATACGGCAGAATTGTATAACACGAATACGGACTCAAACAGGTTCAGCACCTTTGCCAGATTCAGGATCAGCACGGTGATGATGGTGTTGGCCAGAGCAGGCATGGTGACATAACGGATCTTCTGGAACCGGGTAGCGCCGTCAATGTCCGCCGCCTCATACAGTTCCGGACTGATGCCGGAGAGAGTTGCCAGGAAAATAATGGTGCCCCATCCTGTCTCCTTCCATATATTAATTATGTAGAAGATCGGACGCCACATACTGGAAGTCGCCAGAAAGTGGATATTGCTGTCATTGGGTCCTAAAATCCCCCACTCCCGGAGCATACCATTCAGCATACCGGTGTTGGAAGGGGACAGAATCAAGGTAAATATGGAAGCCACCACAGCCCAGGACATGAAGTGGGGCAGATAGATAACGGTCTGTAACGTTTTCTTTGCGAAGAGACTTCCCATCTCGTTCAAAAGAATGGATACGAGCACAGACGCAAAAGTTGTCAGGAACAACTTCACAATACTCAGAATCAATGTATTGGCAAATGCAGACCAGAAAGCATCGGCTTGAAACATTCTGGCGAAATGGTCAAAGCCAATCCAATGCGGTGTGCCGGGACCAGCTTTATATTCCATAAAGGCATAACGGATACCCAGCATGGGCCAGTAGTTCATAATAAGCACAAATATGAATACGGGTAAAAACATTATATAGTGACCACGGTTGTTCCAGATACGAAGTTTCAGGGATTTCTGCCTGACTTCAACACCGGTAGATGTCACAATTTTTTTCTTTTTGCTCATACCACCCTTTTCCTTTCCTACATAAGAATAGAATTTTAAAGAAACCAATACCCCGCCGCAAGCAGCGGGGTATTGACCCTTTCGATAGAAACCGCAGGAAGTTACTCTGCAGTATTCAACTCTTCCAAAATCTGATCAATCAGAGAGCCAACCGTATTCACATATTTCTCCATAGCCGCGTCCACATCGCCGCCGTTTACAACTACTTCAGCGATAGCCACGTTCCTTGCGTCAACGATATCCGCAGATCTCTCACTGTAGGTATCGGATGAAGGGGACACAGGCGCATCCACACAGTTGTCTGTAAAGAACTTGTTGCTGATACTCTCCAGATCGCCAACGGTAGCGTAACCGTTTGTCAGAGGAGAAACAACCAGCAGGGGATCCAGATGGTTCTTGGTAGAGAGTTTGGACTCAGGCTCCGCTACGCTGGGAAGCTGATGGAACTCACCTTCTGCATAAGGACCATATACCTTCTCTTTCTCCGTACCTGCATTCAGAGTGAAGCCCTCAGAAGCTTCTGTGGACCACTCAAGACCTTCCGCACCGTAAGTCCAAAGAGTCTGAACCTTGTCGCCGTCCATCATGGTAGCCAGGAATGCGTCAAAAATTGCCTGCTCACGGGAATCATCTCCGTCGCCGTCGTCAATGATAACCCACACGGGAGCCTCCCTGTTCAGGAAACCGCCCCAGGAATTCTGGATCTCGGCGATAGGAGCCAACTCATAAACATCGCTGGGCAGTTCGTTCTTCGCCAGATTATCGATCACGTTCTTGTACCACTGGCCTGCCCAGTAAGTGAACACACCTGAGGAACCGGACTGCTCTGCTCCCCACCATTTCTCACGGGCCTGCTTGGTGCCTGCGGTAAAGCTGTCGGGGTCGATTACCTTATCCACATAATAAGCCTGCTTTAATCTCTCAAGGGCAGCCTTGGTAGCGTCGGTCTGGAAGCCGTCATACCACACGCCGTCCTCACCCTGGATAATGCTGGGGTAAGCATCCTGCCAGAACTCGGCCGTATAGTTGATCCAAGGAGCCTCGGTTCCGATCAGACCTGCGGAGATAAAGCCATAAGTATCGCCGTCCACGCCGTTTCCGTCGGGATCTCCGTTCTTAAATGCCAGCAGCATGTTGTAGAAATCATCATAGGTCTTGATATCGTCGCCTTTGAGGCCCACGTTGTCCAGCCAAGACTGCTTAACATAGGTAACACAGCCGTTGCCGTATGTAGGAGCGAAGCCGTACAGATGGCCCTGAGAATCCTTCATGCCCTCATTGATACCGGTCAGCTTCAGACGGCCGCTGGTATTGAACTCCGCGTTGTCATAAGCGTCAGCCATGTCCCACAGAAGGCCGGTGCCCTGGTACTGCTTCATCATGTTCGCGCTCATGATCATTACGTCGGGATACTGCTCACTGACGAACTTACGTCCAACATACTCGTTGTACTTGCTGTGGTCACCCACTTCAAACTCGATGTTGATCTCATGGCCGATGGCCTCACCGATGGCTGCCTCTAACTGAGGAATGAACGCATCTCTCACCTTAATCTGAGCCTCGGTCTCCTGTTTTACAGAGTTCACGGTACCGTCTACCATAACCTTCAGGTCGGTAAGAACATAGCCGCTATTGCCCTCAGGGGTCTCAGAGCTCCCACCCTCGTCGCCTGCAGCGCTGCTCTCGGCAGGGGTGCTCTCCGTATTGCCGGAACTGCTCTCTGTGTTGCCTTCAACACTGTTGTTGCTGCTTTCGGTGTTGCCACCGTTGTCTTCGTTACCGCAACCGGTCAGCAGCATGGAAACCACTAACGCGGAGGATACCGCAGCAGATAGGAATTTCTTTTTCATTTTCGTCCTCCTTAAAAAAATGATTTAAATACCTAATTACTTACATCCTTAAAAAGTGTATTTTTAAGGATATATTTATGTAAGCATTTACATTTTACAGCATAATGACAAGGAAGTCAAGAAGAACCTTTACTATTTTTAGTTATTTTGTATTTTCATGTCTATTATCATTTCTCCGTATATCCCGCCGAGTTCCTGCAGCCCTCTGGCAATCATGCCCGCGAACTTAACCGCTCCCGCATATCTTAAGTGCGTATTGTCTCTGGACTCCTCCGGATGTTCATCATATTCTCCCTGTTCAAAATACATGTACCAGCTGCGGCTTTTTAGCTCTTGAGCCTCCTGCAGCGCCGTTCGGCTCATTCCATGCAAATCCACCAGGGCTACATCCCAATCCCGGGCCGCCTGTTTCATGGCGGCTACATACTCTCCATGGGCTCCCTGTCCCAACTCACCCCCGTCTTCAAAACACCTTCGCTCCAGAGGAGTAATCAGTACAGGATATGCCTTCCTGCTTCTGGCCGTCTCCACAAACAACTGAAGGTTTTCTCTGTAAGAAGAAGCCGGATCCGTATAACGAGCCGGATCTTCCTTCTTTTCGTCATTGTGTCCGAACTGGATAAACAGGAAATCTCCCTCGCCAATCCGCTGCTCGATAGCCTTAAAACGTCCCTCATCCAAAAAACTCTTGGTGCTTCTGCCGTTTTTGGCATGATTTTCCACCTGGTAGCCCTCCTTTAGAAAAATAGGGAAAACCTGTCCAATGCCTGTCTGGGGAAAAGTACTGTAATCGTTCGTCTGTACCGTGGAATCTCCCGCCCAGAAAATTTTGTTCATACGCTTATCCTCCTGTCTGTTTCTTTCATGTACACCCTGCACTACAATTGCGATCTGAAAGATCGGACTCCTTCACACTCGCTTTACAGCGGCTGTTTACATAAGCTGTAAGCATTCTACTACTAAAGTACCGATTTATCAATAACCAATAAAACTTATTACCTCTGTCGAAAACAAAATACCTATAGGTAATTGCGAAACGTTCTCCGCAAGTGACGTGGCTGGTCAATATATACAAAAACGGGCTCCGATGCAGTGGCCAGTCGCCCTTATTTTGTATATATTGCCCATCCCCTGTTCCCGGAAAGGGAGTTTCGCAATTGCCTAAAACAAAATACCTATAACCGGAGGTTGCAATTTGTAAAAGTATACATTACCGGTTCGGAATGCAACCCGAAAATATATTTTTCCTAAAATAAATCAGCACAAAATCCCGCCCCTTTAAGGGATTGGCTTGAAAGAACAGTCTGGTTCATGTTAAAATAGGGTATAAAAACCTCTTCAAGAGGCTGGTAATCTGAGAAAGGATCGGTGATACCAATGAATGCATCTCCATCAAATAGGGAAGGTATTTCCCCAAAAACTCTTCTTGCCCTGCTGGAGCGCCTGGAGCAGGCACATATCCCCATGCACAGCCTGCACATTCTGCGGCGCGGAAAGCCGGAGCTGGAAGCCTACTACGCCCCCTGTCATAAAGGCCAGCTGCACCGCATGTTCTCCATCAGCAAAAGCCTGACGGCGCTGGCCATATTGAAACTCTATGAGACGGGCAGCATCTCCCTGGATGCCTCCATCTGCCAGTATTTTCCGGAATATGTAACCGCGGACACTCATCCGTGGATTCGGCAGACCACCCTTCGGGACATGTTGATGATGAGAAGCTGCCACGCTTCCACCACTTACAAATTCGACAAAAAGCTGGACTGGGTGGAGAGCTTTTTCACCGTGGCCCCCACCCACAAGCCCGGGACGGTATTCCACTACGACACCAGCGCCTCCCACACGCTCTGCGCCCTGGTAGAAAAGCTGACAGGACGCCCCATGCTGGACTATCTGAAGGACGTGATGCTGCGGGAAATCGGGTGGAGCGAGGAGTCCTACATGCTCACTGACCCCTTTGGTCATTCCATGGGCGGCAGCGGCCTCATGGCCACGTCGGAGGATCTGGTACTGCTGGGGAAACTCTTGATGCAGGATGGCTGTTGGAAAGGTAAACAGTTGATCCAACGAGAGCTTCTCTCCGATGCCCTGGCCTGGCACAGCGCCACAGCCGTCACCGGTCCCATCACCAGCGAATGTCAGGGCTATGGCTATTTCTTCTGGCGTGGAGAGCAGGATGCACGAATATGCTATGGTATGGGCGGCCAGCTGGTTCTCTGCTATCCCGCCCGGGAACTGCTGGTGGTGACCACCGCGGACACGCAGGGTATGAATGGCGCCAACCAACTCATCTATGACGCCATCCACCAGATTCTGCTGCCCGGATTGGAGAGTCGGGAAGCCACAGATACCGCTTCAGACGCAGACAGGGAGGCACTGTGGCAAAAAGTTTCCCGGCTGTGCATAGAGCCCATAGCTTCCGTCTGTTCCCAGGGCTGCAGCTATCAGCTTCGAAGCGAGTCTCCTTCTTCCGGCGAGGAAATGACTCCGGCAGTCAATTACCTGGATCCCCGGACAGACGGCGCCCGGATACAGGGGCTGGTCTACCGGATTCAGGGAGACAGCGCCTTCAGCGATCTATCTCTGGAGTTGTCGGACAGGGAAGGGGTGCTGCGCTACACCTTAAACGGAACTGCCTGCCGGCTGTCCTTTGGGCTGGACCGGGTGATTCCCGGGCATTTCCCTGTCTATGATATGTTCTGTGCCTCCAGCGGCACGTGGCTGGACGAGCACACTTTTTATATCCGGACCCATCTTCTGGACACCAGCGTAGGCGGCGTCTATATACAGCTTTATTTTGGGGAAAAGGATGTGACAGTTTTTATGAAAAAACAGGAAGAAACCCTGTTTGGGGAATACACCGGGCACCTGTACGGAACTTGTGACCAAAAAGAGTAGTTACTCCAGCAGAGCCTTTGCAATCCTCATATCCTCCGGCGTGGTCACCTTGATATTCTTATAGGAGGCCGGCACCAGCTTTACCTGGCGGCGCAGCATAGTCTCCGCCACCATGGCGTCATCCGTGATCTGAACGCCCTGCTGCCGAAGCTGCGGCAGCTGCGCCATGAGCCTGCGGTATGCCTCGCAAATCATCCGCACTTCAAAGACCTGGGGGGTCTGCACCAGCCAGACGCTGTCCCTGTTGGGCGTCTGCAGGGCGCAGCCCTCCGTATCCGCCAGTTTCACCGTGTCCTTGGAGGGCACGGCGGCCACGCAGGCGCCGTAGGCCACTGCCGCCGCATAAGTGTCCTCCAGGATTTTCTCCGTCAGAAAGGGCCTGGCCCCGTCATGGATGAATACATAGCCGTCCCGGTTGGGTACTTTCAGTTCCCCTTCCTCCAGCACTGTCATGGCGCGGGCCACCGATTCATAGCGCTCACTGCCGCCTGCCGTGACGGTATCCACCTTGGAAAAACCGTATTTTTCCACGATCTCCCTTTGCATATAAGAAATGTCGTCCGCTCCCGTCACCAGGATACAGTCATCTATAATCGCCGACCGCTCCACCACGTCTAAAGCGTACCAGATCAGCGGCTTGCCTCCCAGTTCCATAAACTGCTTGGGCACATCGCTGCGCATCCTGCTGCCGCTACCCGCCGCCAAGACCACAGCCGTGCATCTCATCTTATTCATATCCCTAAAATCCTCTTGTCCCTAATTTCAGATTCGGCACCGCGTTCAAGTCCAGTCCGCTGCGCACACCCTTCATATATTCATAGTAGCCTGCCACGCCGATCATGGCGGCATTGTCCGTGCAGTAAATGGGGCTGGGATAATAAAAATCAATGCCATTCCTGCGGCAGGCCTCGCTCATAGCCTCCCGCAGAGCGGAGTTGGAGGCCACGCCCCCCGCGATGGCGAACCGATCATAGCCGTACTCCTTCACCGCATGTATGGAGTGCTCCACCAGCACTTCCACCACCGCCTTTTGGAAGGATGCAGCCACATCCGCCTGACAGATTTCCTCCCCCTTCATCCGGCAGCCGTTCAGATAGTTCAGCACCGCCGATTTAAGACCGCTGAAGCTGAAATCATAGGCATTGTCCGCCAGCTTTGCCCGGGGAAAAGCAATGGCATCGGGATTGCCCTCCCTGGAAACCTTGTCAATCTTAGGTCCGCCGGGATAGCCCAGGCCGATAGCCCGGGCCACCTTGTCGAAAGCCTCCCCCGCCGCGTCATCCCTGGTCTGCCCGATGATTTCATACTCGCCGTAGTCCTTCACCACCGCCAGATGGGAATGCCCGCCGGACACCACCAGACATATGTAGGGCGGCTCTAACTGGGCGTGTTCTATATAGTTGGCGCTGATATGTCCTTCGATATGGTGTACACCGATCAGCGGAATCCCCGTGGCAAAGCTGAGGGCCTTGGCCGCCGACACTCCCACCAGCAGCGCTCCCACCAGACCCGGTCCGTAGGTCACGGCGATGGCGTCCATCCTGCGCAGCTTTTGCCCCGCCTCCTGCAGCGCCGCTTCAATCACCTGATTAATCATCTCGATATGTTTGCGGGAGGCGATCTCCGGCACCACGCCCCCATACAAAGTATGAAGTGCTATCTGCGTGGAAATCACGTTGGATAACACTTCTCTGCCGTTCTTCACCACCGAGGCCGCTGTCTCGTCACAGGAACTCTCGATGGCCAATATGTATATGTCCTTTTCCGCTTCCATTCTCGCCCAATCCCTTCCTGCGGTTTTGGGTCTGCCAGTGATTGTACGCAAAACAGTACCGGATCACCAGACTGCCGCCCATCCGTTTTTTAGTTCTCCTGGATATTCTCTCTCAGGTTCTCCTCCAGGTCCCAGCCATAAATTTTCCAGCGGCCGTCCCCGTCCTTGCGCAGCAGATACACCTGCCGGCTGGAAGAACTCTCCCTGCCCTGTAGTATATCGTATCCGCAGCGAATCTTGGCAAATTTATACCCGTCCTGGGTAAACTCCTCCACGCTGGCGCTGGAAGCCAGTGAAATATTGGATATCTTCCGGTTATTCTTCCGGAAATCCTGAATCTCTGCCTCCAGATTGAAAATATATGTATCCCATTCATTGTTGTCCAGCAGTTCCTGGTCGTACAGGTCTCTGGCCTTGAGGGCCAAAGCTTCCAGTTCCTCCTGGCTGCAGTTTTCATTGTAGAAACACTTGATTATGTCGTTGTAGTACCGGATCACCTCTTTGGGAGTGGGGGGATAATAGTGCTCCAAATCCCGCAGCAACACGCTCTCCACCGTGGTCGGCACTTTCTCCTGCGCCGAGCGGTTGGAACGGTTCACCAGATAGCAGTAGTATCCCACTACCAGTAAAATAAGAACCATAAGCACTATGGTGGTCTGAATTGTAAATTTGCCTTTTTTCGTCTTCATGCGCCGCTCCTAATCCACGAAGTTAAGTTCCACACTTCTCCCGTCCTTGGCTGCTATGGAGGCTGGAAAAATCTTCCGCACCTCATGCATATATTCCTCCGGACGGTTCAGGGAAGGACTGTAATGTGTCAGCCACAATTCCGGCACCTGCGCCTCCCTGGCCATGCGGGCCGCCTCGTACATGGTCATATGCTTATTTTCCCTGGCTTTGGCCTGCTTCTCCGGCTCTCCGTACATTCCCTCGCAGATAAAGAGATCCGCTCCCTTTGCATGGGCCACAATGCCCTCGGTGGGCCGAGTGTCCGTGCAGTAGGTGACCTTCAGCCCCTTGCGGGGCGCCCCCAACACCATGTCCGGCGTGTAAATCCGGCCGTCCACCTCCTGGGTCTCCCCCTTTTGCAGGCGGCTCCAGCACCGCTGGGGAATGTTAAGCTCCCGAGCCTTCTCCAGCTGGAACTTGCCGACGCGGTCAATTACCAGGCTATATCCATAGCATAACACATTATGATTCACCTTGAAAGCCTCAATTTGAAATCCTTCAAAGGAAAATGTCTGTTCCTGCTCCGTGATCTCCGCATACCGGATCTCAAAGGGCAACTCCGGGGCGATGCAGCGCAGCGCATTCACAATTCTCTGCAGTCCCTTAGGACCGATGAGCAGCAGCGGCTCCGTCCGCTCCGCGTTGCCCATGGTCAGCAGCATACCCGGCAGACCGCTGATATGGTCCGCATGATAATGGGTAAAACATATAATGTCAATGGGCTTGGGGCTCCAGCCCTTTTCCTTTAGCGCAATCTGAGTACCCTCACCGCAGTCGATGAGAATACTCTTACCATTGTATCGCATCATCAGAGAGGTGAGCCACCGATAAGGCAGGGGCATCATCCCTCCCGTCCCCAACAAACATACATCCAGCATCACTGCCTCCTGTCCGCACTGGTCGGATGACGCTGCCCCATACTGCCGCTATGCGGCACTCAGATCACGAGGAAGAAGCCCCATTGGGTCTTGCCGCGCAAGTCCGGCATCCGGCTTCTTCTCACACCAGTTCGCTCTCCTCGCTCTCCTCCGCAGGAATCTGAAAACCGCCGGTCAGAGCATCATAGCATTGCTCACACAGATCCCATCTGTGGCGCAGGCCATCCTTATTGCTGAAATAGCCGAAGACCACGTCCGCCGAGAAATATCCCTCCCGGATCATACCCTCCTGCTGCTGTAATTCTTTTCCACATTGATTGCAAAAAATTTTGTTGTCACGCTTCATCCTTCATCCTCCGCCAGTCTGTATTCCATGCTCCATGCATCCGCGCATTGCCGCAAACTGCGGCCTATGCGCATTTGCAACATCTCTTTCTTGCATCCGCATTCATTGTAGCACAGCTTATGTCGAATGAGTGAGGAAATTGTTGGATATTGTAATGTATGGTTTCTTTTACCCGTGCTCCCTGTCCCGTTTCCACAGAATCATGGCATCCTCCGTGGGCTTTTCATAGAAGCGGGGGCGGATTCCCTCGGACACAAAACCTGCCTTCTCATAGACATGGATGGCCGGCCCATTGCTCACCCGCACTTCCAGGGTAAATGCCTCCACCCCCATGGCATAGCCCCGCCTCAGAGTCTCCCGCAGCAGCGCCGTGGCAATCCCCCTGTTGCGGTAAGCTTCATCCACCACCACATTGTCGATTTCACCGTCCCCGGACACATTGGTGACGCCGCAGCTGCCCACCACCCGGCCGTCCACCTCCGCCACCAGGTACAGGCTGTTCCGATCCGCTATCAGTCTGGCAAAGTCCGCCGCCGACCAGGGCATGGAAAAGGCCCTGGCCTCTATGACGCTCAATGGCTCCACGTCCTCCGGCCTAAGTTCCCGTATGACCATCCGCTTCTTCCCTTTCTCGCTCTGCCTGGCTTTTGCGCAGATATATAGGCTGGTGTTCCGTAGCGCTGACCACCCTCCCCCTGGCGGCATACACCGCCCCCAGGGCCGCCACGCCGGCCGCGCGCTGACGGCTATAATGGGCCGGAGCCAGACTGTAGGGCACTTGCATTTTCTCCCGGATCTGCTCCAGATACACCGGCACACCGTCCCCCAGAAAGATCACTTCCCTGCCCAGGCGGTTGCACTCTTCCACAATCTCCGCCACATCCACGGCACACTGATCCCGCAGTACGCGCAGTTCGTAGCTTACCTCTGCCCGCGCAACCGAAGTTTGGCCCGGCAATGCAGGAATATACTCGTAGAGCCCCGTATAGACCTGATTCCTGCGGGCGTCCATCATGGGACACACCAGCTTGTCCGTGCCGTAAAGATTATAGGCCAGCCCCTCCAGGGTAGGCACCTCCACCAGAGGCTTTCCAAGCGCCAGGCCCAGGCCCTTGGCTGTGGCCGACCCAATGCGCAGACCTGTAAAGGAACCCGGCCCGGCAGCAATGGCAATGACATCTATCGTATCCAACTCCAGGGAGATCATCTGCCGCAGCTGCTCCAACATGGGCAGCAAAGTCTGGGAATGGGTCTTTTTGTCATTCGTGGTAAACTCCGCCCGCAGCACATCGTCCTCCACCAGGGCAACGCTGGCCACCAGGCCGGAAGTATCTATCGCCAACACTCTCATAGGCAGTTCACTCCTTTCTTAATATAGATTTCCTTAGGCGATTGCGAAACGCCCTTTCTGATATCAGGCCGAACTCATTTCTATTTTACGATAGTCAAATCCTTTTTCCAAGTCCTTTTTGATGGTAATCCGAATATGGCGCGGAGGCAGGATTTCCCGGATCAGGTCAGCCCACTCTATCAGGCACACTCCCTCTCCGTAAAAATATTCCTCGTAGCCAATTTCCTCCATCTCCTCCACATCGCCGATGCGGTAGACATCAAAATGATAAAAGGGCAGACGCCCCTCCTCATATACCTGCATGATAGTAAAGGTGGGACTGTTCACCGTCCCGGTGATCCCCAGCCCTGCCGCAACCCCCTGGGTAAACACGGTCTTGCCCACACCCAGATCCCCGATCAGGGTGTAGATCTGCCCTGCCAGGGCCTCACGCCCCAGCAGCTCCCCTATAGAAAATGTCTCCTCCGGGCTATGAGTCTCCCATACCCGGATATTTTCTGTCTCTGCCATACTTTCCCTGTCCCTGCATAACCGGAGTTTTGCTTAAGCCAAACTCCTCCTGTACCTGTGTTATTGTGTTAATCGGTATTTGGAAGTTTCACTTCCATACTTACCTCTTTCCTGCATATCGCTGGCTGAGCCTGCGATACTGCGTTAATGCGTATTTGGATGTGAAACATCCATACTTACCTCTTTCCTGCATATCGCTGGCTGAGCCTGCGATACTGCGTTAA
>CAJUCT010000073.1 GCA_910585015.1 uncultured Acetatifactor sp.
ATGCAGGCATATTGGGATTTTATGAATAAGAAATAAATTCCATCGGCTGAATATCTCCAATAAGCCACAGCCTGACAAGGCAGGGAAGGCATCCCTGGCTTTCCGGCAAATCGGAGAATCGGGGAGCAGGGGGAGCTTTACAGATTAACTTTTTGGAGGCGTGGTTTGAAAAAGAAACTCATTATTGTTTTCGTGGTAATAGCGGTGATTCTGCTGCTGATTCCGGTTAAAAAGGTCTATGAGGATGGTGGGACACAGACCTATACAGCCCTGACTTATAAAGTGATTGTCTGGAAGCAGATAGATGGGAAAACAGGAACGGAATTTTACATTTTTCCTAACAATTTCCACCAGTTAGATTATTACGAGTGACTTTTGAAAGGCTGTTTTTGTATGGAGATAACAGGACGCGGCACAGAACGTCTATATGGGAAATAAGTTCCTCACCCTGCGGAAAAGCGAGGTCGCAAAAGTTGCGCCGGACAGGGCTTCTCCCCGGTTTCCGGCAGATTGGGGAGAGGCTTCATGAATGGCAAAGTTTTCTTTTAGCTGTTTTTGTAAAGAAAGCCAAAGCATAACAGGAAGGCAAGATATTATGAAAAGATTGATTATATTGGTTTTATGGGTGGTTTGTATGCTGGCTTTGCTTGTTGGGTGTTCCAGTCAGGAAAATGAAATAGGAGATATCGATAATCATACGCCGATTGCTTTGTTGGATGATGTGGTTGTTTATAACTATATTGATGATGACGGCGCATTGGTAATTGGACGATATGTTCTTTCCTCAAAAAGGCAATCAGATATCGTAAGTGTGGAAGAGTTTTATATTTCAAGTGGAAAACCTACAGTGATTGATAATTCTGTTATTCTGCCTGTAACCTTAAATACAAACGAACATAAACTTTTGATGGTAAACGCTGATTCTGACACATCTGAAATGATATTTAGCGAATTTAATTCTTATCCAATGGACGCAGTTTCTGTAATGAACACAGACATTTATATGTTAAGCACCATGAAAGATGATGTGGCTACAGCAACTTATATCAGAAAATATAATGAGAATACCGGGGATATGGATATCTGCATTGAAAAACAGTTTACAGATAATACAGGTGAGCAGATAACGACATTTGCCTGTAGCAACGAAAATATTTATGTGCTGGTAAATAATATGGGAGCAGAAAATGATGTTTATATAGAAATTTATGATGATAAAAAATATGATTTACTTGGTAAGCTGTACTTTGATTCTGAATTGAGAAATTTTGTTTCCAATAATGGGATAGTAGAATTTTATTGTTTTGACAGTTACATATACATAAGGAATTTTTCAGATTATGGTGCGATAGGGGAAATAGAAAATAACCAGATAAAAACCTTTCTTAATTTGCCTAGTTTGCGTATGGCTTATAACGGTAAAAATACGCAGGATAATTATTATGGATTTTTTGTAAGAAATGGCAGAGAGCTTTATCTTTTAGATGTTTATTCTGATACTCTATATGAAACCAATTTAGATCTATCACAAGATGAAAGCATTCGTAATGCTATCTCTGATGGAAATAATATATGTATCAGTATTCTTGATGAGAGGGATACAGAGTCTTTTACAACAAAAAAGACCATTATAGTGGATTTCAATGAATTGAAAGAAAAAGCATATCAAACAAAGTGAAAAAGGCTATCCATTATATATCTCCAATAAAACACAGAGAGCAGGCTTCCCCGGTTTCCGGCAGATTGGGGAATCGGGGAGCAGGAAGAAAACCAATAATACACAAACGATAAAAGGGAACCAAGCAGAGATAGAACCATATGCCTGTCTGGTTCCCTTTCTACATATCGGTGCGGGGAGATAGCAAAAGATGTATTTTGGGGGAGAGGAGGTGGTATTATCCGGAAAATGAAATGAACATATAAGTCAGTAGGCGGTACAAGATGGAAAGTAAAATGGAGCGAATCAATGCATTGTTGGAGAAGCCATGTTTTATTATGGATTATCTTCCGGAGCAGGTGGAACCGGACAATGGCGGGCAGTTTTTTGATGTGGAGTATTATCTGCTGAACAGCGATAAACATACAGGGCTGAAAGACAGGTTTGTTGCCATTATTTTGAAACTGATGTGCTATTACCATGTATCTATTCTGTGGAATGGATGGGTTGACCGTCCTTCACCGAAAATGATAGAGGAAGCAGTCTGTGAAATTATGGGGAACCATTCGGGCACGCTGAATGTCCTGTTTGTGGAGGAAGATGCGTTGCTGGTTTTTGATTGGGATTGCTTAAATCTGTCAGTGTATAATCCGTCAGAAAAAGCGCAGTCCATTATGGAAAAGATAGCGTTTTCGGAAGGCTTGTTCTGGAGGAAGGCAGCAGACTAATTCCGAATAAAAAATTATATCCCTAATAATCCACAGCCTGACAGGACAGGGCAGGCATCCCCGGCGTTTCGGCAAAATAGAGAGAGGCGATTGAACATGGATGTAACAGGAATAGCAAAAAGCCATCATGCGGGCGTCCCCAAAGCGTCATCCAAGAAGGAATGGTAGCTGTCTGACTCCCTCCGGGAGAGGATAGCCGGATACGCCAGGGAGGATGCGGCGCAGGGCATCTATATGGGGAATAAGTTCCTCGCCCTGCGGAAAAGCGAGGTGGCCAAAGTCGCGCCGGACAGGGCGGCGCTGATGGGGAAGGTTGACATGAAAACGATACGGGTCCAGATATGACTTGCGGTGTTTATCTGATTACATGGGAGGATTACAGCCACATGGAGGAAGGGGCAGAACCGCTTGGGGCGGACGAGGTTTTCGTATTTTCTTCCTCAAAGGATTTAGGAGTTTTGGAAATTAGTTTTGACAGTTTGAAATACCGGGTAAAAGCTGAGTTATGGGAGCTTGCTATACGAAGTAAAAGCGTGCTGTCATCTGAAACACATTATTATTTTATCTGCCCGATGCAGAAAGACATAGACAATATCCTTGCCGAACTGTCACCTGCTGAAAATAAATTCAGTCAGACCTACAGCATGATGTTTGATGCGGAGGGCGGGCAGGAAACTGATTTTAATGCCGCTTTACAAAATCGGTTGGGCTCAAATTATGCCGGGGCAAAATATGAAAATGCGGAAACAAAAAGGCAGAGTGATAATTATACCTATGGAGGTTTTCTGTTTATCGGTCTGCTGCTCAGTCTGCTGTTTATGATTTTTATGGCCTTGGTTATTATAAGCAGATCACAGAGGGATACAGTGACAGATACAATTTTGAAGTCATGCAGAAAGTAGGGCTTGACCAGAATGAAGTGTCGGCCATAGTCCACAAAGAAATCCGGACTATGTTTTTCTTACCGCTGCTTATTGCAGTTATCCATCTGGCTGTTTCACTTTATGCAGTCGCCATGCTGCTTGCCGTGTTTGGGCTGACAAATGTTCTGGTGCTTCTGCTCTGTGCGGGTACAATATCCTTGTTGTTTGCCTTTATCTATGTAGTAATGTATTTTAGTACCGCAAAAACCTATTGCAAAATAGTGATGCGCTGATGGAAAGGAGTAAATATGAGTTTTAATTTTGGAATTATTTTTGCTGTTATCTGCATGATAGGCGGTTTGCTTATGATTATCTTGTATAAGCCTTTTTGGTGGCTGATGAAGAAACAGGAAATGCCTGGCCATTACAAAGGTATCTGCGGATACCAGGCATTCTGATGATATTGTTTGGCATTGAGATCATCGTCATAAGTATTGTTAACGATTTTGCGTTTTGATTGAAGGGGTGATCTTCCGATAAATGGTGTGGGAAAATGAGAAAATGGTTGACTAAAAAGGCACGGATAATGTTATGCGTCATAGGTACAATATTTTTTACTTTGTTTATTTGGACGGTATGGGGCAATACGGCATTGATGACGAATGCAGTTGCAATTTCAAGCAGCCGTATCCCTGCCGCATTTTCAGGCTTTCGGATAGCGCAGGTATCAGACCTACATAATGCTGAATTTGGAAAAAACAATGCGGAATTATTAAAACTACTGTCCGAAAGTAAGCCGGATATCATCGTGATAACTGGCGATCTCATAGATGCCAATCACACGGATGTAGGGATAGCGTTAGGCTTTGCGCAGGAATCCGTCAGGATTGCCCCGACCTATTATGTGACGGGAAACCATGAAGTAGCAAGCCAGCAATATGATACTTTGAAAGCCGGGCTTGAAGAGGCGGGGATTATCGTGCTGGAGGATGAATCCATTTCTTTAGAGCAGGGTGGGGAAACAATATCACTCATCGGATTGGCAGATCCCGATTTTACGGTCAAGGGGGAAATGTTTGGTGAAGCCCCTGTTATGGTTAGTGCGAAACTGAAAAATCTGAATGACGGCGAAGGAAAATATACCATTATGCTCTCACACAGGCCGGAGCTGTTTGAAACGTATGTAAACTGCGGCATTGATCTGGTCTTTGCAGGCCATGCGCATGGCGGCCAGTTCAGGCTGCCGTTTATCGGCGGAGTGATTGCTCCTAATCAGGGTTTATTCCCTAAGTATGATGCCGGGCTGTATACAGACGGCGGCACGAACATGGTGGTCAGCCGCGGCATTGGAAACAGCATCATACCACTGCGTTTCAATAACCGACCGGAGATTGTTTTGGTGGAACTGAATGCCGAATAATACAAAAGACAAACCGCCGCTATGGTTCATCACCATATGCGGCGGTCTGCCATTTTGATAGGGACAGCCGGGATATGCTTACATGGCGGTTTGCGTTTGTGCCTCCTTGCGGGGCATCCGCCCCTGTATCGGACGAAAGGCGATATGTCATATTCGGGTAGTGTTGTATGAGCCTCCCATACAAAAAACGTCAACATATCTTAATGATTAACAATAATTGACCGATATATAAAGTGACGAAATTAAACGAAAGGAAGGCAGAGATATGGCGAAGGAAGAGATTACACCGAGCGAATGGCAGATTATGGAAGTCCTGTGGGCGTGCGGGGAGCCTTTGACATCCTCTGAGGTCTACAAGAGGATGCAGGGGAATGTGGGTATGTCGATGAGGATGGTGCGGGTGCTGATGAACCGCCTGAACCAGAAGGACATCCTCGGCTACACGGTGGATGAGCATGATTCGAGGGTTTACCACTACTATGTGCAGAGGTCAAGGGAGGAATGCGTGAAGGAGAAAAGCAGGAAGTTTGTGGACAGCTATTTTTCCGGCAGCGGGACAAATGCAATGGTGGCATTGCTGCAGAGCTTCGCACTGACGGATGAGCAGATTAAGGAACTGGAGGAGATTCTGGAGAAAAGCAAAGGGCAGAATGCGGAATCCTCAGATAAAAAGGAGTGATGGCCATGCCCGACTGGAGACAATTAGCCAGCCTCATAAATTTTTGCACGGCTTATTACACTACCCAGCTTGTGCGGTGTACGGCATTTTCCTTCGTGCTGACCGGGCTTGTGATGCTGCTCCGGAAGATACTTTTTTCGGAACGGACTTTTTTTAGGGGAATGCCGTGGGCATTGTTTCTGGTCATCCCGTTTCTTGGAAGACTGAAGATGTTTTATGAAAATGTAGCCGTACTAAAGGTAACATGGAGGATTACGGCAGTAACGGCTTCATGGCTGTGGGTTGACCGCATTTATATGGCGGGCATTCTGGTGACCGCCATCTGTATATTTGGAAAACGGATACGTCTTTGGAGGACTGTTGCTGGAATGGAAAAAGTTATGTTTGAAAATGTCCGTATCTATGTTACAGATATGAATATCACGCCATTTACCGTCGGGCTGCTAAAGCCGAAAATCGTCCTGCCGAAAGTGATGGAGGACAGTTACAGCAAAGATGAGCTTAAGTCTATTATACAGCATGAGCAGACGCATATCCGGTTAGGGCATTTATGGTTCGGGTTTGCATGGGATATCCTGCGGTGCCTCTTATGGGTGAACCCGTTACTGACAATCTTTCAGAAGCATTTCCGGGCGGATATGGAGGACATCTGCGACAGGGTTTGCATACAGAACAGCGGGAAGACAGCACATGAATACGGTATGGTATTGCTGAAAACCCTGAAACTGCTGAGTTCCGAATCGGAGGCTGCACCGCCTGCCGTTACCTATGTGGGGGAAAGGGAATTCACAGATATGAAAAGACGTATGGGTGAAATTGCCAGTTTCCGTCCATACAAAAAAAGGATATGCGCAGGCATGGCGGCCGCAGCCGCCCTAATGATTGCGGCCATGCTGCTGGCGGTACATACACATTCCTATGCCCGCTGCAATGAAAACAGGGATATTCTGGTCGGCAAATATGATGGGGGGAATGCAGTTGTTTCATGCGACACCGAAGAGCTAAGCAGGATGATCTCATATGATGACGAGTATGTCTATGTAGAAAGGGAGGCTTTTGAGAAGTTCTTAATTGAAAACAATGCAGAAGGAGAGGTTTGGATTGTTTTCGGCGGGTTTTATAAACTTCCGGGTTTAACTGGCATAGCAGAGAGCTGTACTTACGAAAACAATTCAGAGGATGAGGTAGTGCGGATTCCCTATGAAAGCATCACGGACGACTGGTATTTTGGATTACTTAAAATGTTATAAGCATTTCATGTAAAAGAAATGGATTTCAAATAATTTTATTATCAAGGAGGAAAAAATTATGGCGATGGAGATTACAAACAATTACAGCAGCTATGCGGCACAGAGCATGGCGGGAAGCAATGCGGCAAGCAGCACGAAAAAGAAGGAAACAGAAAAAACATCAGAAACAACAGGAAACAGCAAGTCAAGAAGCACATCAGATTATGTGAACGAACTGGCAAAACTTGTTCCAAGTGTGGAACTTAAGGCTGGGAATTCTTTTTCAACAGCTAAAAGCGGTAAAACATTGACGATCAATCCGCAACTTTTGGAAAAGATGCAGAATGACCCGGAGAAGGAAAAAGAAATGAAAGAGCTGATCAGAGGTGTTGAATCGGCGGTGAATATGCTGGACAGCGTAATGAATGCCAGTGGATGGAGTGTGGTATTTAAACATGATTATATAGATGAAAACGGAAAATACCGCCAGATTGCCCTTGTCAGAAATGACTTTATGCTGAATATGAGCGACAAGCTCCGGGAAGAGAGGAAGAAAAACTCTGAGAAACTGATTGAAAAAACGAAAGAAAAGGCAGCAGAAAAGGAAGAAAAATTAGAGGAAGCTTTAGAAGAAAAGAAAACAGAGCAGGCAGAGGAGGGAACAGCAGCTCCAAACAAGGCAGAGCAGCTTTTGGAAGAAAAAATGGCTGATTCCAAAGACGGAACGGTTTATCTGAATGATACAGATATCCGGACAATTATAGAAGCTGCCCAGGAAGAGGATGCGGGCAAAACCGTTGTGAAAGATCAGCCACAGGTTGGTGCGAATCTGGATTTGAAGATATAAGAGGAGGTGTTTATTATGGCAACTTCAAGTATCACAAAGAATTTTGTCATTTCCGGCAAGGAACAGGTGGAGATGTTCATCAATGCGATTGAAGAATCTGCCAAGAACCGTCCTGTGCGTACTCCTGTGGCTGCAAGGCAGATCAAAGGGGAAGAGGAACTGAGAAAATTCATGAAAGAATGGGAGAAAGCGAATACAGATCAATGATAAGTTTTTTATATCAACATTCGTGATTATCTGGCATTAGGAAATGATGATAAAGCCGGAGAGCCAATGCTTGCCAGAGTGCTTTCCGGTTTTTCCTGTCCGAAGAATCAGGATGTGGCGAATTTGTTTAAAGAAGAACGCGGTGGAATTTACCAAAAAGAGTCAGTCAGTTACATACCTTGTGTTTTCCGTGGAAAGCAAGGAAATGCTTGGATATTTTACCCTTGCATTAAAGCCGTTGTCAGTCAGGGTGAAACGGTAAGCAAGACCACGAAAAGGAAACTGCTGCGTATCAGTGAACTGGACGAGAAATCAGATACATACACCATGTCAGCCTATCTGATTGCCCAGCTTGGAAAAAATTATACGAATGATGCAAATGAAAAGATTACGGGAAAAGAGCTTGTCGAATTAGCATGGACTGTGATAGAGGAGTCGTATGAGTTGGTACAGCTTTTAAGGCTACTCTAATGCGGCTGCTCTGCACTGGAAAGCATGGATTTTGTCGGTAAAGGAGCAATTTGTCGAATCCCGTTTGTCGAATGTCGAATTGGGTGGGGTAAATGGGGTATAGGGGGTAAAAGTCATCAAACTCTCACAGCGGCACTTTTCGTGTTTGTATATGAGTAAAGCGGTAAAAAAATTAATGGATAGATGACAAAAATGGAAATTGACATATTGGCACAATTATAGTATTATATCTGAAATAGGATTATTCTTCGAGGAGAATGAAAATGAATTTTTATTTGACGAACCAACCTAAAAAGAAACAGGACTCTGTACAATCCATTCCGATGAAACATTGTGCAGAGTATAGCGTATAGATAACGCATTTGGATTTCATCGGAAAATGAAGCAATAGAGATACTGTATGCCAGTATGTTTATTGTTTATTTTCCGTATGCAGACTGAGCGTATGAAAGGCTATGGACAATGTTTTGTCTGTAGCCTTTTGTCATAGGGAGCTTGGAATCATGCAGGCAGAAGGCAGTACACGGACGTGTACAGGTGCTTTCTGCTTTTTTGTATTGTGGGCAATATATTACGAAAAATGAAAGGAACGTGATTCATATGAGTTTATTAGAAATTGAAGGCTTGACTCATTCTTTTGGAGAAAATCTGCTTTATAAAAATGCGGGTTTTTCATTGAATAGGGGTGAGCATATTGGAGTTGTTGGACAAAATGGAACTGGAAAAAGTACATTGATCAAAATTTGTACAGAACAGATTATGCCGGATGCTGGCCATGTTGTCTGGCAGCCAAATATATCTGTTGGATACCTCGATCAATATGCAGAGATAGAAAAGGATATGACAATGCAATCTTTTTTGAAATCAGCATTTTCAGGGCTATACCAACTTGAAAGAGAAATGACAATGGCTTATGAAAGAGCAGCTATGGGAAATATGGAGTATCTTAGCCTCGCAGCGAAGCATCAGGAGCAGCTTGAAATCCATGATTTCTATTTGATTGATACACAGATCGAACAAGTGGCTAATGGTTTGGGCCTGTCGGCAATAGGGCTGGACAGACCAATTGATAAAATGAGCGGCGGACAAAGAGCAAAAGTGATACTGGCAAAATTACTTCTTGAAAAACCGGATGTTCTCTTGCTTGATGAGCCAACCAATTTTTTAGATAAAGAACATATTACATGGCTTTCAGATTACTTGTCAGGACTGGATAATGCATTTATGGTAGTATCACATGATTACGCTTTTCTGGAGAAAATTGCTAACAGGATATGCGATATCGACAATGACAGCATCACAAAGTATTATGGGACGTATTCTGAATTTCTAAGAAAGAAAACGCTTTTGAGGGAAGATTATGTGCGTCAGTATTCGACCCAACAGAAGGAGATTAAGAAGACAGAGGAATTCATCCGTAAAAATATTGCTGGAAGAAAATCTAAAATGGCCAGAGGACGCAGAAAACAACTTGAGCGAATGGAGAAGATGGAGGCATTAGATCAAAAAGAGATAACGCCTTATTTCCACTTCCCAGAAGTATCGTTCACAAATACAGAACACCTTTTAGTCAAGGGTTTGGCGGTAGGTTATTATTATCCGGTTTTATCTAAGGTTGATTTTGCTATAAAGGGTGGACAGAAAGTAGTGATAACGGGCTTCAATGGGGTTGGGAAATCCACTTTATTGAAAACACTGGTAGGACAGATTCCACCCATGCATGGACATTACAAATTTTCGGATCAGGTTACAATAGGATATTTTGAACAGGATTTGATATGGGAAGATACTGCAAGGACTCCTATACAGATTGTTTCAGACAGTTATCCTGATATGGTAATGAAGGAAGTCCGCAAAGCCCTTGCCCTGTGCGGTATTTCAAGTAAACATGCCATGCAGCCTGTTGGAACGCTAAGTGGCGGCGAGCAGGCCAAAGTAAAAATGTGTATGTTGACACTAAAGCCGTGTAATTTTTTGATACTGGACGAACCGACAAACCATTTAGATATTCAGGCAAAAGAGGTGCTGAAAACTGCATTGGTGGAATTTGCCGGTACAATTCTTCTTGTTTCACATGAGGAAAATTTTTACAAGGAATGGGCACAACGAATAATTGATATAGAAAAACGGAATTAACCAGAAAGAGAAAAGTATATTATAATATAATTGTTGACTTGAAGCGCGCTTCATAGTTTATGATGACAAGGAAAGGTGGATTTATATGTATTCAGCAAAAGAAGCAGCAGAAATGACGGGATTATCGACAGCAGCATTAAGGTATTATGAAAAGGAACAGTTATTGCCGCAGATTTCCCGGACAAGCCAGAAATACAGGCAGTATTCGGATTCAGATATTGAATGGATAAAAATGGTTCAATGCCTGAGAAGGGCGAATGTGCCAATCCAGTCAGTTAAAAAATATATTGCCCTGTTGGTACAGGGTGGGAAAACAATGGAACAGCGGTATGGCATGGTTCAGGATTACATCAAGGATATTCAGGAACAGATGGATCAGCTGCAAAATGCGCTTGCCTTAACACGCGAAAAGTCGGCATTTTATGAAAAACTTTTAAAGGAGCCGTCAAGCAGGGATTTAACATATCTGGAAGAATGGGAACTGTTTAAAAATGAAGAAGGGAAGGAAGAATGAAAACGGTTTTGATTACGGGAACCACCAGCGGAATCGGAAAAGCCTTTGCGGAAAAATTCGCAGATGAGGGATATGATTTGATTCTTGTTGCGAGGAATGAGCAGAAGTTAAAACAACAGCAGGCAGCTTTGCAGGAGACCTACCATGTGGCAGTGAAATACATTGTTCAGGATTTGACACAGGAGAGTGCGGCAGGTTTGATAATGGCGGATATAGATAAATGGAAGGTCACCATTGATGTTCTTGTAAATAACGCGGGCTTTAATGAGTGTGGCTTTTTTGTGGATACCAGTCTTGACAGGGAGCTTGAAATGATAAATATGCATATACGGTTTGTAACAGAATTGACAAAACGTATATTAGTACATATGAAAGAAAACGGCTACGGGAGAATCCTGAATGTAGGATCAACAGGCTCTTTTATCCCGTCTCCCACAGATGCCGTCTATTCTGCTACAAAAGCATATATTATGTCTTTTTCCAATGCTTTATGTGGTGAACTTGGTAAAACAGGGATAAAAGTAACTACTTTATGTCCGGGGGCAACGGAGACAGAATTTGCTGAAAAAGCAAATATTCAAAATACATTGCTGTTCAGGATTGCAGTTATGAAGCCGAAAAAAGTAGCGGGGATTGCTTATCGCAAAATGATGAAAGGAAGAAGGCTGGTTATTCCGGGGATATATAATAAGCTGTTGGTTGTATTTTCCAAAGTAATGCCTATAAGCCTAACAAATAGGATTACGATTTTTATGATGAAATAAATGCGGCAAAATTGGATAAAATGCCATTAAATATGCTTTCTCCAAAAAGAAAAGCGGCATCCGTGATGAGGAATACCGGAAGCAGATTCGGGAACAGGCATATGAGGATTTTGCAAAAGGGCAGTTCCAGAACAAATCCGAAGGTTTTAACAGGCTGATGAAAAGCTACACATCGGAAGTGTCCCCGGACAGAAAAGGAATCATCACTTCCGGCCTGAAAGCTGTTTCCAGAAACAGGCAGAATGTGCTTAAGCCCATAGACTTTGTGGCAACGCTGCTGGAGGGGAAAGTGAAATATCAGAAACTGCCATGAGGAAACAGCGATTACATAGAATTTTACGATAAGAATGGGGAAATGGTGGCGACTTATTCCAATAATGGGTGGACGATGTATACCACCAATGCGGAGGCTTCCAGACAGACGGAAATGTGCATGATTTATAATGAGGCATGGGGAAATGCAAAAAGGGGCATTCCGCTGGCGGGTGAAGAAGCGGTTAATGTGGAAAATCCGCAGTATAGTTTTGACGCAAAAGCATAGCAGGAAATGAATTCTGCGGTTTCTTATCCCCAATAAGCCATAGCCCGACAAGGCAGGGCAGGCATCCCCGGCGTTCCGGCGGATTAGGGAGGAGCTTGACGAATGGTAGGCGTCAATTAAAACTGAAGGGTAAGATGATATGAATCAAAGAGATAATGTGGCAGATCAACTGAAAGAACTTCTCCATATATACGAGTTCAGTATGGATACACTTTCTAAATATTTGCAGTTGTCCGTGGAGCAGATATTTATTAAGCATCTCAGCGGTGCAAAGCATTTATTGGTTCAGGTGGTAAAGTATAAAAGGAAAGATGTTTTAATAGGGCGGATTGATATGCCGGAAGAAAAATGAAATCAGGAGGATGAAGTTATGGCAATGGAAATTACAAACAACTATAACGCTTATGAGAATGTCTATGCAACACAGAAACAGCAGACAGAAAAGAAACAGGCTGCATCAGGAAAGAAAACATCAGAAACGGCGGCTGCACAGAAAAATTCCGAAGCAGGAAATGACAAGGCGAAAAGTGTGGCAGGCTATGCGAAGGAATTGGAAAAGTTTGTGCCAAGTGTGGAGTTCCGTGTAGGGAATGCCTGTGCATCTGCCCAAAGAGGCAAGTCATTGACCGTTAATCCCAAACTTTTGGAAAAAATGCAGAATGATCCTAAAACAAAAAAGGATATGGAAGACATGATAAAAGGCGTTGTATAATGTACCCATAACCGTGGACAATCTAATTAGTGTAGTCCCCTCATCTTAGA
>CAJUCT010000074.1 GCA_910585015.1 uncultured Acetatifactor sp.
CTGCGATACTGCGTTAATGCGTATTTGGAAGTTTCACTTCCAAACTTACCTATTCATATCCAAATTAGTTCCAAAGCTTTTCCAGCAGTTCCAACAGCCTGCTGCGATAGCGGATCTGTCCCGGTCCCGCTTCCTGCAATGCTTGATACAGCTGCTCCGCAGTCATTTTCCCGGCCTGCTTTTGCATTTCTTCCTCTGCCCCGTCCTCACAGACCATATTGCAGGTGTCCGAAGTAAGCAGAAATTCAGGGTACACCAGTCCCCAGCAGCCCATATACAGGCAAAAACACAGCGCCAGCCTTATGACAAATCTTTTTTCCATAGACAATACTCCATTCCGGATACCTTCCTTGGGCGGAAGCATTCCTTTAACAGAGTTATTGCCGTTTATTCTGCCTTTTATACATGGCCGGCGCTTCAGCGCTTTTTCTTCTCACTGCGGATCTGCGCTATAATTGCTTTCTTCTGATTATCTATATGCACATGGGCCGCCTGACTTGCCCCCTCTTTGTCTTTTTTTACAATGCTCTCATAAATCATACGGTGCTCTTCGATCAGCCGCTGATGCTGACCGATGTCCTTGATATACTCAAAGCGGTAGCGGTACATCTGCTCCGACAGATTGTTGATCAACTGTACCAGTCGCTGGTTGCCTGTGGCCTGCACAATGATATCATGCAACTCCACATCCGCCTTGGCCACCTTTTTGATATCCTTAGTCCGAACCGCCGCCTCAAAGGCTTCACAGGCTTGCTTCAGCCGTCCTAAGTCCTCCTCCGTGATCCTCTCGCAGGCCAATTCCACGCACAGGGCGTCCAGGGCCCTGCGGATCTCCAGCACATCATTCATGCTCTTTTCCGTGATCTGGGCTACCTCCGCTCCCCTTCTGGGAATCATGGTCACCAGCCCCTCCAGTTCCAGCTTGCGGATGGCCTCTCGGATGGGAGTGCGGCTGACACCAAGCTTGTTGGCCAGATGAATCTCCATCAACCGCTCGCCGGGCTTTAATTCCCCTGTCAGTATCGCCTGACGCAGGGTGTTGAACACCACGTCCCGCAGCGGTAAAAATTCATTCATCTGCATACTCAAATTGTCCTGCATGGAAACCCTCCTTATTAAGAGTTCTGCTGTATAAAACAAACTGTCTGAAGAACGCCCCGTCAGAGGACATTCCAATCTCAAACAAAACTTGTAACAAAAAGCTCTCTGGCCAATCCTGCCTTTTCCAGACAATCATAGGCGGCCCGGGCCTGCTCCTGACTGTCGTAAATGCCGAATACCGTAGGACCGCTGCCGCTCATCAGGCTTCCCATGGCGCCGCAGGACAGCATCTCCTGCTTGAGCCGGGCAATCACAGGATATGCCTCTATAGTCACCGTCTCCAACACATTGCCCAGGCGGCTGGTTACCCCGGCCAGTTCACCGTTTTCAATGGCGGAGCACATCCCGTCAATATCCGGGTGCCGCCATGCCTTCTCGGCATCCAGATGCTCATAGACATACTTCGTGGATACCTGGATATCCGGTTTGGCAACCAGAAGGGCGCACCGGGGGGCCGGGGGCAGCGGCGTGAGCACTTCCCCAATCCCCTCCGCCAGGGCCGTGCCGCCCATTATGCAGTAAGGTACGTCCGCGCCGATGCGCACCCCCAGCTGCCGCAGCTGTTCCCGTGAAAAACCCAGCCCCAGCAACTCATTCAGCCCCAGCAGCGTGGCGGCGGCATCGCTGCTGCCTCCCGCCATCCCCGCGGCTATGGGGATATGTTTCTCCAGATGAATGTCCGCCCCCGCCTTGACGCCGCCGGCCTCCATCAACAGCCGCGCCGCCTTATAGATCAGATTATCCTCGCCTGTGGGCAGTTCCCCGCCGTCCATGGAAATCCGAATACCGCTCTCCGCTGGGGCAAACGTCAGCACATCATATATTCCAACTGTCTGCATGATCATCCGCACCTGATGATAGCCGTTCTCCAGACGACCTATCACATCCAGACCCAGATTTATCTTTGCATATGCTTTCCTGGTCAGCGTGTCTGTATACTGAATCATATTAACTGCCACTCTCCCATCTGTCTGCCCCAATAATGTCTCAGACTATGTACTTAGTTTGCACTTTGTATACATGGATTGTACTAAATTATATACAATATCTATTCATTTGTCAATGTTCCCCGACCTTTTGACAGCCCATTATTTCACAAACTGTTACTTTTACAGGATAGACGGCATGGACCGCTTCAGACAGATAATCACTTCTGTCCACACAGAGCATCACTGTACCCGGCCCTGACGCCGAGTAGTTGGCTAACAGGAAAATGTTTTTTCTGAAAGGCGGAAACTTTTTTGAAAAGATGATTTACGTCTATAAATATTTTATGTTTTTTGCCGAAATATACCATACAAGTATCTGTATCGATACCGCATCACGGATGATGCGAACAAAAAACAGGCGCTATAGCGCCGGAAAGAAGGTCAATATGAATGTAAACGGAGTTACATCAACACAGGCCGCCTATAGCAGTTACACATCTGCTGCCAAGGAATCCACGGCCGCTGAGACCGCAAAGAGCACTGCCGCAGCCGAGGGGAGCGGCGTGGTATATGAGCACTCTGCGGAAACCACAGATTCTGCCAAGAAGACCTACAAGCCCAACACCAGCGTGATAAACCAGTTGAAGGCGGATGCGGAGGCACGTACCTCCCAGCTGAGAAGCCTGGTAGAGCAGATGATGAGCAAGCAGTCCACCGCTTACGGGCAGGCCAATGACATCTGGCAATTCCTGCGCAGCGGCAACTACAAGGTTGATCCTGCCACCCGACTGCAGGCCCAGCAGGATATCGCCGAGGACGGCTATTGGGGCGTGAAGCAGACCTCCGACCGTATCTTGAGTTTTGCCACAGCTTTGACTGGCGGCGATCCCGACAAGGTCGATGATATGCGCGCTGCTTTTGAGAAGGGCTACAAACAGGCCGAGAAAAAATGGGGCGGAAATCTTCCCAGCATCTGCCAGCAGACCTATGATGCCGTTCTGTCAGGCTTTGACAAGATGGCTGAAGATGCAGGCTGATAACGGAAAACATGCTCGGCAGGTTATCTGTTATCGTGAATAGCACACATAAAAAGGCGGAAACCCTTTGCGGGTTCCCGTCTTTTTTATGTGGTATACTTCTATATTTTCTCATACCATGCAGCCCTTGACCACCAGGAGTTTCTGGCCCGGCGTCAGTTCGTCGCTGGTCAATTCGTTGAGTTCCCGCAGTTGATCCACCGGCAGATAGTAGCGCTTGCCTATGTTCCACAGATTATCTCCGGGCTTTACGATGTAAATGGTCATGCCGGGAAGTGTGCCCAGCTTATGGGTATCCAGCGGAGCCGCTATCACATCCCCTATCAGTTCCAGCGGTATATTGCGGAAAGCGATGGTGCCAAAGACCAGCACTGCCTTCACATCCATCTCCTCCCCGTCCAGCATAGTCACCTGCAGCTGTTCCACGCTGCACTTCACGTCGCAGATATCCTCCTTTTCCAGGCCCGGTATCTCCAATGTATAGTGATAGGGGATCTGGGCCGTCGTGCTGGCATAGGGCATATCGTCCGCCCCGGTGATATACAGTACCTTCACCTGCAGGCTTCCCCACAGTTCCAGCCCGGCCTCCGTCACCTCCTGCCGGTCCGGCTGTACCGTGCCCTGGCTGTGCAGCAGTTGAAGAATCCCCGCGTCCCTGTTCTGGATGCGCACATGGTCATTCACTTTCATCTTGCCGTTTACTCTGGCCAGGAGCCGCCGCAGGGCCGCTGGCCTGCTGATAGTGGTCAACTCCTTGGTCACTCCATAGATGTCTGTCAGGATCTCCGTCTGTTCCTCCTGGTAAAGCCGAATGGCAATATCCAGCACTGTCTCCAGGCCAACGATCCTCTCCTCCCCGTCCAAGTCAGGGCGGATATCCAAGTCCTGCTGCCCCATCATAAACTGAATATCGGGAATCATGCCGTCCTTGCAGCCATGGCATTCCATCATACCGCTGAAAGGCAGCGTGGTTTCAAAGGAGCGCACGGGATGTTCCTCCCCCTCACCCTCATACAGCAGGAATAAATGCAGGTCTCCCTGCAGCGAAAGTTTTTCCTCCAAGGGTTTGCACTCCACATCATCCAGAGCCAGACTGCTCCAAAGAATCTGGAACATGTTCGGATAGCTGGCCGGCAGGGTAATTTCTTCCTTCACCCGGAAAATATCATTCTTGCAGATGGCAATCTGAGCCACCTCCACCGGGGTACGGCGGTACTCCGCATTGTCCTCCCCGTAAAGACCGATGGGAGCCTCCTCGTCATAGAGTTCCTGCACCAGGGCCGTCAGCATCACCACAGCCTGGATGCTGAGTTTGCGTGAATTGATGATGCCCACGCTCAGGTCCTCCAGTGTATGCTGTACATGCACCATATCGCTGCCCTGGACGCCCTGCATATTAATCTTTTCCTCAAAGGGAATCTTGCCCTCCAGCGTCACCAGGCCGCAGCCATCCTCCTGGGTGTGGTACAGCACCGCAAAACACAGTCTCCCCCGCACCTGCACATAATCCGTGTAGGGTTTTACCTCGTCAATCATCACGGATGCCCTGTCGAAACACAGGCTGCTCACATCCGGCTTCTGGTCCGGGATATTCATATCTTCCTCCAGCGTGATTTGGGATACCGCCTGGGTCCTGACGCGGTCCATATGTATATTTTTCTTAATCAGTTCCACAAAAAAACTACCTCCTGTTTACTGCCCCGAAGATTCATGGAGGAATCTGCGGATGCCTATACTTATTAGTATATCTATGAAGGTAGTTTCTTTTTTATTCATTAAAATCGCGGACTTTAACTCACATTCCGTTAATAAAAGCCATGTGAAAGAATGGGGTTCTTTTTTCTCACACCACTGCTCCGATTAGGTCAGTGATGTCCTCTACATTGTAAGCGCGCATATAGTCCTCAATCCCCTGGATCACCTTTATGGTACTGTAGGGATCCACAAAATTCATGGCGCCTACGCTGACCGCCGTGGCCCCTGCCAGAATAAACTCAATGGCGTCCTCCCCTGTGGCGATGCCGCCCATGCCGATCACCGGGATCCGCACGGCGTGGGATGCCTGGTACACCATCCGCACCGCCACCGGTTTGATGGCAGGACCGCTCATGCCGCCGGTCCTGTTGGCCAGGGCAAAACAGCGGCGGTGTATATCGATCTTCATGCCTGTAATGGTGTTGATCAGGGAGAGCGCATCCGCCCCCGCGGCCTCCGCCGCTCTGGCCATCTCAGCAATATCTGTCACGTTGGGACTCAGTTTCATGATGATGGGCTGCCTGGCCTTCTTCTTGATCCGCTCGGTGATATGGTACAGGGCATCCGCCTTCTGCCCAAAGGCGATGGCTCCCTCCTTCACATTGGGGCAGGACACATTGATCTCCAGCAGGGATACCGCGGACTCGTCCGCCAGCTTCTCCACCACCTCCAGATAATCCTCCTCGGTTTTACCGCAGACGTTCACAATAATTTTCGTATCATACTGTTTCAGAAAAGGGATGTCTCTCTCCATAAACACGTCAATACCGGGATTCTGCAGGCCGATGGCATTGAGCATACCGCCGTAGACCTCCGCCACTCTGGGAGTGGGATTGCCGGGCCAGGGCACATTGGCCACACCCTTGGTCACAACCGCGCCCAGACGGTTCAAATCCACAAACTCACTGTATTCCATGCCGGATCCAAAAGTGCCGGATCCGGTCATCACCGGGTTTTTCAGCGTTACGCCCGCTATATTTACCTGTGTATTCATCAGATCTCCACCTCCTCTGCGTCAAAAACCGGGCCGTCCGTACAGATCCGGGCATTGTGTACATGGGAATGGGCGTCCACTTCCCTGGTCTTTACCACACAGCCCAGGCAGGCCCCCACACCGCAGGCCATATGTTCCTCCAGGGAGATATATGCCTTGATGCCATGCTCCGCCGCATAGCGTTTGATGGCTCTGAGCATGGGCATGGGGCCGCAGGCATAGATTATGTCGGCCTCCAGCGCATTTTCCGCAATGGCATCCAGCACATTGCCTTTCGTTCCCCGGCTGCCGTCCTCGGTGGCTGCATAGACCTGTCCGTATCCGGCAAATTCCTCCGCAAGAAACAGGTTGTCGTCCCGATAGCCCAGAATAATGGATTTATCTCCCTCCAACTCCTTGGCCAGCTGCAGGATAGGCGGAATACCAATACCGCCGCCCATCAGAAAACAGCGTCTGCCCTTTCCCGTCTCCAGAGGAAAGCCGTTGCCCAAAGTTCCCAAAATATCCACATGGTCATTCTCTTTCAGAGCGGAAAATTCTGCCGTGCCTTGTCCGGCGATGCGGTAGACAATACGCAGGGCATTCCTCTTTGCATTGACCTCGCAGATGCTGATGGGCCTGGGCAGCAAAGTGGCTGCGTTTTTCGGATATACGCCGATAAACTGACCGGGCTTTGCCTGGGCCGCCAGGGCTGTCTCCAGCCACAGGTCGTAGATGCGGGGGGCAATCTCCTGCTGAGAAAGTACCATTGCCTTGCTTTTTTCTTTCATACATTTTCTCCTTATTTTAGTTCCGCATATTCCCGCAAAGCCCACAGGATCGGTGAACACTATCCGGCCGCTTTGACGTCCAGATAGTGTTCCGTGTGCTTTACGGCAATATGCTGTTTTAGTTCCGCATATTCCATAGTTTCCTTAATTATCCCGCTGGTATATCACTTTTCCGTCACAGATCGTAGCCATGACCACGCCGTAAAGCTGTCGGCCAGTGAAGGGACTGTTGCTGGACTTGGAGGCGTACTCGGTGAACACCTGCGTCGCCGTCGTATCCACCAGAATAATATCCGCCGGACCGCCCTCCGCCAGATATCCCGCGTCCAGGTGATACATGGCCGCAGGATTGGCGCTCATTTTCTCCAGCACACTTTTCATGGTCAGATAACCGCCATTTACCAGTTCTGTGATCGCCAGGGGCAGCGCCGTCTCCAGGCCGATGATACCGCTGGGGGCTTTGGTGATATCCTGGGATTTCTCCTCTGCGGTATGAGGCGCGTGATCTGTGGCAATCAGGTCGATGGTGCCGTCCGCCAGCCCCCTGATGATGGCCTGCCGGTCCTCCTCCTCCCGAAGCGGGGGATTCATCTTGGCCAGAGCGCCATACTGTATAGCCGCCTCCTCGGTCAATGTAAAGTGATGGGGGGTGGCCTCCGCATGGATATTATGTCCCTTTTCCCGGGCCTTACGCACCAGTTCCACAGCCTCCTTGCTGCTGATGTGCTGGATATCAACGCAGGCTCCCGTCTCCAGGGCAATCCCCAGGTCACGCTCCACCATGGTGATCTCCGCCTCCCTGGGAGATCCGCCTATGCCGAAATGCTCGCTGGCCCTGCCTCGATTGATGCCGTTATTCTCAATCAGCGTCGGATCTTCCTCATGAAAGCTGATGGGCATATCCAGCCGGGCCGCCTTCTCCATGGCTGCGCGGACAATGTCCGGGTTCATAATGGGGATGCCGTCATCGGTAAAGCCCACTGCGCCCGCTGCCGCCAGAGCGTCCATGTTCACCAGTTCCTGCCCTTTCATTCCCTGTGTCACATTGGCGCAGGTCTCCACATGAATGTCCGTTGTCTTTCCCTTGTTAAGCACACACCGCAGCGTCTCCTCCGTGTCCACGGTGGGCCAGGTGTTGGCCATCAGCACCACCGTGGTAAAGCCGCCCCTGGCTGCTGCCTTGGCCCCCGTCAGGATATCCTCCTTGTGGGTGAACCCGGGATCCCGGAAATGCACATGCACATCCACCAGGCCCGGCGCCGCCAGCAGGCCCCCCGCATCCAGAATCCTGCATTTTTTCCTCTCCTGCGCTGTCAGTTCCTGCCGCAGCTGCCTGCCAATTCTCCTGATCCGCCCGCCCTCCGTCAGTATATCAAAGTTCCCTTCCAGGCCCGACTTGGGATCTATCATGTAGCCGTTCTCTATCAGCAGCATATTCCAACCTCCTGTTTTTCATTAAACCCTGATTCTGTTCAATAGAGCTAAACGCAGGGCGTTTTGCTCATTATTCCACATTACTTAACTCCATTTTCAGCCACGCCATAAGCGAGTCATTCTGGGGTATCTTTACTATCCTTCTCCCCCCTGCATACAATATGATAAAAGAGCCTTTTCCCTCCACAGCGGATATTTCCCGTATATGATAGGCGCTCACTCTGCCTATTCCATTTCTCACACGGATCCCATGGTTGCAGACGGAAACCTTGCGAAGCATCCGCGAGACAAAACGTATCACTCCTGCCAGAGCAACCAGCGTTACCGCAGCAAAAAGCAAAGGATAAGAGGGGTCACCTCTGCTCCACTCTTTCCAATTGAACACAAAAAGGACAGAAGCTGTCAGCCAAAAAAGGGCAAAGGCTGCTGTTGCCACTTTCCCTGAAGTTTTTTCCGATACGGAAAAGTTATCCGACAGCTCCGACGTTTCAATAACAACACCGCCCTGCTGAAAGCATCCCCGTTCAACCGTATAACTCCCGCGGCTGTATTGCATATATATATCCTCTTCTGCCCCCATACCGGCCTCGTTTTTGGAGAGGTATGCCGCCAGCAGCAGCATTGCCACTGTCAAAAGCAGAAAAAACAATACACCCACTGCTATTATAACCCTATAGACCGGCCGATAACAAACTACATAGGTTTCCTCATTTATCGTCTGTTTCGCCATCCATCGCTTACTCTTTATCAGCATTATGACCATTGCCGCTATGGTACAGACGACTATCAGTATGCTTATGCCAATTTTGTATTCCATGATCCGTATTCCTTTGCTATGTACTTTTTCCTGTTACAAATGTATAGCTGAAGTTATATTTTAGTAAACTTCCCTTGGAAGAATCGAATATCGTATACAAGTAGTCCTTGTATTCTTGATTATATTCCAAAGCCGGGACATTTTCAATATAATTAACCAGTTAGTATATTCATCCTGCATAGTGGTTGGACGTATTTATCCCCTTTGCAATCCCTGTTATAACGCAAAAGCACCCACCGTGGTGGATGCTTTTGACAGTATGCCATTTTGCGGAATAGATTTTTATTTACAGATAACCGGCTGGTCCAGATACTCCGTCTTAATCACGATATAAGGATAGGAGGGCGTATTACTCCCCTTCTCGGACACGTCCGGCCCCAACAGGGTGGTCTGGACATAGACTGCCTCCTCGGTGAGATAGAGTTCATCCACAGTGATACTGTATCCTCCGGTTTCCTGCTGGCCGTAGCCCACGCATATGTACAGGTTCTCGTTGTCGGAATAAGTCATCTTGAACGCCTCTGTCTTGCGCTCCTCGATCATGGCAGATAGTTCCGCAGGCACCAGTTCCTCCCCCAGTATGGTAAAATCCAGATCCCGGAGCTTAACCTCCTCTGTGCTCATGAGGCTGCAGCCGCACAGGCCCATCAGCGCCCCCAGACATAGCAGCCATGCCAATATTCTTTTTCCCATCTTTTTTGTCCCGGTTGTTTTAATTTAACTTATGTACACATATGCTAAATTATGCTATACTGGGATGAAATACATGGCATTTTACGTTTTAGATTACCAGGAGGACCTATGATTAGACTGATACTCGTATTACTGTTTGTTTTCTTATTTCTGGTACTGTCTACACCCCTGATGCTCATCGAGTGGATCATCGGCAAATTCAATCAGCCGGTAAAAGACAGAAGCTCCCTGGCCATCGTCAACTGGGCCTTTCGCTGGGTGATCCGCTTATCCGGCACCAAAATCATTGTCAAAGGAGAAGAAAATGTGCCCCAGGACACCGCCGTGCTGTATGTGGGCAATCACCGCAGCTATTATGACATTATCCTGACCTACGTCAGAGTGCCCCGGCCCACCGGCTATGTGGCCAAGCGGGAGATGCTGCGGTATCCCCTGCTCAATGTGTGGATGTATTTTCTCCATTGCCTGTTTCTGGACCGCAGTGACTTAAAAAAAGGCTTAAAGACCATATTGGAGGGCGTGGAAAAAGTAAAATCCGGCATCTCCATCTGTATTTTCCCGGAGGGGACCCGCAACGATACGGATCAGGATTTTCTGCCCTTCCATGAGGGAAGCTTTAAGATCGCCGAAAAGGCTAAAGCCCCCATCGTCCCCATTACCTTGGCCGGCACCAACGCCATCTTTGAGGATCATCTGCCCCGGATCCAAAAGCAGACCGTTATTATTGAGTATGGCAAGCCCATTGATATCCAGACGCTGGATAAGGATACCCGCAAGAATTTAAGCAGCTATGTGCAGGGCATCATAGCGGAGGCTTACCATCGCAATTTAAAGGAACTGAACGCGTTAAAAGCGGCAGCGCACTGACTTTGTCACTCCCCGCTGCCGCTTCCTAAGGATCCGCTCTCTACAGCCGCGCTATCCCAGACATGTTATTCTTTTTCATAAAGGAATTTCTCCGGCAGCGTAACGCCAAAGTCCACCGCCAGGTCCCGGAAATTCCGAGCCGTGATAGTCTGGAGTTTCTGAGGACACATAGACAGCTGCTTTACCAGGATCTCCGCCGCTTTCTCCACCGTGTGCATCAGGCCAAAGGTCAGATCGAAATCCTCGCCGGAGGCGAACATGCCGTGATGGGCCCAGATTGCCACATCATACTGCTTCATCAGTTCACTGGTGGCCACCGCGATCTCCCTCCCTCCGGGGACCATCCAGCCCACGACACCCACACCGCCTGGAAACACCACAGGGCACTCCGTGGCCATCTCCCACAATTCCCTGGTGAATATCTCATCCTTCAAAGGCAGTACAAAAGTCAGCGCGATCACATTGGTGGTGTGGGCGTGGTAGATCACCCTGTGCCTGCCTCCTGTGGCCAGCATTTTCACCTCATGGTTCATCAGATGGCTGGGCAGTTCGCTGGTGGGCTTCCCGCCGTTTACCAGCCCCCAGCAGATCCTGTAGTTTTCTCCCTTGTCATCCAGTTCTACTATGGCGATGGAATCCTCCGGATCCAGGATCACATTGCGGAAATATTTTCCGCTGCCGGTGACCAGGAAGTATTGACCTGCCAGGTTCGGCACACATGTTCCGATTTTCCTCCACTCCCCGTCCGTACGAAACTCCTCTTTCACCGACTCCGCCTCTTGTTCTTTCATGCGGTAGGTCAGGTTGCCGCCGTTTCTCTCATGCCAGCCCTGTTCCCAGCCGTCATTGCACATTCTGATAAAACCCTGCACAAACTTCGCGTCTAAAACTTTCATTTCCGTATTACTCCTTTCCGCGTATCCGAAATTTATCCCGGACAAACCTTTGCCGCAATTATCTCTTCAGCAATACCTCTTCCTCATACTTCTGCACCTCGCCGAAGAGATCAAAATCTCCCGCCACATTGCACTGCTCGCAGTAGTAGTTCCACACATCCCCGAAGGGCAGCATCTTGATGGCCTCCTGCGTGGCCATCAGTTCCGTGAAGCGGCTCTCGTCCTGTAATTTCTTAAGCGCCGCATTGGGAGTACAGAGAGCCATCATCAGGGATTTCTGGAAACTTCTCATGCCCACGGCCCACGCGGATACGCGGTTGATGCTGGCGTCAAAATAATCCAGGGCAATATACACCCGCTCCAGGGCGTCGCAGCGCACGATCTCCTTGGCGATCTCCCTGGTCTCATCATCCAGAATCAGCACATGATCGGAGTCCCACCTCACCCCTCTGGTCACATGGAGCGCAATCTCAGGGTAAAAGCAGAGCATGGCCGGAATCTTGTCCGAAACCACCTCCGTGGGATGATAGTGCCCGTTGTCCATCAAGGGCAGACAGCCCTCATGGGTGGCCGCAAAGGACAGGGTAAACTCTGCGGAACCTGCGGTGTAGGACTCCACGCCGATGCCAAACACTTTGGACTCCACGCAGGGCTTCACCTTTGTCTTGTCAAAGGGCTCTGCCAGGATGGCTTCTATGGATTCCTTATAGCGCATCCTGGGTCCCATGCGATCCGCAGGCACATCCTTGAAGCCGTCACCGGTCCAAATGTTCATGACACAGGGAATGCCTGTCTCCTCTGCGAAATACTGGGATATACGGATACATGCCTTTCCGTGCTCTATCCAGAATTTCCGTACCTCCGGATCCGGGCTGGACAAAGTCAGGCCGTCCTTTACCATGGGGTGGGAGAAAAAAGTGGGGTTGAAATCCAGTCCCATGCCCCTCTCCTTGGCAAACTCCACCCATTTGGCGAAGTGCCTGGGCTCCAGCCGGTTGCGGTCCGCGAACTCTCCCTCCTCAAAAATCGCATAGCAGGCATGTATGTTGATTTTCTTTTTGCCGGGAACCAGGGAGATGGCCTTGTCCATATCCGCCATCAGTTCCTGGGGCGTTCTGGCCTTTCCTGGGTAATCTCCGGTGGTCTGGATCCCCCCTGTCAACGGCCCGTCGTGGTCAAAGCCAATCACGTCGTCTCCCTGCCAGCAATGCATGGACACCGGAATTTTCCGCAGCGTCTCCAGCGCCGCGTCCGTGTCCACTCCCAGGGATGCAAACATTTCCTTTGCGGATGCGTATCTCTCTGATGTTGTCATAATTTCTCTCCTTTTTCGAGGCTTCTGGCATGATGGTGGGTACTTGACCATGCCCAATTAACAACTGCATA
>CAJUCT010000075.1 GCA_910585015.1 uncultured Acetatifactor sp.
AAGTGGTGTATAATTGCGCCCTCTTTCAGAGGGGGATTTTCCAGCTTGTCACTTTGGAAGCCAAATTTGCAAGCGGAATATCCAGAAGTCAGGAATCAGCCGTACCGATTGTGCCATAGGCGGCATAAATCAGAACGCGCCCGGCTCGTTCTGATTTTTCCACACATGGAAAGCCGCCAATGTGAGCGCGCCCGGCTCGTCCACGTTAAGACTTCCCGCAAAAATCAAGACGCACCCAGCGCACTTTGATTCTGGGACAGGCTTTTTTATCGTTCCTGCTGTCGGGGCTTCTTGTCAGGATAGAGCTTTCCGGCAACAACGGCGGCATGGCTCTTTATCTTGATTTCCCCCTCCTGCTCGCTGCATTTTGCGTTCCGGTAGCCTTCATCGGAGAGGAAGAAGCGGAACCGCTCCCCCTTAAAACCGACAAAGCACTGCTTCTGTACTTGCACTGGTCAACAAAAATTGGACACTTAAATTGTATTTTTTGACATACAATCTTTCTTATTTTACAGCCGCATATGTTTCCCTATACTGCCTTGGTGTTAAATATCCCAGAGAGTATGCTGGCCGTTCCTCATTGAAAAATTTTATATACGCAGCCATTTCTTCTTCGATATTTTCACCCTGCAGATGAAAATCCGTGAACAGCTCTGATTTTATCCATCCGTTGATCGATTCCATTGCCGCATTGTCTGTAGGTGTTCCGGCCCGTGACATGGAATGTATAATGCCGCAGGGTCCAAGCAGTTCATTATAGTTTTTGGATGCATATACGGATCCCTGGTCCGAATGCAGGACCATTTTATATTCCGGATATTGTTTCTTAAGCTCTATAAGGTCGTTCAAACCGCTGATATACGTCATGCGGTCTCCGCGCTTTGCTGACAGTGAATGGCTCAGGATTTCGTTGTTCCACAGATCCATGTATAATGTCAGCTCATAATATACGCCCTTTAACCGGAATGCTGCCATGTCACTCACAATGCACTGCATCGGCCCATCAATTTTCAGCCCCGCCAGGATAAGGTTCGGATACACTTTTCGCGGTTCGCCCGGTTTTTTATACCGGTAATGCTTTGACTTGCTTTTTATGCCTGCAATTTTACAACATTTATGTGCATACGCATTTGAAATGTTAAGTCCTGTGTCCAGCCTTATTTTCGCGCTCAGCCACCGGTATCCATGTGACGGGTATTTCAGATGGTATTCCCGGAACAGAATGACAT
The DNA here is from genome assembly GCA_910585015.1 of uncultured Acetatifactor sp. Lineage (GTDB taxonomy): Bacteria > Bacillota > Clostridia > Lachnospirales > Lachnospiraceae > Acetatifactor. Next base: position 1,230 of record CAJUCT010000075.1, read on the forward strand.
TGCCGGCAAGAGCCTTTGATTTCGGGGCCGGATCGCAGAGACGTTTCTTCCAATAGTAAAAACTGCTCCTTCGGATACCCATGGATTCACATAAAAGTCTGACAGGAAATTCGCCGGATAATTCCAGTATTATTTCATATTCCAGTTGTCGAAGATTGTGACGGTCTTCGCTGCACCATCCCCTTTCACTTCGTATCCTTTTTTTAACCGCGCCTCACTGATCCGGGATTTTACCAATTCCTTAATCAGTTCATCCTTTGTCATGGATTCATATTCAGACAGATCTGGTTCAGAAGAGTGCATACTGATTTGTACAGTGCTTTCTTCTTTTTGTATTCTGTTTTTTGGCGGAAGGCCGTTTACGTCCCTGTACAGCCGCATATAATCCCTGGCTGTTCCCTCGCTGATACTGTATTTTATGGCTGCGTCAGTTTTACTTATTTCATTGTTGTAAATCTGTTTTCCAATGTCCAGCCGTTCTTGTCTTGTGTAACTCATTTGGTAAACCTCCTGTTCATTTAATGGGGGAACAATGTTTATGCACTATATAGACAGTGTTAAATCTTAGCATATATCCTGTCCAAAATCTACCCCCTCCGTGTCCAGTTTTAGTATACCACTTCAACTTCCAGCGTAATCATGTGCCGGGTTTCCGGGTGGAACCGTTCTTTTCCTGACAGGTCATGTCCCTGCATGATTGGCTCCTGTGCCCTTGCCGCCGCAAGCCGCTGGCGGATGGAATTATCACGCTCTGTCAGGAACCGGGCTTTTGTTGCGGCAACAAACTGGCTGCACTCCGGCTCCGGTATCTTTTCCAGTTTTCGGATGGCGTTCTCCACGATTGCCTTTGTCAGTAAGTCCTTTATCACCGGCACGATTTCTTTCATGCCTGCAAGTGTTTCCGCCTTGGTCGGTGCGGCATACTGGTAGATAATGTCCAGCTCGCTTTTTGAAAATTTCATTCCGTGTCCTCCTTCCGGTTTTCGGTAAGAACCTGTGCCACAAGACGCTTCGTGTCGCCCCGGTGGAACAATACTTTTAAGATGGTGCTGACCTGCCCGTCCGTCACGGATTCCGGGTGGGGGAGATGGCTTTCCAGCATTGCCCCTCTGGTGCAGAGCCGGTGCGTCCGTTCCTTCCGGTTCAGGGTCTTTATCTGGTGTTCCAGCATTTTCTCCTTATGCTGCGCCCGCCGCAGTCTGGCTTCGGTCTTTTCAATCTCCTGATTCAGTTTTTCCAGCTTCTCATTCATGGGCAGCGTCCTCCCTGGGGAGCAGGATATAGATGTGGCTGACCTCCCCGATTCCCTGACGGACACGCATAATCATCCCGGCCTGTTCCAGCTCGTTCAGGGAACGCTTGCAGGTCTGGGGGCTTCGGGAGAGTGCCGCCGCTATCTCCATGACGGGGAAGCGGATGAACAGAATCCCGTTGCTGTCCTCGGTTCCCCTTGTCAGGATTTCATCCAGCAGGCGGGCGTACATGACTTTTGCCGTATTGCTGACCGGAAGCCGGAGCATTGCCTTTGGGAGCGGCATACAGGGCGGCAGGGGCGTACTGGCTATCATAAATTCACAATTCATTGGGTGTTGTCCTCCTTTTGGCTCGTTTGGATTGGTAACGGGGGCAGTCGATAATGACAGCCCGGAAACTCTGCTTACATTCATGCTGGCATTTCCGGCAGAGTCCGTTGTAGCTTCTGCGCCCCGGTCGTTCAGGAAGAAAGCAAGTTCTTTCTTCCGCTTTTTTGACATTCTCGGCATAGTGCCTCCTTCATAGAAAAACCGCCCGATTCAGCAGTAACAGCCGGAATGGGCGGGCAGTGGTTTTTTGTGTATCGTTTCGGGGCGATTTTCAGGGGAAATACAGCCGCAGAGCCTCCCCCCAAATCCCCCTTGGTATTACGGAGGCCGCTGAAAAAGTAGATACCACCGCCTATATTTGGTATAATATAATTATCAAATACAGGCGGTGGTATCATGGTTGAGCAACAGCAGAAGTTAGTATTGAGTCCATATATGGACATATATGAATTAGTCATTCCCAAAGACAACCTGCTCCGGCAGATGAAAGAACTGGTTGATTTCAGTTTTATTTATGAAGAACTTATTGATAAATATTGTCTTAATAATGGACGGAATGCAGTTCCGCCTGTCAGGATGTTCAAATACCTGCTCCTGAAATCTATTTATGATTTATCTGATATTGACGTTGTAGAACGTTCCAAATACGATATGTCCTTCAAATACTTTCTTGACATGGCGCCGGAAGAAGCAGTCATTAACCCAAGCTCCCTGACAAAATTCCGCAAGCTGCGCCTGAGGGATATGAACTTGTTAGACATGCTGATTGCAAAAACAGTCCGGATTGCATTGGAAAAAGGCGTTATAAAATCAAAATCCATTCTTGTGGATGCAACCCATACAAAATCAAGGTACAACCAGAAAACGCCAAGGCAGGCGCTTCTGGAGCAATCAAAGAAACTGCGGCGTGCTGTTTATGAAATAGATGAATCAATGAAAGAACTGTTTCCAGCTAAAAACACAGAAGATTCTTTGGAAAAAGAGCTGGCATACTGCCATGCCCTGATTTCGGTTATCAAAGGAAAAGATGAGCTGTGCAGTTATCCGAAAGTAGAGGAAAAGCTGAACTTATTGGAGGAATCTGTAACAGATGACCTGGAACATCTCGAAACTTCAAGAGACGCAGACGCAAAGACAGGGCATAAAACGGCAGATACCGCTTTCTTCGGATACAAGACGCATATAGCAATGAGTGAGGAACGCATCATTACAGCAGCCACTGTCACCAGCGGCGAAAAGACAGATGGAAAAGAACTGCCGGAACTTGTGCGCAAAAGCAGGGAAGCCGGAATGGAAGTGGAAATGGTGATCGGGGATAAAGCCTATTCCGAACAGAAAAATATCGAAGCGGCGCAGGACGGCGGTTATGAACTGATTTCCAGGCTGAACGGCATCATTACGCAGGGAAACCGGACAAAAGAGGATGAATTTGAATTTAATAAAGACGCGGGAATGTATGTTGTGGTCAAGCATTTTTGTAACACTTATGGCTAAAAAATTCACTTTTTATTATGGAATAACACCGTCGCTTTTTACGATGCTATACGTGCCTGATAAGGAGTTCGGTATCCGTTAAAACTATGCGGACGGACATGGTTATATTGGACATATGCAAATTCCTCCACTGTCTGATAAAGATCTTCCTCTTTCCGAAATTCATACAAATTTGTACATTCATTCTTCAACGTATTAAAATACCTCTTCATTGGTGCATTATCGTATGGATATCCGGCTTTACTCATACTCTGGGTTACATGGACAGATTCGCAGAACTCCACAAATGCCTTGGATGTATACTGGAAACCCTGATCGCTGTGAAGGAGCAGTTCCCCTTTGATCTGCGGCTGGGAATCCAAGGCTTTTTGCAGTGTCCGTATTGCAAGATCACTGGTGATACTGCGGTCGGTTATGCTGGCAACCACACTCCGGTCATACAGGTCTATGATTGTGCAGTTGTATCTCACTTCGTGGTCTGCAAGAAACAGATATGTAAAATCAGTACACCATTTCTGGTTAACCGCAGCAGCCGTGAAATCCTGTTTTAACTTGTTTTCAAATACTTTGTGCAGTTTGCCATGTTCATAATCCGATTTTTTGGGACGCACGACAGAACGCAGGCCGAGTTCCGTATTCATGTATTTGTGTATGGTTGCTGCACTGTATCCATATCCCCTGCGATCCAAATAAACGGTCATGCTTCTGTAACCATCAACCCCGCTGTGACTGTGGTAGATTTCTTCAATCTGTGCCAAAACCTCTGATTTTTTGGTATAATAATCCGCCTTCCGGTGTTTGCGGTAGTTGTAATAGGCGTTGGGACATATGGAAAGCCGTCTGAGCAGCCAGCGGATGCCAAACTCTTTATGATATTCATCTATGAATCGATAAGCCTCTAATCGATCTCCTTTGCAAAGAATGCCGCCGCTTTTTTTAAGAATGCCACTTCCTTTCTGGGTTCGTCATTTTCTCTTTTCAGTTTGAGGATTTCTTTCATGTTATCGTATTCGGCTTTTGATTCTGGGCTTGTCTGGCATTCTTCGCGGAACTGTTTACACCATGCAGAGATAGCAGCTTTGGATACACCGTATTCTGCTGTGATACTTTTGTAGGTACGTCCTTCTTCCTCGTGGAGACGGACAATCTTCTTTTTAAATTCAAGAGTGTAATTTTGCGACATAACTAAATACCTCTTTCTTGATTATTTTCAGTATATCTTATTAGCCACTCCTGTTACAACTTTATTATAGCACTTCAGTACCAGTGTAAGGCAGGACATCTGGCAGTCCGTAAATACCTGGACAGGCGTGAAAAAGAAAAGAAGAATAAAAATCCACGCATGACATACTATTTTGACGTTGAGAAATGTAAACGCTGCCCATACAGGGATGGGTGTTATAAGGAAGGTGCGAAAAAGAAAACATACAGTGAAACCCTCAAAAGCGATGCCCACAGTAAACAGGCAGAGTTTCAGGAGACAGAACACTTCAAAGAAAAAATGAAGGAGCGTTATAAGATAGAAGCAAAAAACAGCGAGTTAAAGCACAGGCATGGTTATGATACGGCGTCATCATCAGGCCTCATTAACATGGAGATGCAGGGGGCAATGGCTATATTTGCAGTAAACCTTAAGCGGATCATTAAGCTGATAAATGAAAAATAAGAGACTATATCTCTTGAAATAAAGGAAATCTTTATCTGAATCACAAAAAATCCATCCGTCCATTCAAAACGGGTGGATTTTTGCGTACATCAATAATTTAATATCAAAAAAATAGAATGTTTTTCAGCGGCCTCGTATTACGGGCAGGGCAGACTATGCCCTGTGAGATTGTTGTGTTTCGGTATCGTTTCGGTGTTCATTTTTGCCGGTTCCCTCTGCTGTCGTTCCTGCCCCCGTCTTTGGCGGCGTTTCGCTCTCCTTGGTACGCTCGTTGCGGTCAGGGTTCCTCCGTTTCCCTGCCGGAAGTCGTTGCGCTACATCGCCGGGGAGCATATCCCATACAGGCCGGTCATTCGATTGGAATAATCCATCGATGAACTGCCTATATCATATGACATTTTTGTACCATGCGCCGTATGTCCACGAATCAGGAATGAAGCCCAAAATCTGAAAAATTCCACGATTGCGGAAAAAGCTTTCTGCCGGACGGGTGCAAAAATCAGATGTGCATTTTGCACTTCTGAAAATCCGGGCAAATCAAAAGCGCATTTTGCGCCTTTGAAAAGAATCACAAAGGGAAATGCGTCCGGCATGGATATGTGGTACAATGGGGATGGCGGCAAAAGCTGGCCGCAGGGAAGGAGCAGGAAGCCATGAAACAGGGGATAACGATTCAGGAGCGGTTAAAGGATTTAAGGACGGAGCGGCATTTAAAATTAGAGGAACTGGCGGCGGTTACGGGGATTTCCAAATCAGCCTTGGGAAGCTATGAGAATGACGAACTCAAGGAAATCAGCCACAAAAACCTTGTGGAGCTGGCAAAGTTTTACGGTGTGTCAACGGATTACCTGCTCTGCCTGACAGAGAACCGGAACCATCCGGGCATGGAACTTACGGAGCTGCATTTGAGTGACAGCATGGTGGAGCTGTTGAAAAGCGGGCGTATCAACAACCGGCTGCTGTGTGAGATTGCCACACATGAGGATTTTGTTACCCTGATGACGGACACGGAGATTTATGTAGATGGTGTGGCAACCGCCCACTTCCAAAACTTCAACAGCCTTCTGGAAGTCCTGCGGGGGCAAGTCCTTTCCCAATATCAGCCGGTGGAGGAAGATGCTGCGTTAAAGGCGTTGGAAGCCATGCAGGTACAGGAAGAAGATTATTTCTGTCAGGTCACGCACCGGACTTGGGACACTATCCTCCATGCCATAAGGGAAGCGCACAAGGACGATACGGACAGTGCGCCGGACGGCTCCAATGGCATGAAGCTAATCAAGGACGCAAAGAGGGCGTTGTCCGTGCCGGGTTCCTATCTGGATGTGTTCACCGCCCTTATGTGTACGCAGCTTCAAATCCGGTATGAGAAGCTGTCGGAGCAGGAGCGCACGGTTTTGAAGAATGTTATGAAAAAAACTCCGGCATATAAGGATTCACCGTTGAGCCGGATGAAGCGGAAATAAGGAAATGCCGTTACTTGGGCTTTTGTCCATGCAACGGCATTTTATTGTTTTACTTTCAGAACAAACAAAGTTGTGCTTCGTAAAGCTCTTGTGTAAATTTAATGTGCTTTATATTCCTAACATCTAAAATACATATATCTGTAATTTATTGCGCGGGAAGAGGCTTCTGGATTAATGCGGAAAATATACTGCCGAAGTCATCTGTAAAGTTCTCCGGCAGTACATATCTGCTGTCACCAATCATTGTAACTTCCAGAGAAGGAATAACATATAGCTGGTACACCGAGCACTTCCTGCAACGGCTGGTTTTTAGAGCGTATTCAGTTTTCTGATAAACGGCTGTTTTATTATCATTCTTCCTGTGCTTTTAAAGTTAGGTAATTCCCACTTTCCATATCATATATCAGGTTATTGCAGAGAATAGCGGTTCCCTTAACCATGTCAGGATTTTCTATTACTTCTGCATCAGAAACGCTTGTATAAACACCGTCTGAACTGGACAGCCCGACAATCTCTGCTTCTGCGCCGCCGCCAGTCCTTTTCAGTATCAGGACTTTTTTATCAGATGTCAGGCCGCTGGTACCATCCTCTGCTATGATAATTGGGGTGCTGACCAAAGTAAACGCCTGTTCAACGGCAAGCTTCCCGTCTGTTTCTGAAAGCAGCAGCGCAGAATCGCCGCCGGAACCACTGGTATAACTTCCAATTACAACTGCAATGATTTCCTCTTTTCCATCCACATCCAAATCCACATAATTATAATAGTATTTTGTACTTTCCCACGCATCTTCGGGAATCTGGTAATGGTCAACGATTGTCTGCCTGAGCTGTTCATTTGGCTCTGTTTCTGAAAACTCCTGCTTTATATCTTTCGGGAGCCATCCTGTAAACAGTCCATCTGTGTCATCCGTGCTGCCGGATTCCGGTACATCTGAAAGCAGTTGAAATTCCAAGGATACCATTCCAAACGACTGGTATAAGCGGATTGACTTATTGTCTTTATTCCATGCGACCGAGGTCGAACCGGTTTCGCTTTCTGCGTATTCCTGTTCTTCCGGCTGCCCCAAAAATTCCGTCAGGGCTTCCTCATATATCCCCGCATCCGGATTTTCAAGCTGCATAGTAACCGTGGTCACACGCTGCTCCATGTCGCAAAGTGTCCCTGCCGTCACTTTTTCGTCAAACAATTCCACTTCATAGATTCGGCCAATCAGTGTGCCGTCCTCTGCTGTATTCTGCTCACCTTCCATGATATTAACTGTTTCGGCATCTGTTTTACCCAGCATATCCAAAAAATTCCCGATGACTTCTTCTGTATTTCCCGGTTGGTTATCCGTTTCCGTCTCTGTCTCTGCCACGGGCGTTGCTACAATCCCTGCCGGCTGCTCTATTGTCTGTGGCTCTGGTGAAGCGTCTGGCATATCAGTATTTCCTCCACACGCACTTAAGAGCATTGCCAGCCCTATGCCAATCCCTGCATATAAATTCTTTTTCATATTGATACATTCTCCTCGTCAATTCGTTTTTTATTCCGGCCTCTCACTGCTGACACAGTGGTCTACGGAAAAAGAATATTCTGATACCATGTTTTCATCCATTTCCTGCAAAGCCTGCAGGGCTTTTTCTTCTGTTTCAAATTCCCCAATACTAAAAATATAGCGGCCATCCTGTGTACCCTTGATTACCCCCTTGCTGTCAGGAATCAGTTCTGACATAAGTGCCAGTTCTTCCGACATTTCCATTTTACGGCTGCGGATAAACCAGACTTCCCGTTCGTTTTCAGGCCGTGGGAACAGACGCAGTTCCAGTGAAGCAGGTTCTTTGTATTCTGTCACCTCAAAGCCTGTATCCTTTTGCAGTTCCAGTACAATACGGACAGCAGAATCATCCAGAAGGATTTCCCTGTATGCGGCTTTTACATAAGGGCATTTTTCAGCTTCCTGTATAAACGCTTCCGGGTCATAGCTGCGTATCCCGTTTACCGTGATGACAACTCGGTTCGGGGCGGCATATTCTTCCACATAGTACGCTGGTGTGTCAGCCGCCTGTTCCTCAGCCTCTGTGTTTTGGCTAAATACCAGCTTCAGGCGTTCTCCCTCTGCAACCGTATCCATTTTCAGACCATCAGAAACCATGCCGCCGGAACCAATATGGAATATTTTTACCACTTCCCCTATAACAGGGATTTCCGAAAGAGCCGCATATACGGTCGGGGTATTAGACGATATCAGAAGGACGGCAAAAGCCATCACAACTTCGGCACACTTTCTCGCTGTTGCTTTTCTCTTACGCACCACTGCTTTTTCTAAAACGCCGGAAAGCCCCATTGGAATTTCTATGTTTTCATAATCCATCCTGTCAATCCCCATAAGATTCCTCCTCTCGAATTTTCTTTAACAACCGGTATGTTTTTGTTTTTACCGTATTCTCCGGTATGGAAAGAATTTCTGCGATTTCCTTAAAACTCCTTTCCTCAAAATATTTCAGAACCAGCAGAGTCCTTTCCTCGGCGGGCAGTTTATCCAGACACCGATAAACATCTACGTTTTCCTCTGCCCTCCAGAACATATTTTCATCCGGCACTTCCATATATTCCTCATAAGAAACCCATCGTTTTTTCTGCTTTAAAAAATGATATGCTTCAAAGATAATAATACGGCTCATCCATGTGTCAAAATGTTCCGGCTGCTTTAGCTGATGAAGGTGGCAGTAGCCTTTATAGGTGGCTTCTGAAAGTATTTCCAACGCATCATGTTCATTTTTTGTATAACAGTATGCAAGCCTGTAATATTTTTCTCTGGAAGCCTCCCAGCAGCTTGCAAACTGTTCTTTTGTAAAATGTTTAAAGCAAAACATATCCTTTTTTCCTCCTTTCCCCGCCTTTTGTTATTGCTTTATACAAGTTAGAGTAACCAGCCTGACAGATAGTTTCAATTTTTTATTTTTTATGCTCCAGTATGCCGGGCTGACATTTTGGGAAGCAGGAACATCGCATTTAAAAACGGCCAGCCGGTGGAACCGGCTGGTCATACCATATTCCTGATTAAATTACAAAAATAAGTTCTGCGTTTATGATTTCCTCTGCCCGGTTGCGGATATTGTTCATCCGACCTACCCATTCAAGCTGGTTTTGGGCTTTTAATTCTTCGGTCACTCCTTCGGCAGTTTTCATCTGCTCCATGATTAAGTCCAGCCGTTCCTCCGCCTGCTCGTTCAGGTCGGCAAGGTATGTCCATAATTTTCCGGTCAGGATAAGGGAGCTGTGCCGTGCCGGGTGCTCCTGTTTGAGATATTCCCGGTGCAGCCGCCCATAGCGTCCGATGGGGCGGTTCTCCTCCGGCAGCTTCAAGTCCGGGATATAGTAATCACCTGCCAGAATATAATCAATGCCGTTCTCTGTGATTCTTTCTTTCAGTTTTTCCATTGTCGTTCCCTCTTGTGGTGCAAGGCTCGTCACTGGCCAGTTCAATCACGTCCATAATGCCACAATCCAGTGTTTCACAAATGCGGGCAAGTGTGTCCATGCTGATATGTTTCCCTTCTTTGCCCATGTTGGCTATCATATTTGTGGTCAGTCCAGCGGCAAGCCTTAAATCCTCTTTCCTCATATTGCGCTCTATCAGTGTATGCCAGAGCGGTTTGTAACTGATGTGCATTTTTCTCCCTGCCTTTCTGCCCCGGATGGGCGTTTACACCCATTATATCAGGATTCTTGCTAACTCACAAATATTTCTTGACGGTATCGCCGGTTCCGTCTGGATTGTGCTTTTCCTTTCCTCTTTTGATTACCTCTAATTAGCCATGACCTGTTTCATGCCCTGTGATTTTGCTCATGTGAGATAAAGAAGTAAAAGAAGTGTAAAAAATTTTGCCGTTCCCTGTCCGGCTGACTGCCGGACGGGTCGGGCTTTAGTCGGGCAATTCTACCTTGCCGACAAAAGAGTAATAGATTTCGATTTCCTGTCTGCGGAGCTTCCCCCGGCGTTTCCCGTCAAGGGCTTCCGATTCGTGGATTACGATTTTCTCCACAAACTCCCGCAACAGGGTAGGGGTGAGTTCCTCAAAGCTGGTGTACTTGCGGACTACTTTCATAAACTTCTCGGCGTTTGCCGTGGCTTCCAGTGTCCTTGAAAGCTCGCCCTGCAGAACGGCGGCACGCTCTTTCAGTTCCTTTTGCTCGGCTTCGTAGTCTGCCGAAAGTTCCGTGAAACGCTCGTCCGATATGCGCCCCGCCACGCTGTCCTCATACAGCCGCTTGAAGATAGCGGAGAGTTCCGCAATCCGTTTTTCTGCCGCTTCCAGTTCTTTCTTCTTGGCGGCGTTCCGGCGTTTGCTCCCGTCCTCGGTCTGCTCGGTCAACAGCTTCATAAACCGGGCTTCGTGCTTTGCGGCGTAGCTGGTGACTTTCCGTAGGTTCTCGGTCACTCCCTCGGTCAAGAGGTCGGTGCGGATAAAGTGCGCCGTACAGTCTGCCGTGCGCTTCTTGTAGCTGCCGCATATGTAGCAGTCCTGCCGCCGCTTGTCCGTCTGATAGCGTTGCTGGTACATGACGCTGCCGCAGTCGGCACAAAAGAGTATGCCGGAGAACAAGCCCACTTCATCATAGCGGTTGGGGCGTTTGCGCTGCTTGCGTAGCTCCTGCACACGTTCCCATGTGTCCTTGTCGATTATCTGCTCGTGGTGGTTCTCAAAGATTGCCTGTTTGTCCTCGCTGTTGTAGATAATCTTGCTGCACTTGTAGGATTGTGTGGTGGTCTTGAAGTTCACAAGGCAGCCCGTGTATTCCCGGTTTTCAAGGATATGTACCACGGTGTTCGCCGCCCACTTGCACTCATAGCCGGGGTGGTAGCGGCGGGTTCTCCCTGTCCGGCGGTATTCCAGCGTTCCCGGCGTGGGGATTTCCTGTTCCGTAAGCATACGGGCTATCTTGGTCGGTCCGTTCCCGGCAAGGCATAAGCTGTATATCTGCTTCACCACGGGGGCGGCTTCCTCGTCAATGATGAAATTTTCGTCCTCGTCCATGAGGTAGCCGTACACGGGCTTGCTTGTGACAGGCTTCCCACTCATGCCTTTTGAGCGTTTTACCGCCCGGATTTTCTTGCTCGTATCCCTCACCAGCCATTCGTTAAAAATGTTACGCAAGGGCGCAAAATCATTTTCGCCCTGTGCGCTGTCAACGCCAGGACAAACGCATGAATAATTATAACATCCATTTTAAATATATATACTATTT
>CAJUCT010000076.1 GCA_910585015.1 uncultured Acetatifactor sp.
TAATATCAAGCAGTATCAAATCAAAGCTCTGTTCGGAATACTTCGCAAGGGCTTCTACACCGTCAGTCACCAGTACAACGCTATATCCCGCCTCCTGTATAAAATCATGCAGCAATGCCTGTATGGATAAATCATCCTCAACAATTAAAATTTTACTCATAGCGCACCTCCTAACCATGATTGTAACAGGGTAATTTGAATCTATTGTGTAGATTTGATTTTTTTATATTTTTTTGCCATATGTCACTCCATCTCCCTGAACGTGCCAGCCATTCCTCCCACAAGGCTCCACTGGCGCTGCATATAGGATTTCAGATTTTCCGTGCTTTGCTTATAAACCTCATAAACTATCTGCGGTTCATCAAAATTCTTCATGATTGCAGAAGCGGCGCAATACCCGCTCTCCATCCCTACCGATATGCCCTCCCCCATAGGGTTCAGAAACCCGGCGATTTCCCCGGCAAAAAGGATACGCCCCACACCATAGTCCACACGGCATCCCGGACGGATATGCGGCATCAGCCACTTCTCACCTTTGGTCTGCCTGCTGATACGCAGGTGGTGCTTTTCTTCCATATAGGCTATGAAGCGTCCATAATAATGGCTGATCTTTTCCGTATCTTTCACGGATACCCCAAGCACCAGCAGGTCATCCTTCACGTTGAACCATGCGTCATACTCCGACAGCTCCGGCTGCAGGTACGCATAGAAATAATGCGGGTCTAAATCTATGCCGCCCTCGTTGAATGTCTGGTAGGTGGTTATGTATCCGGGAACCTCCCCGGTAATCTTCCGTTTCAACATCCCCACAACGCCCTCGCAGTCTAAGACATACCTTGCGCTTTCCGTATAATTATTTTCCCCACGCAGGCTGACTTCCACAAAGCCGTCACGCTCCATGCAGGAGAGCGCCGCAACGCCATCCCTGACCTCTGCGCCGCTTTTTCCTGCCTTCCCTGCAAGCCATCCGTCAAAATGGCTGCGCCATACATTCAGCCCTTCCTGCTCAAAACGGTATTCCTTCCCTTTGTCATCCGTGAAGATCATGCCCCTGTTCTCTGTCGGGGTACACATGGCAGACTCCGGCACATCCTCCCCGAAATATGTCCTCATAAGCTCCATTGATTTCTTTATCAGAACGCCGGAACAGGATTTATACCTCGGCAACTTGAATTTCTCCACCAGAAGAACTTTATGGCCTTTTTCCGCTAAAGCCTTGGCCGCTGTGCATCCTGCAGGCCCGGCTCCGACCACTATCACATCATACATCCGCATATCTTCCTTTCCGCTGTTTCCTATTACTTCGGCAGAATACCGTTTCCTCTAAAGTAAAAATACCCTCTGAATTGTACCATAGAAATTTTCGGTTTAATACCCAATAGCACGAAACGACTATTTTCCGGGAATGAAAAGCATAAATTTACCAAAAGAAAACCTTTCTTTGGTCGATCTATTACTCGTTCCATAGCTTTGTGCGGTTTGAATAACTCCATCAACCAACGAATAAAATTCGACAATATCGCCAAATTTCAACAGCATTTGCATACAAACACGCAAAACTTTTAAACTATCACGCAAAACCCTATACTTTCACGCAAAACTCATACTATCACGCAAAAGTCGGCAGTTTTGCGTGATAGTATAAATCGCCACACTCACAGCCCTATCCAAAACGCAAAAAAGAGGAGCCCACCAGCCACTCCGGTGAACCCCTCTACGCTCAAAATCCCTTGATTTTGCGCCATTCTTCTATACTTTTGCCTGCGAGTACGAAAATTCCTATGGCATCAATTATTGATAGCCGCCTGTGCCGCTGTTAGATTATGATGACTTTTACCCCTCTTTACCCCATTTACCCCACCCAATTCGACATTCGACAAACGGGATTCGACAGAAAACCTTTGCTTTTTTGCGGAGCAGCCACATTAGAGCAGCCTTAAAAGCTGTACCAGCTCATGCGACTCCTCCGTATCTGATGCGGTCTGCCTGGTATCAAACTGCGAAAAACGGTTATCGCGGTAAAATGATAAAAGCTTTTCCTCATTTTCAGCTTCTAAGAAGGTCACTACGCCTCCGCCCAAATACTGTATCTCTTTAATTTTGTCCCATGCCAGTGCGAGTAATTCTTCGCCAGTTATTTTTTTGTCTGCACCATTGGTAAAATTTTTGCCAAGTTGGGCAATAAGGTATGCAGACATGGTATAAGTATCTGATTTTTCATCCCATTCACTGACACGCAGCAACTTTTTCTTTACGATATTGCTTACTGTTTCTCCCCTTACAGTTAAAGGTTTCAATGCAAGGGTAAAATACCCTACCAGCACCATGCTGCTTATGTCAAATACAAGATATGTAACCGACTGATTCTTTTTCGTAAACTCTACTGAACTTTTTTTCAAAAAACGCTCGACATCCGGATTCCGCAGACAAGAAAAACCGGAGAGAACTTGAAGAAGCCTGCTCTCTCCGAGTTTTGGATTATCACTATTAAGATAGCGCCGAATGTTGATAACTAAATACCTATTTGTTTCCAACATTTGCTTTCTCCCATTTTGCCATAAATTCCACCAGTTCTGCTTCGTCTGTTATCTCTCTCGCAGCCACAGGTATATGAACAGGACGGTTCTTGGCAGATTCTTCAATCGCATTGATGAACATCTCCACCTGTTCCTTGCCGGAAATGACAAAATTCTTTGTGATACTTGAAGTTGCCATAATAAACACCTCCTTTGTTAGTATGGTTCTTCCGTTTCAATTCATACTTTTCTATCTCTATTTTATTATTTTATATCGGTTAACGCAACAAATCTTTTATGAATTTTTTATAACTTATTTTTCCACTTGCAATCCCGCCAAAACAGAGGTAAGCTACGACACCACGGAAGGAGGGATTGGATTGGAAAAAGATTCTGCATTGTACCAGCTCATGGACACCCGCATGCACAGCGTCATGAACGGCATCGTGAGCAGTGACGGGGAATACCAGGCGATTCTCCGCAAGTCGGACATATACTCCGGCGAACTGGACAGGATGGATTTATCAAAAGAAATCCGGCTGCTGATTGACCGGTACGTCAGCGAGCAGAACGCGCATAGCACTTGTGCTATTGATCCCGGTTTGGGATGCTCGCCTACCTGTTGGGATTTTCCGACTGCAAGGCCATGTTTTTGGGGAAATGCCTGCCGACAGACGCAAAAGAAATGAATACAGAATTGTAGCCGCAAAGTGCCGGACAGGACGGAAAGGCTGCGCCCACAGCCCTTCCGACCTGTCTCTCTTTCGTTTTAAATAAATATCCATACCTCCAGCTCCGCGTACCTGTTGGATTTCGACCACTGCGGGTGCTTCTTTATTAAAAATGAACAGAAGATATTATACCGACACAATTTTATACCCGCAGTCCAGTATCTGCTGAAACTGATGCGCAAATAGTCCGATATCAAAAGCAAAACAGAGCCGATAAACAGTGATTACTCACTTGTTCATCGGCTCTGCGTCGAATCCATGCACAGCATGGATTTTGCGTCATGGCTCTTTAATGAAATAAAAACCATTAAATCACCTTATTCAGTTTTTCCCGTTCCTCCATGTCTGCTGTTACAGCAAAAAACGCTTCCACTACTGCCGGATCAAAGTGCGTGCCGGATTCCTCCCTGATAATTGCATACGCCTTTTCAAGCGGCATGGCGCTTTTATAACATCGTTTGGAAGTCAGTGCGTCAAATACGTCCGCCACCGCCATAATTCTTGCACAGAGCGGTATTTCTTCCCCGCTGATGCCATAGGGATAGCCTTTTCCATTCCACCATTCGTGATGATACGCCGCCATCTCCACTGCCGTATTCAGATACCCCGATTCTCCAAGTTCCGCCTTTGCATGGGTAAGCAGTTCCTCCCCTGCCGTAGTGTGCGTTTTCATTATCCCAAATTCTTCTTCCGTCAGCTTTCCCGGCTTGTTCAGGACGGCATCCGGTATATGTATTTTCCCGATGTCGTGAAGCGGCGCAGCAACCACCATATCACTTAAATATCTGTCCGTAAGAATATTACTGTATACCCCCTGTCTTTTCAGCTCCTTTGCAATGCACTCCACATATTCCGCTGTACGCCTGATGTGTCCGCCCGTATTATCGTCCCTGTTCTCCACGACCTCCGCCATGATCGTAATCATGCCCGACTGCATACGAGAAACCTTTTCATGGTAAAAGGAACGCTTATTGCCCTGCATAATCAACACGATAATCGTAATCGTCATAACAAAGGCGGAAACGCTGGTAATCCCGATAAACGGAGCCAGCCCCCGCCCATAGATGCTGTCCGCCGCCCGTACATTACCGCTGTCCACCGTAATCTGCATTGTCGTATGGTTGGAAAAGAGCAGCATCAGAATCCCGATAATCCAAAGCAGATACTTTTCCGATTTCCGCAGACTCCTGTGCTGCATATTATCCTGAAACCAACTGCGCCAGCTTTTCCCTTTCATATAGAATAAAAGAAGCAGCATGGATAATACCCCATAAAGGATAAACTGATAAACTACGGTTTCCTGTGCCGACAGCGCAAAGAAATACGGCGGTACAAGCATTGTCGGAACAAACAGCCCGTTGATAATTCCCGGAAACGGCAGCATCTGAACCAGTCCGCACAGGCGATGCTTTTTCCTGCCAAGGCAGATATTCAGCCCGATCATAAGCAGCGCTGTCATGTTTGCCATATCTTTTCCAAAAGCCAAGAACACAATGCCGATCAGGAAAAAACTGAGCAGATAAAAGAATTTCTGCTTCTTTGCCTCCATATTCGGCTCTAAAAACACATACTTTTTTATCAGGAAACCGCTGACTGCGATTGCTGCCGTTTCCAGCATTTCCAATATTACCGTTTCCATAGCTTATGCACCGTTCTTTCCGTTCTTTTTTCTGCACCCTGCACAAACATTCTCTCTTTCCGCATCAGCAGGTAACTGATTCCGCCGACAACAGCCGCCGAAGCCAGCCCTGCACCGTTCATTGGTACGATATGCGCCTGATAAAATGAATCACTGTATGCCACCAATGCAGGAAGCAGGTTCGTTACAGCGTGAACCACTGCCGCTGGAAACAGCGATGCGCTCTTTTTTGTCAAATAGACCAAAAATCCCTGTGACAACAGATTGGAAAGAAATAAATCACACAGCCCGATCAGCGGGTGCGGGAGAAAAATCAGGATTCCCAAATGCCACATTGTCCGTATCAATGCCAATAGCAGCATTGCGGCTTTCGTTCCATACAGTTTCTCCAGCTTAGGAAATAACCAGCCAAGCCACCCCAGTTCTTCTCCAAGCATCTCAACTGAAGCCAAAACGCCCAATATTGTCATTCCCAAAATCTCCCCCAGTCCACGCAGGGTAAATGCTCCTGCCTGAAAAGATACCTCTCCCCTGAACATAAGATACATGAGCAGCTCGTTTAAGTAACTCATGACGAGCGCACCGGCTACTGCAAATAGGTAGATTTTCCATGCTTTTTTGATATTGGGGAGAATCATAAGATTGTCCCATCCTTCCCCGCTTATCTTACATAGAATAAGCGCTGTCAGTGCCGGAAGAAATGAGGTCAGAATGACAAGCGAAGTCGATACAGACTCGTCCCCCGATGAATGTGCAGCATACCACAGTATATTGGAAAGCGGCAGACAGCACAACAGAAATATCCATATGTATTTTCTCGTGTTCTTCAAATTCAAAACAGACTCCTTTATCTGCTCAATAATTGATATTCGCTTTTCTCGCCTGACTGCACAAATCACGGGTAGCCAGAACGTATTTCTTTCCGTCCTTAATAAAATGTGTCCCGCACTGCCGAAACTCAAAATGTACTTTATGGGCGATACATTGTTCCCGTATGGAAAGTACCCATGCATAGTCAAGCGGTCTGGCGTTTCTGTCCGATTCGCCGCCAACCACAACTAATTCAACATGGTTAAGATAGGCACTTATGTCTATTTCTTCAATCAGTGGCTGGCAGATAATATTTTTATGTCTGATTGGCAGTTCATTGAAAATGGAAAGCCTGTAATCAGCCCTGTCCTGATTTTCCACCGTACAGCCAACCGATACATTGTCGTATCCATCATTCCAGTCCTCCGGGACGCAATCCATAAACCGGTCAATACGCTTCGTCAGGAACAAAAAATGCAGGTCAGAACGCTCCCGTATCATCTGCCAGCATTCCAAACGCCATTCATCAGCCTCCTCAATCAGAAAATCCGTGGAGAAGCAAAGATATACGGTTTGCCCCGATTTGATTTTGTAGTCCCCCGATTTATTTTTAGCGACAGGTGCATAAAAATTGTCTGTTTTAACAATATTGTCCGTATCCATCCCACGTTTTAAATCACCTTTATGAATGTAACAGTATTTACACCCCTCGCTATGTTTGTGGCAGCCACGCCACGGATTCCACATTGCCATAGTTACAACCTTTCATCAATCAATTGGGGAAACGAATCCCTATTTATATTTTACAGTCCTGAATTTGTGTTCTATCCAGAAAGTTGCCTCCAATGTATGGAAATGAATAAATCTTATCTTAGGATCATCAATCCCTTTTGGGAAAAAACTCTTATCATCCTCATTCCATAACTCCTGCATTTCGTTTCTGTCCGTTATGATCTCAACTTCTCCCACCAGTGTTAAAGAATCGCCCCCATGCTGGAAACAGATACTTGACTTTTCGTTGGTTTCAAAGTGTTTTGCCTTCCCCTGTTTTTCACTTCTTTTGGAAGTCACAAAATATATATCCCGAAACCCCTTATCGCTCAACTTATTTACGCAGCATACTCTTGGATATCCCTTCTCATTCACAGATGAAACAAACATAATACTGCATTTTTGCACTAATTCATCTGCTTTTTCTTCGATTTCCTTAATTCTTTGCTTTTGAATGTCACTTGCCTTTAATTCCATACCATGTTCCTCCATTTTTCCCTCGTAATTTATGAAAAATTTGTAAAGCTGTTGGTCTTTGAAACACTGTCTACATGAATATACACATCCATACAGGTAACGCTTCCTTTTTCATAAACATACTCAAAACAGGATAAAACATTCTCCTTCGGTTCTTCACAAAATCCATTTGCGGCTAAAAAATCCATTATTTTTTTATAACCGCCACGGATACGGTCTACCGCCATAAAAGGGTTGTAAATTGTTATCACTGCATAGTCGGCTTCTTTCTGGACAGCATATTCCACTCCCGGACATTTTGTTTCAAATCCTTCCGGCAGAATATAAGCTGCCACATATCCGTGAATGCCAAATCTGGTAGTCACCTCAGGCGGGACAAACGGAAAGTCCCATCCAATCCTCATTGCATCCGGCGAGACTTTTAGCAGACCAGACCGCCGTGCCCAATTTTCCATGTATGCATTTACATCATCTTCCGGATTCGGTGAGAGCATTACATATCTTGCCATCTGAAATGCTTCTACCTTTTTTACAATAATTTCTGAATAAACTGCATCACCGGCGCTCATATCTTCTTTAACCATAGCGTCCAGTTTACAGGCAAACAAATCGCTTAAAGCCACTATCTTATCCAGTTCGGGAATAACTTCATCTGCCTCCCATTTCGATATTGTCTGGCGGGAAACGGACATCATTTCAGCTAACTGTTCCTGTGTAATCTTCTTCTGCTTCCTCAAATGTTGAATGTTTTTTCCTAAATTCATAATCATTTTCCTCCATTTATCTGTTGATGACATATTTAATTTACTGTTTGAATATAACAGAATAATAAAGAAAATTCTACCATACCAAAAGCAACATTCAAGGAGGTAATGTCAACTAACGGTTTACATCATCATTTTTCTCCAATAATCGGAATCTGTTTTATTCCATCCATTTGTTTGTGTCATACGAAATATGATGAAAAAGAACTTTGATGTTAATCCTATTTTCTTATATTTCAGACTCCTTTTTTTTGATGGTTTTATCTTAATCTGATTCCCTTCATTTTACTACCAATTTTATCGTGCTTTTTCGCAACTTGAAGATGCAGCATAACTTTTTTCTTACTATCAGCTATCATAGTATAATAATCGACTGTCTCATCACTCGCATATTAGCTCTGATTTCCCCTCTTACCAAGCGGTTTCTGCTGTCAGACCTACCTGCGGAAACGGCAGACCTCCGCATATGGCAGTGAGCCATAGTGCGGCGGTTTGTCTTTTGTAGTATTCCTTATATTTTTTGCTTTATAAATGCAACCTTATCTTATATTGCCGGACCGTCATCCCCAATCTGATGCAGGGCATCCGGGGCGGGGCTTCCCTGTGTGGTGCATCCGCTGATTGCGGGAATCATCATTGTCGTAATAAGTAATGCCGATATTTTTCTGACACGCATTTTTCATGTCCTTCGTCACAAATTGAGGAAACCTGTCATCTGTTGATAATACGAACCGGCCCTCAAAAAAGTTTCATTCCTCTTATCTGCTACGGCGGCCCCTCTGTCATTCGGAATCGCCCATGCCCCCTTGCGGTAAGTCCGGGCATGCTCTTCCATACTTCAAAATGCCCATAAATTTTATATCTTCTGGCTTCTAACAACACTTTTGCTGAATGTACTTATATTTTCCTCATAGGCAGTTGCCGCCAATGCGCTTACGCCCGCTGACTGGAAGACCGCCGCACCATCGTCATTCTGTATACCCTCGGCAAGGAAAGCCTGCTGCCTCTGCCTGCTTGCCATCTGGCTTTTCAGGTAATTCTCCTGTGCCGCCGCTCTCCGTGCCTGCGCCTTTTTCACCGCTTCTTTTTCCTGCTCCTCCATCAGTTCTTCCATTCTCTTATGGCGTTTCTCCCACCATGACTCTTCATTATCTGTGGAAAACGGAGAACCATCCTTTACGGGTATCCCTTCCCCGTGGCACTGTTCAGGCGTTGCCCCGATGACCTGGTAGCCAATCATCTTGGAGCCCATGATTCCGGTACAGGAATACATCTTCCTGACCATTCCTAACACTGCTTTTTCCCATTCCGGATCAGTTTTCATCCTTTCAAAGCATTCTTCCGTAATCGTCAGCGCACCGCCTACGCAGGTGGAGCGGTACCATCCGCTGACAGGCATACCCGACATTTCATTCATAAACCATTGCTTGTATTCGTCCATCGTCATTTCCTCTTTGGATTTATTGGAAATGCCGCTGTCATATGTAAAGCCCAAATAACTCGGTGGCTGCGGAACTACCATATCCCCCGCCCATGCCGATGATCCGGATTTTACCGCCGCATTCTTTCCTTCTGCTTTCCGTACTTCCTCCGCAAAATTCCCTGTGTCTGCCGTCTTTCTGCTGTTGTTTGTGTAGGCATAGGGATTCACCCCTGCGCCGCTTACATTACTGATACTCATACCTGTCTCCTTTCCTGTAACATCACCGTTACACTGAACTCATTTTTCTTTACCCTGATATCCACGTCCCCCATATATTTCTCCGCTTCCCTCTTTACATTGGAAAGCCCGATCCCGTGCATGGAACCCTGCCTTCCGAAAGGCTCCTTTTCCTTTGTGGAGATTGGGAGGTTCGTATCCGCGTCCATGATGATCTCCCCTTCAAACGGGTTTCTGACCTCGATCAGGAAGAACTTTCTCTTCTGCCTGCTGGAAATGAAAATGTACCTGTCGCCCTGCCGCATCTTCCCGCAGGCTTCCAGGGCGTTCTGCAGCAGGTTGTTTACAATGATGCCGATGTCATAGGCATCATACCTTTCCGATTCCGGGTAGGTAAATTCTGACCGGAACCGTATGCCCTGCTTTTCCGCTGCTTTCTGCCTGTCGTTCACGATCACGTCAGTAACGGCATTCCCTGTCTTTATGGAAAATTCAAAGGCATCCATGCTCTCATCCATTCTGGAAATGTACTGCCCCATGCTGCCATAGTCCCCGCTTTCAAGCAGCCCCTTGATATTGGTCAGATGGTTTTTCATCTCATGCTTCATCCGGCGGATGCCGTCATAGAACTGATCCACCTCCGCCATCCGCTCCTGTATTGCATGGACCTGCTGCTGTTCCACAAAATACCTTTCCTTTTCCTTCTGGAGTCCCACCATTTTCTGATAAGATATTATGGTCACCAGAATACCGGCATAAAACAGTGCGGCGGCCACAGGCACGATCCCTATCAGCACCGGGTACTGCTCATAAAGCTGTATGGACAGCTCCCCCGTGGTCACGATCAGAATCCGGAATAAAATATTGACAAACAGGATGCCCGTCACGGGCGTCAGCAGCAGATAGCACAATTCCCTTATGTGCAGTTCCATCCTGCATTTCCTGATCTGGCGTGCCGCCGTATACAGCAGTGCGGAAAAAAGCACAAGCTGCAGCAGTTCCACCAGACAGAAATTCAGGGCTGCATTCCGAAGTACCCGCCCTACTCCTTCCTCCCCTTTCACAAGATGCCTGCCCGTGTAGAAATTCACGCTTGCCACCGCCAGCGAACTCAGGTTTCTGATGCAGAAGAACACCACCCCCATGAACAGTGCGGTTTTCTTTTCCACCCCTAAATACTTTGCCGCCAGCGTCAGCAGGACTATTACGGAAGCCATGCAGACCAGCGCCCCCATACTGACTGCCATGTTCAAAAAATAGATGATAGAATAGGATGCAAACACGGTCAGCATCTTTATGATATCTGCCGGATGCCCCCTTTTCCGCCCCGCCATATACGGATAGAAAAATGCCGTCAGACAGCAGGCATACAGAATGACTTCAATCCCTACCGCTGTATTTTGGAACAGCGTAAAACTTGCCTCACTCAATGACAGCCCTCCTATTTCATAAACCGCAGGTACGCTTTTACAAAATCTTCATACTTATATTTTGAGATCAGGAGCTTATCCCCATTTGTCAGCGTTACCTCTGTTTTGTTGTATTCATCCACATAGGACAGGTTGACCAGGTAGCCTTTGTGGACACGGCAGAACTGCCCCTGCAGTTCTTCTTCCAGATCACTCATTTTTGCATAATATTCCAAAATCCCGTCCTTCATATGGACGGCTATTTTATGGTTCTGGCTTTCCATGTAATAGATGTCGCTTAACGGTATTGTTTTTCCCGTATTCCCATACTGGACCATCAGCACCCTTTTCCCCTGCCCGGCCTGCTGCGCCGCCCTCCTAAAAATCTCGGCAAACCGCCCTTCGTCAATGGGTTTCAGCAGGTACTGGAACGCCCCCACGTCAAAGGCATCATACACATATTTTTCATAGCCCGTGACAAATATGATGATGGGCTGTTTGATATCTTCCATGCCCCTGATCCGTTTTGCCATTTCCATACCATCCATTGATGAATCCGGGCCTTTCAGCTCAACGTCAAGAAACAGCAGGTCATAATCAGCCCCCGCTAAAAGATAATCCTCCGCCGTGGCATATTCCGTAACCTCACACTCCACTCCCTGTTTCCGAACCAGCGAACAGATGTAGCTCCTTATATTTTTTTCATCATCACAGACCGCTATTTTGATTGCCTCCACCTCCTTCTTTCAGCATTTATCCCTAAAAATGCTTTACTTCGTGTATCGGAAAAATAAGAATATTTTTAACTCCGACAGCGTGAATAGACGATTTGACAGCGTAACTGGATTGACATTTTTTATCCTTACTATCCCCTCTGCCGCTTCCTCCAGGGTCTCCCCCGCCTCCACAAAGCCGGATATGAGTACCCACTGCGGGAGGGAGCGGTCTGCATACTTTGTCATCAGCAGCCTGTCCCCGTCCATGACAGCCACCATTACCACCGGGGCGATGCCGGGATATACCGTGTTCCCGCATTCCGGGCAGGCAGGCGCCCTCTGCCCTGGCTTCCTTTCCATCCTCCCGCCGCACCTGCCGCAGTACCTGTTCCCTTCATACCAGCGGCTTAAGTGCAGGGCCGTGGCCCCGGCAAAGAAAGCCCATTCCGGCAGGACGCCCTTTAATTCACAGACAGGGAAATACCCAAGCCCCCTGCATCTCGGCACCGCCTGCCCCAGCAGGTAAACCGGCTCCCTGCCCGCCCGGAACAGGAATACCGCCCTGCTTTCCATTTTTCCTGCCGGATGTCCCAAATCCCGGAAGGACGGGAGGCTCCTGCGCCCGTCCCCCATATCCCGCAAAAGCACATCCTCTCCCCGGAAGGAGAAAAAGCAGTCATCCGGGGCCGGGGCTGTACCGCGATATGCCATGTCCAGCCTGTAAGGGGATATATCCTGTATCATGACTCCCCTCCTTACAGATGCCGCAGGTTCTCGCGGTATCTGCGCAGCTCCTTTTCATCCACGGCGCCGATGACCTCATCCAGCCACTTTACCATCCGTTCCCTGTCCTTCGGCAGAT
>CAJUCT010000077.1 GCA_910585015.1 uncultured Acetatifactor sp.
ATTTAGCGGAAAAATATTTTAGCACTTGCTGCCGCGTAAGCGGCTTGGTACAATTTATTCATAGGTAAATGACAGTGTTTCCGTAATAAGCGGCAGTGCCATCCAAAGCTAAGCAAAGACAGTAATATAGAAAGACAGTTTGAGAATTGAAAAATCCCATGTTTTCATGTATAATTGGAAAAAGAAGTTAGACTGGAAAATCGAAATTTACAAGGAACGAAATGAAAGAAATATAGGAATTTAACTCTTCCAGTTTATCGCTATAGGTTATTTGCTATAATTTCCCATTTATCGGGCGGACAACATATCACCAAAAAGACAGACACATAATGCGCAGAGTCGGCAGGCTTGTGGGCAATCACAGCCTGTTGGTTCTGTTCTTTTTTCCAAAGTAAAACGTACATGATTTTTATTTGATATTAAATAGTGTCTGCTGATTAAGTTCAGAATTTGGGAAGAGGAGGGGGAGAAGAAGGTGGAAATGGGGGAGAGGATGTGGTAGAATGGGAGAAGGGGGAGGAAAAATTAAAATCTGCATACGGGAAAAATGAGTTCTGCGACTACATTGGGTACTAATAGGCAAAAGTATTGAGTAATGGATTAATACAATAGAAAGCAGGATTTCTATTGTCATGAATTAAGGGATTTTGAGGTTTGGTGGGGGTCATCATAGTGGGAGGTGGACCCCGCTTTTTCGTGTTTTTGGATGCCGCTGATAGAGGGGGATTGGGCGGTTTTGGATACATGGAATTTAGTTGGAATAATCAGAAAACAACAGTGAGGTTATTATGATTTATATTATAGACAATATATCAAATTATTTCATTTATCTTTTTATAATTCATTTTGGATTCAGATTAAATCCAAGAAAAAACAAGTTTTTTCTTGGCGCATCGGTTTTGACTATGTTGTCTGCAGGGGCTTATAATGTATATTTTGATACAAATTCTCCGATTATCTATATAGTATGGAGCGTACTTGCCATATGTTTATTTTTTGAAGATAGAATGTGGCATTTGTTTATACTGAGCGCAGCCCTTATGTATTTCACGGGAATCATTGATACGTTCAGTGTCATGTTGATACAGGTTGTTTTAATAGGCGGAGGAGTTGGCGGCACGGGTATAACATGGTGGATGGAACCTGCCTATCTGCTCTCATTTTTGGTGTATCTTCTTATATATTTGCGGCTTTTTAAGAAAAATGACATATATTTGAGTGATATAAAATTTAAGTATAAGTTTGCACTTTTAATACAGGCCAGTATTTTCCAGATGTTCTATGATTATGTTTTTTATTTCTTTGAAGAAAATCATGCAAGGTATGGCTTGGATGCCTATGCAGTATTTTTTATCAGCATAGCAGGGACACTCTATTCCATTTTTCTTACGCTTAATCTTGCCATCAAAAATATATTATCGGACAGGCAGAGCAGGGAATTGCAGTCTTTTATGTATATGCAAAAGCAGCAGTACGATTATCAGTTACAGCAGTCGGTAGCTGTACGGCGTTTTAAGCATGATTTGGTAAATCATATTGGTGTTGTTAGAGAGTTAATAAATGAAAAAAAGACAGATGAAGCCAAAGAGTACATAGATACTATCTGGAATATTCAGGATGTGTTTGATTTAAAAATTCATACAGGAGATGGTTTTCTCGACATTATTGTTAATTATTATTCATATTTGGCGGTAAAGGAAAATATAGAGTTTGCTGTTTTGGGAAAGCTGACCGAAAAAATGCCTCTTGAGATGTTTGATATTACCACATTGATGGGAAATATATTGCAAAATGCTTTTGAAGCAGCGATAAAAGCAGATGTTCCCAGAATACGTGTTGAACTTGTAGAACATAAGGAAGAAATTTTTATTGTTGTTAGTAACAGTGTAGCCAAAACAATCAATACAAAAACAAACTTTTTTATGACATTAAAAAAGGATAAGCAAAATCATGGTTTTGGCCTGAAAAATATTATTGCAACTGTTGAAAAGTATCACGGTGAATGTTATATGGAATCTATAGTGGAAAATAGAGAAGTGTTGTTTCAAATCAGTATTGCTATACCAAGGGAGAAAAAGGAATGAAAATAGGTATTGTAGAAGATGAAGCGGTGTGGAGAGATAAGATACAGACTATTATCGAAAAATATTGTAGAGATAAGAATATTTCATCAAAAATCAATTCATATAACAGTGGAAAAGATTTTATGAAAAATGCAGATGCAGATTTGTTGTTTTTGGATATTGAACTTGCAGAAGGGGAAGATGGTTTTGAAATAGCGGAACAGTTGATGAATCTTGGAAACAAATGTAAAGTTTGTTTTTTAACATCACACACAGAGTTAGCCAGAGTTGGTTATAGAGTGAATGCCTTCAGATATATTGATAAAAAGCATTTAGAGGAAATCAATGAAGCGATTGATTTTTTTCTTAAAACTAAAATTCAGGATCGGATTGTATTTTGTAATGGTACCACTGGGATACGCATAAAGATAAGCCTGAATGAACTTCTTCTTGTTGAGACAAATGGAAGAAAACTGAAATATCTCATGTTGGATGGCAGTGAACATTTATGTGAGGGGCAGATATCTGAAGCCGCAAGAAGCTTGTCTCAGTTTGGCTTTTTTCAGATACATCGGTCATATATTGTCAATTTAAAATATATTGAAAAGGTAAACAGTCATGAAGTTACGCTTTGCAATGGATTAAAGGTAGTAATTGGAAGGATTCACAGTAAAGAGTTTAAGAAGGAGTTTTTTAAATGGAGAATGTGGTTTAATGATTGATTTTGTGTCGTTTATGCAAAATATGTGTTGTTTATACAGGGAGTATTTTATATTCCTTCTCACTGTGATATAAATAGGGTGTTAAACATAGTACAGGAGGATAGCAGAAGTGGTACAAGGCATTTTACTTAAGGATTGGCATTTTAATGGAAAATCAGTAATGAAAAAAGCGGTAATGGCAATGATAATGGGAACTGTGCTGTTAACAGTTTCATCGTGTGGGCAGGCAAAGAATACAGAAGACGCTCAAACGGATGTAATAAGCAGCACTGCGGAACCAGGCGGCAGCACTGGTGAAGTTCAGAAAACACAAAACGACATCAATACCGGTTCAAATTTGGCAGAATTGGAAAACCTGACAGGAGAATATGAATATTTATCGGATTATGGAAATGGTAAGTTAATGATTCAAAAATCATCCAATGGATATGATATTTCCGACTATGAATCGGAATTTTCCTATCGCTTTTTAGCTGATTCATCTAATATAGAAAATATAGAAAATAATCGGATATATGTAAAGTACCCCGAACAGGTATTTTCTGATGATACAGTTAACTTTAGCTATTATATTTTAGAATATAGTACAGATGAAATTAATGTGTATTACGGAGAAGCAGGGTTTGAAGAGACTCAATTTTTATATCATGCCACAAAGAAAATAGAGGTGAGGGCGGACGTATATGAGTATGAGTATGAGGGTGAGTATAATAGTTATGATATAAACGAGCCGGCGTTAGAAATAAAGAAAAATGATGATGAAACTTATCAGATTCAGATAGATTTATTCAGGCTTTGGGATTTTTATGATGGTGCGGGAAAAATTACGGAAGAAGGGTTGGAATTTACAGCAACAGGCCCTGGTGGAAATGAGGTGAGTGGAGTCATAAAATTGGAGGAGGATATGGCAGTAGTAACCATTTTTGGCCAGGAATGGCTTGATTTTGCAGGATTGAGTGAATATAAATTCTACAAAACCTCAGATGTTCCTAACATAGATGATTTTCTGGCAAATCAGCAGGAAAGTAATATGCAGGATGCTGCGGATACAGGTTTGGAAGCAGCGGCAGATGAATTATTAGATTCCTTTATCAATGGATTGACAGACGCTGTTGACTCTGAAGATTCGGCATCGACATTTTCTGTTAGCGATTTAAAGTTGGATTCTGAGGAATGGGATGCATATTCCATTGGAGAGAAAGTCGATCTTGACAATGATGGAGAAAACGAACTGATTATTAACGGGCCTTATGGCGGGATATACCTTGATGCACGTGACGGCAAGGTATATGAATTTGCTGCAGGAGAAAGCGCTGTTCTGGTTCTTTCTTATACCTATTATAATGGAGCCGTATGGATCATGTACAGTAACAGTTCGAGTGCAGGATTTGAATTTTACCATATGGAAAAATTTGAAGGAGCTGATAACTTAACTGCAGAAATGAATTTCGGTGAGGAATTTGACCCAAACAATGCGGAAGCCGGAATAAAATATACATTGAATGGAACTGAAATTTCATATGATGAATATGCAGAATTATGCAGCAAAATTTTCGCTGCTGAAGTAAGTACAGACTAAAAGAAAAAATGAAAGTTTTGGTAAAAGGTGTATTATTTGCATGCAATGCTGTTGAAATATGGGGGACATTGTCATACTTCATCAGAGTGTCTTAGTTTCCGGCAGATGCAGACACGGAATACCGAAAAATTCCGTAAACACGGCTTTTTTGGCACTACATAGCTTTCAAAGCTGCATTATTTCCTTGTGCTTTTAGGATATAAAAAATGAAACGGATAAAACAGAAATAGCACAAAACCATCAGGCGGGCATCCAAGAGTCAGAAGCGAGAAATAAAAAATTTAATAAAATTTCAAATCTACACAATAGATTCAAATTGCCCTGTTATAATTATGGTTAGGAGGTGCGCTATGAGTAGAATCTTAGTTGTTGAGGACGATCTATCTATACAAGCATTACTGCATGATTTCATACAGGAAGCAGGGCATAGCGTTATACTGGCATCTGACGGAGTGGAGGCTCTTGCGAAATATTCCGAACAGGATTTTGATCTGGTACTGCTTGACATTATGCTTCCTAAAATTGATGGTTACGGTGTCTGTGAGGTTATCCGGCAGAAATCAGATGTGCCTATCATCATGCTCACGGCTTTGGATGGGGAAGAAAACCAGATAAGAGGATTGGACCTGCAGGCTGATGATTATATTACGAAGCCTTTTTCCATGTCCGTCCTGCTTCGGAAAATCGCCGCCGTCCTGCGCCGTTCATCAAAGCTTAAGTGTATTCCGCAGACTATGAGCTATAGGAATCTGAAACTGGACTTAGCCGGATACAAAGCCTATGTAGGGGGAGAAGGCATTGACCTTACTCCGCGTGAATTTGAAATACTGCGGGAACTGTTGGTCAACAGGGGCAGGATTTTGACACGGCAGAACCTTTTGCAGAGAATCTGGAAATATGAGTTTTTCGGGGAAGAACGGATCATTGACACGCATATCAAGAACCTGCGGAAGAAGCTCGGAACGGCTGACTATATAGAAACGATCAGAGGGGTGGGATATAGAATTGATAAAGATGATTAAGAGCCGATTGTCCGTTAAAGTTTTTCTGCTGACATTGTTGTTGATAGCGGTGTGCTGTTTTACAACATATAGTTTTATTTTACAGGCAGCACCCAAAAACTATCAGTATGACATAGAAGATGTCGATTTGGAACTTAGCTTTTTGCCAAATGAATTATCGGGGGTTAAAAAGGAATATGCTTATCTTTGGCTTGAACCTACGTCTGAATGGATGGATGAAATATATGACAATGAATTTGAACTGCACTTTTTTCAAGCTGACGGGAAGGAAGTAAGTTTACATGATATTAACCAACTTGTCGGTGGGCAGATTACGGATTTTGATAAAATTGAAAAAACAAAGACCTACACCGCTTCATTTATAGACTGCGATTCAATTTATACGTTATTGGTAACAAGGAATACTGCAAAACATACCCAGACAGAAGAAGCTATACAAGGAACGCTCCCAGTGCTTTGCCTTGTCGTACTGTTGGGTTCTATCATTTCAGCCTTTTTCTATTCATGGTATATGACTGCGCCTATTAAAAAAGTGAGCATACTTTCAAAGCAAATGGCAGGTATGGATTTCAGCGGATTTTGTTCTGCCGGGCGCACTGATGAAATAGGCGTGTTATCTGACAGCCTGAATACACTCTCCCGGAAATTGGTGGTGGCTCTTTCTGAATTGCAGGAAGCCAATCAAAAGTTACAAGCTGACATTGACATGGAAAGGCAGCTTGAGAAACAGCGGGTAGAATTTTTTGCCGCAGCCTCCCATGAATTAAAAACGCCTATTACCATTATCAAAGGACAGCTTCAAGGTATGCTCTATCAAGTGGGACGCTATAAAGACCGGGAAACATATCTTGCACAGTCTTTGGAAATTACGGACACTTTGGGAAAAATGGTACAAGAGCTTTTAACAATATCCCGATTAGATACTCCGGGTTATACTTGCAAAAAAAGCAATCTTAATCTTAGCAATTTCATAATTGACCGCGTTACAGCGTTTGAAGATTTATTCATGCAAAAGGATTTGACGGTTGAACAATCCATATCCCCGGAGGTTTATATTTTAGGCGATATGCAGCTACTTCAAAAAGCATTGGATAATCTTTTAGGAAATGCGGCGGCGTATTCGGGAGCCGGAAATCAAGTATTGATAAAGTTATGGAAAGAAACTGAAACAACCACCCTTACGATTGAGAATACAGGCGCACATATCCCCGACGAAGCTATTTCCAAACTGTTTGAACCATTTTACAGGGTAGACCAGTCAAGAAACAGGCAGACAGGCGGTACAGGATTAGGATTGTATATTGTAAAAACGATTCTTGATTTGCATGGTGCGAAAATTGAAATTGCTAATACTATTCAAGGTGTTATCGTTTCCGTACAGTTTTAGCACTTATATTTCAAAGGCGGCGAGCAGTTTGCTTGCCGCTTTTTCTATCTCCACATAAAAAACATATTCAATTCAAAGTAGATTCAAGTTAGGACGGTATTCTTTAACTGTACCCGAAAAGGGTAACAAAAAAACCGTTGTTCACAGAAAGGAGATTCTACTATGAAAAAATGTTTACCCATCATCTTTGCCGCTCTCTTAATGGTAAGTGCGCTAATAGGGTGCGCAGGACAAAATTCTTCGCCCGAACAAAACAACGCTGCTGCACCGAGTGGCGAAACCACAATTAGCCAACCTGTAACGTCAACAACTGGGGCTTCAAGTTCGACCGTTTCCCCTACTGCGTCTGCTGCATATAAAAAGCTGATTGCATATAAGACAGGGAATTACGAACAGCAGAGCATAGCCGATTTTAACGCGGCGCTTGCTTCAACGCCCGATGAATTGACAGAGTTCCTTGCCGCAGTAGCAGATGTGATAAGCACCATATCCCCCAGTGACGAAAACTACGACTTTTTCACAACCACGATAACCTTTTCGTCCCAGGAATTATACTGCGAGCATATGGAAGAAGAACTTACATTTTCTATGCCACTCTCCAAGCAAAGCAGACCATGCGACTATCTGGACGAGGACGGGGAAACAGTATATGATTTTTCCTGTTTCGTTGAGGCGAATGTCGCTTATTCTATCAACGCCCCGGAACTTGTAGCGGTTGCGGAACGGGATAAGGCGTTGCTGACATTCAAAGAAGAAATGCAAAATTACTTGAATGGTCTAAGTGAAGAAGAAATTGCGGGCGGCGATATTAAAAAAATGCTCATAGACAAGGCCACTGATCTTGCAAATAGCTTGTCTACCGAAAATATGAAACTATCGTCTTGTGAAATTTACATGATTGACATCAACGGCGGAGCAGGAGAAGTCATTCAGTAATGGGTTTGCCTGTTGGGAAGCGGAGAAATATATGGGGGACGTGGATATCAAGGTAAAGAAAAATGAGTTCAGTGTAACGGTGATGTTACAGGAAAGGAGACAGGTATGAGTGCGGCGTAGGGGTGAACCCCTATGCCTGCACAAACAACACCCCAAAGGCGGCAGGCACAGGGAATTTTGCGGAGGAAGTATGGAAAGCGGAAGGGAAAGATGCGGCGGAGAAATCCGGATCATCAGCATGGGCGGTGACATGGTAGTTCCGCCGCCGAGTTATTTTGGCCTTACATATGACAGCGGCATTTCCAATAAATCCAAATTAATCTTGAGTATTTCTTTTGGACGAAATATAATAGAGCCTAATGGGGGATGGGGTATTTTGCTCTGGAAAATTATAAATAATTGAGGGGCATAAAAGAAATGAGGTGACAGTATTGGTACGGATTGCCATATGCGATGACGAGAAGGAAGCTATTACGTTGCATGAGGAAATCGTAAAGGACAGTCTGCAGTCCTGTGGTATTGGTTATGAAATAACAATCTACACATACAGTAGCAATCTTTTGTCTGACATTGCGGAGGATGGATTTTTTTATGACCTGCTCCTGCTTGATATTGAAATGCCCGGTGTCACAGGCATGGAACTTTCCAAAAAGATAAAGCCGTTTCTGCCGAATATAAAGGTCATTTTCATAACCTCGCATATGGAATATGCGATTGACGCTTTTGAACTTTCGATTTTCCGCTATGTGCCGAAAAATGAGCTTGAGAAAAGGCTGAAAACTGCCGTGACAGACGCGGCAAAACTGATCGAATTGGAAGTGGGCAAGGAGTACATCATCCAGACGGCAGGACGGATGGAGAAGATACCATACAGGGATATTTTCTATATCCAGCGTGACGGCGGTAAAAATTCTGCAATATGCTCAACTGTGGGAACGTCAAAAGTCAGGAAAAGTTTACAGCAGGTCTTTGAGGAGCTTACCGCGCCGGAGTTTATTTTTATAGACAGGGGCTGTATCGTAAATATCATACAGATTATGAAAGTGGCTGGCGGAATGGCATTCCTCAAAAATGGTGAGGCACTGCCGGTCAGCCGCTCACATTTACAGGCGGTCAAGCAGCAGATAAACAAGTTTTGGGGGACACATATATGATGGGGTGGTATCAGATAATTTCATTTGTTTTCACAAATGGGCTACGGATATTCTTATGTCTATATCTTGTTATGGTGGTGTTGAAGTTATCCGGCGACAGGAAAAGGGTGGGTGTCCTTTCTGCTTGTACGGCTGTCTTTATTACCATGCTGTCTTGTCTGCCAATTCCGCAAATATTTATCGCAGGTGCCGAGATTATTATCATAATGCTGTTTATCCGGCGTAAGTTCAAAGCAGAACTGCGGATGATCCTCTTTCTTACTTTCTTTTATGAGATAACGGTAGCACTTTGGGAATTTATTATATCTGCCAGTCTGGGGATTATATTCCGCTCAGAGGGATTCCTTGACAGAAATATGCCTGAGTATATGGCGGCAGTGTGGATTGTCCGGGGGCTTATGTATGGCATTGCTTTTCTTGCTGTCAAAGCAAGTGAGGGAAGAAACAGAATCATATCCTCGGTTGCGGTCGCAGGCTTATTCGGAGTAATCTTTTTATCAGGGCAAAGCACCATAACCATAAGTGATGAGCAGATGACAACATGGATCATTTTTTCCATGCTGATCCTTGTGGCAATTCAGTTTTTTTACCGCACCCGCCAATATGAGATGGAGAAAAAAATAGCGTATCTGGAAAAAGAAAAAAATGCATTGCTGATGCGGGATTACCAGTTGCTGAAAGATACCTACGCTGCCAATGCAAAATTATTCCATGATTTTCACAACCACATCGAGGCGCTGTACCGCTATCTGGAAAAGGACAGGACGGCGGAGGCAGTTCAGTATCTGGAAAGCCTGCGTTCACCGATTGAAGCAGTCACGCAGCATTTCTGGGTAGGAGATGAAGCAGTGGATTATCTGATCAACAGTAAGCTCACCCTTGCCGCTTCACGGGAAATACAGGTGAATTGTAATATTGAATATCCACAGCATACGAATATCCGCAGTGTTGACCTGGTGACAATTTTAGGAAACCTGCTGGATAATGCCTTTGAAGCCGTAGATGGTACGGAGGGAAATCTGCGTTTTATCAATCTGATCGTCCGCCGTATCAATGAAATGCTGGTTATTAAGGTGGAAAATGGGTGTAACGCCACGCCTGCTGAAGCTGGCGGAGATTTGCAGACTTCTAAAACAGATAAAACCTTGCATGGCTGGGGACTTCAAAGCGTCCGAACCGCTGCTGAACGCTATGACGGAATTATCGAAACAGAGTACAGCAATCATACATTCCGTGCTGTTGTCACATTATCTTTTGAAGCAGTAAAGGCATAATCAATGTATCGAAAAAGCAGATCGTTTATTTTGGCGGTCTGCTTTTTCGCGGACAAAAAACAACCGATTACGGACAAAGCGGCATGAACGCTATTTTGGTAGTATTCTATGACTGTAGCCGTAAACTTATACATCAAACAAAATGGAGGTTATCTTATGCGTCATTTTTATTTTCGGTTGATTGTTGGCATTGTTTGGCTGGCTGTGGCAGTTGTCAGTGTCGCGAAAGCCAATATTTCCTTTGCTGTCCTATATGCGGTGCTTGGCATTGTATTCCTGTGGTCGGCTTATTCAATTCGGAAAAAGGGGAAGGACAAAGATAATGACCAGTAATACAATGGGTAACGGGGAACTTCTCGTCCTGAAAGATTTATATGTCTGGTACACAAAAGGCAAGCCTGTCCTTGAAAAGTTTTCTTTGGAACTTAAAAGAAATGAGGTTGTCGGGCTGATCGGCTTGAACGGGGCGGGCAAGACGACTTTTATCAAAACACTTTCCGGGCTGCTTGACAGTTTTCAGGCTGAAACCGGCCCGGACAGGCAGGGCGCTTTTGCATCCGTTACGGTTTTTTCATTTTCTTTGTCAATATGGCGGAAAGCAGCGTGTATCTGGCTGTCTGGCAGATGCAGCATGGCGGTGTGGGCAGTAAGGAAATCATAACTGCGGCGCTGATTGCGCTGCAGAGTGCAATCCTGTCTGTCCTGCTGGAGTGGATTCATCCTATCCGTAACTGGAAGATTGAAAGCGATCTGTGGCATCATCCGCGCAAATATGTTGTGCCTCTTATCATGCTGTTGATTGCAGGGTTTATCGGTATGTGGCCTGTGGGTATATGGGTTTTGTTCTGCATTGTAATAGCTGAGAGTTTTAGTTTACCATTTATCACAAGGAGGATATAATGCCATGAAAAATACGAAACGCTGTCCCAAATGCGACTCACAAAATATTGTCCGTGTTCCCGATAACCAGAACCGCCACGCCAGCGGAAACAATATTTACACCTCAACTTTTACACTGATTAAAAAAATTCCGGTCATCCGTTATGTTTGCTGTGACTGCGGCTATGTGGAGAATTGGGTGGAAACGAAAAGGGAACGTGATGAGATTAAGCGCACGTTTGGGTGAAGAATGAGAAAATACACAAAAGCTAACCGCCGCTATGGCAGACCGCCATATGCGGCGGTCCGCCTGTTGGAAAAGGGGGAGGTTAGAGGTATTATGCTTACACGGCGGTTTGCGTTTGCGCCGCCTTGCGGGGGCAGCCGCCCCTATATCGGACGAAGGGCGAAAAACACTAGCCATTTCGGTAAAATTCTGAGATTGATTTATAGTCGTTTCGTGCAATGGCGTTTGATAGGATGCCCTATAATCCGATATAATTTATGACGGAAAGAGAGGAAAATATGGATGAAGATAGCGGTCTGCGATGACAGCAGGGAGGACAGGGGCGCGCTGCGGGCATTGCCGGAAGCCGGTGGGAAAGATCAAGGCGGAATGCCCGAAGGTACATATCGTGCTGGTGACGGGGCGTCCGAGTTATTCAGTGTAATAAAAGAATTTATCCCCAATAAGCCACAGCCAAACAAGGAAGGGCAGGCATCCACAATTTCCAACCGAACAGGAGGTTCTGAAATGGATATAACAGGAATTGCAAAAAGCCGTCATGCAGACATCCAAAAGGCGGGAAAGGAATCGTCCAAAAAGGAATGGAAGCTGTCCGATTCCCTCCGGGAGAAGATAGCCGAATACGCCAGGGAGGATGCGGCGCAGAACGTCTATATGGGGAATAAGTTCCTCGCCCTGCGGAAAAGCGAGGTCGCCAAAGTCGCGCCGGACAGGGCGGCGCTGATGGGGAAGGTCAGTCAGGAAATGGCGGACATGAAAACGATACGGGAGGCTGATAGGCGGTGGCTGTGCCTCCTGTTTGGCGAGCCGTATGAAGCAGAGTTCCAGTCCGGAGCTGTCCATGTGTATGACGGGAACGGTGACGAGGTACTGACCTACACGGCGGGTGTGGGCTGGCATGAGAGGGAGTCGAAGGCGGAGACACAGGTACACGGGGCTTTGAAGGCTGTTTACTATGGTGCGTTCCGGGCGGCGAGGCAGGAGATAAATGCCGGGGCGGTGGAAATGCAAGGCGGCTTTGATGCGAGGGCATAGTAGAGCGTATTCAAAGTTTATGTGGAAAATCATATCTCAAGCTCATCCATTT
>CAJUCT010000078.1 GCA_910585015.1 uncultured Acetatifactor sp.
CTATAGGGGTAGTCTGCGCTTTTTTAGCTAAAACAAAGGTTAGGTTTCACAGTAATAGCATGGGAGGAGTCAAAAATGGTCGGATGGATGACGCTTTGCAGCATACTGATTAACGGAGCTGCCGCCGGTCTGCTCTGCTATGAACTGCAAAGGCACAAAGATAAATATCCGGTGTGGAAGGATGGGAAACCGCCGAAGGGGCTGCTTGTATACAGCGCAGTC
Source organism: uncultured Acetatifactor sp. (assembly GCA_910585015.1). Lineage (GTDB taxonomy): Bacteria > Bacillota > Clostridia > Lachnospirales > Lachnospiraceae > Acetatifactor. The sequence continues at coordinate 223 of CAJUCT010000078.1, forward strand.
ATGATTGCGGCGGCTGTGGGGCTGTCCCTGTTTGTCACGGATTTCTACAGTGACAATACCTTCCTGTTTACACTCAAGAGAGTGATCATGCTCGCGCTTCTCTGGCCCGTTGCATACACGGATTTCACGGCCTACCGGATTCCGAACCTGTTTATTGTAACTGGGATCGCGGCCAGGGCGGCGGTGCTGGCGGCGGAATTTTGTTGGGAGAGGGACACATTGCTTTCCTATCTGCTGACGGAGGTGATCGCCAGCGCGGTTTTGTTTCTGGTAGCGGTGTTGTGCGCGCTGATTGTCAAAAACAGTATCGGCGGCGGTGATATGAAGCTGTTTGTGGTGATGGGGCTGCTGCTGGGATTGCAGGGAACCTGGGGAGCGATATTCCTGTCGCTGATCGTCTCCTTTATTGTGGCCGTGGCTTTGCTGATTACCAGAAAAAAGTCCAGGAAGGACGCCATTCCCTTCGGTCCGGCACTGGCAGCGGGCACTTATCTGTCCATATTTTTGACAGGAATGTGAGCATGTTCCCATGGGGCATACGGATCCACACAAAGGCGGCGCGGACGGCCGGACGCAGAACATCGGATCCGCGTGTCGGCAAGGGATATGCGAAGCGCTATACGCACGAGCGATGAAATTTGCCGCCATGTCCCTGAAATCTTTCGCTCGTGAGTCGGGTTACTTGGCAGGTTTTAGTGACCGTCAGTATAAATTGGAGGTTTCATACCATGAAAAACTACAGATTTTTAGCGCCCATTGTGCTGATTGCCCTGTACGTATTGGGAGTATATATGATCGGCAGCAACAATGTGAAGGAAGAGACGCAGTACCGCCAATACCTGGAGGATGCCAGAACCTATGCGTCCCAGGAGATAGAGATCTATGCGGTGCAGAATTATCAGGACGCCATCGACATGCGTCCCTCCCTGGAACTCTACATGGAAGTGGCAAAGTTTTACCGGGACACTATGGAAGACCTGAAAAAGGCAGCGCAGTGGGGAGAAACTTTGCTGTCCAAATATCCCAAGCCCCCCGAGCCCTACGAGTTCCAGCTGGACATATATCTGCAAAATCAGGACTATGTAGCTTTTTTTGAACTATATGACAGAATGGTGGCCCGGCATGTGTTCTCGGAGACGGCGGATGCCATGTATGATTCGGTGGAATATGTGTTCTACGAAGAGGGAGAATATGACGAGATGTCCATATTCAGCAACAATATGGCGTCGGTGCGCAGAAACGAGACCTGGGGATACTGCAACAGCCAGGGCAAGAAAAAGGTCAAAACCCTCTATACATATGCGGGAGCGTTCAACAATGATATGGCCCCGGTGGTGGATGCGGAGGGAGAAGCTTATTACATTGACAACAACGGCAACAAGGTTATGGCAGTGAATGTGGAGGATGTCCAGGGGCTGGGCGTTATGTCCGCGGCGGATATCTACTCCGTCTTCAACGGGAGAGAGTGGAACTACTACAACAAGTCGGGAGAACTGCTGATGGGCGGGTTTCTGGAGGGATCCACTTTTGCCAGCGGCCTGGCGGCAGCCAGAACAAAGGAGGGATGGAAGATCTATGATCTGAAAGGAAATGTAAAGTCAGGCGCGGTCTACGAGGATGTGGTCATGGACGAGAAACAGATGGCCTACAGAAATGAGCGTCTTTTTGTCAGGGCAGCCCAGGGCTATATCATGATTGACGGGGAGGGCGGCCGGATAGGGACAGATGTCTATGAGGACGCAAGGATTTTTTATGAAAGTACCTATGCGGCCGTCAAGAAAGACGGCAAATGGGGCTTTATTGACAAGGACGGCAGCTGGTTCATAGAGCCCGCTTACGAGGAGGCCAGAAGCTTTTTGAACGGATATGCCGCGGTGCAGGCGGACGGACTGTGGGGCTTTGTCAATATGGATAAGGAATTGTGCATCCCCTGCCAGTTTGCGGAGACCAAGGACTTCACCGCAAAGGGAACGGTGCCGGTCAGAAAGAACCAGACCTGGTCCGTGCTGCTTTTGTACAAGGAAAATTATTAGGCATTTGCGAAACTCCCTTTCCGGGAACAGTGGATGGGCAATATATACAAAATAAGGGCGACTGGCCACTGCATCGGAGCCCGTTTTTGTATATATTGACCAGCCACGTCACTTGCGGAGAACGTTTCGCAATTGCCTAGGAAAATTATTAGAGTAAGGAGAGTCAAACATGGCATTTACATTTGAGACAAGCGGGAACAACACTTTTCTGGTGTATGCGATTCAGGAGGAGGATGTGCTGGACACCATGACGCTGGGCATGATCACCAACAACAGGATTCCCGGCATGGCATCCGTGCTGTATACCCAGATGAACCAGGATTGTTTTCTGAAGTACAATGTGACCGCCAAGGTCACGGTGAGGCAATTCTTCTCCGGTGTTGTGAATAAGCGCAGGCTTCTGGGGGTCTTTTCCGGCGTGGCGGAGGCGCTGGCTGCGGCGGAGGAATATATGATCGACAACGGATCCCTGCTGCTGGATATGGATTATATATATGCGGATGTCAGAAGCTGCAGGGCGGAGGTGGTCTGTCTGCCTGTGGTCAGGGAGACAGGGGCCGTGGACAGCGGCCTGTTTTTTAAAAATATTATGTTTTCCACTCAGTTTGACCAGACGGAGAACTGTGATTATGTGGCCAGAATCATCAATTATCTGAACAGCACACCGGTGTTTGCGGTGGAGGATTTTCTGCGTCTGCTGGAGGAACTGCAGGGGACGGGGGGGACTTCTTCATATGGAGGACAGACGCCCCAGCCGGATCCGGCGCCCCAGACAGGCGCGCAGATGCAGTTCAAGCAGTCTACGTCAAAGCCGCAGGTCAATTCCAAGGCACAGCCACAGCAGCCCGCTCCGGTGTCCCAGGTAAGCGCTGACGCCCGGTCTCAACAGCCTGCTGAGGCTCCCCGGGCCGGCACCGCAGTACAGTCCCAGCAGTCCGCTCCGGTTTTTCCGGCAAAAAACAAGGCGCAATCCCAGGCACAGTCTCAGCAGCCTGCTCCCACCTTTGGGAAACAGGGAAGTCCTGTGGCGGCCGAAATGGGTTTTGCGGTACCGGGACAGGGTGGTGACGGCGGTTTTGCGGTACCGGGACAGGGTAGTGACGGCGGCTTTGCGGTGCCCGGGCAGGGGAACGGCGGCGGTGCGGACTCACAGGCCGGGGCAGGAAAAAAGCAGAAGAAGGCGCAGCAGAAAGCAGTTCCCGAGCAGTCCGATTCCCAGCAGCCTGCCTCGGAAAAAGGGATGTCCATGTTCTATCTGCTGCAGCATTATAACAAGGAGAACGCCGCAGCATATAAGGCCCAGAAAGAGGCTAAGAAAAAGGGCGGGAATGCGGCGCCTGCTGCCAACTCTGTGCCTGCCTCCGGGTTTGCGGTACCCGGGCAGCAGGCACAGCCTCCGGTGCAGCAGTCCGGTGTACAATGGTCCTCCGCCCAGGCCCAGGTTCAGCAGCCTTCGGTGCAGCAGCCAGCGCAGCCTGCCTTTCAGTCTTCGGTACAGCCCCAGTTATCGCCGGCGCAGTCTTTTTCCGGCAGTGATAACTTTGGGGACACGGTGGTTATGGGAGCCGAGGGCTTTTCGGAGGACACGGTGGTGATCGGTGACGCAATAGCCGCGTCCGCCATAAAGCCTTACCTGCTCCGCAGCAGCAACAATGAAAGGATTCTTCTGGACAGGCCCATCTTCCACATTGGGAAGGAGAGGAGTTATGTGGACTACTGCATCAGCGGCAATCCCACCATCAGCCGCAGCCATGCAGACTTTATCAACAGGAACGGACAATTCTTTATTGTGGATAACAACTCCACCAACCACACCTACATAAACGGGGAAATGATTCCCAGCAACACGGAGATACCGCTGTCCCATGGAACCAAGATCCGTCTCTCCAACGAAGAATTTGAATTTCTGACATTTTAAAGGTATAAAGCGATGAGATTTATGGTTTCTGCCAGCACGGATGCGGGCAATGTCAAAACTGCCAATCAGGACAGCGTGAGCGTACAGCTGCTGGAGCATGACGGGCGGCAGCTGGTATTTGCCATTCTCTGCGACGGCATGGGCGGTCTGCAGAAGGGCGAACTGGCCAGCGCCAGCGTTATACATGCTTTTCGCGGCTGGTGCAGCCAGAGGCTGACAGTTTTGCTGCAAAAGGGTCTGCAGGACGGTGACATCCGGCGGGAATGGACGCAGGTTATCACAGAGCGCAACGAAAAGATTAAGGCATATGGAAGGGAAAACGGTGTGCGGCTGGGAACGACGGCCACAGTGCTGCTGTTGACGGAGGGCCGGTACTATGTGGCCAATGTGGGGGATTCCAGGGCTTATGAACTACAAATGCAGGTGACCCAGATCACCAGGGATCAGACAGTGGTGGCCAGAGAGATTGAGATGGGGCTTTTGGCCCCGGAGCAGGCGGAGACAGATCCCCGCAGAAGCGTACTGCTGCAATGCATAGGCGCATCCGAGGCGGTATATCCGGATTTCTTTTTTGGGACACCTCTTGGCAACGCCGTCTATCTGCTGTGCAGCGACGGTTTCCGTCATAAGATTACGCCTGCGGAGCTGCTGGCCTACCTGGAACCCTATCGCATGAACAGCCCGGAAAATATGCGGCAGAATGAGCAGGCATTGATCCGGATGGTAAAGGAGCGCAATGAGCGGGATAACATTACAGTGGCTACTATCAGGACTTATAAGTAATGGCATGAAGCGGGAGGGGCATTTCCGTGAGGCGGACGCTGCCGCATCGGGGAAGGACATAATGACGGACGGGGCTATGTCGGAGACGGTCCTGCTGGGGGTTATGATTTTGGCAGCCGTGCTGTTGGCGATCTGTCTGGTTCTATTGCTGATCCGCCTGCTCGGAAGGCGGCAAAGGCACAGAACAGCCAGGTTGTCTTCTTTGAATGCAGGTTCCATAACCCAGGAGCTGCCGGTGGCGGAAGTGCAGGCGGCTTTACGGCCGGTGAAGGTACTGAAAGACATTGTCTATTGTGAGAGCGAGGAGATCATCCCTTAAGGCACAGCGGGAGGGTTTTACGGAAGGAGAGGAAAGATGCTTGGTTTATCGGAGAGTGAAATGTTTTTCTATGGCGGCATCGCCTTGATGGCGGCGGCGGGAATCCTGACGGCGCTTTGCATGGTGATCTTCACATGCACAGGCAGGCGGTTAAAGAAGAAGCTGGAACAGGAATACGGGAAACCGCAGAGGTAGTGTCCGGCCAAATCGATGGGCAGTTGCGGAACGTTCGCAATCGTCTGGAAAAACAAAGCGTGAGGAGAGCAGAGGAAAATGCCACAGGTAGTTGCAGGAACATATGAGTTAAAAGAGAAAATCGGAGCCGGCGGCGGCGGAGTGGTATATCTGGGGCGGCATATACGTCTGGATAAACCGGTGGTGCTCAAGGCGGATAAGCGGACCCTGAGCATCGGCACGGAGACGCTGCGGCGGGAGGTGGATCTGTTAAAGGGACTCAGCCACACTTATATCCCGCAGGTCTATGATTTCGTCCAGGAGAACGGCGTTGTTTACACCGTCATGGACTATATCGAGGGGGAGAGCCTGGACAAGCTGATTGCCAGAGGATGGCTGCCCGGACAGGCGGAACTGATCGGCTGGGCCTGCCAGCTGCTGGAAGCCCTGGTTTACCTGCATGGCAGACCTCCCTACGGCATTTTGCACGGGGATATTAAACCGGCCAATATCATGAGACGTCCGAATGGGGATATGTGCCTGATTGATTTCAATATAGCCCTGGCGCTGGGAGAGGACGGAGCGGTGAAGGTGGGCTTTAGCAGGGGATATGCTTCCCCGGAGCACTATGGGGCGGACTACCTGGTGAGCCACCAGTCGGCTGCAGGCGTTAATTCCCAGTTTAAGGGAAGCAGCTTCTTTAGGTCCGATCGACAGCGGGAGGGAGCGGAAAAGACACTGCAGGAGGATGGCAGCGAAAGCACTTTGGTGCTGGAGGCAGGGTCCGAGAAAACCCAGCTGCTGGAGGAGGGCAAAAGCATGCCGGGCTTTGGGGCGCCCGCAAGGGGCGGATCTGTGAGCCGCTCTTCTTTAGACAAAACCTCCGGCGGCAGGGGCATTCTGCTGGATGTGAGATCGGATATCTACAGCCTGGGAGCCACCCTGTACCATCTGATTTCCGGACAAAAACCCGCCCAGGATGCCCGTGAGGTGGAGCCTCTGGGGAAGGAAGTATGCAGCGCCGCGGTGTCCGCCATCCTGCAAAAGGCCATGGCGCCCCAGCCCGGTGACCGCTACCAGACGGCCCAGGAGATGCTGGCGGCTTTCCGGCAGCTGCACAGACAGGATGGACGTGCCGTGAAACACAGGCGGCGCATAAGGGCAGCGGCGGCAGTGTTATCCTGCGCTTTTCTGGCGGGCGGCGTCTGCACATTTATCGGAATGCGGCAGCTTCAGCAGCGGCAGAGCGCCCTTACACTGGCGGAATACTCCGCCAATGCCCTGGCCCAGGGGGATACCACCACGGCTATCCGCCAGGCGCTGCAGGCCATTCCACAGCCCCGCACCGTATTGGATGCCCCGGTGACGGCCCAGGCCCAAAAGGCTCTGACGGACGCTCTGGGCGTCTATGACCTGACAGACGGATATAAGGCTCTGGATGCCCTCAAGCTGCCGGGGGCGCCCTTTCATATCACGCTTTCTCCGGAGGGAAGTCGTCTGGCCGTGGTATACGCCTATGAGGCTGCCGTCTATGATCTGGCGACCCAGCAGAGCATAGCGGTATTGCCTGCACAAAATTCCGCTTTGTCGGATTGCCTCTTTGTGGACGAGAATCATATTGTGTATGCGGGGACGGAGGGCGTCTCAGGATATGATCTGGAGGGACAGAAAGCGGACTGGATAGGAGAAGTGGCCACCACACTTGCCCTGTCCGCGGACGGGCAGGTGGCGGCGGCTGTGGACAGGGATGCCCAGCGGGCTGTGTTTTACCGGACCTCGGACGGCGCCAAACTGGCGGAGCGGGACTTTGAGGGACAGCACCTGCATGTGCCGGCCAATGATATTTTCGCGGATGCGGGAGATGACATTTTTGCCCTGAACGCCGACGGAAGCATGTTGGCGGTGAGTTTCCACAATGGGGGACTGTGGATTTTGGATGTGGACGACCCGGAGGGAGATCTGATCCTGTATGAGGAGTCGGATTACGGGCATTTTGAGGGCGGTTTTTATGGGAAATATTTCGCTTTTACGGCGGAGAAGAGCGGAGAAGCCCAGTTCGGGATTGTTGATACTATAGAGGCGGCGTTCACGGGAGGCTTCAGTTCCCAGAAGCATCTCATGCTGCAGGCGGATCAGGAGGGGATATACCTGGCCAGCGGCAATCTGCTGGTGCGGATAGAGCCCGATACGTTTGGGGAGCAGGAGACGGCCTATACGGACAATGTCAATATCACGGGTTTTTGCGCAGGGCCGGAGCATACGCTGGTGGCCACGGAGGACGGAAGATTTTCCTTTTATGACAGTGCGGCCCGCCGGATGTCGGAAGAGGAAGGGCAATTTACCAGCGATTTTGCGGTTCTCTCGGCAGGGTATGCCGTGATTGCCAACCGCAACGAGCCGTCCCTGCGCCTGATGGCGCTGGAAAATCATCAGGAGGCCCAACTGCTTGCCTATGATCCACGGTATGACCATGATGAGGCCAGAGTCAGCCGGGACGGGCGAACGGCAATGCTTTTCGGATACGAGGACTTCCGCATCTATGATATGGAGGGAAAACTGGTGGCGGAGGGTACATTTCCCGACGCGGACCACATCTATGACCAGCAATTTAGAAAGAGCGAGGAAGGTTCCTGGCTGGAAGTGATCTGGTATGACGGCACCCGGAGGCTTTACAGCGCCGCGGACGGCAGCGTACTTACGGAGGAGAGCGGGGAGGCGCCGGAGAAGGATCTGTACGAGGAGTTTGTCACGGAGCGCTACCGGGTAGCCTCCGCCCTGCATGAGGCGCCGGTGGTATATGACGCCGCCACGGGTAAGCAGCTGGCGGTTCTGGAGGAGGACGGTTATCTGACCTATGTGAGCCAGACGGAGGATTATCTGATCACCGAGTACATCGCCACTTCGGGGGAGCGGTATGGTCTGCTGCTGGATGAATACATGGAGAAGCTGGCGTATCTGCCCGGACTCTGCGACGTGGCGGGCGACATGCTGGTATTTGACTGCGGATCAGGGAATCTGCGGCAATGCCGCTTATATTCCCTTCAAGAGTTGATTGCTCTTGAGGCATATATAGAGGAGTGAAGCGGACGCGGAACTCTGGGACAGATGCCCGGAGGGGTATTTACGAAAATACGAAGGGAGGATTTCATAGAATGAAATCAATCAAACGAGGTATAGCAGTGCTGCTGGCGGCGCTGCTGCTTACGCCAAACATGCCAGCGAAGGCGGATCAGGAGAGCCTTGCCGGGGTGGTACAGTTTAACACCGGCAGCGGTGTCTGCACGATTGTAAATTCCGCCGGGAATACGGAGGCGGCAGAGCCGGAAACCGTGTCCGGCAGCAGTGTATCCGACGGCGATATGGGCGGCGATGCGGATGTTGATGAAAAGGGGCCGGCGCCGTATGGAGATGATTGTTTTGCGGCGGACGGCAGCTATACAATCCAGATTCCGGAGACGGATCCGTTTTTCCCGTATGAGGTACAGTTCACCTGTGACGGGGAGGTGACCAATCAGTGGTTTATGACTCCCGATGACACGGTGGAGATCGGCGGGCATACCTTCCGGGTATCCGCCCGTTTCACCGGCACGGTTATGACGCAGATGAGCCTGGACGTGGCGGGTAAAAAGGTTATTGTATATCCGGAGAGCAAGGATTTTGGCGCTGCGCAGGGCGGTTTCGCGGACATTCCCCAGACCTTTTCCCTGCTGCCCCTGGAGTACAGATCGCTTTCCGTGGATCTGAGAGGTTTTACCCCTGCTGAACTTTCCATGGTGTCCGTGGATTCCATTTTCACGGGGCAGAATGCTTTGACGGATGCTTCCCGCATTATGTGGGCGGCATATAGCAATGATGACTACACCATAAGCGGATCAGGGGATCGGCTGAATCTCAGCGGAGCTTCTTCCTGGGAAATGATTGTCGGCACCGCGGATCAGCTTGCGGCGGACAACATCCGCTATCGGGTCAGCATAAGTCAGACAAGTTCATATGAATGGCTGATTCCCACTGTTTATGTACAGGCGGAGGATGGCAGCCGCACGGAAGTGACCGTGAATGATATAGACTACTATGGTACTTATAGCAATGAGGAGGTATATGGATATTTGCGGTTCGATCTGTCGGAAAAAGAAATGGGGGAGCGCCGGGAAGCATATGTCAGCCTGGATCTGGATACCAGTCTTTTTGCCAACACGAACTATGACCATGTGAGGATCTTTGAGGGAACGCATAAAACGGCGGCGGAGGCAGAGGCTGCAGCGGAGATCACAGACAAGATATGGCAGGTGGATATGTCGCAGCCAAATGAGGGGTATTTGACAACAAGGTATGTATACAGCTATATGACGATGGTCATGTACAATGCCTCAAATCAAGTGATAGGTGTATTGCCAATGTATATGTATTGGGGCCTGGATAGTAATTATATCAATGCATCTTACATGTACTATGATCAAACTGGAGGCTATGGCTCATTTTATAGTTACAGTTCTACCACAGACAGTGACGGCGTGGTAAAAAGGATATTTTACGTGCCTTCTGGTCATACAGTGAATGAATCATATAGGCTTCCTATGGCTTATTATCAAAATGGCGCTTCCAGTAAGGATGCTGTGACAGCGGCTTATGTGGGTCTGTATTCCTCAATTACAGAAGCTGTGGCAGCAGGAGCGGCTGATATAAAGGATACGCTATTCGGCACGGGGTATGTGGCGGATTATAGCCAGGGTGTGTACTTCTCTGTCTTTGTGGGAGCAGACGGAACAGAAGACCAGGAAGTATATAAGCTGCATTTCATAACGCAAAAGAGCACAACTGTATCCTCAGCCGATTTGCACAGTGGTACGGCAGTGTCTTTTAGCGGCCTGACGGACAGCGATGGAAACTGGGTGGACTGTTATGTGGTGAATACCAGAGAAGATTCCTATGCCGAGTATAACTTCCCCACCATAGTGGTGGGCAGCGATGTGGATTTGACAAATCTGGCTCCCCGGTTCTTCACATCTACAGGAGTCAATTTGTATGCTACCGGAAGCAGTTCCCCGGAGGAAAGCGGCAAGAGTTATCATAACTTCGCCAACGGGCCGGTGCAGTATACGGCGGCTGCGGAGGACGGCAATAATTCCATGAATTACTGGCTGCAGGTTATCAAGCCGTCGGAGGGGGCGGGCAGGCTGTATGTCAACAGTCTGGCGGATCCTGCTGCCCAGGCTGACGGCGTTAACTCCATCCGTGAAGTCATGCTGGATGGATACCATAGCAATACGCATGACATTGTATTGATCAATATGGGCACGGAAGCCATCAGCGCACTGACGGCGGAGGTGGTCTCCGATGTGGTGGAACTGGACGAGTACTGGACACTGAAGGGAGTCTATGATCTGGCGGGCTTTTCCGGCACGGACAGACTGGAGATCAACGGCGAACTGGCCAATATGGCAAAAGTCCGCCTGAAGGTAAAAGAAGGTGTGAATCCCGGCACGGACATCAGCGGTACACTGACCGTCAAATCCGGGGACACTCCTCTGCTGGTAATGACGCTTACAGGTACAATCGGCAATCCTTGTATCAGCACCACGGAAATCCCGGAGGCGGTAAAATATGTGCCTTACGGCACGGTGATCCAGAACAACAACAAGTATAGCTGGAACACGGTGAGTTACAGACTGGACAGCGGATTTTTGCCGGAAGGCATGGAGATCCGTCCTAATGGCGAGTTGTATGGTGTGCCCAGAGAGACGGGTGAGTTTACTTTTACTGTATATATGACCAACAGCGCCAGCCAGTTCAACAATTCGCAGAAGGTATTTACACTGGTGGTAAATGAAAACACGAATGCCAACGTGGACGGTGCCACAGATGCGGGCTATGATGTAACACAGCGCATTCCCACTCTGCAGCTTGGCAATGTATCATCCGATCAGCTGTTTGTATCCCAGGGCGTGTTTGATCAGTTTGCCCATGTTTTCCTGGACGGCAAGATGCTGGAGGCGGGAAAGGACTACATGGCGGAATCCGGCAGTACCAGGATTACAATTCTGTCCCAGACGCTGAATAACGGTCTGGGAGAGGGCACCCATACTCTGGGTGTGGAGTTCCGTACCACTGACACGGATACATTGAAGAGGGCGGCGCAGAACTTCGTGCTGAGCACGTCCATCAACGACAATAATAATGACAATGGCAGCAGCAATGACAACAGTGCTGATAATGGCGGCGGAAACACCTCCGGCAGTGCGGCGGGCAAAGAGAGCGCCGCAGGTAACGCATTCATTGCAGGCGGTGTGAACACAGGGGAATCCGTTGCCATACCCTATGTAATTGCGCGCGGCGACACTTTGCAGAAAATTGCGGCTAAATTCTATGGGGACAGAAATCTGTGGAAAAAGATTTTTGCGGACAACGCGAATGTCATTCACAACGCCAACAGGATTTATCCCGGCCAGGTGATCCTGATCTATCTGCCCGGGGCACAGGAGACGGTATCCTCGTCCCAGGTTCCGGCAGCGGGTGCGTACCAGCCGGGCTTTACAGGCGGTAAGATCTATGTGGTGCAAAGAGGCGACAGCCTGTGGAGAATTGCGGAAAAAGTCTATGGCAGCGGCAGTCAATGGAGGCTGCTCTTTGAGACCAACAGGAATGTGCTTCGCAGCCCCGGCGTGGTTCATGCCGGACAGCAGCTGATTATTCCGTTCCAATAAAGGCGGCCTGGCGGTAAATTGAATTATTTTAAAATCCTGCCCCGGCGTATGCCGGCGGCAGGATTTTGTGCATTATAAATGGGAATAATAGTAACAGTTCAGACACCCCCTAAAAAACAGCTCGCTTGTTCATTGAAATT
>CAJUCT010000079.1 GCA_910585015.1 uncultured Acetatifactor sp.
AATGATATCCATCATCCCGACATGGTTTCTTTTAGCCGAAACAATTTCTGTTTTTAACGCAGCGCAGGATCAAGATACTTTGCGCGTCTTTGGACAGACTGGAAAATGCGTCGGCCACAAGCTCATTGTCGATCAATAAGTCGTACCCATGAGAGCTAAAAATATAGCTGTCACTGGGGTAATGATCTTCCGTGCAGAGCTTGTCCATTTCTGCCTGCGGTAGAGCGTCGAACGACGTTTCACGGTCGCGGCGGCGCTGCATTTCCCGCAGGTAGTCAAGGGCCTCATGGTACAGCACCAGCTTACAGTAGCGGTCAAACTGACACCGTTCGCCATAGTCACGGGGGATAGCTTCCATCTTCTCACCCCCTTTCTATGGGGGTATAGGTGGTTCTCTCCCTTTCCGCCAACAAAGCGAACGGTTTTCCGCCGCCTGCCCGCTAATCGCCTCCTATTTGAAAATTTCTCAAAATATTTATTAAGCGGTGAAGCAGACCGCAGAAAACGACAAAAAACGCCCGGCTGGTGGCAGACCAGCTGGGCGAAGAAAGAAGCGAAACGATATGAAATTACACGATATAGTTCATACTCATATGCGAGCTTATCCCGTGGCGGGGTAAGGCTTTTTTTAAGTGGTTATTGAGTGAATTAGGGCGAAGATAAATAAGCATGGCGGCGTCCTCTCATAAGCCGCCTACTATTGCCTGCTATGAATCGAAAAGCGCAGACAGAAAAAAATGACGGCTCCGATTTCTCAAAGCCGCCGTATATGATAAAAAGCACAGGGAAGTGGCTGCTATACGACGGCTTTTTTTCTCTTGCCGTCGTGCGGCAGTCGTTTATTTATTTTGTTTCATTTTTGCAACACTAATCATTTTTACTTTCACCGGAAAAAGTTGAAGTAATCGGTTTTTTAGTCCCGGAATGATAATTTCTTTATTCTTTTGTAGGCCGCGAAAAGCAATTTGAGCAACTTTTTCCGCTGACTAGTTCAAAACAAATGCTTTGCTTGCAAAGTATGTTGAAGTATATGGGCCGGGCTGAAAGGCACCTGTTGAAGCAACATTAAGGATTTTACCTGTCCTTTGTTTATACATATCCGGTAGAAATAACTTGCACAACAAAACAAGGTTCGTTACATTTACAGTTATCATCTGTTCATCTTGTCGAAGATCAATTTCGTCTGTTGCTCCCACTAAACCAAATCCTGCATTGTTAATCAATACAGCAATAGAAATTTTTTCCTTTCTTATCTGGTGATATAATTGTTCCGCTGCATCGATTTTGGTCAAGTCTTGTTCAAAGATATAAATTGGAATGGAATAGCTGGTTTCTAAAGAATTTTTTACATTATCTAAATGGTTTTGGTTAGAAGATACTAAAACAAGCCCATAACCATTCTGTGCAAACAATTTTGCCAGTTCAAATCCGATACCACTTGTTGCGCCGGTGATTAATGCAAATTTCAAGCTGAACACCTCCTTTTGAGAATGATTATACTTCTCCAAAAAGCGGCTGTAATTCACCTATGTTAATTCATATCTGGTTTTTCAACTTTTTTCTAATTCTGCTCATAGAAGCAGCCTTAATACCAATATAGGACGCTATATATTTTAGCTGTAACCGCCTCTGCAAGTTTGGATATTCCCTGCAAAAAAAATATATAGCGCTCTTCGGCAGTAAGCAGTAAAAGTTTTCTTGTTCTATCCTCCAACTTTCCGATTTCGTTTAAGTACATACTATGAATGAGTTGATTTACGCGTTGATCTATTGACATGATTTTCTGTATTAGAAAATAGGGAAGTTTAATACATTTACATTCTTCCAAACAATCCACAAAAAAAGTCGAAGTGTCTTTGGTACGATAACATTCCGAACCAAAAAAACCATTTTCATAAACAAAACATTTTGTAACCTCATTTCCATCATCATCAATATAATAGCCTCTGACAAGTCCGTAGATAATAAAATAGAAACAATTTATCATTTCGCCCATTTCAATCGGCATAGTACCTTTTTCAAATATTATAATTGAGGCACCTGCATCAATAATATTTTCAACGCTGTTATCAAAATCAATTTTTAGGCATTTTTTAATATATTCACTTGGACTAATAACCATTATATACCTCCTGTTTATGGATACTACTCTCCTACAAGCACGCCCTGTACCGGCCCTAAGAGCAGGCCGGAAAGCAAGCATATCACATTTCCCATATGTAGGCGCATGTTATCTATGACCGTAGGGATTGGTATTTGCAGAAACGCGGAAGCCACATAGACTGCCGCAGCCATAACGCCAACCATAGCAAAAAATTGCGGTAAAGTTCGTCATGGCCTGCCCCAAATTCAGAGCGGGCATTTCCGCAAAGGAATCCACCTTGGAGGCAGCAGCATACGCAGCCATACAGTCGGTTCCAAAACCATTGATTAGAATTTTTATCTGTCATCATGCGGCAGCTATTACACAGAATGATTTATCTTATCTTTCCACTTGCCGGACAATAGCCGACAGGATAGGCTAATGGTACTCACAACAAAGCTCAACGGCCTGCACAGCAGAACACCGACAAAACCAAAGTAATGCGCCAGCACAAAAGCCGAGAACGTGCGGAAACAGAGTTCCAGCAGCGTATTGAACAGTGGATAGGCAATCTCACCGGCTCCACGCAGGAAGTTTGTCAACAGATAGAGGCTTACGCACAGGGGGAACGTCACGGAAATAATACGCAGATATTGAACCCCTATCGGTATGACTGCCATTTCCTTTCCCACCACCAGAACCATGAGCAGCGGCGAAGCAAACCACAGGATTGCCATAGCAAGTGTGGTAAACACCGCCGCGATCTTGAAGCTGTCTTTTAGGCCCTGTCGGGTGCGGTCATATTCCCCGGCCCCTACATTCTGTCCGATATAGACACTTAACGCCACGCCTAAATTGACGGCGGGGATTGTTAAGATACTTTCAATTTTATAGGCCGATGTATAGGCCGATATTTCATTTACACCAAAGGTATTGATAATGCCCTGTATGAAAAACATGCTGATGGCGGAAGCCCCGTTCTGGACAATCCCCGTGATACTAAGCTGCAAGATCGGGACAATCAGCCCGGCACTTGGGGCTGTCCTTATTACCGGGTGTTCCTGCCGGTATAAGTGCAGGCCAACCAATATAGCCGCCAGAGCTTGTGAAAGAACCGTGGCGGACGCAGCCCCGGCAATCCCCCAGCCAAAACAGGCCACAAATAAGTAGTCCAACAGAATATTGAGGACACAGGACAGGCAGATACACCTAATCGGTGTTCGGGAATCCCCTTTTGCCTTAATCAGCGCAGAATAAAAGTTGTAGATTGCCAAAAACGGAATCCCAGCCGCTACAATCCGAAGATAAAGGGCCGCAGGGCTTGTGATTTCCTCCGGTATCTGCATAGCCTTAAAAATCCACCCGGCAAGAGCAAAGAACAGCACAGCCAGCCCGAAGCCCACGGCTACTATCAACGTCTGCACGGAACCATAACATTTACAAATCTGTCCTTTATCCTTGGAGCCGTATAGCTGCGCCACAAGGATAGATATGCCGGAAGCAATCCCTAAAACAATGCTGTTGATGATAAGCGTCGGCACATAGGAGTTACCCACAGCCGCCAGCGCATATTTACCCAGCACATGCCCCACAATGGCCGTGTCGAAGATGTTATAAAGGTTTTGTATCACGCTCCCCGCCAGCAGCGGCAGGGAGAATTTTAACAATGTGTTCAGGGGCTTCCCCGAAGTCATATCCAGTTCCATAGGCTTACTGCAAATATCTTCTTACGGCAGGCCGCAGGGCGATCCCCAGCGGAACAGCCACGATAATAGATACAACGGCGTTGACGCTGGACACAACGGCTTTCTGTGACAGGGTAATCATAACGACCTCCAACGGCAGGCCCAAAACGAAGCGGTGTTCGATGTAGCTCTTTGAAAGATAAAGAAGCACATAGGCAAATGCGCCCAATGCCGAACCGATAATATACCGCTTGTGTGAGCTTATCCCGGAATTTTTGTGAAATGCGAACATGCCGCAAATCCACGCCATAAGAAACTTAAAAACAAAGGTGAACGGCGCGGACGTGATGTAGGCCGGATTCGTCAGGTCAAAGAACATGGAGCCGATCCCCGCCGCAAGCCCACCCTGTACCGGCCCTAAGAGCAGGCCGGAAAGCAGGCACATAACATTTCCCATGTGCAGGCGGGTGTTGTCTATGGCCGTGGGGATTGGTATTTGCAGAAACGCGGAAGCCACATAGACCGCCGCAGCCATAACGCCAACCATAGCAATTTGTTTCAGTGTGATTTTCTTTTCCATCTTGGAACCTCCTTGTGTGTAAAATTTATGCCTCCTTTAGAGTTGCCTGTTTCCTTGCAATATGTCGGAAATACAGGAAGCGGATCAGCAGACCACCCAGCCAGCCCACGGGTGCGGCAATCCAGATACCGCGATAAGCCAATTCGGTTCCAGACAGCAGGATTGCCGTGGGAACCTGTAAAAGACAGAGGGAACCGATTGACGCAATCATGGGAACCAGTGCTTTCCCATATCCCAGCAGCAGACCGTTCAAAATCTGCATAGCTGCAAAAATCAGATAGAATACCGATACCGTCCGCAGGTAGCCGTTCCCGATCTGGACAACGCCGGGATCACGGTTGAACAGGGAAATAAAGAGGGACGGGAACAGGCATATGACAATGGATATGAGGATTGAGATACCCACCCCCATAGCCAGCGCCGATTTGCCGCCCCTGATTACCCGGTCAATTTTCCCGGCCCCGTAGTTCTGCGCGGTAAAGTTCGTCATGGCCTGCCCCAAATTCAGGGCGGGCATTTCCGCAAAGGAATCCACCTTGGAGGCCGCAGCATACGCAGCCATACAATCGGTTCCAAAGCCATTGATTAGAAACTGTATGGACATAAAACCAACGCTTACAAATACCTGTTGCAGCATGGCGGGCGTTCCGATCACCAGACTTTTCTTCAACTCGTGGCGGTCAAGCTGTAAATCCCAAAGTCGGATAAACAGGTCGGGGTAACGCCGCCGCATGTAAAGCATACAGGTAATGAATGAAAAAGCCTGCGCGGTCACGGTCGCAACCGCAGCCCCGGCCACACCCCATTTCAGGGCGGTAATGAAGAAAATATCCAGCACGATATTGATAAGCGTTGCCGCAATCAGAATATAAGTCGGTGTCTTGGAATCCCCGACGCCTCTAAGGATATTCGTCAGGGAATTGTATGCGAATGTGGGGATCACACCGATAAATATAATCTTCAAGTAAGTATCTGCTATCGTCAGCAGATTTTCAGGCACCCGGAACAGCACTAAAATCTGATAGGAAAAGCAGGCACCGGCTGCCGCTATGACAAGGGAAAGAACCGCTGAAAACAGAAAGCCGGTATCAACCACCTTTTTCACCTGCCGCATATCTCTGGCTCCAAAGTAACGGGAGGTCAGGACGCTTGCGCCCAGAGAAATCCCCGTGGACAGCGCAATCAGCAGGAAATTGATCTGATAGCTGAATCCCACCGCCGCAAGGCTTTCTTTCCCCAAAAAGTTTCCGACAATCACGCTGTCGGCCACGTTATAAAGCTGCTGAAATAAGTTTCCTACCAGAATCGGCAGGGAAAAGTAAAAGATCGTTTTCAGCTCGCTTCCCTGTGTTAAATCTTTCATTGACATTCTCCTGTGTTTCCGTGCAAGTCACCATGTTGTTGTAATATCTCTTTTAGCTTTATCAGCAGACAGTCCATTTCCTGATCCGTTCCCACCGCAATACGGAGGTAATCGGAAATGCGCTCCGGCTTGGAAAAATGGCGCACATAAATCCCAGCGGCCCGCAGGCTTTCGTAAATCACACCGGCCTTTACAGACGGGTGCGTAACGAACAGAAAATTGCTTTTGGAATCCTGAAAGGAAAAGCCTAACTGCTTCAATTCCCGCTTTATACGCTCTCTGGTTGCGATAATCAGGGCGTTTGTTCGCTCAAAGTATTCCCTGTCCCGGACTGCCGCCGCGCCCAGTGTTTGCGTCAGGCGGTTCATGGTATAAGAGTTAAAGGAGTTCCTGACATCGTTTAAGTAGCTGATAAGCTGCGGGCTTCCAAACGCATAGCCGACACGCAGGCCGGCAAGGGCGCGGGATTTTGAAACGGTCTGGATAATCAGCAGGTTATCGTATTTATCCAGCAGCGGGAACGCGGATATGCCGCCGAAATCAATATAAGCCTCGTCCACGATCACCACCACGTCCTGATTGTGGCTGATAATATCCTCTATCTCCGGTAAGCCCATCAATATCCCTGTGGGGGCGTTGGGGTTAGGAAAGACTACGCCTCCGTTCTCCCGGAAATAATCACTTTTCCTGATCTGAAATTCACCGTCTAAGGGAATCTGCTCAAACGGTATCTGAAACAGCCGCGCCCACACGTCATAAAAGGAATAGGTAATATCCGGGAACAGCACAGGTTTCCCGGAATTAAAAAAGGTCAGAAATGATACGGCCAGCACATCGTCAGAGCCGACACCTACAAATATCCGGCTACGGTCAATCTGGTAGAAATCCGCAAGGGCCTCCACCAGAATATTAGAATCCGGGTCGGGATATAGCCGGAGTTCCCCTGTCTGGAATTGTTCCAGTGTTTCGGCCACACGGGGAGAGGGCGGGTAGGGATTCTCATTCGTATTCAGTTTGATGATGTCCGCCTGTTTGGGCTGTTCGCCCGGTATGTAGGGAAGCACTTGGCGGATATTCTTTTCCCACGTTTTCATAAGCAGCCCCTTTCTAAGTCCGGTACCGGGACAGGAACCGGAAAATCCGGTTGACGGCTTCTTTCAGGTTTTGCAGGGAAGCCGCATAGGAAATCCGTACAAAGCCCTCCCCACACTCACCAAAGGAATCGCCGGGGACAACCGCCACCTTTTCCTCTTTCAGCAGCTTCAACGCAAATTCGCCGCTGGATAAACCAAACTCCCGGATATTGGGGAACATATAAAATGCTCCCTGCGGTTCAAAACAGGGCAGGCCCAGCCTTTGCAGCTCATGGTAGAGGAATTTTCTTCTCTGGTCGTAGGATTCACGCATGGCTTCTATATCCCCGTCCCCCTGTTCCATCGCTTCGATGGCCGCATACTGGCTGATGGTAGGTGCACACATTACCGCAAACTGATGGATTTTTACCATCTGTTCGATAATCTCATGGTTTCCCAGCGCGTACCCCAGCCGCCAGCCGGTCATGGCAAAGCTCTTGGAAAAACCGTTGATAATTATGGTTCGTTGTTCCATGCCGGGCAATCCGGCGATACTACAATGCTTCACGCCATAGGTAAGCTCCCCGTATATTTCATCGGATATAACAATCAAATCGTGTTTCTGAATGACAGGTAACAGGGCTTCCAAATCCTCCTTTTCCATCACGGCCCCGGTCGGATTGTTGGGGTATGACAGGATCAGCACCTTGCTTTTGGGGGTAACCGCCGCCTCCAACTGCTCCGGCTTCAGACGGAACCGGTTTTCCTCTGTCAAGCGGATTGGGACGGGAACGCCGTCAGCCAGCTTAATACAGGGGTAATAGGAAACAAAGCCCGGTTCCAGATAGATCACTTCGTCCCCTGCATTAAGCAGCGCCCGCAGCGCAAGGTCAATGGCCTCGCTGCCGCCAACCGTGACAATGATCTGGTTTTCAGGATTGTAAGTAAGCCCGGTTTTCCGTTTGGTGTAGCTGCTGATTGCAGCCCGAAGTTCTTGCAGCCCCGCATTGGACGTATAAAAGGTTTTGCCAGACTGCAACGCCTGTATGCCTGCCTCCCGGATATGCCACGGGGTATCAAAATCCGGTTCCCCGACGCCGAGGGAAATCACGTCGGGAATTTCGTTCGCCATATCAAAAAAGGCCCGTATGCCGGAAGATTTTAGGTTCAATACTTTTTGTGACAGCTTTTCCCTCATGGCGTCACCACCATTCTTTCGTCCGCCTGCTTTGCCTCAAAGCTCACGCCCAGCTCCTTATATTTTGTCAGCGTGAAATGGGTAGTGGTACTCTGGACTTCCTCAATGGAGGCCAGCTTTCCCGACACGAAAAGGGATATTTCTTTCAGTGTTTTCCCCTTTACCATGACAAGAAAATCGTAAGCCCCGGACATTAAGTACAGCGTCACTACCTGCGGATAGGCATTGATTTTCTCTGCCAGCTTTTGATAGCCCTCGCCGCCCTGCGGCGTAACACGCAGCTCTACCAAAGCGGTCACATCATCATCATTGACTTTGTTCCAGTCAATCAATGTATGGTAGCCACAGATCACATGCGCTTTTTCCAGACCGGCTATTTCCCTTTGGACTTCTTCTTCCGAAATCCCCAGCATAATTGCAATTTCATGTTCTGTCAGTTTACTATTGTTCTCCAACATGTGAAGAAGCTGCTCCCTGATTACTTGTTCCATGTTCTTACCTCCTTGCGCTGCATATAATCATAACAATTATAACAGTAGCATTGACTTTGTACGGTTTCAATAGTAGAATTGTATGCAAGACAATGTTTTTAAGGAGGTGCGCTATGCCTGTAAACTCGTTTGAAGATTATCCGCTTACATGGAAGCCGAGCAAGGCCCTGTTAAAATTCCCGATGTATATATCCCTTTCAGAGCTTTTGGAACAGGACATTTTAAGCGGGAGGCTTCCGCCCAAAACAAAGCTGCCGCCGCAGCGGGAATTAGCGGACTTTCTGGACGTGAATTTAAGTACCATCACCCGCGCCTTTAAGCTGTGCGAAACAAAAGGCTTAATCTATGCGGCGGTGGGAAGCGGGACGTATGTTTCCCCCAATGCGGCCCTGCCGAATCCAGACACGCAGGAGGAAGCGGAGTACATAGACCTTGGCCCCATCAAGCCCTACTATCAGTTCAATTCCATTGTGGCCGATACCGCACGGGCAATCCTGCAAGGCCCGAAGTCGGAAAAGCTATTTGAGTTCAGCTTTACCTTGGGGACAGCCCACCATAAACAGGTCGCGCAGAAATGGCTTGCCGAGTTCCAGATCAACGCCGCTATGGAGGATATTATTTTAACGTCCGGTACACAAAACGCGCTGGCGATTGCGCTTCTTTCCCTGTTTCGGGCCGGAGATAAGATTGCCACTGATACCTATACTTATTCCAATTTCATCACTCTTGCAAAGCAGCTTAATATCCAGTTGATACCGATAGAGGCCGACGGACAGGGTATGCTGCCGGACGCGCTGGAAAAGCAGAGGAAGCTGCATGAAATAAAGGGGATTTATTTAATGCCCTCCTGCACAAATCCCACGGGGATCACCATGCCGTCAGAGCGCCGGAAAGCAATCAGCCAGATTATCAGCAGTCAGGA
Organism: uncultured Acetatifactor sp.; assembly: GCA_910585015.1. Taxonomy (GTDB): domain Bacteria; phylum Bacillota; class Clostridia; order Lachnospirales; family Lachnospiraceae; genus Acetatifactor. The sequence continues at coordinate 9,396 of CAJUCT010000079.1, forward strand.
CATGGTTCTGATTGAAGATGATACCTACGGCTTTATCGCGGACGATAAAATCCCGCCGATGGCAACCATGATCCCCGCGCACACCATTTACCTGCACGGAATTTCAAAATCCCTGTCTGCCGGGCTGCGGATCGCTTATCTGGTGTTTCCGCACCGCTTCCAGAAAACCTTTTTGAATACGGCCAATAACATTAACCTGAAAATCCCGCTGCTCAACGCGGAGATTGCAAGTGAGCTGATTGCAGGCGGGGCCGCGCGGGAGATCATCGACAAGAAGTGTATGCTGTCAGAGGAACGGGGCCGCCTGTATACCAGATACTTTCCAGAACAGCCGCCAACGAATCCGTACAGCTTCTTTAGGTGGCTTCCGCTCCCCGCAGGCTGCAACGGCTACAACTTTGAAGTGCAGGCAAAAAATCACGGCGTAAAGGTATTGTGTTCAGACCGTTTTGCGGTGGGGAATACCGCCCAATTCGCCGCGATCCGGCTGGCTACCTGTTCCCCCCGGACAATGGCCGATCTGGAAAACGGTTTGCAGATTATTCAAACGCTTATAAAGGAAAATCAGACGGTGATCCAGCGGGAGGAATTTATCATTTGAGTTGACACGACAACAGGAATTATAAACTGTAATAAAAGTGCATATTACGTCATTCCCCGCGCATAGTATGAACTATACAATGTAAAGGGGTGAAATGATATGGCGAAAGGAACAGAATATCCCGGTTTTGAAACGCTTGGAGCGGACATCAAAGAAGCGCGGAAAGCATTGGGATTGTCCCGCAGGGCATTGGCTGAACAAGTCAGTATTGATCCCCGGTATCTTGCAAATATAGAAAACAGCGGCGATCTTCCCAGCGTCCCGGTACTTTATGAGCTGGCGAGGATATGCAAGCTCCCCATAGAACGCTACTTCCACCCGGAAGCAGAGCCAGAGGGCAGCGAACAGCGCCAGAGGGTCGGCCACAAATTAAAGCTGTGTCCCGAACCGTATTTGCCGATTATCGAGGGAGCCATTGACGGAGCTATCAAAATCAAAGAGTAGAGGACGTGAAAAGCGTTCTCTATTTTTTGTGCTTTTATCGCTTCCAGCCCGCATTTGGCGGGCATTTTTTTGTGGCGGAAACGCCTTATAGACGTAGAAACGGTAACGTAGCAAGCATAGGAAAAGAGTACCCTTTTCCGTATTTCTGCCCGCCTTGTCGGTCAGAAATTGCTTGTTGGGAAGTGTCCCAAACCCTCTATGAGAACGGAAAGGAGCGAAAAACCATGAACGGACGCAAAAGGACGGTACAGGTCAAATTCTATGTGACAGAGGAAGAAAGGAAACTGATTGAGGAAAAAATGAAGCTCGTCCCCACAAGCAACATGGCGGCGTATCTGCGCAAGATCGCCATTGACGGGTACATTATCCAAGTAGACCACACGGATATAAAGGCAATGACAGCGGAGATACAGAAAATCGGCGTGAATGTCAATCAGATTGCACGTCGCGTAAACGCGACGGGGAACGCATACAAAGAGGACATAGACGAAATTAAGGGGGTGCTTGCGGAGATATGGCGGTTACAAAGATTAAGCCTGTTAAAAGCACTCTAAGCAAAGCCCTTGACTATATCGAAAACCCGGACAAGACGGACGGAAAAATGCTGGTGTCCTCTTTTGGGTGCAGTTATGAAACGGCAGATATTGAGTTTGGCTATACCCTCTCACAAGCGCGGGATAAGGGAAACAATTTAGCTTTTCACTTGATACAGTCCTTTGCGCCGGGGGAAGTGGACTATGAGAAAGCCCATGAGATCGGGCGGCAGCTTGCCGACGCGGTAACAAAGGGGCAGCATGAGTATGTATTAACGACGCACATTGACAAGGGGCATATCCATAACCACATTATTTTTTGCGCGGTCAACTTCGTAGATCATCACAAGTATGTTTCCAACAAGCGGACGTATTACGGCATATGAATGGCTCCTATTAGGAACACTGTAATATCAAGGCTTTTCGGAGCCTGCAACCACAAAAAAATAAAATTAGAGCTATCACATTACGCAGAAAGCCGTCCGGGAAGAAAAAACGGGCGGCTTTTTTGCGTGGATAGCCGGGAGGGAGGCGAAAAAATAGTAACAAACTTTTAACACAAAATTTGTGCAACATTCACGAAAATAAAAAGGAGGTAACGAATGGCAGACGAAAAGCTGAACACGAGCCCGGAGGAAAATCCCCAGCCCAGCCTGTTCGATACGGGCCCGGCTGAGGCTCCCACGCCGGAGCCCCCGGCCCCGGAGAAAGCCCCCGAGCAGGCCGCCGGGGAACCACCCGCGCAGGATGCCCCCGCTGGGGCCCCCGGCGAGGTGAACGTATCCGCTGACCAGATTGAAAAGCTGATGGCGGAGCGCCGGGCGGCGGAACGTGCGGAGGTGGAAAAGAACGAGCCGCCCGAACCGGAACAGCCGCCCACCCCGGCCCCGGAGGAAAAGGCCCCCGCCAAAAAGGGAAAGGCCGCCGAGGAAAAAACGCCCACCCCGGAGGATAAGCCCAAGGGCAGGCGGGGCCGCAAGCCCAAGGAAGAAAAGGCGGGGCCC
>CAJUCT010000080.1 GCA_910585015.1 uncultured Acetatifactor sp.
TCATCCGCCATATGCGGCGGTCTGCCTTTTCCGCAGGCAGGCCGGGCGGCCTGATTTGGAAAGCGGGGAAATAAGAGGTAATATGCTTACACGGCCAGTATGGGCTGTGCGCTTATAGTCATTTCGTGCAATTTATGGGAGTTTCGTGCAATGGGATTTGATAGGATACCCCATAATCCGATATAATTTATAGTGGAGAAAAACACAGAATTGAGGGAAATGCGATGAAGATAGCGGTCTGTGATGACAGCAGGGAGGACAGGTGCGCGCTACGGGCGCTGCTGGAAGCCTGCGGGCATGATTTTGAGATAAGGGAATACGGCTCTGGCGAAGAGCTGTATGCGGATATGGGATATGTACGGGAATGCAGCATAGTGTTCCTTGACATCAACATGGAAGGCATGGATAAGGCAGTTGTATTAGTGACACATGATCCTCATATTGCAAGTTACTGTAAGAAAATATATTTCTTGGATGAAGGAAGAGTAGGCCGGCCATGTGTCAGGAATGGTAATCAGGGTGATTTTTATGACGAGATTATACATCATATGGCTTCGCTTCAATAACAAAAGACAGCAAGGAGCTTATTCTTCAATGGTCTGTGGTGTTTTCTTTCTTGTCATTGTCGCTCCTTTCTATCTGCGGTATAGAAAAAGGACAGTCGAATTAACGTCGGCTGCCCTTATAAAATTGCACTTGGATTTTAAGGTGTTGCTCGATAAATTGTAGTTGTTTTACCTTTGTCCAGCTTGTGTTTCGCTTTTGATTTGTTCCATTTCAGTTGCTACATATTCAGCGGTTATCTTTTGATATTCCCCATTAGCTTTTGGGAAAGATACTGACTTGAGCAACTTGGCAGAGTAAGTCTGTGCAGGTTCATTTTCAAGGTCATTTGTGTATATTTCAACAACAGCATATCCAACAATGTTTTCTCCTTCGTGAATTATGATATTGATATATGCCGTAGTTCCCATATACCGTTCAAAATCGCTCTCGCCTGTTCGAGATAGGTTAGTCCAATATACAGTAGTATCATTTCTAGTGTTGAACGATGAGCCTAAATATGTTATTTTGTTGCCCTCCCAAAGAAGCAATGTCCCGCCATCAACTGATACTTCAAAACTTAAATCGTCGTATTCCGTAACGGATAGTTTTAATGGAAGTCCCGGTCGGCTGCTCATAGCAAGGCTCCACTTATAATCTGTTGGCAACCCTATACCTTCCTGCATGGTTATTTCTTCATCTGATGAAGCGGCATACACTGTGATTGTCAAAAAGCCCGGCGCAATGATAACGTCTGGAACAGAAATTTTGAAAAGCACTCCGGCTACCAAAGCTACGCATAAGCAAGCCGCCATAGCCGCCCATTTGAGCCAACCATTCTTTTTCTTCGTCTTTGTTTGAGCTTCCTCAATAAACTGATTATCGACATTCGTAATGCTGTTATACAGCTTTGAGATTTCCTTTTCTTTCATAGGGAATAGCCCTCCTTTTCAAGTTTGGATTTTAGATTTTGCCTAAGTCGGTACATTTTCTTCGCCATATTTGCCGGGGACATACCGCTTTCTTGTGCAAGTGTATTTACTGTTTCACCATTCCAATAACGACGCATGAAAAGAATACGGTCATTTTGCGGTAATGACGCAAGCCATGTGTTTATGATGTTGGTTAACTCTTGTTCTTCAATTTGGTGTTCAACAGTAGCAGGGGACGGTATGCAGTCCTCCAACTCATTTAGAAGCTGCTCCATGCCCGCATAGCGTTTTTGGCGGTGATTTTTCTTCCAAAGGTCAAAAGCGATATTTCGGACTACTTTACCAAGCCATGCGCCAAGTTTGTCGGGCTTCTGTGGTGGTATTGAGTTCCAAGCCCGCAAATATGTATCATTAACACATTCGTCAGCGTCGGAACTTGTTGACAGTATGTTCAATGCAATCCTGTGGCAAAAGGCTCCATATTTCGTTGCTGTTTCTGAAATTGCAGCTTCATCACGCTTAAAATATAAGCTAATGATTTGTAAGTCCTCCATTTCAATCCCCCTCCGCAAGAATTATGTTCTTGAAAGCTTTCACTTATAAAGACGACATTTCAGGAATGATATTCCCTGTACATTTACAAAATTATAAACTTTCTTTTTGAATATTTCTACCGCCAGAAAAGTAGAATACACAAAAGCTAAAGATGAATCGTACACTCCAGACAAAATCGCCGCATACAGTGTGGAAAATGGATATTATGTGGAAGGAACCGGCAGGCACATCATGGGCCTTGATGGAGGATTTACCAAAGCTGTATGGCATTAAAGTCTCATCCATAAGCTCAAGTGCAAATAATATGAGGGCAGTGCTTGATAATGGCGGAATCATCATATGTGCTATGGGGAAAGGGGATTTCACAATATCCGGTCATTACATTGTCATATATGGGTATGATAACGAAGGATTTATGGTAAACGATCCTAACTGTGTAGCAAGGAGCGGCAGGAGATGGGCATTCAGTGAGATTGAAAATCAGATTAAAAGTATATGGGTATATGACAAAGAGAAATAAACCTTAAGTTACATAGGATAAGGAGCAGTAAGAAAGGAACCATACAAAAGACAAACTGCCGCACAATGGCCTTCATCTACCATATGCGGCGGTCTGCTTTTTTCCCAGGCAGGCAAGGCGGCCTGATAACGGAAATTACTTGGAAAGCGGCGAAATAAGAGGTAATATGCTTACACGGCGGTTTGCGTTTCCCCCATATCGGACGAATGGCGAAATTGCATTTGGCGTTTTGGGGTGATGGGAGGAAAAGAATTCACGCTGTCAAATCCGCTATTCACGCTATCGGCGTTAGACTATTTCCCGTTTTTTACGATATAAAAAGTGAGAGCCGGAGGAGGTGGATTTTATAAAAATTGCGATCTGTGATGATGAAAAGAATATAAGGGCTTACTTATCCTCTCTGGTCAGGAAACAGGGGGCGGAGTGTGAAATTGCAGAGTATGCGTCTGCGGACGAATATTTGCTGGATCAAACGGAGTATGACCTGTTGTTCTTAGATATAGAGCTGGATGGAGCGGCATCCGGTATGGACGGGATGGAACTGGCAAGGCGGATAAGAGGCATGGAACTGGAGAGGCAGCCGGTCATTATTTTTGTCACGGGATACGAAAAGTATGTGTATGACGCTTTTGACGTGGGGGCATTCCAATATCTCCTGAAACCTATTGACGAACAGAGATTTGCCGAGGTTTTTGACCGGGCGGCGGCGCAGATCATATTTGAGGCGGAACAGAAAAAGAAAACGCTGGTCATCCAGTATGGGTGTGAAAGCAGGGCTGTACCAATTCATAGCATTTATTATATTGAGAGCCGTAACCATAAGGTGGTGCTGTACCTCAAAGATGGGGAACTGGAATATTATGAGAAGATCGGCAGGCTGGAGGAAGAACTGCAGGGGCAGTTTTTCCGGATACACAGGGGGTATCTCGTCAACCTCGCCTATGTCGAGGGGTATGACAAAACAGAGGTGACGCTTACCAACGGCATCAGGCTGCCCCTTTCAAAAAGATATGAGGACTTTGCGGCGGCATACCTTCAATTTGTGCAGTAAGGGGGGAGAAGAAAATTTGAGCGAAATGGGTTTTATGCTGTTTCAGCATATAGCGTCAGGGGGTGAAACGGTTTTATGTGCGTTCTGTATGGCTGTCTTTTTCCGCCCATATACGGCAGGACGCAAAAATAGGATGCAAAAAAATATTGCAGTTTTTCTGGCCTATGGGATGGTGTATTTGATGGGGGAAGCGTTTTCTGTTTCAGGCTGGCTGTGCATGGTGATCGTGATCCTCCTGTTGATGGCAGGCGGCAGATGGCTGTGCATGGAAAGAAAACAGGTTTTTTTGTATGGCATACTGTTCTTTTGCACCAGGGATATGGGCAGGCTGATAACGGAAAGCCTGTATTATCTTTTCAATGGGAAAATCGTGCAGGGGCTGGACAATGAAAATATGATATACCGTAATGTCGCGGCAGGGTATTCTGCATTCATGGTATTGAGGATCATACTGCTGCTTGCCATGCTGCTGTTCTTAAGTAAAAAACTGGAGAAGGGGCCGCCGGAACTGCATACAAAAGAACTATGCTATCTATGTCTGACGCCAGTTGTGGGCATTCTGTTTGAGAATATCATTTTCCGCCTGCTCTTTACTGTTAAGGAAAATGTGGTTTTCTCGCTTTATGGTCAGTACCCTGCATTTATCGGGCTGGTGCCGCTGATAGCAGTCCTGTTTTATGCAGGCATGGTGGTCACGGTGGCGTCATGGCAGGAGATGGTAGGGCTGCAGGAGGAGAAAAAGAAGTATTTCGTGGAACAGCAGCAGCTTGCGGCCATAAGGGAACGGATAGGGGAAGTGGAGCAGTTCTATGACGGGATACGCCGGATGAAGCATGAGATGAAAAACCATCTCACAAACATAAAGGGTTTGGCGGGGAGCGGCAGTTATGAGGAAATGGAACAGTATATTGCCAGGATGGACGAGAGCATGGATGCGTTTGAGATGTCTGTCAGGACAGGGAACGCTGTTACAGATGTGATCGTGAATGACAAGCAGAAAGCCGCAGAAAGGATGGGCATACGGTTCAGGTCTGATTTCGTGTACCCGGCATCGGACAGGTATAATGCGTATGACATTGCGATCATTGTAAACAACCTGCTGCAGAATGCGCTGGAAGCCTGTGGGAGGATGACGTCGGGGGAAAGATATATCTCCCTTTCCGGCAGCAGGAAAAACAGATTTTTTCTCATATCTGTAAAGAATTCCTTTGAGGGGGAGGTGGTATTTGATAAAAGCACGAATCTTCCGGTTTCCACGAAAGCGCCGGATGTACCGGGAGGCCCGGCCCCGCTGCATGGCATAGGTTTATCGAATGTCAGGCGTGAGGCGGCGAAATACCTGGGAAATGTGGACATTAAAGTCAGGAAAAATGAGTTCAGCGTAACAGTGCTGTTACAGGAAAGGAGCAACCATGAATAACACGATCAATGTAAACTACATGACAAGAACGTACAGCAATTTCTTGAAAAACAATGAAGCAAAGGGCGGCAAGGCTGAAAGCCCGTCTTTTTGTGACAGGGTGGCGGAAAAGAGCCAGAATGTATCAGAAACGGGAAAGGCGGGGGCTGTTTCAACAAAGGACATGACAATGGATGAGTATAAGCAGTATATCCATGAAAAGATTTCACAGATCCCCATGCACCCGACCCGTATGTCGGAGAATATTTCCATCCATATTTCAGAAGCGGGGTTTGAAGCGATGAAAAATGACCCGGAGTATGAGGCGTGGGTGCTGAATGACCTGCGGACAGGATGGGCGCAGCCGGACAGATGGGCAGGCGTCTGCGGAGGGGCTTATTCCACCATCTATTACGGGGCAACAAAAGAGGAGTGCCATGCGCAGATGTGGAGCGCAGGATACCAGAACGGAAGCGGGAAAAGCCTGTTTGACGGCAGGGCAAAAGACAGCTTTTGGGAACGCAGGACAGAGCAGAAAAAACGGACGGCGGCGCAGATAAAAAAGGAGCAGGAGAAGAAAAGGATGCAGGAAGAAATCAATGCGAAGGCGGCGATGGAAAAAAGCGATGCGCACAGGCGGCTGATGTCACAGTGGGCAAAAGAGGCCGTATATTCCGATTCCGTTCTGGCAAGATCGGGGACTGCGGCAACAGCAAATGCTGCTTATGAAGCAAATTTCGTCATGGCAGATAATTCATCCATTTGATCTGAGACTGCCAGGATATACAGGAAGTTGTGGATGTGCCATATGAAGCGGCGGGCATTTTGAAGTAAGGAAGATCATGCCCGGACTTACCATAAGGGGGCATGGGCGGCTCCGAATGACAGAGGGGCCGCCGATAAAATAAAATCATAAGGAGGACGAAATCATGGCAATTTCAGGAATTGGAAGCAACTACAGCAATGTGTATGGGAGTACATACACGATTTTTTAAGGAGGGATTTTATCATGCGTATAGGAAATAACAGCCAGGGAATCTGGCAGCTTTTATCAAGAGTGAGCGAAAACAGGGCAAATACGAAGGGGGCGAAGCGTTCCGGCGCAGGTGGAAATACAATTGCTGATCTGCTTTCCGGGCATTTCAAAAACTCTTATGGTGTGGAAGGCATGGAAATCACGGGAAAGACAGACTGGAAACGGATTGTAAATGTATCGGACGAAATGAAACAGCATGTTTATGAGGATGTAAACAAAGAATTTTATAAATATGGCGGAATGTCCGGGAATAATACGGCTGAAACAGATGCGTATTATGACAAAATCCATTCGTATGTGAAGACGCTGGATTTAAAGACCCGCCGTGCGGCTCCGTGGACGCTGAACCAGCTCCATTTGGAAATTGCAGGAAGGGTAACGCAGGCAGTAAAGGCAAAAGACCCTGCATGGACGGCGGGGAAACCCATTTCCCATGACGTATTAGATGAGATTTTTGCGGGAGATACGCTTTATCAGGACAGTGTAAATGCCTTGTATGCGAAAGGCGGTAAAGGGCTGGATATGAAGGCCTGATATATTACAGAAAGCAGGGATATGTATATTGCCGATGTAGTCTGCACTTTATGCGGCGGGGCGTGAGGCAAACGTTCCTGTTAATTAAAAAAATAGAATGGAGGACGAAATCATGGCAATTTCAGGAATCGGAAGCGAGTACAACAATGTGTACGAAAGTACATATGCAGCACAGAAAAATGAGGCGGCAAAGAAAGAAGCCGCACCTGCACAGGCGGGAAAAGCAAAGGATACCGGGGAAAAGGCGGTATCGGATTATTATTCCTATTTGCAGAAAAATTATGACTGTATGTCTAAAGGCAATGTGGCGGTATCCAGCGAGTATCTGAAGAAGTGTTCGGGAGATTCCAAAAAAGCGAAGGAACTGGAGGATTTCCTGAAAAAGATACCGGATCTGGAAAAGCAGGGGTATGAACAGCTTTCTGCCTAGAACAAGGCTTTGGGCGGGACAGTGACCTATTACGAGCCGACATGGATGGTAGGTAAGGACGGCAGCATACAGAGTACCGTATATTCCGTAACCGAAACAGGAATGACCAATGCGGAAAGAATGAAGAAGAGCATGGATGAGCGTCTGGAGAAGCAGAAGGATAAGAAAGAAGAGGAAGAAAAAGTACAGGAGCGGAAAGAGGAAAAAGCGGAACAGGCTGAAAAGCTGGATGGAGGCACAGAGAAGGTTTCCGTGCTGGAAGCGCCTGGGCAGGAGATCACGGTCAAGTTTGTGGAAGCAGAATCCGAGCTGGCGGCAAAGGCGATGATGCAGAAAGAAAAGCTGGAGGATGCGTATCATCCAAAGTTTGATATGAATGTTTAGTGCAGAACCCGATGTGGGGAAAAGCCTGTCAGCCATTAGTTATGAGAATGGCAGGCAGGAATATATGTATTTACCATATTAAGACAGGAGGACAAAATTATGTCAATGGAAATCAGTAACAGGTACGGCTTTGATCATATTAACAAGGTGCAGACCGAACAAACAGAAAGAGCCGAAGAAAAAGACAAGCCCGAAATCATTCTGGAACCAAAGGACGAGTATATCAGCAGTGAAAAGTCCGGGAAGAAACCAAGTGGCTTGTACCACATGGGGCAGGATGAAAATGGAAATCCGAAAATTATCTTCGATACCGTCAAAAAGGCAGAAGAAGCAGAAAGCGAACAGCCCAAGGGCGCAAGGCTGGAAGGGGCCTCTGATAACGACAGGGTGAAGGTTACGATAGGCAATATGGATAAGGTTAAAAAAGAAATCGAAAAGCTAAAAGAGGAAAAGAAACAGCTTGAACAGCAGTTGAAAATGGCGGCGGGCAATGAGCAGAAGACAAAAGAGCTGGAAGCAAAACTGGCGCAGGTTGAAGCAGAATTAAGCGTGAAGGATACTGCTGAATATAAAAAGCAGCACGCTGAGTATACCACAGAGGAATAAATCAGTTTGAGAATTGGAAGGGAGCGAAACAATGGATATCAATAATCTGCAAAGGACACTGCCGCAGTCATACCATGTAGATGCTGGCAGGATAAGGGAGCGTTTACAGCAGGCGGATAAAGGCATCGCCGCAGGGAAACGGCAGGGCGACAGCGTGGATATTTCCGGGGAAGGCCGCAGGGCTTTGAGGGAAAAAATGTCTGCGGCAAAAAGGATGGAGCCTTCCGGGGATATTGGGAAACTTTCGCCTATAAACTCCGGTGCATATGGCATGATGAACGATTTTGAAAAGGTCATGTCGGAACTTGGGGGAGGCTCCGTGTCGGACGAATTCGTGACAAAAGATTACTCGCAGGAGGACGTTGACGCGCTGAAAGCGAGGTTTGAAGAAAAGGAAGGGGTAAAGACGGATACCTTTGACAGCTATGTGAATAAGATGGCTTCCGCCTACCAACTGCTGAAAGACCGCATAGAGGAAAAATATGCGGCATCGGGCGGCGGGAAGGAATATTACACTGCGGAGGATGGAAGCACACAGGAGCTGACGAAGGAAAAGGAACTGGAAATGCTGGATAAAGCCTATGAAACGCACAGTAGGTTCATGGCGACAAACACGCAGATATGGAGCGAACTGCAGGGCTTTAAGGCACAGACGGTATATCATTCCGGCGGTTCGGAAAAGGAAGCGGCTGTTGTGAAGGAGCAGGCCTACCGTGCGTTCATGGATGCAGTCAGTGAGAAGAATGGCGGGCGGCTGAAACAGGAAAAGGGCAGCCCGAGCCAGTTCCGGCTGGATTTGGGGATATCCCCTTCCGCAAGGAATACCCTGAACGGGATTTGGGATTATTATGCGAATTTGAAACATTGATGAGAGCGGATATTTTTATTTGGCGGAGGTGCAAAAACAAGCGCCTCCTGCTATTGATTGACTGTTCGATTTTAGAAAACAGTCATGAATATGGATATTTATAAGGTAGGTGAAATAATGCAGGTCAATTCGTCTAATGTCTCATTGCAGAACAGATATTTTCCAGGAACAGGAAGCATAGGCGGCATCCATCTGCCCGACTTTAATGATAAGTATGTTTTCTCCAAAAAGAAAAGCGGCACCAGTGATGAGGAATACCGGAAGCAGATCAGGGAACAGGCATATGAGGATTTTGCAAAAGGGCAGTTCCAGAATAAATCCGAAGGGTTTAACAGGCTGATGAAAAGCTACACATCGGAAGTGTCCCCGGACAGAAAAGGGATTATCACTTCCGGCCTGAAAGCCGTTTCGGGGAACAGGCAGAATGTGCTTAAGCCAATAGATTTTGTGGCGACACTACTCGAAGGGAAAGTGAAATATCAGAAACTGCCATCAGGAAACAGCGATTACATAGAGTTTTACGATAAGAGCGGGGAAATGGTAGCGACTTATTCCAATAATGGGTGGACGATGTACACCACCAATGCGGAGGCTGCCAGGCAGACGGAAATGTGCATGATCTATAACGAGGCGTGGGGAAATGCAAAGAGGGGCATTCCGCTGGCGGGTGAAGAAGCGGTGAATGTGGAGAATCCGCAGAATAGCTTTGACGTCAAGGCATAGTGGGAAATAAAACTTATATCTCTGATAAGCCACAGCCTGACTACATCAATGGTATCGGGAGAAACAAAAGGGCTGGATATACAGATATAATCCATACACCCTATTCGGCGGAGGCGCAAAAACCATGCGCCCCTGCTGGGGGGAATTTGGAAGGAGGTGAATGTCAGTATGAGATTTGACCGGGGAAGTTAGGAGAAATGCGTTTATGAGGCAATGAACCGCTCGGACTTATTACGAGGGAGCGGATGCGGCTCTGACCGACAGAGGGGCCGCAATAATAAAAATAATGGAGGATATTTGGAGATGGGTGTAAATGGAATAGGGGCGGGTTATCCCGCATGGCGTGATATGGGAAAGGCACAGAGGAATGGTTCGGGAACGGGCTTCGCGGGCAGGATGGCGGATGCAGATGCGGCGGGGAGCGGTTCTCCCGTAAGAAACAGCGTAAGGACGGCAGGGCAGACTTCGGTGCTGGATGCGTACCGTGCATCGGCGGCATCCGGGGTACGCAATGTAAAGCCTGCCTATGATACATACGAATCCGAGAATTACAGGATTGTGCCGGACAACGAGGCGGGGTGTTTTGATATTTACAATAAACAGGGCGAACGGCTCGGTGCCTTTGATTATTCCGATATCAAGGTCAGGCAGGACTGCCAGACGGGGAAACAGTTCCTGATTTCGGAGCATGGAACCATGAGCTATGACGCTGTGGTATTGGACGGTGAGCTGAAAGACGCCCTGCAGGATGTCATGGGCGTGGAAACGCTGGAAACGGAGGAACTGTCCGGTTTCACCTTAAAGACCCATTCTGGTACTGGCATACAGTATCTGGTGCGGGATGGCGAGGAAGGCCGCGGGGGAAAAGTCCTTTTGCAGAGTGAGGCGGACAGGGAAAAGTATGAGGCGCTTGCAGAGACCTACTTCAATAAATATCCCAATCTGATCCACGATAAGAACGCCGCATATATTTGGGCCGATCTGGAGATAAAGGGGCTGGCGCAGCACACGAAGGACGGCATTGTCTCTATGGGCTTTAACGGGATGTCCTATAATGACAATGCGGATTATAAGAATAACTGGAGCGTCCTGTTTTCGGAAAATACCTATAAGGCGGTTTTTGACTGGTTGCAAAGCAACAGGGGCAGCATTGAAGAAATGCAGAAGTTCGCTACATGGCAGGATGTGTTTAACAACATTGGCAGCCGGTATGACCGTATATGGTCTGATGAAGAAGAAAAACAGGGGTATCTGAATAACTGATCAGCATATCCTCAATAAGCCACAGCCCAACAAGGCAAGCATCCCCGGCGTTCCGGGAAGCAATGAAGGAGATTCAAATCCCAAGACCTGTGGGGAGGGTTTGTTACATACTTAAAAACAAGAGAGGTACTGTTTAATGGATATTTTAAGAACCGAGGGGCTGACCAGACAGTATGGCACGGGGCAGACAATGGTGACGGCTTTAGACCATGTAGACCTGCAGGTGGAAAGGGGGCAGTTCGTTGCCATCATCGGGGCATCCGGCTCCGGCAAGTCAACGCTGCTCCATCTGCTGGGAGGCGTTGACCGCCCTGACGGCGGGAAGATATTTGTGGAAGATGTGGACATAGCGACATTTGGGGAGGAACGGCTGGCGCAGTACCGCAGGCGCAAGGTGGGGCTTATCTACCAGTTTTATAACCTTATCCCTACGCTCAGCGTGAAGAAGAACATCTGTCTGCCCATGCTCCTGGATAATAAGGAGCCGGGGAAGGAACGGTTTGATGACATTGTAAGGACATTAGGGCTGGGTGACAGGCTGGAACACCTGCCGGGGCAGCTTTCCGGGGGACAGCAGCAGAGGGCGGCAATCGGGCGTGCCCTGATCTACCAGCCCGCGATCCTGCTGGCGGACGAGCCGACAGGGAACCTTGACCGGAAGAATACGGAGGAGATCATTTCCCTGCTGAAACTGTCCAACCGCCAGTATAAACAGACCATCCTCATGGTCACCCATGATGAGAATGTGGCGCTGGAGGCAGGCCGCATCATTAAGATAGAGGATGGGAAGATCGTCTCGGATAAGGCGGTGCGGCCATGAACATCATATGGGAATACAGCTTAGACCAGGTGCGCAAAAACCGCCGTACATCCATTTCCATTATGGCTGCGGTTCTGATTGCTTCCACGTTTTTATGTACATTGCTTGTTTTTGCGCAGAGCTTTTGGAACCAGATGGTACAGCAGGAGATTTATACCTCCGGGGATTGGGATGCGGAGC
>CAJUCT010000081.1 GCA_910585015.1 uncultured Acetatifactor sp.
TTTTAAGAATTTTCAGGGTTGCATTGCTGTTTATTTGTCAAGGACCCTTGGAGCTGTCGCTCCGAACTGTCGCTCCGAACTAATGCTTCAGGCATTGTTCTGAACTAACGCTCCGCTCTGTCGCTTTAACTCGTATCTCTCTATCACTGCGACAGCTTTAATAGATTACCACACCTTTTTCACAATGTCAACAGTTTTTGGAAAAATTTCTAAGATATTTTTTTCAGCACTTTCTCCGCAATCAAAATGTCCATACAATGCTGGTGAGGTATGCCTCCGCTGTTGCAGTCAAATATGATTTGGTCACATTTATGGAAAAGCCAGTCGTGGTAGCATGTAAACAGTTCTCCGGACTTCCAGGGGGTTCTTTGTTGTCCCTCCTTTTTCTTCATAAAAGGTTTATCTACAAAGGCGTTGATCACGTTCAAGCCGCCTACCGCTGTATGCTCTTTCAGCATGGAAGTAAAATCTCCTTTTATATTATCCGGCAGATAATCGAAAAATCCGCTGCTGAATATGATATCATACTCCCCCTCGATCTGGTAATCCAATGCGTTGGCTTTGAAAAAATCCACATGCACCCCATTCTTCTCCGCCAGCAGCAGTGCCTTGTCGATACCCGCCTGAGACTCGTCAAACGCCGTCACCAGATAGCCGCATCTGGCCAGGAATACTGCGTCTTTCCCCTCTCCACAGCCGATTTCCAGCACCCTGTAAGGTCTGGTAGGCGGCTTCAGCTTCATAAGTTCATAGCATAGATGGTTGGGATTCAGCCCCCAATAAAATTCCTCCCCCTTATACCGCTCATCATACTTGCTCGCAGAGGCGCCCTGATAGCCCAGCAGTCCGTCCACTGTGCTCTCCAACACCTGGGCCAGCTTCGGCATCAGCCCCAGGTCCGGCAGAGCCACACCGTTCTCCCACTTGGAGACCGCCTGGGCGGAAATATTCAATTTTGCTGCCAGTTCCTGCTGGGTAAAGTTTAAATTCTTCCTCTTTTTCTTAATCCTCTCACCGACTGTACTCATGCTGCTCCCCCTGTAAAGTGCAGGTCTCAATCCTATGCATCCGCCAAATTGTGACCCCAAATATCGATTGCCGCCACTGGACATCCCCGTTCTCATGTGCCGTGGTCTGTTTTTGATATCATCACTGTATTTATTTTAACAGTTCTCCCATGTCACGACAATAACGGCATATTCACAGTGTTATTAAAAAATCTACCAAAGGTTGATTTTAGGAGCACTGGCTTTTTACCATTTAAGTAAATTCAGTGGATTCATGACTTCACATGCCTTAAGCAAATCACCGTCTTGAAGTCCTTTCAGCGCACCAATTTGTACCAGATGAGCTTGAATATCCGCATTTGAGGAATAATCATCCTGATAGCAATCGTCCAAAATCACATAGTTATAAATCTGTGGATTTGACCCTAAATATGTGCCAGTCTCCTCTGTGCGGGTTCTGAGTTTGTTGTCCCACGGAGTAACATCATAGATGGAACAGTTACATAAAATACAAATTCACGCTGTTTCAGATTAATTATATACCTACCTTACCATAAAAGCATTGTGGTTACAATGGCAAAACCACCTTGTTTTAAGCCATGGCTTATGCTAAAATAAACTGACATCACGGGTGTTTAGTCAAAACCGGACTCCCGATACGCAGATAGGGGGAAATTAAAATGATTGACAGCCGGAACGAGCAGCCCTATAATCTGTTAAAATACAGTCTACAATTATAAATAGCACAGGCTTATACGCCGGAACTCTAAAAGAGAGGTAATCATGAGAAAAATTGCTTTCTTTGACATAGACGGAACGCTGACCTCCGAAATAGACGGCTCGGTGCCGGAGGACGCGGGCGCAGCTATCGCCCAGGCCCAGAAAAACGGCCACCTGATGTTTATCAACACAGGCAGATGCTTTCAGAATGTGGAACCCTGCTTTCGTCGCGTCGGCTGGGACGGCTATGTGTGCGGCTGCGGCACAAATATCTACTGTAACGGTAAGGACGTATACTATGTACCCCAGACCCATGCCACTATCATGCGTATCCTGGAGATCGCCCGCCGGACGGATGTGGACATCCTCTTTGAGTCCCGTGCCCAGGTGGCTTTTGACTTAAGCCGCCCCCTGCACCATCCCAAAGCCGTCCGCCAGTATCAGGCTTTTGTGGATCGGCACTACCGTATGCCGGATAATCTGGAGAATCCTAACTTTTTCTCGGACAAGTTCGTGATCTGGTATCAGGAGGAGTCCCAGTTGGCCGCTTTCCGCCAGGTCAGCGACCAATGGTTTGACTGCATCGACAGGGGCGGCACTTTCCGGGAGTTCGTGCCCAGGGGCTACTCCAAGGCCACCGGCATCCAGTTTGTGCTGGACCACTACGGCCTGTCTCTGGAGGACGCTTACGCACTGGGAGACAGCAACAACGACCTGCCCATGCTCTCCTACGTACACCACAGCATCGCCATGGGAAACGCCTCTCCCGCCAGCCTCTTTGACAGGGTGGAGTACGTGACAGCGCCCGCCAGCCAGGGGGGCATCCGCCAGGCCCTGGCCCATTATGGCTTTATATGATTACAAGTTTTCGTCCTGTATAGTCTCCACAATATTTTTCTTCCTGATCTTGCCCATAGCGTAGTGCATGGTTACATACAACAATACCGCCACTGCCGCTGTGGAGATACCGATACCACTCCAGGGAAAGAGGTAAGAGGTCTCTATCCCCTGTTTCATAGCCAGGTGGAAGCAGTAGGATATGACCAGCCCCAGAGGGATACCGATGATCAGCGCTTTCCCGCCGTAAAACAGGCTTTCCAGCCAGATCATGCGGCGAAATTCCCTGCCGGTCATGCCCACTGCCCGCAGCATGGCAAACTCCGGCGCCCTCAGTTCCATATTGGTGGTGATGGTATTGAAAATATTCGTAATCCCGATCAGCGCCACCACTGTGATAAATCCATACAGAAAGATGGATACCAACAGATGCATGCTTTTTTCGGCGCGATATTCTTTCTCATAGTTGATGACAGAATAGTTGAGCAGATCCATACCCCTGCGCACTTCCTCCTCCACCTGAAAAGCATCCTCACATCTCAGATAAGCGTTCACCGTGGTTCTGTTCTGGATCAACGCCTCCTGATGAATATCCATCCATTTATCACTGACAAATAGCACTACACCGTTGTAGTAAGTTGAATTATTCATGAACATGGGCTTCTGATCCGTCTGCACCGCCACTGTCACCGAGAGTTCCGCTTCTCCCTTTCCCGAGATCACGTCCCCCGGCTTGAAACGTGCGGAGCCGCCGCTCTGTTCATGTATCCGGCCTTCCTCGTCAAAAAACAGCCACTCATATTCCGCCAACACGATGGCCTGGTCAGGATCCACAGCCGCGCCCACCTGGCTGCAATACCGGGCATAAGCCTCCTCCCCCAGAGAATACACTTTTATATTCTCCTTCTGGTTTCCATCTGTATTGTAGGTTCTCAGATAATCCTCCGTCAGCGGAAGAGAAGCCATGGGAACGGCAAAATACCCGGACCGCACAATCTCCGCCTCCTCCACTCCCTCCATCTGCCCCACAGCCAGCAGCTTCTCATAGGCATCCGAATCATAACAGTCGAGACGAAGCTGATACTCTTTGTTCTCATAGTATATATTGAAGGTATACTGTACCGCATGCATAAACGTGGTCATGCCGATAAACACCGCCACCCCCACCACGATAGAGAGCACTGTGGTGCGATATTTGACGCGGGCCCGCCGCAGATTCTTGTAGGCCACTTTGCCTCCTATACCCAAAAACCTGGGAATCCAGCCGGGACACTGCAGTTCCCGCCTGCGGATTTTTACCGTGGCATTGGCCCGTATAGCGCTGATGGGCGATATTTTAGCGGCGCGCCTTGCCGACTGCCATGCGGAAAAAAAGATAGTGACCGCCGCCAGCGCCACGGAGAGAATCACCGCTCCCCAGGAAATACCGAACACCAGCGCAATATCTGAGGCGTATTCCATCAGCTTGCTCACTGACTTCACCAAAATCACAGATGCCAGAATACCGCTGAGAATCCCTATAGGTATGCCCACCAATCCCAGAAATACCGCCTCATAATAGACAATCTTCCTCTGCTGCTTTGAGGTGGTTCCCACTGAGGCCAGTCTGCCGTACAGCTTCATCTTCTCCGTCAGAGAGATGGTAAAGCTGTTGCGGATGCAGAACACGCTGGTCACAATGATAATCGACAAGGCCACCACCGCCATGGCATAGATCATATTCATGGTGGTGGAAGTAAACGAAAAGTGTATCCATTTCAGCAGATAATAGTTATCTTCCACCGATCTCGCCAGTTCTCTCAGTCCCTCATTCACCTGCCCGACATGACGCAGCCCCCAGTCCGTGTAACTGGCATAGATATCCAGAGAGTCCGCCGCCATGGGATCTTCCAGGCAGGTATATGCGGAATAGCCCGGCGCGATACGATCCTCCACATTGTAATTGGGCCTATCGATGATGCCCACAACGGTATAGGTTCTGCTTTCCTTATCAATCAGCATCTCCTCTTCATAAGTGTAAGAATTATTCTGGTACAGCGGATATCCCTCCGACACCCTCTGTCCCACCTCCAAAGTGATGGTGTCCCCCAGCTGCAATTCTACCATGCCATTATAAAGAATATGTCTGCTGATTACCAGTTCCGATCCGTTTTCCGGCATCCGCCCCTGTGTCAGTTCCAGACCGAAAGCCGCTATGGCTTCCTCGTCCACAGCGCTTAGATAGAGATAAGGTTTATCGGGATTCTGGCTGCCCTCCAGGACGGCATAGCCCAAGGGCTGCTTCAGCACAATTTCTGCCAGGTGCCTGTTTCCCTCAAAATATTTCAGATTCTCCGGCTCCACTCCCAAAAAGCTGTAATGCCAGTCCCCGTTTTCCTTCTTTTCATATTCCACCATGCTGGCCCGAAAGCTGACCGCAAGGCAGGCCACGCCTGTGATCAGCGCCGTGGCCAGAATCACTCCCACAATGGTCACCAGTGTACGCTTACGGTTTTCTTTCAGGGAGCGGTAACAGCATTTCCGCAATACATTCATCTCTCCGCCCTCCCCTCCCGAACACAGCCATCTTCCATCGTCAACACCCGTCCGGCCTGCTTGGCCAGTTCCGGATTGTGCGTGATCATAATAATGGTCTGCTTATACTTCTGGTTTGCCTCTTTCAAAAGCGCCATGATCTCATCGCTGGCCCTGCTGTCCAGGTTACCCGTGGGCTCGTCCGCCAGCAGGATGGCGGGCCGAGTGATCAGCGCCCTGCCGATGGCCACCCGCTGCTGCTGCCCGCCGGAGAGCTCATTGGGCAGATGTTCCAGACGCTTTTCCAGCCCCAGAGTATGCACCAGTTCCCGCACCAGTTCCGGATCCGGCTGCCTGCCGTCCAGTTCACAGGGCAGGGTAATGTTTTCCTCCACGTTCAGCACCGGGATCAGATTGTAAAACTGATAAATCAACCCCACCTGCCTCCTGCGGAAGATGGCCAGCCTGTCATCATTCATCTCGTAGATATCCGTGTCCTCTATCAGTACCCGGCCCAAGGTGGGCCGATCCACACCCCCCAGCATATGCATCAGCGTGGACTTTCCGCTGCCGGAACTGCCCACCACCGCCACAAACTCCCCCCTGGCCACAGAGAAGGACACATCATCCACCGCAAGGACCTCATTGCCGCCTTTGCCGTATCTTTTGACCAAATGCTCTGTTCGTAAGATTTCCATGTCATCACCATACCTTTACTGTTTATCGTTTTGCAGCCGCCCCGCACCCTGCTTCGGCGATTGCTTTTCTTAAAGTATAGAAAATAGAAATGACATTTCCGTGACATTTTCAAATTTTCATAAATCTAAGAGAAAATACCGTCCCCTCCCCCTCCTTGGACTCCACCTGAATATGCCCGTGCTGCTGTTCCACCACCTCTTTGGCCAGGGCCAGACCGATACCGATGCTGTCCTGGGCAGCATTACTCCCTCTGTAGAATCTCTGAAATAATCTCTCCCGCTCCTCCCCGGATATCCCGCTACCGCTGTCTGCCACACAGATCTTGGTATAAATCTCGTTCTCTGAGGCGGAAATCCGCACACTGCCTCCCTCGGGGCTGTGCTCAATGGCATTTTTGATAATATTGCAGAGCGCCTCCACAGTCCAATTCTCATCCACATACAAAGCCGCTCCCGGCTGCAGCCGCACCTCCAGGCCAACTGCTTTCCACTCTGCTGCCGTCTGCAGTCTGGCGGTACATTTTTCCACCAGCTGCCCTGCCTCCACCGACGTCCGCTGCAGTTCCACAACTCCGGCCTCCAGCCGTGAGAGCTTCAACATGTTGGCAATCAGCCAGGACATCCCCATCAACTGTCTGCGGACCTCAGTCAGAAAGCGATGCCTGGTAATCCTGTCCATCTCCTCATTCTCTGTCAGATTGTCCAATAGTATGGTCATGGAAGTCATGGGCGTCTTCAGCTGATGGGAAATATTGGCCACGGAGTCCGCCAGTGCCTGCCGCCGCCCCTGCTCTAAAGCGGCGGATTCCTTCAGCTGCACTGTCAACCGGTACACCTCATTGCGCAGCCCACTGAGTTCGTCGTCGTTGTTTTCTTCCAGGTTCAGACAATAATTGCCCCTGCTCAATTTTTCCATATAACGCTGCAGCTCTTCGATGCGATGCTGCCGCCTTTGCAGGTAAATAATTATCGCCAGGATCCCCAGAAAAATCGTTAGCAGCAAAATCGCATTCATGCCCATCTGAAAACGCAGCAGCCGCTCCTCCTGCCTCTCCAGTGTGCGGCTGCCGTATTCTGTAAAGATGCCATATCTGGCCAAGATCTCCCATCCCTCCTCTGTGGCTCCCGGCACATCCAACAGCCTGAACAGCTGCTCCTCAGACACCTGGGGATATGCCTGCCGTACATTCTCCAGAACGCCCGCCGCCAACGCCGTGTAATCCCTGCGCATCCTGTTCTTGAAAACTCCCAAGCCCAGATTCGCCAGCAAAACGGCGGCGACTAAAAACAGGATCACCCCCCTAATCAGTTTTTTCAATTCTTCATTCCATCTTAGTCTCATATCCGCCTCTTCCCTGCATAAGCGAGCCTTTTTGTATCTCCGCCGCTATAATTTTACTCCCTGTGCCACCATCCAAAAAATATACCGCTTCACTGGCTTTCCATGCGATATCCCATGCCCCGGACAGTTTTGATAGTCTTCCCCTCCGTATCCCCCAGCTTCTCCCGCAGCCTCTTGATGGTGACGGACAAGGTATTGTCGTTCACAAAGTTCCCGGAGATATCCCAGATATCCGACAGAATTTCATCTCTGGTAAAAAGTTTGCCCGGATAGGCCATCATACTGCTGAGAATCTTATATTCCAGTTTGGTCAGCGCCACCTCTTCCCCGGATATCCTGACCTTGCCGCTCTCCGCATCCAGCGTGATATTGCCGCACTGCAGCACCTCCCGGTCTTTGCCTCCCCGACGCAGAACATTTTTGATTCGCGAGATCAGTTCCCGGTTGCGGAAAGGCTTGATGATATAATCATCCGCCCCCAGATCAAAGGCCCTGACCACATCCTCCTCCTCTTCCCTGGCCGTCAGAAAAATAACGGGAAAAGTATATTGCTGCCTGAGCGTCTGGCACAGCTGATAGCCGTCCCCGTCCGGCAGGCCGATATCCAGCAGCATCAGATCCGGCAGTTCCTCCGACACCATGCGCTCCGCCTCCCGCCTGCGCCGGGCAGCTTGGCATATATAGCCCTCCTGCTCCAGCAGATACTGCAAACCCATAATTATCGCTTCGTTATCTTCCACCAAGAGTATTTTCATCCTTGTCCCAATTCTCCCCGATTTCCTGTATTCATTTGCTATTTTACGCTTAACCGCCGCTTATTGCAATATAAAACAGAGAGACATATAAAAAGCCATCGCTTCCTGTTCGTCTCTCTGTGTCCGCTTATATTCTGTTTTCAGCCCTTACCGGATTTCCGTTACTTTGTATCCCTGATCCGCAACCGTCTGCGTCAGTACATCATCGGATATCTCCGTTGTCAGGGTGACCACCGCCGTACCTGTCTCATGGCTCACATTGGCCTGGGTCACAGCCTCCAGCCCCTCCAGCGCCTTCTTCACATGCGCCTCACAGTGTCCGCACATCATACCTTCGATTTGTAGTGTTTTTTCCATGGTTTTTGTCTCCTTTTCTTTTTGATTTGCCGCGAAAGTTTTGGCTTCCACAGCACGGTTGGCCATCCGTTCGCTTTCGACCGGGCTTATGACCAAGTTTTCTATACTTTCAACGGGCTCGGAACCAATCGGCGCAGTTCTGTCCGGCTCAATCTCAGCCGAGTCAATTCTGCCCGAATCAACGCTGCCCGGAGCGTTTTTATTCAAAGAAAATTTGTCCGGAGCATAGCTGCTCGGAGCATACTTGCTCGGAGCATACCTGCTCCCATGATCCTTTGACGAGTCATGCAGCTTGAAGAAATTCAAGCGCAGTGCGTTAGTTACAACACAAAAACTGGACAGGCTCATGGCCGCGGCGCCAAACATGGGATTCAGCTGCAGGTTCAGCGCTTTTATAAACACCCCCGCCGCCAGCGGAATACCGATAATGTTGTAGAAAAAAGCCCAGAACAGATTTTCATGAATGTTGCGCAGAGCGGCACGGCTCAGTCGGATGGCCGCCGGTACATCCGACAGCCTGCTCTTCATCAGCACCACGTCCGCCGCGTCAATGGCCACGTCCGTCCCCGCCCCGATGGCAATGCCGATATCCGCACTGGTCAGCGCAGGCGCATCGTTGATGCCGTCCCCCACCATGACAACCTTGCCTTTTTCTTTCAGCCTGCGGATCACGCTCTCCTTTCCATCGGGCAGCACTCCCGCAATCACCTCGTCCACCCCGGCCTGGGCGCCGATGGCTATTGCCGTGCGTTCATTGTCCCCGGTCAGCATGACCACATGGATGCCCATGTTCCGCATTTCGCTGATGGCTGCGGGACTGTCCTCCTTGATCACATCCGCCACCGCTATAATGCCGCAGAGCGCTCCGTCACGGGCAAAAAACAAGGGTGTCTTGCCCTCCTCCGAGAACTGCTCGGAGCGGGTTTTCATCTCCTCCGAAACAGTTACCTGTTCACTGATAAACTTATAATTACCGCCGTACAGGACAGCGTTTTGCAGGGAGGCCGTCAACCCGTTTCCAGGCAGCGCCTTAAAATCCACAACCTCCTCCGCCGCCAGCCCCTCACGCTCTGCCCTTTGGCAGACGGCCCTAGCCAGAGGATGTTCACTTTTTTTCTCCAGAGAGTAGGCAAGCTCTAAAAGCTTTTTCCCGTCAAAGCCGTCAAACGGTACAATATCCGTCACTCTTGGCTCTCCCTGGGTGATGGTTCCCGTCTTATCCAGAGCCACAATCCGGGTTTTTCCCGTCTCCTCCAGGGATACGGCGGTCTTAAACAGAATACCGTTCCTGGCTCCCACGCCGTTGCCTACCATGATAGCCACCGGTGTGGCAAGGCCCAGGGCACAGGGACAACTGATCACCAGTACCGATATCCCTCTTGCCAGGGCAAACCCTGCCGTCTGCCCCACCGCAAGCCATACAATAACGGTAAGGACTGCAATTGCGATGACCGTGGGAACAAAGACCCCTGAAACCCTGTCTGCAACCTTGGCAATGGGGGCCTTGGTCGCCGCCGCGTCACTGACCATCTGAATGATCTGCGAGAGGGTAGTATCCTCCCCGACCCTCACAGCCTCACAGCGAATAAAGCCCGACTGGTTCAATGTGCCTGCGGAAATTCTGTCTCCCGCCGCCTTATCCACGGGAATGCTCTCGCCTGTCAGCGCTCCCTCATCCACCGCACTGTTACCCTCCAGAACTATGCCGTCCACCGGGATATTTTCACCGGGACGGACCACAAAGAGATCCCCCTTTGCCACCTGCGTGACAGGCACTGTGACCTCTTCCCCGTCCCGCAGGACTGTGGCCGTCTTGGGGGCCAGTTTCATCAGCCCCTTTAAAGCATCGGTGGTTTTTCCCTTTGACCGGGCCTCCAGCATTTTTCCCAGCGTGATCAGTGCCAGAATCATGGCGGCAGACTCAAAGTAAAATTCATGCACATAGGCCATGACAGCCTCCGCGTCGCCTCTGGCCTGTGCGTCGGTCATGGCAAACAGGGCAAATGTGCTATAGCCGAATGCAGCCGTGGCCCCCAGGGCAACCAGCGCGTCCATATTAGGAGCCCGATGTGCCAGGCTCTTAAAGCCGCTGACAAAAAACTTCTGATTGATCACCATGACGACAACGGTGAGCAGCAGCTGCAGCAATCCCATAGCCACGTGATTATCCGCAAAAAAAGACGGCACGGGCCAGCCCCACATCATATGTCCCATGGAAAAATACATGAGGACAATCAAAAAGCCTAGAGACGCGATCAGCCTCTTTTTCAGCACTGGTGTCTCCCTGTCCTGCAATGTGTCCTCTGCCGCAGCAGTCTCCGCACCTTGACTTTTGTTTTCACCTTTTACAGATGCACCATATCCGGCATTTTGCACTGCCGCTATAACGGCTTCAGCGGGAGCGCTTCCCTCCACTCCCATAGAATTTGTCAGCAGGCTTACGGAACAGGAAGTGACACCCTGCACCCCGGAGACCGCTTTTTCTATTCGTGCCGAACATGCCGCACAACTCATTCCGGTTACTGCATATTGCTTCATAATTGATTTTCGCACTCCTTTTTTATTTAGAGTTCCGCATATTCCCTACACGCACACATTGCCGTGATGAATATCTGCCCGCTTAAGGCGTCCGGATACATTCCATTTATTTCATCAGTTTCTGCAATGTGGCCACCAGTTCGTCAATGACTTCATCATTTCCGTCCCGTATGTCCCTGGCGACGCAGCCCCGGATGTGACTTGCGATCAAATCCTTATTAAACGCATTCACCGCTGCATTTACCGCCGCAGATTGTATTAAAATGTCTGTACAGTAGGCATCCTTCTCCACCATCCCCCGAATCCCGCGAATCTGTCCCTCAATCCGGTTCAGGCGATGAATCAGTTTTTTGCGTTCCTCCTCAGATCGGTCCGTCATCTTACCGCAGCATTCGCATATCTCTTTGTCAGACATTCTCCTTACCTCCCATATGGCATACCCCTATAGGGTATATTCATTATATACCCCTATAGGGTATATGTCAATGGAAAATTAGCTTTAACCAAAATTTTTCAAACAAAAAAAGCAGGCCGAAACCTACTCTTTAGCTTAAACATTCACTCAGATTTATATACTAATATTATTCTCCCATACCCTCAAAACCGAACACTGAACTACCTTTCTTATCCTTTTGTCT
>CAJUCT010000082.1 GCA_910585015.1 uncultured Acetatifactor sp.
TTGTAATGGTAACTACGGCGGATTTTATGTGAGTTTATACTGCCGTGAATAATTCGGGTTAACTTTATTTTCGGGTTTGAATATCTCGTTTACATTTATCCACTTTGCCTGTTTTTCCATATAATCTTCTACCAACAGGTCAACATTACAATGTATCTTCTTTCCATCATGCTCAAAAGTACATAACTGGTTTGGTGGGAGCAAAAAGGAGCCATTCCCATTAAATTCCAATTTCATTATATCACTCCTCGACCACTTACAAATGGTGGCATCACATTATTCTGTAATTGATTGTATGTATCTTTTTCCATGTTTAACACCGAACCTCTCTTAAATCTTTTCTTTGCCATATATATCGTTTATTCCCGGTTATACTTGGTGACATCCTGTATATCAGAAATATCCAGCCAATTTAGTAAACGCAACAGAAAATGTCCATCCGGCGTTGTTTCTCCCGATTCCCACTTTTGATACGTCCTAACTGTTGTTCCAACCGCATCTGCTACTTGCTGCTGCGTGAAATCAAATCGTTTTCTATATTCCTTTAATACCTTATAATCAAATTCCATTGTCAACGGTCCCGCATAAACTTGATACCAATAATCTTCTGTATCCTCTGAATAATTATAAAAATTCAAAGCATATATTTTCGTGCTGGGCGTAATTTCAATTATTAAATCTCCTCTTCTTGATTTTTCACAATTACAAGAAATACTCTTTATATTTTCCGCCTTAATACCAATCCATTTCATAATCGGATTGCCATCACCGTCACAAGGAAATCTTCCTTCAAATTCAAGCCGTGTCCCATTCCGAAAAAAGGGGACACCACCTGGATGCTCATTTATCTCATAAATTATTGGTTTTAAACCTGCCGTTTCACGGATCTCGTTATATGCCACTATAAATCGTTCTGGAAAATACTCTTGTATTCCAACTCCTTCACATAACTGAAGATACTGAATCCACTCAAAAAATCCATCACCTTTCACATATCCAGTTTGAACAATCCAATAATTAAATATCTTGTTGAGTGGCAGATTTAATGAATAAAACGCATATTCTAATGCCATGTATATTTTCTCATTATCAGAATCTCCTCGATCACTTATTGAAGATGAGTATAAATTGTGGAGTGTACCAATATTATCCACGTCCAAATCTTTTTTATCTATTGTATAAAAATAAAATGGTATCCTTTTTACAAAAACCGAAACAGGTAAGGGATCATAAGCTTTCTCATAATCTAACCAACTGGAATATGTACTATTCCTATACTTCTGTCTATCGCAATATGAAAATACTTCATTACCTACAACATCATGTATATTTAGATATTTTATGAGTTTTTCTTTATCATAAAATTCATCATCAACATATTGTTCAATAATCTCTAATTCCTTATTCGTCAGCATATCAACTCCTCCTCGTATAATAAGTTTATAGCCAGTCAGAACAGGCTATAGACTTATTCTTTTTTGATATAGATGCAGGATGATTTCTAAGAGGGCTCCCTCTCCATCCCTTCCCATCTATACAGTTAATAGTTACCAGTCTCAATTCTTTCTACATAGATGTGAGGATATTCTGATGGAGGTTTGGCGGGGTTCTCCCTTTCTCCCATAATGCTGGTTCATCCTGTCTCATCTAATGTTTTGTTGTTTACTACTTTTTACCAGAGCCTCCCGGTGCTATAATGGTTCCCAGTGGAACCTGGGCTAAGGTACTGCTTCGTTCCTCCTGCAAAGCACCCGCTATTGCTTAGAAAGCATGCAGCCCGCACCGCCGTACCTTGACTGCTTACACAAATGCTGCACCGCCAGGTCTAGCCTCCAGCAGGGTATTTCTCCTGGACCAGTGCTGATAACGCGAGGTTGCAGCTGGTACCCCGGGCCGGGATAAGCTTTGGCCCCTGTTCCCCATCCTTATCAGAAAGGTGGTGATTACACATGAAGAAGATAAATATTGATTACCTGTCAACGCTTTTTGTGGGAATTGATATCGGTTCCCGCACGAACGTCATCTCTGCCCTTAACTTTGACCAGAATTTCCTGATCAAAATGGTTCCTGTGGCTAATGCACAGGGCGGCGCGGAGCAGATGGAGGAGATGGTTGCCCAGGTGCTCTCACAGCACCATGAATTCAAGGCTGTCATCATTGGCCTGGAATCCACTGGCTTTTACGGCGTCCATATCGCCAATTACCTCTCCACCTCCGAAAAGCTGGCTCCTTTTTCCACAAGGGTCTGTTGTCTCAACCCCAATGAGGTGAAGCAGTACAAGAAGTCCTTTAACTCCCTTGATAAGAATGACGGCATTGATTCTTTCGTCATCGCTGATTTTGCAAGGGTCGGGCGCATCCATATCGAACCCTGGAGGGGCGCACAGTACCTTGCCCTCCAGCGGCTTACCAGGCACAGGCTCCATATCACGGAATGCATCTCCAGGGAGAAGACCTACATGCTGAACAACATTTTCCTTAAGTTCAGCGAATTTGCCATGCTCAACAAAGACGAGCATCCTTTCTCTGACAAGTATGGCGCCACGGCCGAAGCCGTTCTGACGGACTACCTTTCCACAGAAGACATTGTGGACGCATCCGTGGATGAACTGGTTGCTTTTATCAGCTCCAAAAGCCGTGGGCGGATTGCCGATCCCGAGCAGACTACTTATCTGCTGCAGAAAGCTGCGCAGGACTCCTACCGGCTGGACAAGTGCCTTTACGAGCCGCTGACGGTCTCCATCGGCTGTTCCTTCAACTGCATCAGCGCCTTTGAAAAAGAGCTTAAGGCCATCAATGGCGCCATCCAGAGGGCCGTAAAGGGGCTTAATCCCACGGAGTACCAGATCCTGACCTCCGTGCCCGGTATTGGCCCTGTCTACGCCAGCGGCATACTTGCTGAGCTTGGCACCATCAAGTGCTTTAAGAGCAATGATGCCCTTGCCAAATACTGCGGCATTGTCTGGAAAGAGAACCAGTCCGGGGAGTTCGAGGCGGAAGATACGCCCATGAACAAAGCCGGCAACCGCTACCTGCGGTATTACATGATCGAAGCTGCCGGGAGCGTGATGCAGCACTGCCCGGAGTACAAAGCCTTTTATGACAAGAAATTTGCTGAGGTGAGAACCCATCAGCACAAACGAGCACTCGCGTTGACTTCCCGTAAACTGATACGTATGCTTTTTGGACTGCTGGCCAATGGCAAACTCTACTCTGTGGAAAAGAGTAGGTAATCCATAACGAACAACGAACTTACGTTCTTATTGGGCGGTAGGTCTATTAAAGTTACCCTTCTTCCAGAAAATCTTTTTTATTTTCCTCTTGACATTTCACCAAATTGCTTTTATATAAGCAGTATAACACGAAGAAAATGGGTAGTATAGATGTCAGTTTGTTCGTAACAAAATGCTTGTTTACATTTTGCTTATCCTTCCCACCCATTTTCTTCGTGTTTTGGGAACATTTTTACGTTCTTCTATTCGCATCATTTTTACTTTCAAGACTATTTCCCCCAAAATGCCACAGCTAAACAATCATCAAAATACCAACTTTCTCTGCCTTTTACCTTTCTTCTGCTACGATATGTTATCCTCTACACATTCCAAATAGATGTATTCTTTATCATTTAGATTGAGATTTCCATGTGACGCTCCACTTCTTATGCTATTCGATTATCTTATCGTATTTGCTCATATTCTTTCTTTCAACCGCCCAAGTTGCCAGACTTTGGCCAGCAATGTTTTAGAATATCCTTTTCGGATATTCTGAGACGCTGGCTGGGGACACCCCAGACCCCGGCAAGGGCAGCAAATCCTCCGCCAACGGAGAATTTTACCTCGCGAACATGCCTCCGGCATGACTTATCCCAGGCGCAGCCCGGTAATTTCCTTCACAAATTTTTTCTCTCCGTATTATGTCTTCTTTTCCATAAAATCTGCACTCCGCACAAACACCCATTCTTCAAAAATCACAATCCAATCTGAACAATGTTCCGACAACACAAAAAATCCGGGGAGCCTCTCCCTGCAAAAAAGGAAAGATCCCTGGCGTCCCAGTCTCATAGATTATAGTTTCTGTTTTTCTCCATGCGTCCAGTGCTCCTCCTTCAAAGTTTATCCAACGGTTTCCCATCTGCAACACAGTATAATTCATTCCTGCCGTAAAAGCTATGCGCACTTTTAAGAACTCTCCCAAGCTGCAGCTTCCAAAACTTTGGAAAACATTTGATAACCTTTCGTATCCCGATCTGTCCGGTTCAGAATTAAATACTCCCCCGAAACAGGAATGCCCATTGTAAACAGCAGGCAAATATATTATAATCTGTAGAATCAAAGACATTCAGGAGGAAGACGCCATGCCGAATATCCATTGGGATGCCGCAGATTATAAAGAAAATTTTTCATTTGTCCCTACCTATGGGGAAGCCGTAATCAGCCTGATTACAAAGCCGACGGGAAGCCGTGTAATAGATTTAGGCTGCGGCAATGGTTCCCTTACTGCCCATATTGCCGAAAAAGGATATGCAGTAACCGGGATAGATGACTCGGAAGAAATGCTCCGGCTGGCCAAAAAAGAACATCCTAACTTAAGCTTTATCAGAGGAAATGCTGTCACTTTCCGCCTGGATGAGAAAGCGGATGTGGTCTTTTCAAATGCCGTCTTCCACTGGATTGATGAAAAGGATCAGCCGGAAATGCTTTCAAATATCTGCCACAATCTGAAACCGGGCGGGGAGCTGGTCTGCGAATTTGGCGGCTACGGCTGCGCGGAAGCCGTCCATGGGACACTGGAGCATTGTTTTTCCGAACGTGGTTTAAAATACCGAAGGGTGTTCTACTTTCCTACAATCGGCCGGTATGCACCGATGCTGGAGAAAGCAGGCTTCAAAATAGAATATGCGGCGCTCTTTGACAGGCCGACACCACAGAATGGGGCGGACGGCCTTGCGAACTGGATCCGCATGTTTGTAAGGAAACCCTTTGAAGAAATGGAAAAAGCAATAAAAGAAGAAATCATTTCAGATGCCGTCTCCAGACTGCGGGACAGGCTTTACCAGAATGGCTGTTGGACTGTGGACTATGTGAGAATCCAATTCAGGGCCGTCAAACAGTAGAAGTTTATAGGAACCGAATGATGGCTGATTTATCAGTTTTTATGCAGCTGCCTATAAAACGACAGCTGCATTTTTACCATAATGTTCTCCGATATATTCTTCTCTCCATCGTATATAAAAGCAGAACGGATTCTCAGCTGTCAATACTCCGTCTGCTCCCTGTCCTGCTGTTTCTTCCGTGTATCTTCGCCCATCCCCAGGATCATATCGACATTCCGCTTCGCCGTCTGGTAATCGATCATCTCCTGCCTTGCTGCCTTGTATTCCGCATAGCACTGTTTTTTCTCCGCAAGGAGGGCGGCATATTCTTTGGAAAGATCCGCCACTTTCGGGATTGCTTTTCCTCCCAGGGTATCAAAAGCCGCCTTTGCCGCCTCATGTTTTTCCAGTTCATCCCTATGCTGGCTCCTGAAGCTTTCTTTGTCCCGCGACTTCTTATACGCGGCATACACGTCCCTGGTCTTCGCGTAGTTGATGATGTGCATCTTCATCTGCGCTTTTTCTGCCATCCGGCCCTCAAGCTGCTTGATACGGGTGGAGAGTGCATCAAATCTCTCTCCCGCAGCTTCCGTCTTGGCCTCCAGTTCTTTATAATCCGCCACATTGTTCTCGGTCAGAAAATTGATGGTCTTTGACGCTTCCTTCAGGTTGAACACCCTGGCCCATCGCTCATATCCCTTGCCCTTTCCGGCCCGGAGTTTCGCCTGGATGTCCACCAGGAGGTTTACTTTCCTGTCCAGATTACGGGAGCCTGCCGTCCGGCTTCCTGCTGTCTTGTCCGCTGTTCTTTTCTGCCGCCCGCTTTCCGTGCGACGGTTATCCGCGCCATGTTGTCCTGCCTCCGATTGTCCCCCGTAAGCTGCCCTGTCCTGCCCCGCAATCCTCTCGCGCAGCTTTTCCTCCGTGTATTCCTCCCCCAAGCGGAAAGACCGTGTAAACCGCTCCTGGTCAGGGGCGCGAAATTCCAGTGACTTTCCCCGGTATTTGACCTCATACCCCTCCTCCCGCATCCGGGCCAGGAATTCCCCGAAATCTTTGCATCCCGGCAGCCGGCTGTCAATCGTGCGGCGCAGGCGCTCCTTGAAGCTCCTGCCATTCTGCACCGCCCTTTCCTCCCCTTGGGACAGCGCCCTCTCCCGCTTCGGTTCCGGGATGGAGAGGCCATGGGCAAAACAAATCTTGTCATTGATCCGGCGCAGAACCTTCACGGAGTCCTTTACATTTTTAAACTTACCGTCGCACTCCAGGTTGGTGCTGTTGATCTCGATGTGGTTATGGATATGAGCCTTATCCTCATGGGTGCAGACTACGAACTGATTGCGTCCCCCGGTAAATTCCATGGCAAGCTCATAGCCGATTTTGTTCGCCTCCTCCGGCGTGACCTCCCCCGGCTTGAAGGACTGCATCAGCCTATACATGGTCTCATCCCTGTCCTTGGGCTGGCTGCGCCCGGTTGCTGCCTCATAGATGGCCTTGGCCGCCTCAAACTCCGCGGCGGCGGTCTCAGGGCTGCACATATAGGATGAAATAAGCTTCCCCTCCCTGGTTTTCTCCGGGTTCTCGTCATAGTCCAGCCTGTCCTCCATGGACTGCCTTCTGCCCTGGGACGGGGCAGCTTTCCGGGGCAGGAGTTTCACAACTGCCATACCCTGCCTCCCCTCCCGGGCTCCCCCGCCCTCTCTTTTTGCAGAAAATCATTATAATCCTTGCCACAGGATGCCAGTGGCGGACAATCCTTAATTTCCAGCGCCCTCCCGGAAAGCGCCGAGGATTCCCGGATTTCCTGACGGATTCTTTCCATGCCGGAGAGTCCGGCACTGTCATTGTCCAGGCAGAGTTCCACGCTGGTGACAGCCGGATGATCCTCCAGAAACTGGAGTAGGGCGATGGGAGCCGTCCCACCCAGGGACAGGTATGCCGTCCCCTCCCCGCACTCCCCCCGCATCTTCCGAATGGACGCAACGGAAAGGGCATCAATGGGGCTTTCCGCCACCGCCACGGAAACGCACTCCCCACCCTGGGGCGGCAGGAAGAAGCCATACCGCTTGTCGCTTCCCGCCGCCTCCCCTTTATATTGGCTGTCTGTGCCCCGCAGGCAGGCATAACGGGGACTCCCCGCCCGGTCCCTGCCCACAAATACGCAGTTACGGTATTTCCTGCTTTCATAAAGGATTCCCAGGCCGATACACCTGCTGATGATCCCCGCATCAATGCCCCGCCTCTGGAGATAGGACACCATGGCCGCACCATACCGGTCAGCCTCCGGCAGGATAGGGCTCCTTGGAGGAGCCGGCCGTCTGGCTGCCCTGTCTGATGCCGGTGCTTCCGATCCTGCTTTCTCCCAGGCCGCATAAACCATCCCCCCGCAGAGCGCTTCCACCGCCTCCACGAAACCCATTTGACGCACTTTCACCAGATAGTCCAAGGCCGTTCTGCCGCCGATCCCCCGGCTGTGCCAGTGCCATTTTCCATTGGAAATCTTCAGGCTGTCATGGGAGACCGTGCGGTATTCTTTGCCGCATCTTTTCAGTTCCTGCGGCTCATAAGCCTTCAGATAGGACAGAAGATCCCACTCTTTCGCGCGGGCAATCTGTTCTTTCGTCACTCCCGGCATATCATAATCCCCTCTCTGAAAAAAATATTATCTAACATTTTTAGCAATATCACATTTTCTTTATCTTTATTTAGCGACACAAAAAAGACACTTCCAAAGAAGCGCCTTGTATTATAAAAATCAAATATTAAACAACCCTGCTTTTTTTTAATCGGTAGTCGCATCAAGCATAATCTCAGTCGCTTTTCGCCCTATAAGCTCTAACAGGTTTCCTCTCATATCAAATAATTCTTTTAGTTCGTCTCTATAGGTCAAACAAACTCATCTGCCCATCCTCCGCCCTGTGTTCCAGCAGGGGCGGAGACTTGCGCAGAAAATCCTCTGCAGCATCCTCCTCCAGGAGCCACGCTACGGCCTCCTCCCGCTCCAGGATCAGGGGCATGCGGTCATGAACAGGCTCCATGGAGGCGTTTGCCTGTGTCGTCAGGATCACAAACCGGTCCCCGTCCCCATACTTCCTGTAACATCCTGCCAGATACAGGACAGGCTCGCCGTCCCTGTAAAAGATATGCTTTCTCCTGCCATGATCCCATTCGTAAAACCCAGCGGTGCAGGATGCCCTCACGGAACATGGGCTTCTCCAGGGTGGACTCGCATCTGGCATTGAAGATGACCTGGCCTTGCTGAAAGCCGGGGAAACCCCAGCGCTGCCAAAGACAGGCAATCCCGGAGCCCGACGCTACCAGAATGGGTGCGGCATCCGTGGGATGGATGTCCCGCGCTGCCATCTCCACCCTGCAGGCCGTATCCTTCCTGCGCAGCTTTTCGTCCACCTGCCGGACTAATTTTTCTATCTCTCTTGCCGTATCGTCGTCAACATAATATCTGCCGCACATAGCCATCCTCCTGCATAGCCGCTGATTTTACTGTTTATTCTTCCACCCCCGGGTGTCATTTATCCCGCTCCGGCAGAAATCTCCTGCGGGCAGCCTGCTGCCATACACCCCCATCTTCTCCGAAAAGAGCAGCGCGCATGGCCGCATCCTCTCACTTCCCCATTCTCATGGCATAATAGACCTGGTTGACCGCCTGGATATACACAATAAAAGACGGGTGATCCCTATCGCTTTCCTTTAAATACCCGTTTTTCAGGTTCCGGTAGTCATCCCGCACCTTTTTCCAGCGTCCGCCTTTTTTAATCGTGACAACCTTTTTATCCAAGTCTCCCGAATCCCGTATCTGGTTCCAGATAAATACGCCCTGCTTTTTATCGTGTATCAGCTTGGTATTGCCTCTCTCACGGATCAGAGCCACATCAAAGCTGAATATCACCGTTTTCCCATCTTTTGCATGGACTATGTATTTAACGGAGGATGTTGAATCTTTCCCGTGGGTAAACCGCCTGTTAATCAAACCATCCAGAACATCCATAACAAGGTTTTTAAGGCATTCCGGCGACTTCACATATTTCTGTGGTATGGAAGTAAATATAAGGTTATAATCCAGATCAAACGGCCCTCTCCCGTTTCGCATGACCATGTTTTTTGCGCCGCTTCCTATCAGGGTGACATAGGCCTTGATGTCATACTCTTTTTCCAGTTCCATCTTCAGCCTGTTCAATACATCACTACAATAGGCTTTGTATTCGGTTACCTCGCCTTTTGTAACATACTCATACATAAAAGTTTCTCCTTCCTCGCCCATGCCTCCACCTCTAACGTGTCCCGTTAAATCCTTCCAGAATAGCAGAAAACGTGGGGTCTGTCAAGGAAAAAATCCGGCCGTTTCAATTCTTGAGAATCGTCTGCCTATATGTTTTCAAAGTCTTTCGCAACATAGTTGAATGGGCAGTTATCCACAATAGATAACTGCCCAGTATCCTGAAATGGCAGATTCTCTGTAAACGGCATCAATAGTATGGCATTTATGCATGGTTGCCGGTTTCCCAGCACCACTTGGCAATCTTCTCAATCAGCGCAGCATCAATCCTGCCATAGGGGATGCGGATCGTCCCCTTATCGGTCTTATAGCCCTGGAGTTCCTCCGCAAACTGCACGACAGCAGCAGGCCCCGGATACAGCCCGATGTGCTCCTTGGAAGCCGCAAAGTGAAGGATATTGTGGTTTTTCCAGTAAGTCGGCATACTCCAGGAGATACGTTCTTCCGCTTCCGGCAGAGCATTGCGGAGGATCTGCCGGATCTGCCGCAATGCTTCCTGCTTATCCGCATCCTGGCTCAGGATATACTCATCAATGGTCTTTGGCTTTTCTCCACAATAATGGCTCTGCTCTTTTTTCTTAAATTCCCTTCCGCATTTTGGGCATTTCCACATAGATGTTTTCTCACTTTCCCTTTCCTGAAGAATCACTTCAACGGTATCGCCAAAGCTTTTGCCGATCTGGCGGCGTATCTGCCTGGTAATGCCGGTGATATAACAGGGCGTACCCATTTTAACCACCTGTCCCTGGTATAGAACCCTGTCAAAGGTCGCATTTACTGGCAGGCGGCCTTTGCCGAAAAGCTCTTTGATGTCATAAGGGACTTCCACATAGGCGACGTCCATGTTTTCATTTTGGAGTATCGTTGCACTGAATTTTAATTCCACTACATCCTCCTTTGGCCAGTCCTTATCGCCGCGACGATAATGCAGTCACGACAGCCCTTTTTCACTGCGGACTCTGTTTTCTCAATATATCTTCCATCTTTTTTCCCTTTGCCAGTTCGTCCACCAGCTTGTCCAGGTATCTGATCTCCTGCATCAAAGGATCTTCAATGTTTTCAACACGCACACCGCAAACCGTTCCCCGGATCAGCTTCCGGTCAGGATTTAGCGCAGGCGCCTGCCTGAAAAAATCCCCATAGGTCAGATCGCTGCACAGGAATCCGTCAATGGCCTCACGGCTGTATCCTGTCAGCCAGCAGGTGATTTCATTTACCTCATCCTTTGTGCGGCCTTTTCTCTCCGCCTTTGCCAGCAGCATCGGATAAACCTTCGCAAAAGACATTCCAAATACCTTTTCATCTACCATTCCGCAATCCTCCATAGGAAAGTGCAATTATTTATATTTTACTGCTTACTGCAACTCAATATACCGTTTCTGTACCGACTCCGGATATTCATTTATCCACGCTGCCTGATTCTTCAATACAGATAAAACAATAAATGCCCCAAACAGAACACACCCAATAACGCATTCAGCAGCTAAGATCATTTCCGTTCTCCTCCTGGAAATTAAAATCTACCAGGAAATTA
Source organism: uncultured Acetatifactor sp. (assembly GCA_910585015.1). Taxonomy (GTDB): domain Bacteria; phylum Bacillota; class Clostridia; order Lachnospirales; family Lachnospiraceae; genus Acetatifactor. The sequence continues at coordinate 10,921 of CAJUCT010000082.1, forward strand.
CTATACTGCAAAACTTATCCTATTGATTGTATCATGGACTATTTTTCACGTCAATGCCGCACTCCAGCGGGATTAACCGTCGAGCCTGCCGGTACACGGGAGGTTCACAGTTTAATAAATGACTTACTAAAAGAACATGGACCCTTCCGTGATGATGTCATGGCCTGGGCCAGAGAAGAGGCCAGGCTTGAAACCCATACGATGAAAAAACTACATCAGCGCCTGATTGTCACATATTCACCCAAATATGCCCTGTATCAGAAAATGATCCGTGACAAGCAGG
>CAJUCT010000083.1 GCA_910585015.1 uncultured Acetatifactor sp.
CCGCCTCCGCCATCTGCTCGATGGATACTTTCTTTTCAGACATTTTTACCTCTTTCCCGGAGCGTTTTATGCGGAGGGCGCGGGCAGAATTTCAGATTCTGCCCTGCGGTAAATGGCATTTGTGACGCCCCGGCGCAAATGCCCGGCTGAATCAATTGCTCATCGGAGAATTGATTCAGCCTCCCCTCTTTTCCAAAGCCGCCCGCAGCTTTATGGTTTTATTCTGGTATTTCACGTTGTCAATGAACGTGATGTTATAGACCTGTCCCCGGAACAGGATGCGGAAATGCTCCGTATCAATGGCGGCGGCCTCGCTGCAATAACGGATGAGGAAGAACACTTCCTTCTCCGCATTAAGCTGCGCCGCCTCCCAATACTCCTTCCCGGAAAGGTTGTTCACATAGGCGTGGCAGGTGTAATAATCCTGCCATGCCAGCACATGGTTCCCGGCTCTGTCATTGCCCGCCACGCTTTTCTGAATGATGATCTTATCTTTCCATTCTCCCCAAGACATCAGAACACCTCTTTCCGTATGCCGAATAAAAGGGAGCGCAGCGTCCCCGCCAGTTCCCCGTGGTCTGCCTGCTCCCGGTGTTCGTAAAGGTAGGCGGCGGCATACAGGACGGCAATCCGCACCATCGGAAGGTGCGCTTCCAGTTCTGATAATTCCATCCGTGCCACATCTGCACACAGCGATTCCCCGGTCTCAATCAATCCCAAAATAAAGGAATCTTCATCACTGCTGTCAACACGGAGATACTGTTTTGTTTCCTCCAATGTCAGGACTGCCATCCATGCCGCCTCCCCTCTTATGATGCCGCTGATGCGGAAGCCTTCACCTTCATGGTCTTCACTGCCTCCGACAGGATCAGCTTGCCGTCCACACGCTGTGAAGCAAGGAATCCCACCTGCCCGGTTGCCGCGAACAGTTCATTCAGACGCTTGAAACTTCTGCCCTGCCTGTCAGCAATCCAGTAATAGGAAAAGTCATCGAACGCCATCACCTTACTGCCTGCCGCCATTTCCGGCACATAGGATGATGTGTGGTAAGGGCGGTTTAAAATCATGTCCGGCACCCCTGCCTGCACGGAAGGCTGCCAGATATAGTTACCGTTATTATCTTTCAGTTTACGCAGTGCCTTTACCGTGGTATCATTCAACACCCACACAGCCTTTTTACGGTAAGGCGCTTTCAGGGAATAGAAAAGGTCCATCACGTCATCGAAAGTGATATTCGCCGTGGCTGTGGTCACGCCATCGGATGCGCCGCCCGTGGCATTCAGGATGCCCGTTGGCTTGCCTTTGCCGTCCCCAATGAAAAAGGCTTCCTCCTCCTTGGTGCCGATCCTGCGCCCGAACTCCTTGGAGATGTAAGCCTCTAAGTTGAATACGTTGTCATTTAACAGTTCATCCGATACCTTGATCATGGTCGCCACCTTGAACGCGCCGATGGAGACCTGCCCGAAGGAATCGTCCGATTCCGGGTATGCCCCTTCCTCGTCAATCCATGCCGCCTCGCCTTTGGACGCCACCACGGGGATTTTCCTGTCGCCGCTGGAGGTCTGGATGACTGTGGCAAGGCCCCGGAAACAGTTCTCTTCCTCCAAAGCCTCCACCAGCGTATGCTCGAACTCGTCCGGCACAAGGTAGCCGCCCTCGGAATCCGTCCCCACCTGCAGGGCGTTCTCCACATCGAAGAAGTTCTTCCGGCGCATGGCGTTCCAGAACGTCCTCCTGTAATTATCAGTCGCCCTGCCCGTCTTTTCCTCCCCATCGGGATGGTTATTTGGCTTGTTGGTGATCGGCTCGGAGGTGGGTTTATTCAATTCCGCGTCAATGGCGGCCTGCCGCTCCAGGCGCTCGATCTCCTTCCCCAAATCCACCACTTCCTTCTCCATCTTCTCATAGGCGGCGGTGTCCTCTGCGGAAAGCAGGCCGTCCCCGCCGCGCTTGCTGTCGAGGAACTTCTTTGCCGCCTCCCATGCCTTTGCCCGTTTTTCCCTCAGTTCTAAAATCTTACTCATAAACATTTCCCTCCATAAATTTAATGTGATAATAGTTGCAGCCTTTTTTCCAGTTGCTCTATGAGTACTTTCGCCTCCGGCTTCCTCGGAATGAGTTTTGTCAGCAGGGAATTGGTCACCGCCGTCCGGGAGAACATCATGCCCTCCATAGCCACATCCTCTGATTCATCTGTACTTTCCCCTTCATGCAGGATGCCGTCCGCAAAGCCCAGCTCCACGGCCTTCTTCGCGTTAAACCACGATTCCGCATCCATGAGATGGGATATCTTCTTACGGTCCATCCCGGTCTTGATCTCGTAGGCGTTCATGATGCCCTCTTTCACTTCATCCAGCATCTCCCCCGCCTTCTGCATCTCTTTGGAATCCCCTATCGCCACGGTGATGGGATTGTGGATCATCATCATGGCAAGGGGCGACATCAGCACCGTGGTGCCTGCCATAGCGATAACGGAGGCTGCCGAAGCCGCCAGCGCGTCCACCTTCACGGTCACATCGCCTTTGTACTCCATGAGCATGTTGTAAATCTGTGCTGCGGCGAATACGTCGCCGCCCGGTGAATTGATCCACACGGTGATGTTGCCGCTCCCGGCATTCAGTTCCTTTGCGAACAGGGCGGGCGTCACTTCATCTCCGTACCATGTCTCATCCGAAATCTCGCCGTTCAGCACGAGGGTGCGCTCTTCCTCCCCGCCCGCATCATTTTTAATCCAGTTCCAGAACTTCCTTTTCATTCTCTGCTATCCTCGCTTTCTGCATAGAAAAAACAGGCAGAACATACCCGCCTGTTTCTATATCTTTATTCCTCCTGTGACTCCCCCGGAATTCTCCCGAAAAGTCCTGCATCCTTTAATCGGCATAGGTTCCCGTTGGTGAGAAAAAATTCACCACCCTCCTCCACAGGTATCAGATCCATGCTTTCCAGCCGCCGTATATCATTCGGACACATGAATCCATTCTGGATGCCGATAGAGTAACCTTTCATCCTGCTTTCATAATCGCCCCGGAGCAGGCCGTCCACGTTCATCTTCACGAAATACTCTTTCTTCTCCTGCGGAAGGAACAATGCTTTCTGTATGGACTGCTCCCACCGGATCACCCACGGGTCTAAAGTATATTTCACGAATTCCAGTGACTGCTGCTCGATGTTGGAAAAGCTGCTCTTGTCCAAATCCCCCACCATGTGCGGCGGGATGCGGTACAGCCTTGCGATCTCGTCTATCTGGAACTTCCGCGTCTCCAAAAACTGTGCTTCCTCCGGGGGAATCCCGATCTGCTGGTACTTCATGCCCTCCTCCAAAACGGCGACCTTCCCGGCATTCTTCGAGCCGCCGTAAACGGAATGCCAGCTCTCCCTTACCTTCGCCGGGTCTTTCAGTACCCCCGGATGCTCCAGCACGCCTCCCGGTGTCGCCCCGTTCTCGAAAAAGGACGCGCCGTATTCCTCGCAGGCCAGCGTCATGCCCACCGCGTTCTTTGCCATAGCGATGGGCGAATACCCCACCAGCCCGTCAAAGCCAAGACCGGGGATATGCAGCACATCCTCCGGCTTAAGGCGCACCCTGCCATACTCGGAAAAGTTGGGGTTCTCATCGGTGTTCCGGGTGTAAGTGTAGAAAAGCCGCCCATGCCCGTCACGGTCAACCTCCATCTTGTCCGGGAGCAATGGATATAAAGATAATACCCTGCCACTCCCGTCCCGGATGATCTGTGCGTAGGCATTGCCCCATATGAGAAGGTGGCTCATCAGCGTCTCCCGGAACACAAAGGATGTCATCTCCGGGTTCGGCTCGTCATGGAGAAGGTAATATAATGGGTGGTCATACACCCGCTCCTTCCCGGTATCCGTATAGCGGTACACATGAATCGGCAAAGACGCAACCGCCTCCGCCAGTATCCGCACACAGGAATAGACCGCCGTGGTCTGCATGGCGGTACGCTCATTTACATTCTTTCCGCTGGTGCTTCTCCCAAAGAAAAAGGAATAAGCCTGGCCGCCGTAGCTGTCCTTTGGCTTATCCCTCGCACCCCTTGTTCCAAAAATGGATGGTAGTTTCATATACGCCTCCTGTATCTGTCAAATCGTCAGAATCCCTCTTTCATCGTACACGCTGCCCGTGCTGATGCCACCGTTCCGTATCGCACGGTCAAGCCCCATGATAGTGGCTACAGCGCCGTCAATCTTCTCCGTGGACTTTTCCTTGTCCGGCTTGATGTTCCCTGCCGGGTCGGTACGGACGAAGATGTTATCCATCATCCACCGCAGGACGGGATGCCCGCCATGCGCGATGTTCTTCTCCAGCACCAGTTCCATCAGCCGCTTGGTGGGCGGCGACATATCCTTAAAGCCCTGCCCGAAGGGAACCACCGTAAAGCCAAGCCCCTCAAGGTTCTGCACCATCTGAACCGCGCCCCACCTGTCGAATGCGATCTCTTTGATATGAAACTTCCTGCCAAGATCATCAATGAAATTCTCAATAAATCCATAGTGGATCACGTTCCCTTCCGTGGTCTGCAAAAATCCCTGCCTCTCCCACACGTCATAAGGCACATGGTCGCGGCGCACCCGCAGGCGCATATTTTCTTCCGGTATCCAAAAGTATGGCAGGAGGATGTACTTCTCCGTGTCATTTCTCGGAGGGAATACCAAAACAAAAGCGGTAATGTCAATGGAACTTGACAGGTCAAGCCCTCCGTAACACTCCCGCCCCAGCACTTCCCGCTCGTCCACGGGGAAAGCGCAGGCATCCCACTTCTCCATCTGCATCCACCTTGTGGACTGCTTCACCCACTGGTTCAGACGGAGCTGCCGGAAGATGTTTTCCTCTGCCGGATTGTCCTTTGCACTGAGGTAGGCGTTCCGCACTTTCTCAATGTCAATGGTATGCCCCAGGGATGGATTGGCTTTCCTCCACACATCCTCCGATGACCAGTCCGCATCATCGGACGCGCCATAGATTACCGGGTAAAATGTCGGGTCTGTCTTCCTCCCCTGCAGGATGTCCTCCGCTTTCTGGTGCTGCTCGAAACACACGGAGTGGCGGTCTGTTCCGGCTGTGGTGATCAGGAAGAATAATGGCTGCGTCCTGGCATCGCCGGAGCCTTTGGTCATGACATCGAACAGCTCCCGGTTCGGCTGGCTGTGCAGCTCATCGAAAATAACAGCGTGTACATTCAAGCCATGCTTGGTGTAGGCTTCCGCCGAAAGCACCTGATAGAAACTATTGGTGGGTTTATACACCAAACGCTTTACGGACATAACAGGCTTGATGCGCTTTTTCAGCGCCGGACACTGCTCCACCATATCCACCGCCACGTCAAAGACGATGGATGCCTGCTGGCGGTCAGAGGCACAGCCATAGACCTCCGCGCCCCACTCATTATCGCCGCAGGTCATATATAACGCCACGCCCGCCGCCAGCTCCGATTTCCCGTTCTTTTTGGGAATCTCCACATAGGCAGTGTTGTACTGCCGGTAACCGTTCTCCTTCACCGTGCCGAACACATCCCGGATGATCGCCTCCTGCCACGGGAGCAGGTCAAAGGGCTGCCCCCGCCATTTCCCCTTGGTATGTTTCAGGCAGTTGATGAAATCTACGGTACGCTTTGCCTTTTCCTCGTCAAACACTATCCCCCGCCTCCCTTAAAGAGCAAAAGCTCCATCGTGTCGCTCTCTTTGTCCTCGCCGCCTTCCGCCACGATGCGGCTCCGGGAGGAAGGGGTAAGGCCGAACTGCTCGCAGAAACGGTTCATGATCTTAAGGTAGGTCTGTGCGATGGACACCTGCGGGACCTGCTGCCAGTAGCCGGAGGGCGTCTTTACGATGGTGCCGTGCTGGGTGATGAATTCCTCGGCTTCCTTCCAGCGCGCATACGCCTGGCAGTATCCGGCGAATGCCGCCATGTCTATTTCCGTGAGGATGCCCAGCTTCTCCATCTGCCCCGCCATCCGCTTCCATTCTTTTTTCGCCTCGCCCTCCAGCCATGCCGGACAGCGGGGCGCTTTTTTCTCCGGCTTCGGCTCGCCCGTGTTCAGGCTCCGCTTGCCAGGGTTGCCCTCCAGCGCCTTTACCGCCGTGGGCTTTGGTTTCCTTCCGCTCTGCACCTGTGCCGCCTCCTTCCCTTAAATTCACGCAGCAGAAAAGGGCTCCCAAAGAAGCCCCTTTCCGCTGCTATGTATTTATCATTTATTCCTGTGCCGGAAGCGCGTCCGCCGCTGCCCTCGCCGCTGTCAGTGCGTTCTCTTCATAAAAATATGGGTCAACGCTGCGGGAAACCTCCGCGCCGTTTTTGTCATGGACGCTGAATCCAAACCCAAGCGCCTCATCATCCCATGCCGTACTCAGTTCATATCCGTTGTAAATTTCCTTCATCGTGTTTTTCCCTCCTTAGTTGTATTCCATGATCAGGATCGCCAGCGCCGCTTTTGTCGCGTCATCCTCCGGCTCGCAGTCCCATCCCCTGTCGTAGCAGCAGGTGGTCTTCCCGTCTATCTTTATTGCCAGCTTGGAAATCCTCCCGCCGTCAATCCCGAAAACGCTCCCTTCCTCGTAATGCTTTACCGTATAGCTGCAGGCTGTCATCCTTCCGTCCTGCGGTATCCCGATTACCCCTTTTCTTACCATCCTTTTTCCCTCCGTTTTCCTTTTGTTAGACACATGTTACCTCTGAACGCAGGTATTATCCACTTATATCTGCTTCATAAATGTACCAGAGATAACAGCCGGGAATTGTGTACATTATGGCGCGGCTAAATCTCCACGCCATCCTCCTTGAGCATCTGCCTGCATTCCTCCAGCAGCGCCTTCCAGTCCGGCCTGATGTTTTTGGGGAAATGGTAGATGTAGGAATATTCCCTGCTTGGCCGCGACCATTCGAAGAAATAATCCGGGTTGATCCGCTTCCCCGTCTCCTCATGCATCTCCAGTTCAAAACGGTATCTTACCCACCAGTCCCGCTCATCTTCGAACTCCGCTTTCCTTACCGGCTTTACAAGGCGGTACCTGTTGTATTTTTTATCATCGTCCTCCACCAGCTCGCCCTTCACCCATCTGTACCCGTTCCCTATTGTGCAGAATAAATGGTTTAAGCAGTGTTTCCTTGTGGGGAATATTGACGGGTAAAAATCCGCCATGAACTGTAATGTATCCTCTGCCCTCATCCTGTTTTCCTCCCTTATTTCAAAAAGTTGGCTGTTGCAACCCTGATCTCATGCTGCTTTCCCCAAATGTGGTTCAGTATCATGTAGTTTGATGCGTCCAGCCGGTTCTTTGCCCAGACCTTGACGGTCTTCATTTCCTTTGTTCCCTTCGGTGTGTAGTCGATCTCGAAAAGTATCGCCCCTTCAAATTTCCTGTTCAGCATCCTGTTTCCCTCCGTTTTCCTTTTGGTAGTACACATGTTACCTCTGAATGCAGGTATTATCCACTCAATTCAGAGGCATAAATGTGACAAAGATAATGGCTGGAAATTGTGTACATTACAGTGGGCGGCATCCCTTCCCTGAAAGCCGCCCCGCCGTGTCATTCTTTGCCTGTGAGGATAAAATCCCAATAGGACTCCCTGTTTTCCTTGATAAAAAGAACCAGTTCGTAGAATCCCCTGTCGAATGCCGCCCGCTGCACCGCCGCCGTCTCACACATGTTGGCCGCCCCGCTGTCGCGGACTGCGAATATCTGTTCTTTTATTTTCTCTGTCAGCATCACTTTCCCTCCTGTATCCAATGGCGGTTTATGAGAACTCCACCATATGTAATGTCTTGCACACGCGCCTGTATTCCCCGTGTTTTAACGCCTGCTTACTGCTGTGCCGGACCTTCCGGTTCAGATATTTTTTATTAAGGGAAATGCCCCGGCGCAGTTCGCCCCTCATGCTGTAGGAGCCATTTCCCCGCTGCCAGCAGTTGCGCTTCTGGTGTGCATTTCCCGGTGATTTTTGCTGCATCGCCATATCAATCCGCCTCCTTCCATAATTCCCGTTTATTCCAGATAGTCGGTAAAGGTGATCTCCCGTTCCGCCACCTCGAGCATCAGCCCCTCTGCCCTGCGGCATTCCTCTGCAAGCGCGCCGACCAGCCGCGCCGTCATCCACCTGTCCTTCCTTTCACGGACGGCGGCCTCAACCCGGAGCGCCACCTTTTTCCCGCCTTTGAGGGCATCCCTGAGACCGGCGCACTGGACGCACCTTATATCCAGCAGGTGTTCCCTGCCCTCCCAATCGATCTTCGCAGGCACGCCCTCCATCGTCCGGTACCCGTGTTTCTCCATGAGGGCCTTTACCTGCCGCTCTGCTTCCGCCCATTCCATCCCGTTATCCTGCCTCCCTTTCCGCATCCTCAACCCTCCGGCATTCATCCTCCCGGAATATTACCGCAAGGCTGCTTCCGTTCTGCCAGTCAACGTGGATGGAGCCGGAATCGTCCACCCCCGTCACCACACCCTGCATTCCGGGCGGCATCTCCCTGTAGGGGTCATCCATCTTTACCAGCTCCACCCTGCACCCTTTGGGGTATTTCTCCCGCAGGGCTTCCAGTTCCTCTTTTTTGATAGCAAGGTTCATTCCGCATATCTCCTTCCGTAGATTCCGGCAGGGAGGGAAGCACCGCCTCCCTGCCCCTGCTGTTTCTTACTGTTCTGTGTCAAAACTCTGGTTGACCTGCCCGATCAGCGCCGCATCCGCCAGAGCCTCTGCCATGTCCGTCCCCGGCTCCCCCGCCGTTTCCTCCGCAGGTGACTGTTCCTGCTGCTTTGCCGCCTCCCGCTCGTTCCGGCGGGCTTCCTGCCACCTCTGTTTGTTTTCCTCGGTGCGGAAAGCGGAATGCCCTTTCAGCTTTTTCATCAGGAGATCCCGCACCTCTTTCCCATCCCTGCCGCCGAAGCCGAGGCGCAGGAGCCATATCCTCATGTAGTATTTCTCGTTTTCCTCGATGGTCTCTTTGGGGCTGATGCGTTTCTGCTCCTTTGCCTGCTGTACCATCGCCGCCGCAAGGTGCGTGAATGCCTTTATCATGTCGGGGGCATCCGCCGTGGGAAGGGTGAAGGTAACTTTCCCGTCCTGAAAGCTGATGCCCCTGCACCCTTCCGCATGGCTCTGGAATGTCTGCAGGAAAGTCTCCGCATCGGGAATCTCCGTGCCGCCCAGCGCCTCCGCCAGCTCTGCGGGAATCCGGAAAACCTCCTCCGCAAAGGCCCGGTTTATAAGGTACTGCTTGCTGTGTGTCAGGAAGATCAGGTTCTTAAGCCCCTCCGCCGTCATGCCCTCCACCGGGATGCTGACCGCTGTTTCATCCGCCTCCGGCTGTGGTTCTCCGATGAATCCCTGCTCCGTCAGCCCTGCCGTCACCAGCTCCGCCGTTTTTTCATCCTCGGTCTCCACCGCACCCTTTTTGTCGATGGTGCAGTTTCCGATCTGGTAGGCGCAGGTCGGAACCCCAAGGTACTTTGCAGGCTGCCCTAAAATCCCGCTGACCGCCTTTACTACATCTTTCCTGTTTGCTGCGTTTGTTTCAATCCTCATCCTTTTTTCCTCCGTTTTTTAAGCCCTCCGGCTTTGTTTTCCCTTTCGGTATTACATTAATCACTCTGAATGGGGATAAAAGCAACATAAATGTCAGAATAAATGTCACAATAAAAAATCCGGGAACTGTGCATAGTACACAATGCCCGAAAGCACGAAATATACATTGGGGAGCGCGACTCCGTTCCCCCACATCTTATATTCTGCGGAATCGGAATGGGGGTCTTTCAGCCATTTCCGTATCTGGCTGTCGGACTTCGGTTTACTGGATGTCCCCATTATCTTACGGTGGGTCTCGAACACTTCCCGCCAGAACGCCATGTCTTCCTCCGTAGGGTTTTCCGTGCCGAGGCCGTCACACCACCAGTCCGGGAACCCCTGCAGCCTGGCGCATTCCGTAGGGGTCAGCCTGCGGACGATATAGTCCGGCTCTATGATATGGTAGTCGCCGCTGAATGCCTCCTGGTTGCCCAGCCACTGCTTGGAGCCCATGCTCGCGGAGATCGTGCCGAACACCTCCTTGCCGGATGCCGTCTGCAATGCGTTTATCAGCGGAGGGTCCTTATAATCCGTAGCCACCAGCGTGTTTGCCAGTTCCTCCTCCGCAGATGTGAAAAAGGATGACTTGCTCGCACAGAATGTTGGGTATGCCACCGCATGGTGGTCAGTGGCGTTGAGCGTGAAGGAAATGTCCTCATTCACGCCGCTGCCCTGCGGCCCGTTCCTGTCCTCCCGCCCAATCATGGAGCCCTGCACCGCAACAACCGCGATTCCTCCCTGGTTCGAGGATGGATTATTACAGTTACAATCCAAAGTCCGTGCGGTCTGCGCCTCATAGAAACCGCTGTGCGGATTATCGGACTTCATGGCGTTGCTCTCTTTGGAACAGATGCCGAATGTCTGCACCACAAGTTCATTGCAGCGTGTTTCTCCTATATCAAATGCATTCAGCGTATTTGCCACTTCCCCGTCCTTCCATGTGGGCGCTTCCTCCGCAGAATGCGGGCGCGTCCCTTTGCAGAAAGGCACGAATACGGTCTGGTCATTGTTGCAGGATAGGGTGGCCGACTTGTCATCCTGTATCAGCGCCCCTTTTCCGCCTCCCTCACAGCCGGAGCGGATTTTCAGCGTCTTTGGCGTTTCCACCACGAAGGGCTGGTTGTTCCCGCCCATGCCATAGGTGGCGTTGACTGTGGGCGCAGTCTCCAAAGGCCCCGTGTATCTCGTGTCCTGCGAATGGTTTTCAAATACGGCCTGCTCCAGCACACACGGGGGATGGTGTGCCTCCGCCCTTAAGGTACACGTCACGTCATCGGTCACGTCCATGCGGCTTCCGCCCTGGTCGTTTAAACAGATGCCGCCTGCCGCTCCAATGCACGGCGCAGCACCTCCGGCAGCTCTTTGCCACGCACGGAAGCCCTGCGCAGAATACCCTGACACGCCCTCGGACTCAAATAGTATCTTTCCGGCACTCCCGCCTGCAAAATCTGCGACAAGGTAGATGCGTTTTCTACGTTGGGGGACGCCCCACAGGCAGGCTAATGTAAAGTGAAAAATAATGTAAAGTCACCTCCTTCAAATGCCGGAA
>CAJUCT010000084.1 GCA_910585015.1 uncultured Acetatifactor sp.
CGTTTGTGCTGATTGCAGCTTCCGTGATACATGACAAAAAGCTGACGGATGAAACGGTGGACGGCTATCTGGAGCTGGTTACGCAGTATGCGGATGATGGACGGGAGCATGTGAAAAAGGCGGTTTCTACTGCTTTGAGGGAAATTGGAAAAAAGAACTTTCATTATAACGAAAAGGCGCTTTTGCTGGCACGTGAGTGGATGGAAGGAGAAAGCAAGGTATTGAGGTGGATTGGAAAGGATGCGGCGAAGGAACTGGAAACCATGGTAAAGGCAGAAGCACGGGGACGTCTAATTTCCGCAAATACCAGGATGGGAAAGGAATCAGGAGGTTCGGGATGAACGAGAAGTTTTTTGCGCTTCCCCAGAAAAGGCAGGAGCAGATCATAAATGCGGCATATGAAGTGTTTTCCAGGAACAGCTATAAAAATGCGTCCATGTCCAGGCTTGCGGATGCCGGCAGATATGGACCTGTTCCGGCCGGGGATTGATACGCGGCTGCTGTTAGAAGAGATTAACGGTTATCTTCTCAGCTGTTACTGGAAGATGTTTTCAACCGGGGAGCTGAACCCGGATTCTCTGGAAAAGGACTTCCTGAAAAGAGTTGGACAGTGGAAAAGGGTATACCTGAAAGAAAGGAATCATTAAGATGGCAGTTTCAAATATAAGAGCAGACTTTCACGCAGAACTGCAAAAGGTTTGGGAGATTGTGACTTCTCTGGAGGATACGGCGTGGCGCAGCGATCTGAGCAGGGTTGAGATTATAGATGATAAGCAGTTCGTGGAATATACAACATCCGGCTACCAGACCACCTTCACCGTTACAGTGAGGGAAGAATGCCGACGTTTAGAATTTGATATGGAGAATGATAATATGCATGGGCATTGGACAGGGATTTTCTCCAGCAAAGGCAACGTAACAACGGTTGATTTCACGGAGGATGTTACAGCAAAAAAATGGTTTATGAAACCGTTTATCGGGGCGTATCTGAAAAAGCAGCAGGCTTTATATATAACGGATTTAAGAAAAGCTTTGGAGCATACCTCATAAGTAAAGCGGGAGGAATTATCTTTTCTATTGACTTTTTACAAAAAGGAGAATAGAATGATAGCAAGCACTTGCTTAGGGGTGGGAAGAATGGACGAAACAAGCCAAAAAATCATTGACGCAACCATGTCTCTGATTCGTGATAAAGGGTATGTTGCCACAACGACAAAAGATATCGCACGTTTAGCCGGCGTAAATGAGTGTACGCTGTTCCGTAAATTTCAAAATAAAAAAGATATTGTACTCCATGGGGTATCTCAGGAAAAATGGAGAGCGCATGTTACGCCGGAGCTTTTCCAAAATGTGCAATGGGAGTTAGAGCCGGATTTAGAGATGTTTATGAACGCATATATGGATAAAATCACTCCGGATTTTGTAAATCTGTCCATTGGCTTAAGAGCGCCGCAGCTTTATGAAGAAACTGCCTCTATGATCATGAAAGTACCACAGGCATTTATTTCTTCTCTGACAGAATACTTCAGGAAAATGGAGGAACTGGGGAAAATTCCTCATTATGATTTTGAAAGTCTGGCAATGACTGTTTTTTCTTCCACGTTTGGTTATACCTTTTTAAATGCGTCTTTTGGCCAGAACCTTACGGATGTGGGCAGAGAAGAATTTATCAAAAACAGTGTGAAGATATTTGTAAATGGGATTGTACAGAAGTAAAAATGGCAGTAACAGTTCAGATAGGTCTGCGCGTTTACCGCGCTGACCGTACGATAACGCAATGGCCGCGGGCATACAGCCCATCGCCGCAGGCGATTTTAAATGGCTGTATGTCGTAACAGTTCAAGGGGTATCTGAACTGTTATAAATGGTACTGTATATTCAGTGCCATTTTATCATACCTAAAAGCAAGCAAGTACACGCATACAAGGAGGCAATGATGATGATTACAGGCGCGGAATTATTTGTGAAAGCTCTCAAGGCGGAGCAGGTAGATACCCTGTTTGCCTACCCGGGCGGACAGGCAATCGACCTGTTTAATGCCCTTTATGGCGAGCAGGATATTGATGTTATTTTGCCGCGGCATGAGCAGGGATTAGTCCATGCGGCGGACGGATACGCACGCTCCACGGGAAAAGTCGGGGTCTGTCTGGTTACAAGCGGACCGGGAGCTACCAATTTAGTGACAGGGATAGCGACAGCGAATTATGACAGTGTTCCACTGGTATGCTTCACCGGGCAGGTACCTACCGGGCTGATTGGCAATGACGCCTTTCAGGAGGTTGATATTGTGGGTATCACAAGAAGTATCTGCAAATACGCCGTAACGGTCCGCAAACGTGAGGAATTGGCGGCGGTCATCAGGAAAGCCTTTCTTATTTCCCGGACAGGGAAACCGGGCGTTGTTGTTGTCGATTTACCGAAGGATATACAGAGGGAATATGGCAGTGACGACTACCCGGAAGAAATCGAAATCAGAGGATATAAGCCGAAGCTTTCCGTTCATCCGGGACAGTTAAAGAAAGCACTGGAAACATTGAATCACGCAAAGAAGCCCGTCTTTTTAGTCGGCGGCGGCGTGAACATCAGCCATGCACATTCGGAAATGCTAAAGCTAGCAGAAATGACAGGGGTTCCCGTTGTTACTACCATCATGGGAAAAGGGGCAATTCCCACAACCCATGACTTGTACATCGGGAATCTGGGAATCCATGGAAGCTATGCAGCCAATACAGCTATCAGTCATTGTGACGTCCTCTTTTCTATCGGGACAAGGTTTAATGACCGCATAACAGGAAAAACCGGACACTTTGCCACCCATGCGGCAATCATCCATATAGATATAGACCCCGCTTCGATTTCCAGAAATATAGAGGTGGATATTCCCATTGTTGCGGACGCAAAAACGGCTCTTTTGGCATTGCTTGAAAAAGCGCAGAAATTAGATACGCAGGAATGGCTGGAGCAGATCCGGCAGTGGAAAAGCCAATATCCCCTTTCCATGAAAACAGAAGGGCTGACCCCGGAAAAAGTGATAAGGGCAATCAACCATACGTTTGACAACGCGATCATTGCCACAGATGTGGGGCAGAACCAGTTATGGGCGACACAGTTCCTGGAATTAAGCGAAAAGAAGCAGATGCTGACTTCCGGGGGCTTAGGAACTATGGGCTATGGCTTTCCGGCTGCTATTGGAGCCCAAATCGGAAATCCGTCAAAGGATGTTATCGTTATTTCCGGGGACGGCGGCATGCAGATGAACATTCAGGAAATGGCGACCGCAATCTGCTATGAACTTCCAATCACCATCTGCATACTGAACAACGGTTATTTGGGAAATGTACGGCAATGGCAGGAAATGTTTTTTGACAGGCGTTATTCCAGCACCTGTATGCGGTACAGGAAAAGCTGCCCCGGCAACTGCAATACCCCGACAGAGCACTGCCCGGAATATACGCCGGATTTTCTTAAATTGGCGGAAAGCTACGGGGCAAACAGTATCCGCGTAACAAAAGAAAATGAGATAGCCGCTGCCCTTGAAAATGCAAAAGACACGCTAAAAGTACCTACTGTCATTGAATTTATCATTGAGCCGGAGGAAAATGTTATGCCGATTGTTCCGCCCGGCAATGCTTTGGACGACATGATACTGGAAAGCGGGGATAAGGGAATATGAAAAAGAGATGGATTTGTTTATTTGTTGAAAATGATGTAGGGGTTCTTGCCAGAATATCGGGACTGTTTTCCGGGAAGTCCTATAACCTGGCCAGCCTGACCGTGGGGCCAACCGAGGACAGAACGGTTTCCCGTATGACAATCAGCTTAACCAGTGATGACAGAACATTTGAACAGGTAAAAAAGCAGCTGGGCCGGTGTGTTGAGGTAATTAAGGTAGTTGATTACACAGACATTGCGATCCATAGGAAAGAGCTGATGTTTGTAAGAATCAATAACTGCTCGGATCGGGATATTGACGGGATATTCAAGATTTCGCAAGTATTTCAGGTATCGGTTATTGATTATTCCCCGGAGACCGTGCTGATTGAAAGTGTGCATACAGAAAACCGTAATAATGATCTGATTGCATTACTGGAGAAATGCTATGCAAACCGAATTGAAATTGTCCGGGGAGGCAGTGTTGCTGTTGAAACATTAAGCATAGCTGAACGATAAAGAGGAATGGGGCTTCTCAAAATTGGTCAATGGGGTGATAATATAGAAAGCGAATCAGAGAGGGCAGGTTATTATCTTATATTTTTACGCCGCAGTGCGCCGGAAAGAGCTTCTGATTTATTTGGAGGCTCTTATTTTTTACATAAAGTCCGGCCCGTAGTGTCATCAGGAGAACTGCTATGGATGCAATATAAGAATGATACCTGTATTTTGTGACCATAATGGTTATATTGACATTAGCAGCATTGCCGTCACCTGGAATAAAATCAGCAAACATGTTGAAAGAAACGGAGTTACGAAAGGAGATTTCTAATGCTTCATATTGAACATTATTCGAAAATGTATCCCGGCGGGAAGAAGGCGGTGGATGACCTGACCTTACATGTTGGGCCAGGTGAGATCTATGGATTCATCGGCCACAACGGAGCAGGTAAAACCACTACCCTTCGGGCTGTGGCCGGGGTGATGGACTTTACGGAAGGCACCATCACCATTGACGGCCACGATATTAAGAAGGCTCCTGTGCAGGCGAAACGTGTCACCGCTTTTCTGCCGGACAACCCGGACATCTATGAGTTTATGAAAGGGATTGATTACCTTAATTTCATTGCCGATCTGTATGACATTCCTGCAGATCAGCGTACCGCAGACATTGGCAAATATTCCGATGCTTTTGAACTCACGGACAATCTGGGTTCCCCCATTGGCAGCTACTCCCATGGGATGCGGCAGAAGCTGGCTTTGATTTCTGCTTTTATCCGGCGGCCCAGGCTGCTGATTCTGGATGAACCATTTGTAGGTCTGGACCCTTCGGCTGCACATATAATGAAAGGTTATCTGTCAGAATTATGCCAAAGCGGGTCAGCGGTATTTTTTTCCACTCATGTACTGGAGGTGGCGGAAAAGCTGTGCGACCAGATTGCCATTATCAAAAACGGGAAACTGGTGCAAAGCGGCCCCACGGCAGAGCTGGTGGGGGATTCCTCCCTGGAAAGCGTATTTTTAGAACTGGAGGGAGAGCGATGAAAAAATTTTTTGTCCTGTTGAACGTCAGCCTCCGGTCCATGCTTCTTTCCTCAACCAATTCCAGGGGACGCAGTAAGAGAAAAGCGGCTACCGGGCTGGGCGCGGTCTTTCTCATTGCCTTTCTGGGGCTGTATCTGTCCGGGCTTTACAGTTATATGCTGATGAAGGCGCTGGCGCCATCCAATATGGAAGTGTTGGTATTTGTATTCATGGGCATGGTGGCACTGGTGGGCGGGCTTTTGTTTACCACCTTTGCGGTGAAGGGCGTGGTATTTGGCGGAAAGGACAATGACCTGCTGCTGAGTATGCCGGTGCCCACAACCATGCTGATGGCCAGCCGGGTAACTGCCATTTATCTGGAAAACCTGCTGTTCGCCGTTTTCGTACTGCTTCCCGCCGGGGTAATCTGTACGTTTCTGACACAAAACGGTGTGGGTCTTAGTCTGCTGTTCTGGATGCGGCTGGGGATCGCGGTGCTGGCCCTTCCGCTGCTGGATACGGCGCTGTCCGTATTGTTGGGGGCGCTGGTGGCCTTTCTGTCTGTCCGGGTGTCCCGCAGAGCGTTGGGGCAGAATATTGTGATGGGAATATTCATGGCAGCAGTGTTCTATTTCTCGTTTCACCTAAACGGTATGATTAACAGCCTTGCTGAGAATGCCGCCGGAGTGAAAAACTCCCTTACCTGGGCGGCACCCATGCTGTGGATGGGGGAAGGCATTATGGGAGACTGGAAAATGCTGCTGGCCTTTGTCCTGTGCTGCGTGTTCCCGTTTGCCCTGGTGGTAATGGGCCTTGGCCGGGGATACCGTCAGGCCGTGACTGCTTTTGCCACACGGTCCGTACAGAGCAATTACAAACTCACAGCACAGACTGTCTCCGGACCGAAGAAGGCTTTGCTGAAAAAGGAAATGCAGCGTTTTTTTGGTACGCCCATGTACTTCTGGAATGCCGGTATCGGTTTGATTATGCTGCTGGCCGCAGGGGCAGCCTCCCTGGTTATGAGAGAGAAACTGTTGGCTTATGTGGAAATGGCAGGGTATCCTTTCCCGCTGCTTCCCATGGCGGCAGCCGTGATTGGTTTTGGCCTCTGCACCTGTCCCATCACTGCGCCTTCCATCAGCCTGGAGGGAAAATACCTGTGGATTTTGCGGGAATCCCCCATAGAGGAAAGCTCCCTGCTCTGGGTTAAAGTTGGCTTTCAGCTTCTGCTGACCCTGCCCTGTACGGTAATTGCCGGGCTGTGTATTTCGATTGCTTTTGGTTTTTCTTTGCGGCAGGGGGCGGTGCTGCTCATTGCCACACTGCTTTTCGCCATAGGGCATGCCGCCTTTGGAATGCTTATGGGCCTGTGCTTTCCGAAGCTTGACGCAGTGAATGAAACGGTCGTTATCAAGCAGTCTATGGCCACGGTGCTGGCAATGTTCGCTTCCATGGCGGTACTTGGGGTGGCGGCAGGATTCTATTATCTGGGCAGTAAAACAGCTCCATGGACCGCGCTGGCGCTGCCCATAGGGGTATTCGCTCTGTTTGCAACGGTATGTATCGTAATCCTTACCAGACAGGGACCAGCACTGCTGAAAAAACTATAGACAAAAAACAGATACAGGGGGGTTCGATGAACGGGAAATTTTTTACGCTGCCGGAAGAAAAGCAGAAGCGGATTATAAATGCTGCGTATGTGGTATTTGCCGACAGCAGTTACCAAAAGGCATCCATGTCCCGGATTGCGGCTGCCGGCGGGATATCAAAGTCCCTGCTGTTCCACTATTTCCACAATAAGAAGGAACTGTATTTATACCTCTGGGAGAATATCAACAGGATATCCTGTGAAATAGAATTAAAGTATTACAAGGAAACAACGGATTTCTTTGAGATCATGACCCGGAAGATTCTGGCAAGATGTGAGTTTATGAGAACGGCACCTGACGAATATTTATTTTCCATACGGGCCCTTTTTGCGGAGCCCTTGGAAATCCGGGAGGCAACCGGGAAGTCATATAAAGAAGTATATGAAGACGCAGCGGGTGAGCTGCTGGGGTTCGTGGACCTTTCCGTATTCCGCCCGGGTATTGACGTGGGAATGCTGCTGGAGGAGATTGACAGCTATCTGTTTCACAGTCTCTGGCAGATGCTATCTGCCGGGAAGCTGGACCCGGACGGCCTGGAAAGGGATTTTTTGAAACGAGTCGGGCAGTGGAGAATTGCTTATTTGAAGTAGGCTGCATTGTGGGGAGAAAAACAATGGATATCATTTTATTTGTGGGCATAATCATCTATCTTATTATAACGGCATATACAGGGTATGCGGCGATAGAAAAATTAAAAGGGAATGAGCTGTCAGAAGAAAAACGGATACAAAGATACCGGTTTTCCTTTCTGTGGAATGTAGTTTCCGGGGGTGTTGTCATGTTACTTATTGTTATGGGACCGGCTACCCTGGAGGAAACAGGCTTCCGGCCGCTCCGCTTTTTGCAGGGAAGCCATAGGTATCTGATGTTTGGAACATGGATTCTATGCGGCCTGCTGAGTGCGGTATTTATTTTTCAAATAGCTGCGTTTTTGATAAATCCGTCCTACAGGGGCTCTGTTTCGAAACAGATAAAGGAAAAAACACATTCAGGGAAAGTCTATGACCGTGTTGTAAACGGGCTTATTCCAAGAACCAGGCGGGAGAAGGGGTATTTTACTGTAACGGCGCTGGCAGCAGGTATCTGCGAAGAGATTGTATTCAGGGGATTTTTGTTGTATGTTTTGATAAGAATTTTCCCGGAACTATCGCCGTTTCTCCTGGCTGCTCTGGCAGGTGCCTGCTTTGGGGCAGCCCATTTTTATCAAGGTATCAAAGGCGTGATAAAAACAGGGCTTCTGGGTATATTGCTCGGATTCCTGTATATCAGCACAGGTTCCTTGTATTTGTGCATGGCAGTTCATTTCCTGTTTGATATTTCAGCCGCATTTTTATGTGAGGAGGACAAATATGAGGTTTGAAGCCGTAATTTTTGACCTGGATGGTACACTGCTTGATTCGATGGATGTCTGGGAGAAGATTGATATTTGTTTTCTACAGAAGCGTGGACTGCCGGTTCCGGCGGATTATGTGACTGAAATCTGTGCCCGCAGCTTTGAGGAAGCGGCGCAGTATACAATAGACCTGTTTGGACTTTCCGAGAAATCGGAGGATATCATCAGGGAATGGAATGAGATGGCCGTTTATGAATATGCCCATCATGTGAAACTGTCGCCATACGCCCTGGAATATCTTATCGAGCTTAAAAAACGTGGCGTGAAACTGGCGGTTGCCACAGGGCTGCCAGGAGAATTGTTTCTTCCCTGTCTGGAACATAATTCTGTTTTGGAATTGTTTGATATTCTCTGCTTTACGGATGAAGTAAAACGTGGAAAAGAGTATCCGGATGTATTTGAACTTGCGGCGCAGAGGTTAGGGGCAGCCCCACAGCACTGTCTGGTCTTCGAGGATGTTCTGCCGGCTGTCAAAAGCGCGAAGCAGGCCGGAATGCTGGTATGCGCTGTATATGACAAATATTCTGCCCGGTACAGGGTGCAGATGGAGCAGGCGGCGGATCTTTACATAGCAGATTTCAGGGATGCCCCTTTACCAGATACAGATTTCGAGGATGAAAAGGAGTAAAAAGAAATTGAACAAAGCAGGGGTTAAATTCGGGATAATCATAATTATGACAGTCATGTGTCTGGCGGGATGCTCGAAAGAGAAAGCGTTTGTTGACAGCTGTGATTCGGAAATAGCGGAGCAGGTAACCAGTATTATGCAGGAATCCCAGAAGGGACGTTATAACCTGGAGAACTGTGAGGTCTTTGTCACGGAAGAGAGTAAAAAGGATGGATATGTGGTTCGGAGAATGACATTCCAGGCAGACTGGAAGCGGGTCAGGGAGCCGATTGATGACCCGTTGATCCAGGGGATGCTGCAGGCCAGGGATGAACTGGAATCGCCTGGGGAGAAGGAGGCTGCAGGGAAAATCATCAATGGATATCTCGTGGAAATGAACAGTGAGCCGGAATCGGAAAGGATAGAAACAAAATTCGTTGCACAAATTTCTTCGGGAAACGAAACATTGGAACTGTTTTATCCCTTTGTACAGGAGGGAAAGGAAACGCTGGTTCCATTCCGGGAA
The DNA here is from genome assembly GCA_910585015.1 of uncultured Acetatifactor sp. Lineage (GTDB taxonomy): Bacteria > Bacillota > Clostridia > Lachnospirales > Lachnospiraceae > Acetatifactor. The sequence continues at coordinate 9,351 of CAJUCT010000084.1, forward strand.
TATGCGGAAGAGAACTGGTCTGAAGATGCCAAAAAGCGGATGCAGGAGGGACGCAGGCGTTTGATTGATGAAGTCGAAGCCGCAGGGGCAGGGGAAGATGAGGAATCAGACGGAGTTTTCCCTATCGTGACGTCAGAACCGGTCAGTATTTTGACAACCGAAGAAGAACAGAATTTGCGGGACGAGGCAATGACAGCGGCAGAGCAGTGCAGGGAGCTTTATAAGGAGGCTGAAATTGTGTATCCTGAAACAGAGTATTCCCGCATTGAGGGTTTTTCGGAGCAACAGAGGAAAGAAGTAGTGAAGCGGTTGGGCGAACAGGGACTTGTGAGTGTTTCTGATGACATGAATATGGAAAACTATCAAAAAATGCAGGATTTCTATTCTGCTTATGTTTCCGGAAGGGATGCAATGGTTACCGTGTTTAGCGTATACATGGATGGGAACATAGGTGCGCTGACATTTATTCATAGAAACGGGAAAATACAGTCCTTTTATGTGTCGGTAGGCTGGAGGGAAGGCGGCATGCCGGAAATAAAAGGTTTTGGGAGCAATGATCTGGAAGAGATAAGGCTGACAGAAAAAGGGTATTTTATTTATACAAATACGGAAACAATCGCACATGGAAATCTGAGGGAGTATTACAGGGTAAAGCCTTTGTCGGATGAATGCAGGGAGCTGACAAAAAAGTACATATATGGGATTAGCTTTGTGAACTATAATATGCTTGTGACAAACTGGGACGCCAGCAACGTGGAAGAAATTTTAATGCCATGCATGTTTGAAGACATATATCCAATATACACAAAGGAACCTTTTAAGACAGAGGGCGGGTTGATACCAGCGGAAATATATGAACGTGTTATGACGACCTGCTTTCCAGTATCCGTTGAACAGGTGAGGGAACATTGCGGCTACCGTGCTGATGTGGACAGCTATGAATATGAAATGATATTTGCAAGGCAGTTTCCGCCTTTTGGGGAAGTGGTAGATTACAAACAGGGTGAGGATGGGACAATCACACTTTATGTTGACGGAGTCTGGATCGATTACAATTCAGATTATGCTTTCACAAATCAGATTGTAGTCCAGCCATTCCCGGATGGAACATTTCGGTATCTATCGAATACGATCGAACAAAAAGAACTGGAACTGCCGCGAGTAGAAAAATGAAGGGCTGGACTGTCAATACTGGATGACCTGAACTATATATAGGGTATTGACAGGAATAAGAAACATATATGGAAACGATTAGAGAGCAGACTATGAATAAAGATTTGGGTAAAGAAAGTAAAATTGGGATTATGTGTGCAACGGCCAGAGAACTTGCCCGTTTTCGCCGCCGGAATATAGGGTTTGTTTTTCAGAACTATAACCTTGTTCCAATTTTGAATGTGTACGAGAACATTGTTTTGCCGGTGGAACTGGATGGTGGCACCGTGGACCGGGATTTTCTGGACGAGGTGATTCATGTGCTTGCGCTGGAGGATAAGCTGAAAAGCATGCCGAATAATCTTTCCGGCGGGCAACAGCAGCGTGTGGCAATCGCAAGGGCGCTGATTACGAAGCCGGCGCTCCTTCTTGCTGATGAGCCGACCGGGAACCTTGACAGCAAAAGCAGCGCTGATGTGCTGAGGCTTTTAAAACTCA
>CAJUCT010000085.1 GCA_910585015.1 uncultured Acetatifactor sp.
GCCAATCTGATTGTAGATTGGCATATAAAAACAATGAGTTTCACGGATTCAGGTTATTATTATATTTCCTTCTGCTGCAGCATGACCGTGACCTTGAACACGCCCCTCCCCGCCTTGATATCCATATAACCCAGATAGCGTTCCGCCACGTCCCTTACATTTTTCAGGCCGACACCATGCTCCATCAGTATCTCCGGCAGGCTGCTGTGCTTCACCGTTGCCGGTACCGCCTCCCCGTCCTGCCATTCCAGCTTCCCGTCAAAACTGTTCTCCACCTCCACCAGCAGGAAATGGTTCTTCCTTTTCAGCGTAAGGCTGATGCGGCGTTTCTCCTGTTCCAGTTTCTCACAGGCTTCTATGGCATTCTCTAAAAGATTGTTCAGGATGATCCCCATGTCAAAGGCAGAGATGGTATCCGTCTCCCTGTATTCAAACTTCACCCGGAATGCAGTCCCGGATTTTGCCGCCCTCCGGTATTTGTCATTGATGATGACATCCGTCACTGCATTTCCCGTGCTGAACTTATAATCCAGCTCCTGCACGGTCTCATCCAGTTTGTCAATGTACCTCTCCACCTCTCCGTATTTTTCCCCGGCGACAAGGCCTTTGATATTTGCCATGTGGCTTTTCATTTCATGCCTTACTTTACGGATGCTGCCATAGAAATTTTCCGCTTCCTCCAGCCTCCTTTTCATGGCCTTCATCTGCTGTTCTTCCGCAAAATGCCTCTCCCTCTCGCCCTGCAGTTCCTTGTTCTTCTGGAAAATACAGACTGCCGAAATTTCCCCGGCGCTGAGAAGGACCGCGATCATTGGTATCTTCCACACCATCTCCTTCCTCTGGGCAAAAAGGAAAAATATCTCCTTATCAATCTGAACCATCGAAATATCCATAATCATCCATACCAGCATACTGCCAACGACATTAAGGGCGGAAAGGGAAATGGCATCCTGCCAGCTCATGGACACAGGGCTTTTTACAATCCTTTTCAGAATCCAGACCATGGAAACAAATGAGATCGTGTATATTAAAAAATTACAGCCCTGGCCTATCACCTGGCTCTTATACATATGGAGCATATACCCTGCATCCCGGACGTCCAGCCTCCCCATCAGGCCATCCATTAAAAGCTGGTAAAGGCTGTTTGAGACCAGAAAACTCATCCCGTGGAAATTGTAAAGCAGCAGCAGCGTGAAAACAGCCTTTTCCAGACAGCCCTTATATCTGATACGGCAGTACCCCAATACAGCAGCAGCCGATACCGCATACCTCGCCCATCCCGGAACACCGGGGCATAAACGCAGGAGTACATTGGCTGCTGCAAATATGCCTGCGGACAACGCTTCCTTTTTTCCCCTTTCCGGCCTGAAAAAAATGTCCCAAACCACCAGAAAGAGCATGACCTGCAGGAGTACAAGATATAAGTCGCATATATTTATGAATAATCTATAACCCTCCTGACTCATCTGCCGTCCTCCGCAATGAATTCCAGATACGCCTTTATAAAATCCTGGTACTTGTACTTGGAGATCAGGAGGCGTTTCCCGTTCTTCATCTGCACTTCCGTCCGGCTGTATCTTTCCACATATTTCATATTGACCAGATACCCCTTGTGAATCCGGAAAAAGCCTTCCCGCAGTTCATCCTCCATCTCACTTATCTTTCCATAGCATTCTATTTCCTCATCCCGCATGGATACGATGATCTTCCTGTTGCTGCTCTCAATATAGTGAATATCATCAACCGGGACATTCCTTGTGATGTTCCCGCTCCTGACCAGTATTTCCCCCGGCTCAGTGTTCTTTTTCCTGTTCAGGCAGCGGCACTCCCTGACTGCCCGCGCAAACACATCTTCAAATTCCTTTTCGTCTACAGGCTTCACTAAATATTGGAAGGCATTGACGGAAAAAGCCTTCGGCATATACTCCGGGTAACCTGTCACAAATATCAGCAGGGGCAGGCTCCCCCATAAAACTTCTTCCCTTTCTTCCTTCCAGTCCCTGATCTGTTCCGCCGTTTCCATTCCGTCAGTTCCATCCATAGAAATATCAAGGAACAGGATATCTAACTGCTCCCTGTCCTCCTGCTCCCAAAACCGCAGCAGTTCCTCCCCGGACGAAAATTCCATAATCCGGCAGGATGCATCCTGCTTTTCTATCAGCCGTTTTATCAAATAACGGATATTTTCTTCGTCATCGCAAACCGCTATGTTCAATCTGATTCACCCCATATCAATGTTTTATTGCCAATAAGGACTATTATTTCCCGTCCACCTATTTTATCGGCAGATACCAGCAAAAAGGAAGAACGGGTGTTGTATCTGGACACTTGGCGGTAGTGACTGGACATTTCAAAAAAAATGCCTTCATCCCACGCAAGGGCGACACAAACGCGAACCGCCGTGTAAGCATATTAACTCTGATTCCCCCGCTTTCCAAATCAGGCCGCCCGGCCTGCCTGCGGAAACGGCAGACCGTCGCACATAGAAAAAGGGCCTGTGAGCCCTCTTCCTCTTTATCCTTAGTACAGTATCTTTATCCAGCCTTTCCTCTAAAGTCTCAATGATTCAATCATCTCATGGGCAATACTGATATCCGTCAATTCATCCGGAAGTCTGGAACGCAGATGCCACTCTGCCGCCGCCAGCTCCTTCCTGTCAAGGCGTATCCCATCAGGGCCGTCCAGCCTTGCGGTATAGCCTGCGATCACGGAGCCGGAGAACCCCCACGGCTGGCTGCCAAAATACTGCAAATCCCGGATACGGATGCCTGTCTCCTCATAGGCCTCCCTCTCCGCCGCTTCCTCCAGCGTCTCCCCCGCCTCCACGAAACCGGATATGAGTACCCACTGCGGGAGGGAGCGGTCTGCATACTTTGTCATCAGCAGCCTGTCCCCGTCCATGACAGCCACCATTACCACCGGGGCGATGCCGGGATATACCGTGTTCCCGCATTCCGGGCAGGCAGGCGCCCTCTGCCCTGGCTTCCTTTCCATCCTCCCGCCGCACCTGCCGCAGTACCTGTTCCCTTCATACCAGCGGCTTAAGTGCAGGGCCGTGGCCCCGGCAAAGAAAGCCCATTCCGGCAGGACGCCCTTTAATTCACAGACAGGGAAATACCCAAGCCCCCTGCATCTCGGCACCGCCTGCCCCAGCAGGTAAACCGGCTCCCTGCCCGCCCGGAACAGGAATACCGCCCTGCTTTCCATTTCTCCTGCCTGATGCCTTAAATCCCGGAAGGACGGGAGGCTCCTGCGCCCGTCCCCCATGTCCCGCAAAAGCACATCCTCTCCCCGGAGGGAGAAAAAGCAGTCATCCGGGGCCGGGGCTGTACCGCGGTATGCCATGTCCAGCCTCTAAGGGGATATATCCTGTATCATGGCTCCCCTCCTTACAGATGCCGCAGGTTCTCGCGGTATCTGCGCAGTTCCTTTTCATCCACGGCGCCGATGACCTCATCCAGCCACTTGACCATCCGTTCCCTGTCCTTCGGCAGATGTCCTTCCACGTTGATGCAGTTCGATGCGCCCATCGTCGCAAAATAGGTGTCTATGTCAAGGCTGCCGATCAGCGTCCTTAATTCATACAGTTTTTCTATCTCCGTTTCCTCCGTCCAGTTCCCAGCCTGGATTTCCTGGTACAGTTCCGAGGTCGGGTAGACCGTCAGCATGGAGGAAACAATGACCTTCGGGTGGAGCTGGTTGAACACCTCCGCCGTGTTCTTCACCCCTTCCTCCATATGCCCGGACCCGTATATCCCGGCAAGGTAGAAGAAGTTATAATCCATCCCTGCCTCATCCAGCCTTTTGCATTCTTCTATGATCTCCTTCGTGCCGAACCCTTTATGCATGAAGGACAGGGATTCCTCGTCACCCGCCTCCACGCCGATGGTTAGTCTGTTGTACCCAAGCCCCCGCAGCTCCCGCAGCTGCTCCGTGGTCTTCGGCGTGATGTCCGTGATGCGGGCGAAACAGCCGATGGACTGCACTTTCGGGTAATATTTCCGTACCAGTTCCGCCAGCGTTTTCAGCTTGTCAAAACTTAATACAAAAGGGTTCGCCCCGGTGAAGAATACCCTCTTTGCGTTCCGGTAGTAGCGGCTGATCTCCTTTAAGTCCGCCTCCACCTCGGATAAAGGCGACATACGGAACTTAAACGGCACGTCCTCATAGAGTGTGCAGAACCTGCATTTGTGGTGGGTACAGCCCGCCGTCACCTGTACCAGTGCGCTCCCCGCCTCATAAGGCGGCCTCCATATCGTTCCCGTGTAATGCATAAACCATCTCTCCTTCCTGTCTGTAAAAATCTAACTGACGATACCCCTGATCTCCTTTAAATCCCGGATACCGTTTTCCTCCATGTACTTCTCCAGCCCGCCGATGATCTCCGGCATGGCACAGGGGTTCCTGAAATTCGCCGTCCCCACCGCCACCGCGGCGGCACCGGCCATGATGAACTCCAACGCATCCTCCGCCGTCTGAATCCCTCCCATCCCGATGACCGGGATATTTACCGCCCGGCAGGTCTGCCAGACCATCCGCAGCGCAACCGGCTTTATGGCAGGCCCGGACAGGCCGCCCGTCTTATTTGCCACGCAGAACGCCCTTTTCTTCACGTCAATCCTCATGCCCGTGATGGTGTTGATCAGCGAGAGCGCATCCGCGCCGCCGGCCTCCGCCGCCTTCGCAATCTCCGTTATGTCCGTGACATTCGGCGTCAGCTTCATGGAAACGGGCTGCGCCGCTTTCTTTTTTATCTCCTTCGTGATGTACTCCACCATCCCCGGCTCCTGCCCGAAAGCGATGCCGCCATGCTCCACGTTCGGACAGGAGATGTTGACCTCCAGCATATCTATCTCCTGCCCGGACAGCCGTTCCACCACTTCCAGGTAATCCGCCACGGTGCTGCCGCATATGTTCACAATGACCTTCGTATCAAACTGTCTGAGGAAAGGGAGGTCCCTCTCTATAAAGACGTCTATCCCCGGATTCTGCAGCCCCACCGCGTTTATCATCCCGCTGGCCGTCTCCATGATCCTTGGGGCCGGGTTCCCCTCCCACGGGACGCATGAGACGCCTTTCGTGACCACCGCGCCTAGCCGGTTCAGATCCACGAACCCGCTGTATTCCTGCCCGGAGCCGAATGTCCCGGACGCGGGCATCACCGGGTTCTTTAACCTGATGCCCGCTATATCCACTGATGTGTTTATCCCGTCCGCCTCCTTTCTTGAATCACATTATAGCAACTGGCGCGGAAAAGAAAAGTACTGTCTTTTTTCGTTTATAGTGCGAAAATTGATACCAGTATCAAAAAGTATAGTACCTTGCACTTATAGAAAAAATATCGTATAATGCTGCCAAAAGGAGGGAACCACATGAGCAACATGAAAGCACCGCTGCCCCAATGCGCGGCTATGGTCAGGGTACAGAACATCTTAAGCGGGAAATGGAAGATAACGATATTATGGTACATCGCGGAATATGAGGTGCAGCGGTTCGGGGAGCTGAGGCGGAGGCTTGGGGACATCACGCAGTCCACCCTTACCAAGCAGCTCCGGGAACTGGAACAGGACGGCTTCATCTCCCGCTATATCTATCAGGAAGTGCCGCCGAAGGTGGAGTATTCCCTGACTGGCCTGGGGAAAAGTTTCATCCCTATTTTGAGAGATATGAAAAGCTGGAGCGACACGCATCTGATGTAATTTCCCATAAAGGGTACAAATTTGGATTCATTTGGGCATATGTATTAGCAAAACAACGAAAAAAGGACTGCCAAAGCAGTCCCTTTTCTTACAATTACTCCATCTCTCTGAACGTGCCAGCCATTCCACCCACAAAGTCCACTGGCGCTGCATATAGGATTTCAGATTTTCTGTACTTTGCCGATATGCCTCCCGGACTGTTTCCGGGTTGTCGAAATGTTTCATGACTGCACTGGCGGCACAGTACCCGCTCTCCATCCCGGCAGATATGCCCTCTCCCATCGGGTTTAAGAACCCGGCGACTTCCCCCGCAAAAAGGATGCGCCCCACACCGTAGTCCACACGGCATCCCGGACGGATATGCGGCATCAGCCACTTTTCCTCTTTCGTCTGCCTGTCAATCCGCAGGTAATGCTTTTCCTCCATATAGGCAATGAATCGCCCATAATAATATCTGATTTTATCCATATCCTTCACGGACACCCCAAGCACCAGCAGGTCATCCTTCACGTTGAACCATGCGTCATATTCCGAAAGCTCCGGCTGCAGGTACGCATAGAAGTAATGCGGGTCTAAATCTATGCTGCCCTCGTTAAAGGTCTGGTATGTGGTTATATATCCGGGAACCTCCCCGGTAATCTTCCGCTTCAATGCCCCGACAACGCCCTCGCAGTCAATGACATACCTTGCGCCCTCTGTAAAATTCCTCTGCCCATGCAGGCTGACTTCCACAACCCCGTCCTTTTCCGTGCAGGAAAGAGCCGCCACGCCATCCCTGACCGCTGCACCGCTCTCCTTTGCTTTTTCCACAAGCCACCCATCAAAATGGCTGCGCCATACATTAAGCCCCTCCTGTTCGAAGCGGTATTCCTTCCCCGCATCATTTGTGAAGATCATACCCCTGTTATCTGTCGGGGTACACATGACATACTTCGGTACGGCCTCCCCGAAATACTTCTTTACAAGCTCCATTGATTTCTTTATCAGCACGCCCGAACAGGACTTGTACCTTGGCATCTTGAACTTTTCCACCAAGAGAACCTTATAGCCTTTTTCCGCTAAAGCCTTGGCAGCCGTGCATCCCGCAGGCCCCGCCCCGACCACTATCACATCATACATCCGTATATCACCCTTTCCGCTGTTTCCTATTACTTCGGCAGAAAGCCGTTCCCGCTAAAGTAAAAGCATCCACTGAATTATACCATAAAAATTTTCTGTTTTTCACCCGATGGCACGAAACGACTATTTTCTGGGAATGGAAAGCAAAAAAGGGCCATTGAACAACCCTTTTCCCCCTGCTATCATTTTTCAATTTTTCTGTATACTATCATGCAAAACTCCATACTATCACGGAAACTCATATACAAACACGAAAACTCCGAGCAGTTTCCGTGTTTGTATTATATCTCCCGTTTATCGACAGCATTTTCCGTCAAGCTAATACACCTTTCAGCCAAAACCGCCAATATCCTACTCCTTTTTACCTTTCCGTTTTATACTATCACGGAAACCCCCGACTTTTGCGTGAAAGTATACTTTTGCCTGATAGTACGATTTTTTCCCCAATCGCCATCCTATCAGCGGCATCTAAAAACACGAAAAAAGGGGTTCACCACCCACCGTGATGAACCCCACCAAACCTCAAAATCCCTTGATTTTAAGCCATTCTTCAATACTTTTGCCTGTTAATACCCAAAATCCTATGGCATCATTTGGAAATAGCCGCCTGTGCCGCTGTTATGCTTTGATGACTTTTTACCCCGGGGTAAAAATATTTACCCCTTTTACCCCACCTGTGAGGAATTTACCCCACCCAATTTGCGGTTCGACAAATTGCGATTTTGCCGCTAAAACCCCCTTGTTTTTTTGCGGAATCCGGTATAGAATGATTTCAGCGGAACGCTCCGCAGCGTTTGACAATTCCGCATAAATCTGCTAAGATATACTTACATAAAGGTACTGCCGATAGACGGCTAGTCCGAATTTAGGTCAACAAAAATAGTCGCCTTAGTTTTGCAGACTGTGGGGCGGCTATTTTTGTGGTTTATTATTATCCTTGCTTCCGATGGCGTATCCGAGACCGAAGCAGGTCAGGCATAAGCCAAGCACTGAAATCAATCCTTCAATCGTCAACATCCACTCAGCCCTCCTTTCCCAGATTCCTGCAAGCAGGTTTCTATGTAATCGGAGGGTCACAGTCCCTCCGCAGAAGAACTAGCCGCCTACCGTTATGGCAGCACCCGTATGAATATTTTATCAGAAAATGTCGGACGCTACAAGATGGTTTTCCGGCTTTTTTCTTTTTCCGCTTGCAATCCCGCCAAAACAGAGGTAAGCTACGACACCACGGAAGGAGGGATTGGATTGGAAAAAGATTCTGCATTGTACCAGCTCATGGACACCCGCATGCACAGCGTCATGAACGGCATCGTGAGCAGTGACGGGGAATACCAGGCGATTCTCCGCAAGTCGGACATATACTCCGGCGAACTGGACAGGATGGATTTATCAAAAGAAATCCGGCTGCTGATTGACCGGTACGTCAGTGAGCAGAACGCGCTGGGCTCCCGGTTTGGGATGCTCGCCTACCTGTTGGGATTTTCCGACTGCAAGGCCATGTTTTTAGGGAAATGCCTGCCGACAGAAGCAAAAGAAATGAACACAGAATTGTAACCGCAAATCGGTGACAGGGCGGAAAGGCTGCGCCACAGCCCTTCCGCCCTGTCCCTCTTTCGTTTTAAATGAATATCCACGCCTCCAGCTCCGCATACCTGTTGGATTTTGACCACTGCGGGTGTTTCCTGAACCACGCCCGCTCGTCATCCGGCGTGACCGTTATCTTCTTGAAATAAACGGGGGAACCGGCATCATCCAGTCCCCCTCCCGCATCGGGGCTTAGGTTTAGGAGCCACTCGAAGCGGTCTTCGTAAACCCTCACCCCTGACACATATCTATCCATTTCCTCTTCTGAAAATTCCCCGTCCTCCGGCATGGCGGACTGCCCCATGAGCTTTTGCAGGTTTTCCAGCTTGCCGCTCACGTCCGCCTCCGTGGCGGGCTCCACGTCCCCGTACTGCTCCATCCGCTGCTCCAGTTCCGCGATCCGCTCCCCAACCTCCTGCTGCTTTCGGCTGAATACCTCTTTCGGTATCTCGTTGTTCATCCTCATGTCGAGCAGCGTCTCATATCTGCCCCGCTCCTTTTTGAGCTGTTCTTCTATGATTTCCTTATCCCGCAGGACTTCTGACTGCTCCACCCCGGCGATGCCGCACCCCAGCACCGCCGCCGCGTTCAGGAGCGTCCCCTCCGGGTCATCGAACACGGCGTGGAGGACTTTCTGCGCCATCGTGTACATCTTCCAGTCCTGCACCAGCGGCGAGCGGCAGACGTTCTCAATGCTCAGGCCGTTTTTCAGCCTTGCCGCTATGGTCCCCGTCCGGGTCTGGTCGTAGCATTTATAGGTGTAGGTGATGAAGTCCGTCTTGGTATGCCACTTGGTCTTTGCGAAGGCGTGGCCGCACTGGCACCGCATCTTCCTGCGCCAGAGGTCGTCCGAATGGACGCCCTTGTTCTTCCGGCGCTGCCCCATCTGCGCGTCCTTTTCCGCCATCATCTTCTGCACCCTCTCGAACTCCTCCTTGGTGACGATGGGCTGGTGCTTCCCCTCCACGATGACGCGCTCCAGCTCCCCCTTGTTCTTCGCCCTTTTCTGTTCCAGGTAGTCCGGCACGTATTCCTTCCGGTATTCCAGTTCGCCGCAGTAAAGGCGGTTTTTCAGGATATGGCCGACGGTGGCGTAATGCCACATCGTCTTCCCCATCGCCGTGCGGCGGCCTTCCTTTTCAAGCTGCTTCATGATCTTGTGGTAGCCGTTGCCCGCAAGGTACAGGTCGAATATCCTCCTGACCGTTTCCGCCTGTTCCTCATTGATGACGTATTCCGGCCCCACCTTGTCATAGCCAAGCACGTTCCCGGTGCCGTAGACCACCCCGTTCTGGAAGGAGACCATCTGCCCCGCCTTCACCCGCATGGAGGTCTTTTTCGATTCGTTCTGCGCGAGGGTCGCCATGATGGTCAGCCGAAGCTCCCCGTCCTCATCGTTCATGGTCCATATGCCGTCCTCGGTGAAATACACCTCAATCCCCATCCGCTTCAAGAGCCTCGTCTGCTGGAGGGTGTCCACCGTGTTCCTTGCGAACCTCGATACCTCCCTCGTGACGATTAAATCGAAATGTCCGTCCTTCGCGTCCTCCATCATCCGCACGAAGTTTTTCCGCTTGGATATGGAGGTGCCGGTGATCCCTTCATCGATATACCGGCGGTACAATACCCAGTCCGGGTGCCTGTCTATCAGGTCATCGTAATACTGCACCTGGTTCTCCAATGCTGAAAGCTGTGCCTCATGCTCTGTTGAAACCCTTGCATATATCGCAACTTTCCTTATCCGCATCTGCATCCGCTCCTTTCCGTCCCTGCCCCGCAGGGCTCCCGCATTTTTCTTTAAAATAAGGCCCCGCATCCTTTGGGTTTCCTACCCTGCAGTAGATTGACGCCCTCAGTTTTTTTCCCTCTTTATCTGCCATGACCGTCTGCGCTCCTTTCTTTTTGGGTAGTCTATTAATCACTCTGAAAGGCCGTAAAGTCAAGCGGTCTGGCCGCTTTCTTCCTATATAGATGCCGCCTTACATTCGGGTGGTGAATGCAAGCGAAATCCACCCGTTCCTCTTTTCCGCATAGGCTTTGAGCACATTCCGGGCTGCCCTTTCCGATCTCCGCCATCGGGATGCCGAACATCCTTGATGCCGTCATCTCATACAGCTTCCCGTCACCACGGAAAACGTCCAGCACCCATTCCTCGCCGGAGAGCCATCCCATGACACGGGCTTCAATGGCAGAAAAGTCCGCCACCACAAAGCGGCATCCCTGCTTTGGGATAAAGGCTGTACGGATTAATTCTGAAAGCACATTCGGTGTGGAATCGTATAATAGTTCGATATCTTCAAAACGCCCCTGCTTCACAAGATCCCTCGCCAGTTCCAGATCGGGAATGTAGTTTTTTGGCAGATTTTGGATTTGCACTATTTTGCCTGACCATCTTGACG
>CAJUCT010000086.1 GCA_910585015.1 uncultured Acetatifactor sp.
CTGTTAGAATTTTGCAGACAGGAAAAGTTTTCTATGCTGTTTATCCTTATGTCTGATATGCGGGAAGAACGTATTGTTAAGTACGCAGATTAAAAATACAGCGGTCAGCGTGAAGAATGAAGTCATGGAGATGATTGCAAAAGTGAGGGAGCGCAAAGGCAGACTTGACTTGCCGATTGTCAGCGGAAAGCACCTAAGAAGAATATCCGACAGAACCGCCTTGCAGTCAGCCGACAATGCGGAGAAATTCATCACGACAAGGAAGATAGACAGCTTTGAGAGCCTTGCGAAATTCACAGCGGATAAGGAACAGAAATACAGTCAGCTTGAAACAGTGCATTTTTCAAAGGGGCAGAAACTAAACCGATTAAAGGAACTGTCAAAAATGTATGCCCTCTTTGCGCCAATCCAAGCCACCTATAAGGAGAGCCAGTCACTCAAAGGATTTGCGAAAATGAAATACGATAAGGAGCATAAGGACAGCTTATCGAAGTACCCCGAATTAAAGGAACGTATGCAGAGCCTTTTACAGAACGGCGAGAAGATAACGCCGAAACAGTGGAAAGCCGAGATACAGTCTTTGCAATCCGAGTATGACAGTATCGGCAAGGAGCAGACCAAGACCGCCACAGAATTAGCGTATGCCGAGGTAATCAGCTACAACAAAAAGAACCTTGAGAGGGAGCTTCAGAACGAGAGCCGACAGCATAACAGGCAACAGAACAAAACGAAACGGAGGGAGGAAGAAATTTAATGAAAATCTGATAGAAATATGAGTGTGATTGTGGTATTCTATTGAAGATACAAATCGGAATTTGGAGGTGGAGATATGACGATAAAAGAGCAAGCAAAGTGTATTTTATATGACCATGGCTTATTAGAGGAATTAGGCAGATATGGAACACCTCATATTGTTGGAAGTTATCGCATGGATATGATGGCATGGAATGATTTGGATATTGACATTGAGAACGAAAATATGTCATTGGATAAACTATATCGCTTATCACAATTTGTTATAGATAAATTTCATCCTATATGGTATGAGGCGAAGGAAGAAATCAATTCCGAACATAAAACAGTTTGGTTTCAAGGATTTGAGGCATTTATAGGAAATGAGCTTTGGAATGTAGATTTGTGGTTTTTTGATAAAGATACAATAAAGTTAGCCGAAGAATATTGCGATAAAATTGTAATGCAAGTAAAAAAGTCGCCTGAATTAAAAGAGCAAATTATTCGTCTGAAAAAAGAACTTATTGCACATAAATTGTATTCCTTTGACCAATATACCAGTATTGATGTATATCATGCAGTTTTAAATCAACATATAACAGATATCGAGAATTTTCTTACAGATTATGTGAGGGCTTAAATTCCAGTTTGTCTAAACAACCATTATTACAATCACAACTGAATAAGTAACACAGCGTCAGAGCGTATAGAACAGTCTATGCGCTCTATTTTATTGTAAAGGAGCAGATTTATGAGCAAAGACAGCAAGGCACAGCATAGAGCCACCCGACAGCACCCACCCACAAAAATTATCGTGGAAAGGCACTATGTAGGCACTGAAAAAATGGAAACGGTATTCAAGCGGATAGCCGAGGAACAGATAACAAAAAAGGTTAAGGAGATAGCGGAAAACAGCGCAAATTAGCACTGGAAACGGAAAAGGGAATATAGTATAATAGGAGTTAAGAGGAAGTCCCTTTTCATCAAGGAGGACGAAATGAAAAGGGCAAAACTGAATAACGACAAAATCACTGCTTTATATTGCAGGCTTTCCAAAGACGACGGCACGAACAACGAGAGCATGAGCATCAGCACACAGAAAACCATGCTGAAAGATTATGCAAAGCGCAACGGTTTTCTGAACTGCCAGTTCTATGTTGATGACGGTTACAGCGGTACAAACTACGACCGCCCCGCATTCCGACAGCTTATCGAGGACATACAGGACGGGGAAGTGTCAACGCTCATCACAAAAGACCTGTCACGTTTGGGGAGGAATTATCTTGAAACGGGTACATATATCGAGGTGTTTTTCCCCAACCATAATGTACGTTACATTGCAATCAATGACGGCGTGGACTCCATAGACAACGCACAAATGGATATTACACCGTTCCGCAACATCATCAATGAAATGTACGCAAAGGACACGTCAAGGAAAATCAAGAGCGCACTCCATGCAAGGAGAATGCAGGGCAAGTATATGGCTACTACCGCCCCATTCGGTTATCAGAAAGACGAGAAAGACCATAACCACCTTGTCATTGATGAAGTGACCGCCCCCGTTGTGGAACTGATTTTCTCAATCGCCGAGGAGGGTGTGGGGCTTCACACTATCTGTAACCGCTTGCGTAAGGCAAAGGTCATAAAGCCGAGTTTCTACAAAAAGGAAATGTTTGAGCGGTACACTGACGAGGAAAAAATGTATGACTGGGATACTGCCTATGTCAGCAAGATTTTACGCAACCCCGTCTATGCAGGAAACCTCACCGTAGCGGAAAGACCGACAAAGACCATGCGTTCCAAGAAAAGACAGTATATCCCGTATGCGGAGCGTGAAATCATCTATGGAACACATGAGCCAATCATTGAACAGAACCGTTGGAACACCGTACAGAAGATTTTGGACGGCAGACCGCCTGTTATCGGGGAAAGTTCAAGCGGATATGACAACATTTTCCGAGGGATAATTAAATGTGCTGATTGTGGGAGTGCCATGCTTGCCAAAGTCGAGCAGAAAAGAAAGCGGAACAACGTACTGGACAAGACTTTCTACTGCTGTACCAAGTACCGCAAGTTTGGGAAAGAGGGTTGTTCATCACACACCATTGAGGCGAGGACGGTTCACGAAGTTGTGCTTGCAGACATTCAGAAACACGCAGGACAGGCACTGACGGACAGGAAAGCAATGGTAACGGAGATTGCGGAGCGTCTTAATCTCCAAATGTCAGCGGACAGGGAACAGCAGAAAAAGGAACTAAGGCAATGTAAACAGCGAGTGTCGGAAATAGAAAACCTGTATGCCAAACTGTACGAGGATTTGACAAGGGAACTGCTGACCGAAAAGCGTTTTCAGATGTTGTCGGCAAGGTATGACAGCGAGCAGGAAGAACTGACAGCCAAGATAAAGGAACTTGAAAAAAGTGCCATAGCGGACAAAGAACAGTTATCTTCCATTGAGCATTTTGCGGAGCAGATAAGCGGTTATGCAGGAATAACGGAACTCAATTTTAAGATAATCAACCAACTTATAGAAAAAATTCTTGTTTCTGAACCCGTAGAAGTTGACGGGCAGAAAATTCAACGACTTACTATCCATTACAAGTTCATAGGGGCACTGGAAACCCTTGAATAATGGATATTTTCTAAGTCACCTATTCCAACTATCCAACAGATGTGGAACAGGAAGGAGATGGAAAGATATGGACCTGGAAGCGGCAGTAAGGAAACACAGCGAGATGCTGTACCGGATCTGCATTGTGATACTCGGCAGTGAACAGGATACCTGGAATGACCTTAACTTTCCCAATGCAGGGCATTTGTCCGTAATTGTAACAGATTGTGTATATTGTCAAGCTTGTGGCAGCACGCTATTTATCCTTTATATTATCCTCAAGGAGTAGTTGAATTTTTTTGCGGGCTTCATTCAAGGGAAAACATTGCCGCAGATATAGAAAATGGTTTTGTTAGAGTTTTGTTATCGGGTGATTGTTTAGTGGGAACAGGCAGTTACAAGGAAAATCATATATCAAGACTGTTTGTTGTTTCTGATTTTCAGAAAAAAGGAAATGGCAGTTATATTCTGCAATGTCTTGAAAAAGAAATATCTCTTAATAACACTATTATTTACTTAGATGTGTCGCTTGCGGCAGCCTGTTTTTATGAGCATAGGGGATATAAAACCTTAAAGCATGAAGAATTATTTATCAATGGAAATGCAAGGTTAGCTTATGAAGTAATGGAGCAACGTATAGCAGTTCCTAATACAGATATTTTTTATGATGGAAAATACTTTATACCAAAGATAAATACTGAAAATGGTGAAGTGGATAATCAAACGCTTTTTTTATATCATCAAAATGAGAATATTTTATGGGCGGATTACTATGGCGGGGAAATAAAAAAAGGGAGTTTTGGATGTCATCCCCATAGAATTCAAAGCTTAAGGGAAACATTTATTTTTTAATACAATTATCTTTGATGGCATATCCGAAAGTGTCCTGGTTTCAATATTAAAAAGGTATAAAAGAGACCATACGAAACTTGTCGAAGCCTTATGCCGTTATAATTTGTTTCCTTTATACAAAAAGACACCAGACCACGCCGAATTTATCAATGAGCTCAAACTGGCATGGACTATAATCACATGGGCCCACAGGGGTAGCGTTTGATGCTCCTTCTTTCAGTACTTCATAAGCTTTTTGGATCTGGTTTTCATGGCCTTCTCCAAGGTGGAAACAGAACATCATCGTATTTCCTATAGCAACATCCTCAGAGATTTCCGAAACAGCCAGTATTTGTCCATAGGCGTTCAGTTCGGAATGCATATAGCCGCCGCTGCCGTCAGGGTAAGCGCATAGGAGTTCGGCATCAAAAGCCTTTTGGTAAAGCGCCACTGCTTCCATGCTGTTTTTTACAAATACCTGCATCATTGATCTTAACATATTATATTTTCCTCCTTCACTGAGATTTCTGATCCTGCCCTCTTTTCCCGATTATACTTCCATTGACTGATTTCGGGAAGAATTGAAGAGGTCTTAAAACGGAAAATAATTATTTAAGGAATCAATTTTTACAATTTTCTAATTGGGAAAAACATGTATCCCTTTCCAGTCTGTGGACAGGTAAAGTCATGAACGGCTCCTGCCAATGAAATACCATTCTCTTCCAGATATTTGATGACTTCTGAGAAGGTATCCACATTTTCACGTTCTACATAGATATATTCATAGCCGGGAATTACCCACTTTGTCCAACC
Organism: uncultured Acetatifactor sp.; assembly: GCA_910585015.1. Lineage (GTDB taxonomy): Bacteria > Bacillota > Clostridia > Lachnospirales > Lachnospiraceae > Acetatifactor. Next base: position 4,991 of record CAJUCT010000086.1, read on the forward strand.
GTCAGGGGCTTCCGAATCATCCTTACATTCCACGCCTGCAAGGTAAAGTCCTTGATTGAATCCCTCCCAAGGCTGGAAGGAACGGGAAAAGTCAGACATCGCACCCCATATTCCACTAATGTTTCCATTCTCATCTTTCTTTGCCAAATGTGCGACTTCCCCAAAGTGGGAATTCGCATCGTTCCATAGTTTTTGAATAAAGTCTGTTCCGTCCGTTGTTGCCCCTTCTTTTCCTATTACGATGAAGGGCTTTTTTCTGCATCTTTCGATTTTCATTGATTTGTCAATCCTTTCGCTTTATGTCTTTTTCAATTAATGCAATATATCTTTTCATATTTGCAGATGCCTCCACATAACGCTTTGATTTTATCCTTTCTGTCAATTATACCTCTATTGACCGATTTCGAGAAGGCCTGAAAATAAGAGACTTCTTGAAAGTTAGAAAGCAATTATGAAGCTTTTGGAGGGCTTTGTGGATCAGGGGAACACTGGGCGGCGGGGTGGTGTTTACCGGAACCCCGAAGGAACTGGCGGAGTATGGGCAGACTATTACGGCGGATTATCTCAGAAAGTCCCTGCGGTAATTTTCGATAATGAAAGTTCAGCCAGTGGGGATGACCGCATATCAGATGAAAATAACTATGGGGTACAAAAAATCTGGAAACGGCAAAAAAAGTCGAGACAAAAAGCGGGGATTATTATAAAATAGGAACTCCAAGGCAGCAGTTCAGAGAAGAAAGAGGTGGTTTATTTTGAAAGAACAGACAGCGGCGGTTCAGAGGATGCAGGATTATATCGAAGCCCATCTGGAAGCGGATATCACACTGGCACAGCTGTCAGCCGTCTCCCTGTTTTCTCCCTGGCATTCCTACCGGCTGTTTAAGGAGCTTTTGGGTGTGACGCCGGCAGAATACATTCGCAGGCTCCGGCTTTCCCGCTCTGCCATGTAGCTGAAGGAGGAACAGTGCCTTGTGACGGAGGCGGCCTTTGACTGCGGGTTTGGCAGTGTGGACGGGTATATCCGTGCCTTTTACCGGGAATTCGGCTGCAGGCCGGGGGAATATCTGAAGGACCCGGTGCCCATTGCCCTGTTTATCCCATACGGCGTGAAATTCGGAGAACTGAGAAAGGATGTTTTGGATATGGAAATGAAGCTTTTTAAATGGGAGTGAGCTCTTTCGGGCTATCAATTTGTATCGTTCAAATGCGAGGTTTTTTGTGAGAGAATCGGCTATACTTAAAACAGCAGGGGGGAACACGATGGACTGGATAAAACGGTTGAACCAGGCGATTGATTTTATAGAAGAGAACCTGGATGGGGAACTGGATTATGAGGAGGTAGCCGGAATTGCGGGCTGCCCTTCCTATTATTTCCAGCAGATGTTTTTATATATGACAGACATGACACTGCGGGAATACATACGGCGGCGCAGGCTGTCTTTGTCCGCCGTGGAACTGCAAAAGGGAAATGGAAAAGTAACGGATATTGCCATGAAGTACGGTTATGAATCTCCCACCGCGTTTACCAGGGCTTTTAAGAATTTTCATGGAATCACGCCCTCTGCTGTAAAAACGGAACCGGTATCCTTTCAGGCATATCCCCCCATTTCTTTTTCCATGGCAATCCACGGAGGGGTGCCGCTGCAGTTCAGGATAGAGGAAAAAGAAGCGTTCCGCATACTGGGACGGTCCTGTCCCCTGTCGAAAGAACTGACAGAGAATTTTCAAAGGATACCAGCGGTATGGGATGCCGCTCTGGCAGACGGAACACTTGCCAGATTAATCTCCATGGCAGAGGGAAAGCCGGAGGGACTTCTCGGTGTCAGTATCCATCATACGGAAGACTGGAAATATCTGATTGCTGTCCGTTCCGATCAGAAGCCGGGGAAATACGAAGAATATCAGATTCCGGCATGCAAGTGGGCGGTTTTTGAAGGAAAGGGAACGAACCGTACCCTTCAGGAACTGGAAAGGCGTGTCATTACCCAGTGGCTCCCTACGTCTGGCTACACCTATGCAGAGATACCGGATATTGAGGTGTATCTCCATGCAGACCCGGAAGACGCAGTCTATGAATACTGGCTTCCTGTACGATAAGAAGAGCATGGAACCGGAAGGAGGATACTGATGGATGGTCAGGAGATAATAAATGAACTTAGGGCACAGGCTTCTGAGAAATACAGGGAAAATATGATTCGGATGGGGATACCGGCCGAAAACAGTATTGGTGTGGCAACGTCCGTAGTAAGAGGCCTTGCAAAGAAAGCCGGGAAATCGCAGGAGCTGGCATTTGAACTGTGGAATACAAAATACCACGAGGCAAGGATGCTGGCGGTCTTGTTGATGAACCCGAAGGCGACAACGGATGCTGAGGCGGAAAGGCTGCTCCTTGATGTGGTTTCCTGGGATTTATGCGACCACCTGTGCAAAAATTTATTTTTTAAGATGAAGAGCAGGGATATTTTTATTGCAAAGTGGATACAGGAACCGCAGTTATATAAAAAAAGGGCGGCATTTGTACTGATTGCAGCTTCTGTGATACATGACAGGAAGCTGACGGATGAAACCGTGGACAGCTATCTGGAGCTGGTTACGCAGTATGCGGATGATGGACGGGAGCATGTGAAAAAGGCGGTTTCTACTGCTTTGAGGGAAATTGGAAAAAAGAACTTTCATTATAACGAAAAGGCGCTTTTGCTGGCACGTGAGTGGATGGAAGGAGAAAGCAAGGTATTGAGGTGGATTGGAAAGGATGCGGCGAAGGAACTGGAAACCATGGTAAAGGCAGAAGCACGGGGACGTCTAATTTCCGCAAATACCAGGATGGGAAAGGAATCAGGAGGTTCGGGATGAACGAGAAGTTTTTTGCGCTTCCCCAGAAAAGGCAGGAGCAGATCATAAATGCGGCATATGAAGTGTTTTCCAGGAACAGCTATAAAAATGCTTCCATGTCCAGGCTTGCGGATGCCGGCGGAGTATCCAAATCCCTGCTGTTTCATTATTTCTTAAATAAAAAGGAACTGTATCTGTACCTTTGGGAACATGCAGGCAGGCTTTACCGCGAAAAAGTAAGGAAGGGAGATACGCAGACCACGGATTTGTTTGAGATTCTCTGCCAGAGGGTTCTGGCAGGCTGCGTATTCATGAGGGAAGCCCCGACCATATACCTGTTTATCTTGAGGGCATTTTTTGAGGAAAACCCGGAAATCAGGGAAGAACTTCAGAATCATTATAACACAGCATATCTTCACGGAACAGAAGATATACAGGGGCGGGCAGATATGGACCTGTTCCGGCCCTGTATTGATACGCAGCTGCTGTTAGAGGAGATTAACGGTTATCTTCTCAGTTGTTACTGGAAGATGTTTTCAACAGGAGAGCTGGCTCCGGATTTTCTGGAAAAGGATTTCCTGGAAAGAGTTGGACAGTGGAAAAGGGTATACTTAAAAGAAAGGAATTATTAATATGGCAGTTTCAAATATAAGAGCAGATTTTCACGCAGAACTGCAAAAGGTCTGGGATATTGTGACTTCGCTGGAGGATACCGCATGGCGCAGTGATTTAAGCAAAGTGGAGATCATAGATGGGAAACAGTTTGTGGAACACACAACCTCCGGTTATCAGACGGTTTTTACTGTTACTGCAAGGGAAGAATGCAAAAGATGGGAATTTGATATGGAGAATGACAACATGCATGGTCACTGGACAGGGATTTTTTCCGGCGAGGGCGGCGTAACAACGATTGATTTCACGGAGGACGTTACAGCAAAAAGATGGTTTATGAAACTGTTTATCGGGGCGTATCTGAAAAGGCAGCAGGCTTTATATATAAAGGACCTGAAAAAGGCTTTGGGGCAATAAGGTGGTATTATGGGTATGAAATAGTATGTGGGAATGTTGAATGTCCCATCATCTTGCTGTGGGGTTGCTGACTTTATGGTAGTTTTGAGCTTGGACAGAATGTATAGTGGACGGGTCTTCTCAAAATCGGTCAACAGGGTGATAATAAGAAGGTGGATCAGAGAAGGAACGTTATCATCCTGTCATCTGCAGGAGACCAGCTGGATAGGTGCACGTGAAAGAGCTTCCGATCTATATTGGGAGTTCTAATTTTTACCTGATCCTGATTCGCATTATGGTAGCTGAAAAAGCGTTGGAATACAAGCAATAAGGAGTTGGACGGCATGGAGATTTTAAAGACAATGCTTCCTATGGCGGCAGCCGTGATTGGTTTCTGCCTCTGCACCTGCCCCATCACAGCACCTTCCATCAGCCTGGAAGGAAAATACCTGTGGATTTTGCGGGAATCCCCCATAGAGGAAAGCTCCCGGCTCTGGGTTAAAGTTGGCTTTCAACTTCTGCTGACCCTGCCCCGTACCGTAATTGCCAACATTTCGGTATCTATCGAACACGATCGAACAAAAAGAACTGGAACTGCCGCGGGTAGAAAAATGAAAGGATGGGCTGTCAATACCGGATGACCTGAACTATATATAGGATATTGACAGGAATAAGAAACAGAGATATATATGGAAACGATTAGGGAGCAGACTATGAATAAAGATTTGGGTAAAGAAAGTAAAATCGGGATTATGTGTGCAACGGCCAGAGAACTTGCCCCATACCTGTCCGTTATGCGGCTCAGGGAAACGGATGAATGTGCAATGCATTCGTTTCATAACGGTACAATAAAGGATATATACACAACGGCAGTTTATTCTGGCTGTGGAAAGATTAACGCATCCATTACGGCACAGCTTTTAATCGACAGATATGATGTGGATGCAATTATTTTTTCAGGAATAGCGGGCGGGATGAAAAAAGAGGTACAGGTCTTTGATACGGTAGTATGTACCGCATCTGCATTCCATGATACGGATAATGAGATATATACAGATTTTCCGGTGATGAAAGAGCCGGTATTTTATTCAGATGACGGATTGACTGCCCTGGCAAAGGAGGCAGCCGGAAGGATAGGGCGGAAAATACATTTTGGGGCTGCAACAACAGGAGACAGGTATATGGAACCGATTCATCCGGATGCATTGTGTATTGATATGGAAACTGCAGGCGTGGCCCATGCCTGTTATCTGAACAGGATTCCGTTTATTGCGATCCGTTCCATTTCCGATAATGATAAAGAGGCCGGGCAGGAGGCAATCAACAGAAATTATGATAAAGCAGTACAGCGGTCCTATCAATTTGTTTCAGAGATGCTTGAAAGAATTAGGTAGGAGATTATGAGAATCATACCGCTATGAGGTGGACGTAGGTGCTCTCAGGTGGAAATGAAAGGTTCAAAAGTGTTGATTTT
>CAJUCT010000087.1 GCA_910585015.1 uncultured Acetatifactor sp.
AACAGAATTTCAATGAACAAGCGAGCTGTTTTTTAGGGGGTGTCTGAACTGTTACGTTTTCCTTTGGGGAGATGCACCAGTAGGCATTTTTGTGAGGTCGAAGTTCATTTTTTTAATGTCTGGCGGATGGCTTCCCTCCCGACCGGGACGTCAAGCTCGACACGGGCTTTTTCTTCCAAGAGCCGGAGCGTCCAGCGCGAATGCCCCTCAGGGGCAGGGCTGCAGGCCATCTGGATGATGCGCGCTTCGGCACGCCCGTCCACTTTCCGCAGGGCAGCGCTGGAATTGGGGCTGATATTGTAGCGGATGATATCCTTTATGCCGTTCTTGACGTAAGACTGGACGATGTTGGTTATGGTAGCAGGACAGACGGCATAGCTGTGGGCAAGCTGGGCATGGGTGAGCCCCGTCCCCTGTCCTTCGTCCAGTTCAAGCAGTATTTGGCAACGCTTCAATACAGTCTTGCAGGTCTTTTTATTACGGATTGTTTTTTGGAGTGTAGCCCGTTCATCGTCATTGAGTTTAATGATGTATGTCTTAGGTCTTGCCATAGTCGTCACCGCCGTTTCTTTTTAGTATAGCACGTAATGGCATTATATGGAATAATTATTTGACTAAATATATATCAGTCGCTACGCTAGGGTAAAACAGGCAATGGCAAAAACATCAGAAAGAATTTTTGAGAATCTTACGTGGTGTTGAACTGCCTTATATGTTGGCAACGATAGGATAATTCATGCAATAAGTATGGTTATGCATTCTGCTGAATCCCTATAGGCAGGGCTATTCCTGGATCCGCAATAGCGAATCTCAGGCTGTTTAGAGTGGAAACCACAAATCCAGTATATTTATAAACAGCTAATAATGCTAGATTGAATATACAGGATACGGCTAAAACTATTTTCCTGATGTGCGGCATATGTAGCCTTTCAACAATAAGTCCAAATAAATAATTACTGGCAATAGAAATCAACATTAATAAATATATACTGGTTCTCCCCAAGCGTAGAAGAGTAGCGACGCAACAAGGAGAAAGGATATTCTTAAAGCGCCCTGACAAGAAGTAAAGGCAGATGGTTATGGGCAGAAAAACAAATAAAAATACTTCAGATGAAAATATCATTTCAAATGCCTCCAGCTGCACCGCCCAGACTATATTATTATGTCTTTTCAAATACAATTGATTTAATGGCAAGTCCCAATTGACGATTATCCAAAGATGCTTTTCCGTTTGTGTCGTTTGGAGCAACTGCATTTGGCAGACAGATCGACATATCCAATACCCCATCCTCATTTAAACTAAATGGAACTCTTATCTCCGAACTGTCATAAATTACTTCATTATATACCTCATTGTCATTTACAACGACAATTACCTGCTGTTCCCCGGCGAATATGCTCTCCAAAGACAACCTCATACAATAGCTATTTTCGGACATATCACTTTTAAAATGTAAGGGATAGAAAACAATTTTTTTGCCATCAGTCCAAGTGTGTGTATACTCGTTTGAACTGATGCCACTAGCGATATACTGCTCCCCGTTCCAGTTCTCACCAGATAGCCAGATGACTTCTCCTATTGACATAGGAATTGTCTCCCTTAATGAATGTTTTTTTCCGACTGATATATAGGTTGCTTCACCCACATTATCCAACCTTGAATGCAGCCATTCCATATCTTCTACATTTCCGGTCAGACAAAATTCGACATCACTTGCAGAAGATTGGTCAACAAGAATTTTCCTTACAAATCCGTCATTGTCACTGTAAATAATTGGTAAGGGAATATAACCACTGTCATTGTCAATGTGTTCTACTCTGTTGTAAAATGTCAGATGATACGGGCTATATAATAAAGGATAATTATCTAAAACAAAGCGGGCCACTGGCATCATATATGTGTAACTTGAATCGGGTGTTTTCCATGTATTAAAAAGCACAATGCTTGTCAATGCAATGCCTGCTCCCATCACATACTGTAATATTTTTATTACAAATTCTTTTTCGATTATATTCCCGGCAAAGTAAGGCACCGCAATGCAGATAAACACAGAGTTCCAGGCATTGTATCGCGCAATCCCAGCCATGCCACAATTAATATGGATATGCAAAGAATAGGCCAGCATGATTCCTATGCAGGCGATGAACATACAGGAGTATCTATATTCCTTTCTCTTTATAATTGAGATTATTTCTAAAACAATAAAGATAATCAGAAAAACAATAAAATAGGGAAACATTCCCAAATTTAAGTCAAATAAATAGGCCATAAATCGTTGAAAATACATTATTGTACTTTTTCCTACCCAATGACCTCCTGCCTGTGGCGATAACATGCCTGTATATATATAAAAATATATCATAGAAACAAGCGCTGGAACATAACATAATGCATAGGAAAGAATCTGCTTCCAACGTTTGAAATAAATTTGAAAGAAATTCTCTTCCTTTTGATGTTCCAAATATATTTTGAGCAAGAATTCAATAATCATAACAATTCCCCAAATGAGAATTGTGCTTTGCAAACTGCCTGCTATAGCACAGGACAATGCAGCAAGATAATATCGTTTTTCAAGCCAAAATAAAAGGCTGAAACACAACAATGAAAATAAAAGTGTCTCCGAACTTCCCCATTTTATGATAAATAAAATGGGATTAATCGACAATGCAAGAATAATAAATGTTTTTTGTATCGGCCGGCATCTCTTTAAGTTCAGACAAAAAAAAAGCAGTAAAACATATATGGTATAGTTTGCAAGTCGGAATGCATATTCACAGGGAATTTCTATAGTTTTAAGGAGTAGTATAAATGGGACACAATATGCTGAATACGTAGGAAAATACCACGCTAATTCTTCTCCGTTTTTTGTAAATACAGATAGCAGCCCATTAGAATTTTGATAATACTCGGCCCAGGCAGGAAATAGTTCTTGTGCGTAGACAAAATCATTCTCTGAGACGAAAAAATTACCATCATTTATAAAGGATGCAGCAGGCAGAGTGTAATCATCCTGCTCCCCATGGATGAAAGAGGGGTTCACTGTCATGAGCAGCGCTAGTAATACTATTGAAAATATAATAACGTATATCCTGTTGACCTTCTCCAGTCTCATCATTTTCACCTCCGCTAATACTGCCTTATTTCAAATTATCTATGACCGACAATCCAATTCACCGTTCTCTTTATCCCATCTTCAAACGATATCGCAGGACGGAATCCGGTATCCTCAACCAATTGGCTGATTGAGAATACGGATTCTGGTAAATTAACAATATTTGAAGTAATTTCTCCAAAGCCTAAAGGTATATCTGTTTCCATAGTGTCATTGGCGATTTTTCCTACAACCTCCAGATACTCTCTAAGAGGTTTGACCTCCCCTGATCCAATTATGTAATTCGTCCCATCAATGCCCTTTTCAGCAATAAGGTAAAACGCATGGGCCACATCGGCAATATGTAAAAAATCGTAATTCTGTTTCCCGGCAGAAAGCTTTGGACTCTCTCCATTCAAAATAGAACGTATTACTGTGTTAATTAGTCTTTGCGACATTTCCTCTTCGCCATAGGCATTGGCGACCACAGGCCAAAAAAACCTGATATTTAGCGAACCAGCTAAAGCCTTCCCCATCCAATGTGCCGCCAGCTTGGATGCCTTGTACATATATCCTAGATTATTAATAGGCTTGTTTTCCTGCATTTCATAAAAACTTTCTATTTCATGCAGACTTCCCGATCCAATAAAAGTCCCACACTTCATTTCTGACGCAGCTTCAATTAAGTCCAATGTTGATTGAAGATTCGCTGTCTGTATCGAAGAACTCCTGGTTCGCTCCCCGGATACCCCATCCCACGCAAAATGAAAAACCACATCAATGTCCCTATCTTCGACCATGGATGGTAGCATTTTATAGTTTTTCATATCACAGTATATAATTCTAACGCCGCATCCAAAGTGTTTATCCCTTATACTGGCATTTTCGCGGATCACCGCTATGACATCCACGTTCTGTCGACACATTTCCTTTACTACCCAGGAGCCTATAAACCCCATAGCGCCAGTAATCATCACCTTTTTCATGTCCGTCTCCCTCTCATGTGGCCAGCTATACTATATTTCCATTGCGCAGTATTGCTTAAACGTGGGCCAGTTTTTATCCTTCTCCGTACAAATTACTTTTTCTATGTTATATTCCTCAAGCGGCCATTCTATCCCCAAATCCGGGTCATTCCAAAGTATGCCGCCGCAGGAGTCGGGATCATATTTCCCCGAACATTGGTAAGAAAAAATGGCCTCTTTTGAGAGAGTGATAAATCCATGGGCAAATCCCTCCGGAATAAAAATAACCTTGTTATCCTCCGCTTTCATAAGTTCCGCATGATATTTTCCAAAAGTTCTTGAATCCTTTCTGAGATCTATGGCTACATCATAAATTGTGCCGCTGATAACATGAAGTAATTTGGCCTGGGAATATTTTTTTTGATAATGCAGCCCCCTTAAGGCCCCTTTTACCGAGTACAGATCACTGGATTCGGTAAAATTTCTGGATATTCCAAATTCATTATATATATCAGACTCATAGTTTTTCTTATATAACCCCCGCTCATCATAAAAGAGGTGTGGAGCAATGACCATCAGGCCGTCAATATCTGTCGATGCTATAGAAATTGCCATTTATTTATGTCTCCTTCTGTCCGACTAATGTTTTTTCTATTTGCATTTCAATTTCCATTGCCCTGATGATTGCTGCATCCATGTTGTAATATTTATAATCTCCCAGCCTTCCACACACATACAAATTGCAGTAATTGCCGGCAAGCCTTTTGTATTTTTCATACTTTTTCAGATTAGCCTTGTTTATTACAGGATAATATGGTAAATTTTTCCCACTTATATAGGCTTTAGGATATTCAACAGAAATGGTAGTATTTCCTTCTACACTCTGTCCAGTCAATTTTTTATACTCCACAATCCTTGTATAACCTTCCGCCTGGGGATATGAAATAAATGGTACAGTCTGGTAATCGTTCATTTCAAAGGACTTAAATTCTATATCCAAGGAGCGATATGGAAGAGAACCGAATTGGCTGGAAAATAATTCATCAATAGGTCCTGTAAACACAATGGGACATCGGTGTATTTGCCCTTCCCAGCTAATTTCAGTACATTCGGCTTCATCACTAAAGGAGATAAGTTCCAGTGCGTCTATGTCAGTGACAACAGTGATATTTTCTGACTCCAGCATTTTCTTAAAGAAGTCAGTATATCCGTTTTGCGGTATATACTGATATTTTTGTTGTATATATCTATTGTCATCAGATAGGGCAAATTTAACTCTTGATATGACGCTTGGATCCATATCCCCCATAGGAATCCCCCATTGTTTAGAGCTATACGGATAATAGTCTTTTTCGCAGAGCATATTCGCAAATTCCAGAATATCCCCATCTTCCTGACTTAATAAATCGTAAATAGCAACTCTCTCCTGATTCGGAAATGATTCCTTCAAATGTGCAATTAATGAATCTGCTTTCGCTTTTTCGTAATACTCTCGTATAAATTGAAAGCCAAAAGGTAATGAAAAGACTCTATCATCAATTTCGACCTGGGCAGTCACGTTGAGAGGAATCCAATTTGAAAACTTTTGGATATAGTCAACAATCCATTTTTCGTCCGTAAAAAAAGTGTGGGGACCATACATATGAACAAGCACTCCATTTTCAAATTTTTGATCATACATATTGCCGCCTATGTGACTTCTCTTTTCCAACAAAAGAATTTTGGCATTTGTCCTGTCTGCCAATTCTCTTGCAATTACACTTCCAGTAAGCCCTGAGCCTACAATAACAACATCATATCTCATAATTAATAACGAATCCGTTCCTCCTCTATCACCAGTGGCCTATGAAGCATCCTTGTGTTTATGCACATCACATACTCCCCGAGGATTCCAAGGAAAAACATTTGGACAGCTCCAATAAAAAATGTTCCTATACAGATGGCTGCTATACCTGTAGGAAAATCCTGCCAGCCCAAAACTTTAGATAAAAAGGTGATAATAGCGATCACCAGACAAATCATCCCCAGGATAGCGCCAATCCAACTGGCGGCCCTGATAATTTTTGTATAGGTGGTTATCCCCAGCATGGCATAATCGTAGCTTTTAAAGAAATTGGTAAACGACTTCCCATTTTCTCTGTCATTTTGAACAAAATCTACCATTTTCATCTGATACCCCAACTCGGAAACGATTCCCTTAAAATATGGAACAGGGTCATCCAAGCTCCTCAAGACTTCTATAAATCCCTTGTCATACAAACCATAGTCGGTTAATTGCTCTATCATCTCGATATCAGAAATCTTGTTCATAAATTTGTAATATGCTTTTTTGAATGCAAAAAGCAACTTGTTTTCCTTACTTGATTTTTTCACGCCCACTATGACTTTATAGCCTTCCTCCCAATGCTTAACAAAATCCACAAGCATCTCTGGAGGATTCTGCAAATCTGCGTGCAGCAGGAATCCACAGTCCCCTTTCACTTGAGAAATTGCATAGAAAACATTTCTCACATATCCAAAATTGCGTGCATTGAAAATGGCCTTGACATGAGGATCTTCATCTGAAAGGTTGCGTATGATCTCCCTGGTGCTATCTAAGGAACAGTTATCAACAAAAAGTATTTCATATTCATAGTTGCTTAAATATTCCTTCATGATTGCTGTCACTCTATCATACACATTCCGCACATTTAATTCTTCGTTGTATGTAGGGACAACGATGGTAATTAATTTATCCATTTTTCTCCCTCCAGACCATCCATGGCGCTTTTCCCTGTTCTACCAGATTTTCCAATAGTTCTTTTTCACGCATGGAATCCATACATTGCCAGAAGCCTTTGTGGACAAAGCTCATTAGCTGGCCTTCATTAGCCAACCGCTCTAGGGCGTCTTTCTCCAGTACGGATTGGTCATCTTCCAGATAGTCCAAAACTTCTGGTTCTAAAACCATATATCCTGCATTGATGGGAATCCCATCGTCCTTTTGCTTTTCGCGAAATGACCGAACGAATCCCACACTATTTATATCCAGCACACCTTTCTCTTGTTTTTGAATTACTGAGGTCATGGTTGCCATCTTACCATGGCTTTTGTGGAACGTAGCTAATTCAAATATATTCACATCGCAGACAGCGTCTCCATATGTCAACATGAATGTCTCTCTGCCAATATATTCCCGGATCCTTTTTACCCTTCCGCCAGTCATTGTGTTTTGGCCAGTGTCTATGATGGTGACTTTCCACGGTTCGATGAAAGATTTGTTGACTATGATATTCTTTCCAGACGTAAAATCATAAGTAATATCGCAGACATGCAGAAAATAGTTGTCAAACCATTCTTTGATATATTCCTGCTTATATCCTGCACAGATTATAAACTCATTGAACCCATAATGACTATATTGTTTCATGATATGCCATAATATAGGCTTTCCTCCGATTTCAACCATAGGCTTAGGTCTGTATATACTTTCCTCTGTAATGCGAGTTCCTTTTCCCCCCGCCAATAAAACAACCTTCATCGAATACCTCCGCCCAGAACATATTCATTTATCTGGCTCTCCATTATTTTAGCAGTGTCTGCGCTATTCACATATGCTGCAAGCCATTCTATGGTCTTTTCTATTGCAGTTTCCAGATTCCATCGTGGTTCCCATCCGAAAACAGCTTTAGCCTTGGAACAATCAAGTTTTAAGAAGCTTGCTTCATGTGGGCCGCCGTCAGACTTATCCATCCAAGTCACATTGCCACCTACAATATCCTTCCACTTATGGCAGAACATATCTACTAATCTACCTGTAGTCCAGCAGTCAGCATCATTAGGTCCGATGTTGTAACTCCCCATCAAGGACTTGTTTTTATACTGGGCCTGCGCAATCATCAGATATGCCATGATGGGCTCCAAAACATGTTGATAGGGTCTTATACTATAAGGATTGCGGACAATAATCCGACGATTATCCAGCGCAGCCCTAAAACAGTCTGGAATAATTCTGTCAACAGCAAAATCTCCTCCTCCAATAACATTTCCTGCCCTACAGGTAGTTAAGGCAAGCCTTCCGTCCTTAAAAAATGAATTCAAATAACTGCTCGTTATTAACTCGGAACAAGACTTGCTGTTTGAGTACGGATCATATCCGTTCAATTCCTCATCCTCTCTGTATCCCCATACCCATTCTTTATTCAAATAAACCTTATCCGTGGTAACATTGACAAGGCTGGCAACACAGTTCGCTTTGCGTGTACATTCCAATATATTTACCGTTCCCATGACATTTGTTTCATAGGTATATACGGGATTCTTATAAGACTCTCTTACAATTGGCTGGGCGGCCATATGGATCACGATTTCTGGTCTTTCCTTGGAGAAAACCTGCTCCATATGGTTCAAGTCTCTGACATCTCCTGTAATAGTTTTTATAGACATGTCATCTATGCATAACTTAAATAAGCTGGGATTTGTCGGTGGTTCCAATGAATACCCCACAACATTTGCACCAGCCATTGCCAATGTTTTGCACATCCAAGCACCTTTAAAGCCGGTATGCCCAGTAATCAACACCCGTTTCCCTTTGTAAAACTCAAATATACTATTCATTAACATTTCCTCTTGATCTGAAAGATAGTATATAAATATACTTTTCACGGAATTTCCACTTCTCTGAAAAAGGATGACATCGGCCCATTAATACTGCAAACTTAGCCTAAATGACCCGAATTTTGACCATAATTGGCAAAACACTTATTTATTTGATGACGTTTGCTATCCATCGACGGATGTACATAGCGGTTCATTGTTGTTTTGACATCTGAATGTCCGAGAATTTCGCTCAAGCATTTGGCATCCATCCCGCTTCCTATGCAGTTAGTGGCAAAAGTATGTCTCAGGGAATGAAAGTTTTTGTTACTAATATAAGCCGATTTTAAATACCTTGAAAACATATATTGATATGTTCTTGGCTCCATCAAGGATTTCCCGTTCAACAGATATTCTCCCTGCATGTCCATCTTAATCAATAGTTCAAGAAGGGCATCGCATAAAGGGATTGTTCGTATGGAGTCAGCGCTCTTTGGCGGAGCGCAGTACAAAATTGTCTTGTGCTCGCTATCACTTTTTATTCGTTGGACAGTCTGGGAAACTTTGATACACTTGTTAGGCAGATCGATATCATTTACCCTTAAAGCGCATATCTCCCCTAAACGTAGACCAGAAAACAGGCAAATCAATATCCCCAATTTATACCTGTCTGTTTTGTCATATAAAAAATTCAGCAGCTTCCGTTGTTCTTCAACAGAAAATACTGTAATTTCTTTTGAGGAATATTTGTATGCCAGAGTGATCTTTTCTGGCAATGATACTTTGACACTCGATTTCCCATATTTCAGAATCTGGTTTATTACATGACAAATAGTTTTCATTGTGCTTAGAGAAAGTTGCCGTCCATTGAGTGATTGTTCCTCGATCAGATATTTTTCACACATTTCATTGGTAATTTCCGAGACAGGACTTTCACATGCGAATCGCTTAAGGTGACAGTCACATATATATTGATATTTGACATATGTTGAATATTTACATCTTTGAGTGATATCAGTTAACCACAATGCCATACACTCAGAAAAGGTATGTATTACAGCGCAATTCACAGTATTGTTTTGTGACTCCTGACGGATTAGCAATAATCTCTGTTTGACCTCTCCATAACTCTTCCCGTAAACGGATTTGTAATAGGCTTTTGCGCCAGATGTTGCAGATATGCATTTATAACGTCCCTCCCATCTTCCATCAATTCTTTTTCTAATGTTTTCTCCTCGTCTTGGCATAATCTTCCTCCCTACCAGATTTTTGACCACAAATAGACTAATTTGTCATATAAAAATGACGGATATCCTGCAAAACCTTAAAAATACCCCCAACTACATATATTACCTTTGACAAACAATTGAGATCCTGCTATAATCAACATAGTTTATTTGCGGTTGTTTTATAAATGTATTTTAAATCCTTTTCGCAGAAGTGGAAATTCTGCGAAAGAATTAAGCGGGAGAAAAACATATACGGAGCATGTTAATTTGAGAGAATGAGTTGAAAGGAATCTATATTAATGCAAAATACACGAAATAAAATATAGTGTGATAAAAGGGAGAAACGCGAAAAAATGAAAGCAGAAAACATAAATTGTACCCCTTGTCAAGGACATTTTGAATTTGTGTAGTACCCGATTTTTG
>CAJUCT010000088.1 GCA_910585015.1 uncultured Acetatifactor sp.
GTCACCAGCTTTATTTAGCGTTGCATCATTAATTGCTTTTGTCATGGTCGATACCTCCACCCAGATGTGACCATCTGCTAATATTGCTTTCCCATTCTCCTTGCCACTCATCTTCATTCACAATCGCTTTAAATACAGGCTCAAGAAAAGTCTGCATTTCCTCAATGACCACCGAAAACTCAAGCGAATCATCTTTTATGGCTTTCAAGAAATATTTCCACCGCTTCTGCATATCCATATCCTCGGCAAGAGAAACAACACGCTTAAAACTATTCCTGTCGTAGTGAGTCCCCCGACGCTGCAAGGTTTCAAAGATAGCGGCTTGCAATTTCGCTCCATCAAAATCAAAGGTTCTCGCAAGATAGTAAATATCGTAAAAGTCTTTCATCCTGCCTGTCAATTCAAACCGTTGCAGGATAGCATCAAACTTTTCCGCAATGGTGCTTTCGAGTGAATAGGTGAAAATAACAGGAGCTTCAAAGTTTGGAAGCTGTGTCTGAATTTTCTGTTCCATAGCATGAGGAACAATAACATCACCAATCCCCATATCTATATTGAACGGAACACGAACATTTTTTATCTTCCCGACAATTTGAGCACTGATACCGTGATATTTTCTCTGCGGAGATATTTCTTCAAATCCGCTTGCCGTCATCTCAATATAGTCATTTCCTGTTGGGACTTTAAGGATTTCATCTATCAGAGTTTCAACAACATTTATGGAGTTTGACATATCCCTAAGAAGAAAGTCCACATCAATGGTCGCTCTGCTTTCAAAATTGGTAAGCGTATAAATAAACAGACCACCTTTAAGAACAAGGAATTTTTTCAGTCCAGACTTTGAGAGCTTCCGTAAAAACTCCTCCTGCATAAAAAGCTGTAGGCACTGCTGATAGCTAATACCAGCCGCTTTCGCTTTGTTCCTTAGTTTTGCCAAAACAGATGCCGCAATGTCAGCCATCACAACCACACTCCAAT
The DNA here is from genome assembly GCA_910585015.1 of uncultured Acetatifactor sp. Classification (GTDB taxonomy): domain Bacteria; phylum Bacillota; class Clostridia; order Lachnospirales; family Lachnospiraceae; genus Acetatifactor. Next base: position 979 of record CAJUCT010000088.1, read on the forward strand.
CAAATCTTTTACTTTTTTCTGAACTCTCAATACCTTTGCGTATTCCATAAGGTTAGGAATATTTTTTTGAGGGTCTTTCACATAGCTTTGGATAGCCTTATTAAAAACTTCTTTATCCATCCTGTTCATATTCCGCAGAATGTCGCAAATCGTTCGGTCACGGTCATAGATTCTAATTTTTATATAATCAATTTCTCCTGTTGTTTCCCCCAATGTTACTAATGGCGGCTCAACTCGATATGCCTTTACGAACGGATAATCAATGCTTGTACGGTTTCTCGAAACATTCTTATCAATGGTAATACTCCATTCAGCGGGATTGCGGTCACTGTATCGGTAATAGAATAGAGCTGTTTCCATACAGAGCACTGCATCGGGGAACATACCTTTAATAATTCGGACTTCTGTTTTAGTCGTTGCTTCTACCCAAGCATAATAACCTCTTTTAATTTTTTCGATATATCCATCATTCAGCAATTTTTGAATATCTCGATAAAACAGTTTTTCTTCTTTCAGTTGCGATGTGGTCATAATATAATCATATTTCAAAAAAACTCCTCTGAGAAATTTCTTATCTTCACGATTAAGCATAGATTCACCTCTGCACTAAACTCAACATTGTTAATCAAACGATTGTGTAGTTTAGTACATTATAGCCTTTTTTCAAAGCAAAGTCAATGGCATCTAACCAATCAATCCTAATTATTCAGTTGTGTAGTTTAGTACAGAAAAAGAGCTTGTCCAACTTCTTTCAGACAAGCTCTTTTTCTCACGCTTCATAGTTATAATAGACATCCGCATCCGCTACCGCATAGAGGTTTATCCATCTCGGAGTACCGCCAAGCTCGATGAAATAAGGCTTTCTGCCGCCTTTCCTGTATCTTTCCTCCTCCTGCTTGCCGATTCTTTCATAGCTGACAAAGCTATGTACAGATAGGCCGAAAGCACCGGGCTTGTCCGTATAGGGCTTGATTTGGAACATTTCTGAGCACAATGTAGGCACCGAGGAACTGGGACACGTGGAGATCGTAGGGGCCATTGTCTACCAACTGACCCGCAACCTCTCCATGGAGGAGATCGAGAGAAGCGGCTTTGACAAATACTATGTGGATCACACCCTGGGCGTCTGGCCCCAGGCAGCGGGCGGTGTTCCTTTCACCGCCAACCAGTTCCAGTCCACGGGGGACATTATCACTGACCTGTTTGAAGACATGGCCGCCGAACAAAAGGCCCGAACCACCTATGACAATATCCTGAGACTGGTTGATGACCCGGACGTGTGCGCTCCCATCCGCTTCCTGAGAGAGCGTGAAATTATACATTTCCAGCGGTTTGGCGAAGCCCTGCGAATCACCCAAGATAAGCTTAACAGCAAGAACTTCTACGCTTTCAATCCCGGCTTTGACCGCTGCAAGGACTGTGATGACACTCCTGAAAACGCGTCCGGATGCGACTGCGGATGTGACTGCCAAAACTAAATGACTTATTCCAAAGAAGGGCTTTCCCTGCGGAAGGCCCTTCTTTAACTGCAATTTTCCCTGAAAAGTTTTTTACTACCCGCTTTTCAAAGAAGAATCAATTTTGCCTTAGTCTTTCAACCGTTGTTTTTTCACCATACGGTTTACAAACAGCAAGGGAATGAACCAGCAAAATACAAATAGGATAGCTGCAAGGGCAATCATCATCCAAATTGGATAACTAAAAGCCGCATATTCTACGATTCCCTTAAACCCTTGAAATGCCCCCAAGAGCAATACATTCCCAACCGTCTTGCCGCTGCCGGACGTTCCGACGATGTCCACAAATTCCCCCTGCTCAATGGAGAGGGTCACGCCGTCCAGCGCCTTTGTGCTGTTCGGCTCCGCGCCGTAGTATTTTTTAAGGTCAGTTGTTTGCAAAATACTCATGGTAAACACCATCCTTTCTGTGAAGCCGTCAGTCTAACAGCCAATTCTCACAGAAATGTCACAGACCGCTGTTTTTTCGTCCCCGAAATGTCACAAGTTCGTGACATTTCAAGGTATTTTTATCCCCAGGGCAAAAATACGGAAAATGTAGAGCCATGCCCTACCGTCGAAGTGACCCTGATGTAGCCGCCCTGCATGGTGACGATTTCACGGGCAAGATACAGTCCAATACCGATACCGTCAATATTGTGTACATCTTTCTCTCTGTAAAAACGTTTGAATATTTTCCCCTGCTGATTTTCCGCAATGCCTTTTCCACTGTCCGCAATGTCAATTTTCATATATAGTTCCCAGCTTTGGACACATACATTGATGGTTCCGCCCTCCGGCGTATATTTTACGGCATTATCCAGAATATTGAACAAGGCTTCCACTGTCCATTTACGGTCATGCAAAACTTCCATCTGTTCCGGACAATCCACATCAACCCGTATCTGCTTCTTTTCCGCACCTAACAATATCCCGCCCAAAGCTTCCGCAAGGGTATCATAAATAGGCAGTTTTTTCATCTCCAAGGAAATAACGCCTGTTTCGAGACGTGATGTCTTAATCATGGACTGCATAAGAAAATTCAACTTTTCAAGCTGCCCTTCTGCTGCCTGCAAAAACTCCTGCCGTTTATCTTCCGGCATTCCCTGTTCTATCAGTGTCGCATTTATCATTTGGAGATTGGCAATCGGCGTTTTCACCTGATGAGAGATGTCAGAAACCAATTCCTGCAAATCTGCCCTCTCTTTCGCTATGCCCTGCTTATTTTCCTGCATAATCTCATATAAACGCATAAGGCGGTGATTAATTTTATAAAACAGACTTTCTTCTTCCGATACCTGCAGAAATTGACTTTTCCCGCCCATCATTTCATCCATCATCCTACATAGCATATCCGAAAATAATGTCAATTTATTCCGGAGAAAAAGGATAAAGAGTATGTTAAACGCCAATACAAATAGCACAAACAAGATACCAATCCATACTGCCGTCATGCTGTCTGTGAGAAAATATAAAACAGTAATCATTACTGCCGAAATGAGTCCTAAAAAAGTAAATCCAAAGGCACAACCTCTGTTAACGGAAAGCTTTTTCACTTTTTCAAACCTCCAATCCACATATATCCCATACCATAAACCGTTTTAATATAGGTCAGTCCATCTGCCTCGATTTTGCTACGGATACGGCTGATTGCTGCGGTCAATGCATGTTCATCTACAAAGTTTCCGTCAGCATCCCACAGCTTCTCAAGAAGTATCTGGCGTGTCAGTACAGTACCCGCATTTTTCACAAGTACTTTGAGCAGCCTATATTCTAGAGGCGTAAAGACAACTGTTTCCCCCATAAGCGTTGCAGCCATTTCCATAAAGTTTATACGCAGTTTCCCATCTTCATAAAAATCACCACAGGGCTGCTTCTTGATACGCTCCAAAACAACGGCAACTTTTTTGCGGAATACACTGATCGGGAAAGGTTTAGTCACATAATCATCTGCTCCAAGTTCAAAACCCTTTAACATATCACTTTCCATATCATTCGCCGTTAAAAATATCACCGCCGTGTCTGGACGGCGTTCCTTAATTTCCACACATAAATCAAACCCGTTACCATCCGGCAGGTTAATATCAAGGACAATCAAATCATAATCCTGCTTTTTGCAGAAATTCTCTGCCTCCTGCTTTGTCATTGCAGAATCAATCATATATCCGAAAGATGACAGATTAAATACAAGCGTACTGTTTAAAAGTTTGTCATCCTCAACTATCAGTAATCTCATATATTCGCACTCCCTTCCCCATAAAAATACCATCTAAATGTCACAGAATCCTCACGACTGCAATATATTTTTTCTGTGTACAAGCAAAAACATCCTGCAATTTAGTCAGTTTTTCATATTCTAACAGTATAATTATATGTTAGGGAAGAAAATCTTTACAAGTCTATTCCTGCCAATTTTGCGAAACATTCTTGTTACATACAAAACACACCACAAGAAAAGGACTGCATCTCGCAATCCCCTTTCTTGTGTGTTGCTGCCCATATTCTGTTGGATGTACTTATAGCCGGCACATTATATCAATAGCCCCGCTGTATACAGCGGGGCCATTGATTATACCGTTCTCACATGGAACATATCCGTTAAATTCTTCAGCATCTTTGTCTGTGAACTAAGTTCCTCACTGGTAGCCGCACTTTCCTGAGCAATTGCGGAATTTGTCTGTATCACTTGCGAAATCTGGATTATTTGCTCCTGAATATCCGCAACTGACGCCGCCTGCATACGGGAATCGTCCGCAATGCGGGTTGTTGTCTCCATAACCTGATTTGCGCCTGAAACAACAGACTCCAGCTGTAATGCCATTTCACCGGCAATCGTGGAACCATGCTCTACTCGGCTTATAGAACTCTGAATCAAATCCGTCGTTGTCTTGGATGCCTCCGCACTCTTACCCGCCAGTTTGCGGACCTCTTCCGCGACAACCGCAAAGCCCTTGCCTGCCTCACCTGCCCGTGCTGCTTCCACTGCGGCGTTCAATGCAAGAATATTTGTCTGTGACGCAATACTTTCAATGGTTTTGATAATCTTGCTGATTTCGTTGGAACTTTCATCAATTTCCCGCATCGCATCAATCATTTCCTGCATCTTCTGATTGCTCTCCAAAATCTGTGTACCTACTGTTTCCACCATTTGGCTCGCCTGCTTCGCATTCTCCGCCGACTGTGAGATATGCTGGGAAATCTCCCGCACATTGGTTTCCAATCCCTCAACCGTGCTCGCCTGTTCCACCGAGCCCTGGCTGAGCGACTGCGCGCCGGCGGACATTTGGTCTGCGCCGTTGGAAACATAGTCTGTGCTTTCCACAATCTGCGACATTGTACCGTTGAGCTTTTTCAAAATTTTATCCAACGATTCTTTGATGGAAATAAAATCGCCCACATAATTCTGTGCTGTTTCCACTGTCAGGTTTCCCTCCGAAATTGCCGCCAATGTAACGGAAATTTCACCGATATATCCTTTCAGGCTGTTCATCATATTTTGGAAAATACGCGTCAGATAACCGATTTCATCATTAGAGCGAATATTAACCGTTATTGTCTGCTTTGACTTAAGTCCCAAATCACCCTGCTCCATCATCTTAGCCAAACCGGTAAGTTTTGCAAGCGGTCCGGAAACCGAACGACCGACAAAAACAGACATAATGATTATACTGATAATAACCGCAACAACACCTACCACACACGCCATTTTTACCGTTTCATTAATCTGTTCTGTAGCGGATTGAAGCGAAATTCCCGCAAAAATCAAGCCGTTTATCTGACCGTTTTCGTCCCTGGTAGGTACATACGAACATATATGTTCAACACCGAAAATTTCCGCATTTCCGACATAACTTTGTCCCTGTCTCAACACAATATCAGTCAACTCTTCCGTCAACTTTGTGCCGACAACCCGCTCTCCGTTTTGCTGAATGGTCGTATAAGCTCTTACGTCCCCGTCAAAAATCGTAAATTCGCAGTTCAACAAGCTTTTTAACTCATCCAGTGTTTCGTTCTTGTCCTCCGGTCCCACATAACCGTCCAATTCATATGCCAGGACATTGGTCGCATTGACACAGCGATCCCTCAACAGACTCATTGCAAGGTTATAAAACATGGAAATACATAGAGCAACTACTAAAACCATGCTGGCTACCTGCAGGCAGGTCATCAAAGCGTTAATTCTGCGTCCTAAATGTTTTATTCTTTCGTTCTTCATCTTTAAAACATACTCCCTTCTCATTTTTTTGTTCATGATATCATTAAGAACGAACTCTAACGAAGATATTTTATATAATATCCGTAAAAAAGGCAATATAAAGTTTTATGAACACTTCTAACCGCTTTTTAGTACAAACTTCTCCCCCACATAAGTGCGCACAGGATTTCCACGAACGATGCGGTTGTGCTCCCGCCAGGCGGTATTGGCCTGCTTATCTCTCTGCTCCCGCCGCAGGGACGCAAGTTTTTCCTGCAGCTTCTCCATGGCCCTCTGCCTGTTTTGGTACTGGCTCCGTTCCTCGGTGGACTGGGATACAAGCCCGGTAGGAATGTGGATGATCCGCACTCCGCTCTCCACCTTGTTTACATTCTGGCCGCCTTTCCCTCCGCAGTGGAATTTCTCTATGCGATACTCTCTATCCGATGCTATCTCTGCCTGGTCCGGAATAATACTCACATCCACATACCAGTTCTTTCTCTTGTGATTCCTGCGGAACGGACTTTGGCAAATCCATAGTACCGTTCCCTCCAGACTGCTCAAATCATGTTCGGTCTGAAAAAGGATAGAGTCAAAACATCCCTTTTCACAGCCCCTGGCCTCCGACAGAATTTTCAGTTCCCCGTATTCTTCCCGCAATGCCTCATACAGCTTTGCCACCGCCAGCTGGCATTCGGAGGGGCCCTGCCCGGCGCTAATCTGAACTATCATATGTCACCTCCTATTAGAATGCCGCCTAGTTCCGCATATTCCCTGCCTTAAAGTTATAGACAGGCTTCAATATATCCGTAATTGCAACGGTATCTGCAATCTGCTCCTCGATTTCTGTCAGGGAGCGATAGGCAAAGGGAGCCTCATCCAGGGTATCCGCCCCCACACAGCTGCTGTATACACCCTTCATCTCCTTCTTAAATTCCGATACCGTATACCGATTCTTTACCTCCTCCCGCTTCAATCTCCTGCCGGATCCATGGGGAGCGCTGCTATTCCACTCCGGATTGCCTTTTCCGGTTCCCAGAATGACCCCTTCCTTCATATTGACAGGGATTATCACCCTTTCGCCGCTCCCGGCGGATATGGAGCCCTTGTGAAGTATGCCTGCGCCATCCATATAATTGTGCGCCACCGAAAACTGCTCCACCGCCTTCCATTTCATCCCCTTAAGTATCTCCCTGACAATAATATGCCTGTTCCACTCGGCATATCCCTGAATTAGCTGCACGTCCTCCATATATGCCTCCCGGTCTTCCCCCTCCAGGTAACTCATATAATAGGGAACATTCCTGCCCTGCTCCTTCAGGCGGCTGCCGGCCAGCTTCGTGTAATATTCCGCCACTTCTTCGCCCAGATGCCTGCTGCCCGTATGCACCACCAAGTACAGGCCGCCGTCCTCCCCCCTGTCCAGTTCTATGAAGTGATTGCCGCCGCCCAGTGTGCCCAGGCTTCTTAAGGCTCTCTCCCTGGAAATATGTCTGATGCAGTGGAGCCCTTCATAGGAAAATTCCTCTGCCAGATGATGAGGTTCCCTACGAATGGCAAAGCCTGCGGGCACATTCTCCCGGATAACTCTGTCCAGCTTTTGAAACTCCGCGCCGCCCTTATTCAACTTTACGCAGGTCATTCCGCAGCCTATATCCACCCCCAAAAGCTGAGGAATCACCTTTTCCGTCACTGTCATGGCAAGGCCGATAGGTCCCACCTTGCCGGGATGGATGTCCGGCATCAAGCAGATCCTGCTCCCCCGGGCCACCTCGTTGTCACATATCATCTTAACCTGAGCCTCCGCGTAAGGCTCCACATCCTCGGCAAATATCTTCGCCTCGGCATAAATACCCTTTACTGTTTTCATGTTGCTCTGTCTCCTCAAATCTCCTTAAAAATGGGTACAAAAAAAGCACCCTCAAAGGTGCAGTCAGGACTGCCATGCCTTTGATTGTCGGTTTCTCTGTTCTATCCTGCATTCCTCTGTTGTTCTGCATGGCGGTTCCTCCTCTCGTCAATGGTTTTCTTTTTGGCAACGGATAAATCATATCATAGATTTTTGGAATTGGCAAGGGGCAGTTCACGCGGAACTGCCCCGTTTAACTCTTGAATGGTCACGTTTCACAGAGCAGCCCGCAGGAACGCTCTAGGCAGGTAATCATTCCTATACTGACACACTCTAACTCTGTCTCTGATATTACCTTTTCATACAGACGCAGATATGGACTCCTTGGCTTCCTCATATTCAAACTCCGTATAGCCCAGATCCAAAATCGTCTGCTTATCAAACTCTTTTTTAATCATTCTGCAAATTGCCTGCCTTTTTCCTTCCTTTATTCCCGCTGCTTTGCCTTCCTTCATGCCGACTTCCTTGCCCTCTTTTATTCCCGCTGCCTTGCCTTCCTTCATGCCGACTTCCTTGCCCTCTTTTATTCCCGCTGCCTTGCCTTCCTTCATGCCGACTTCCTTGCCCTCTTTTATTCCCGCTGCCTTTGCCTCGCTCATATATTTCTCCATGATCTCACACATTGCGGCTACACCTCCTTCTTCCTCTTTCAAATAATACACGCGGGAGGATAATTTGGGAAAACGCGGGTCATGCACCTCCTGCTGCATAAAGCACCGCATGAGATCCGCTATTTCTGTCCCGTCATCAATACATGTGTTGACAAATACCTCCTGTAGACCATCATCAACCGGTTCCCCATTCTCCCGGATTACCTTATCAATATGATAGATCGTCCTTCCATAGCCAAGAAAATCCCTCTCCGAAATATACACAATGATCACCCGGGGCACATTCTCAAAGCGCTCGCCGGGTTCCGTGCTTTTGGTAACAATGCTCGCGGCATTATACCTGGCCCTCTTTAAATGGTCATCAGAATGAGCGCGCTGTACCTCGATATTGCACTTTGCGCCATCACCAAGAATGCATAAAGCATCCAGCCTTACCGACCGCCCATAGATATTTTTCAGACTCCGCTGGACAATCACTTCCTCAACGATCAACGCCTTGTCTTCCAGTATCGTCCTCAGAATCTCCTGGCACACCTCTTTGTCATCGGCGAGTACCTCAAAAAATACATCGTCAATGGGGCGAAAGCCCTCCACCCTTTCTTTCTTTTCTTCAAATGTCATCCTTTTCCTCCCTTTCCCTGCTACAGCAGCATCTTTTATCTATATTTACAAGGGAAAGATAAGGACTATGAGCCTGTTTTGCTTATATAGACGGCTTGTTGCTGCCGTACCAGAAGTACTTACTTAGCGATATGCGTCTATACAGATTTAACGCGCCACAATCGGATACCGGACATATCCGGGAAAGTGTATCTCCATAATTATTATATACCACATTTCTGGCCAAAAATCAACAGGAATGGAAATATACTCCTACAATTGTCCGCACTCGAAAAAAATCCGGGGCATATGATGCCACCCGAATTTTTCCTTAATCCGTGAAACTCAAACTTGTTAAATGCCTGAAAAGTCTGCGATTATGC
>CAJUCT010000089.1 GCA_910585015.1 uncultured Acetatifactor sp.
TATGCAGTTGTTAATTGGGCATGGTCAAGTACCCACCATCATGCCAGAAGCCTCGGATTGGCTCAAGATTAAGTTCAATGATATTGAGTCGGTTGTTTCTCCCATACTGCTTACTTCGGATGGTATTCATGACTTTTTGTCCACGGATCAAATGGAAGATATTATTGAGGAGTACGGACTTACGGAAACGGCTTGTGAAGAAATGATTTCTAAGGCAAGAATGCTGGGATCCTGCGATGACGCCAGCATAGTGTTGGGGTGCCTGTACCGGTCCGATAAGGCAGGAGACGATTCCTGAACTGCAGGGGCTCCGGGCGCTGGTGGTAGACGATGATTTTAATACCTGCTCCAGTGTGACCAAAATGCTGGCAGCCATCGGTATGCGCCCGGACTGGACCACATCCGGCAAGGAGGCGGTACTTAGGGTAAAGCTTGCCGGGGAACAGGAGGACGAGTACGGCGCATATATCATAGACTGGCTCATGCCGGATATGAACGGAATCGAAGTGGTGAGGCGGATTCGGGGACTGATCGGGGAAGAGACACCCATTATCATCCTGACCGCCTACGATTGGTCGGATATAGAAGAAGAGGCAAGAAAAGCAGGGGTCACGGCTTTCTGCTCCAAACCTATCTTTTTGTCGGAACTCAGAGAGGTGCTGGAGTCGCCGTTTGCGGTTAAAAATCCGGAAGAAAACTTGCGGGAGACGTTTTCCTTCCAGGGAAAGAAGATTCTTCTGGTGGAGGATAATGAATTGAACCAGGAGATTGCTGAAGCGATTCTGCAGGAAGCAGGCTTTGCCGTGGAGGTTGCGGATGACGGCTCCGTTGCGGTACAACGGATGCGAGAAGCAAAGCAGGGCCAGTATGATCTTATTTTGATGGATATCCAGATGCCGATTATGGACGGTTATGAAGCCACAAGACAGATTCGGGCGCTGGAGAATCCAGATATTGCCGGTATCCCGGTTATTGCCATGACAGCCAACGCTTTTGCTGAAGATAAAAAAGCGGCCATGGAAGCCGGGATGAACGGTCATATCGCCAAACCCATTGATGTGCCCAAGCTGCTGGAACTTTTATGGGAGATAGTAAAACCGGCAGCATGTTAAAATGATACTTTCTATGAAGATTCTCAGACGGTAGACAATCGTTCTTTTTCGGACGGTTGTCTACATAAAGGGTGTTCTTTTCTCTTGCAGGCTGCTTAAGCAGGGGAGGCAGAGTTTTTCTGCTGCGAATCAAAACAGGCATTGCAGTTCCATATTGCAAATACCCCGTCTCTAATGATATAATACCCACAGAAAAACAGAAACAATAAGGATGGTGTACATATGGCAAAAAGAACATGCGGATTGCTTCTGGGCCTTCTATGTATTGCAGCCCTTGCGGGGTGCGGCCAGGCAGAGGAAACGGCTCCGGAGAATACAGAACCCCCAAAAGTGGAGTTGGTTGTCTGGGGAGCCGAGGAAGATACGGAACTGATGAACCAGATCATCCAAAGCTTTCAGGCATACTATCAGGGACAGGCAGATTTTGAGATTACGTTTGAGCCACAGGGAGAATCCCAGTGTAAAGATGTGCTGCTGGGCGGATTGGAGGACGGCGCGGACGTATTTACCTTTGCGGACGATCAGCTGAATGCATTGGCCGCTGCCGGGGCGTTGGATCCAATCCAAAACGCGGATGAGATCAGGGGCAGAAACCTCGCAAGTACAGTGGAAGCGGCTACGGTAAACGATCAGCTATATGCGTATCCGCTTACGGCGGATAACGGCTATTTCCTATATTACAACAAGCGATATATCACCGAAGAACAGGCTCAGACCCTGGACGGTATATTGGGAGCAGCGGCGGCAAACGGTAAATTTTTTACCATGGATTGGTCCTCGGCATGGTATGTATATTCCTTTTTTGGAAATACAGGACTGCAGGTCGGCCTTAACGATGACGGGATCACGAACTACTGTACGTGGAATCAGACGGATGGGGACATCCGAGGGACTGACGTAGCCCAGGCAATGCTTCGGATTGCGAGAAGTCCGGGCTTTGCCAGTTGTACAGACGAAGAATTTCTGGCAGGAGTAAAAAATGGCTCGGTGATTGCGGGGGTCAGCGGTGTATGGAATTCCGTAGCGGTAACGGAAGCGTGGGGAGAGTATGCCGGAGCCGCCAAGCTGCCGACTTACAGCTGCAACGGTATTCAGGTACAGATGGCCTCTTTTTCCGGATGTAAACTGATCGGTGTAAATGCCTATTCCCAGCACCCGGAGTGGGCATCCAGGCTTGCCGAATGGATCACTAATGAAGAGAACCAGCGTCTCCGTTTTGAAATGCGAGGGCAGGGGCCGTCAAACATTGCGGTTGCAGATTCCCCAGAGATCAGGCAGTCGCCGGCCATCGCCGCTCTATTAGAGCAATCTGCATTTTCTCAGCTGCAGCGTGTAGGGGGTAAGTTTTGGGATCCCGTCACAAAATTCGCGGAAAATATGGCGGCGGGAAATCCTTCCCACCAGAACATACAAGAGCAGTTAGATGAGATGGCAGAAGCCGTTTCCGCAAGATAGAATCATATGTTGAAAGGATTTGTTAATGTAAGATGAAGAAAAAACTTTCCATACAACAACGTCTGATACTTCCCATCATTCTTCTGGGAATTGTGGCTTTGATTTCAAATGCTTTGTCGGTTTTTGGTATTAACAACGTAAATTCTAATGCTTCCAATATTGTGGATAACTACATGGTGGGTATGGAAACATTGCAGAATATCCGTCTCACGACCACCAATATCCACAAGATGGCCTTGTCACATATTGTTGCGACGGACTATAATACCATGATCGCTGTGGTGGCGCAGATCAAAGAAGAAGAAAAAACACTGGAAGCATATCTGGAAGAATATAAAAACTACATCACAGCGGATGAAGAAGAGATATATGCGCGGCTTTTGGAAAATTATGATTCTTTTAAGCATGCTTTGGTTTATCTGGTATGTGCCAGCGCAGACAGCAAGACGCAGGATGCCTATGCCTGTGCCAATGGTGACGTTGCCGGCTTCGGATCTGCCATAGCAGGCAATACCGATGAGTTGTATGCGGCTGTAAGCGCAAGGACAGCCAACGCGAGGCAGAAGCTTTTGGGCGTCTATGTCATTTCCCTGATCATTGCGGTGACATCTGCTGTAACGTGTCTGATATTAGTATTTGCAGCCATTCGGATTATCAAAAAATATGTGATAACACCTATCAAAGGGACCGTAGATACGCTTCAGGAAAGCTCGAATAAGCTTGATGAGGTGACAGGTGAAGTGCTGAAACATACCCGCACATCGGAAAAAAGTGCCGAAGAACTTTCCTCACTTGCGGGCTCTTTGTCTAGGGCAATCCAGAAAGTGGCGAAGAACGCAGCGGATATTAACGGCAGCGTTGCAGGCGTCAAAGAGGATGTCCAGGATATGGCAGAAGAATGCAGTGCCATTACGGACTATTCTGCTGCGATGAAGATACGGGCAAATGAGATGGAGGCAGTGGCACAGACAAACACGGAAGTCATTCAAAAGAAGGCAGTCGATATCCTGAAGGTACTGGAAGAGGCTATTGAAAACAGTAAGAGTGTGGATCAGGTCACCAAACTGACAAAAGATATTGTGGAAATCTCATCAACGACCAACCTGATCGCCCTTAACGCTTCCATTGAAGCTATGCGGGCCGGCGAAGCCGGAAAAGGCTTTGCTGTCGTCGCGTCAGAGATCAAATCCTTAGCGGGTTCTTGCAGTGAAACCGCCGGACGTATCCAGGAGATCAACCAGATTGTGACTAACGCAGTACATAATCTGTCAAAGCATTCCCAGGACATGGCAGACTATCTGAGTGAGACGATTTTGACAGAATTCCAGGAATTCGTCTGTTCCGGAAGACAGTACAAAGAGGATGCCGAATATGTAAAGGAAATGATTGATGCGTTTAACAGCAGAACCGATCGTCTCAGAAATTCCATGTCCGAGATAGCCGCTTCCATTGACGGCATTACAAGGGCAATTGATGATGGCGCCGCCGGTATTACCGGAGTTGCAGGCAGCACTAAGAGTCTGGTGGAGGATATGGCGGATATTACGGGCCGCATGGATACAAACCGGGAGATTGTAAAGGAACTGAAAAAACAGATGGGAGTATTTGCGGATTTATAGGGCAGAATGGCAATGCGCCTTGAATACGAACGGTTTTATGAAATGGCAGAGAAATCTATTGCGTTGAGGAACAGACCAAGACCGCCACAGAATTAGCGGTATAGAATCAGATTGGAGAATGTAAGTGACAAAGAAAAACAGCTATTGCCTAATGAGGTTGTTTCTTCTTTTTGCACTTTTTGTAACAGTACCAATAAATTCATATATTTATATACCAAGCTATGGCTTATTTGGCGAGTTGAAAACATTGGCTGTTGCAGATGAGTACTATTCCAACTATCCAACAAAATAGAGAAAACTGTGCAGGGCGCTGGCAGAATGGCGGAAAACCATTTGCCGGCGCTTTTTCGCGGACACAGGTGGGAGCGCTTACCGGCCCAGAAAACAAATTTATGTTCCATGCATATAATTTATTATAAATACATTATCACTTAATATCAAATATGAATGAGGTGGTTTCAAGTGAATAACTTTAATTTGAACTGGATGTTTAATCCACCAAATCTGTTCGGCATGAGAACTCCCAACAGGAATTGTTGTCAAAATATGGCCCAGCCTTCCTGTGATTGCATATATGAGAATAATACAGCCCCAACAGATTACTCTCCGCAAGCAGAGCCTGCGCAATCGGAGGAATATGCTTCTTCCTGCTATTGTGAATCAGAGACGGCGGACACAGAAGAGGCGCAGGAGCCGCCCTGCGTTTATTGTGAGCGCGGGGAGCCGGGGCCAATGGGGCCAAGAGGGGAGTCCGGCCCGCCGGGCTGCCCCGGTGAGAGAGGGGAAACCGGCCCACAGGGAGTCACGGGGCCTCAGGGACCACAAGGGGCCACCGGTCCCATGGGGCCAAGAGGAGAGCCAGGTCCGCGTGGGCCGGCAGGTCCCCCTGGTTATCCGCAAAACAGCATATTTGCGTCGTTTGCGGATAAAGAGTTGATTATTCCGGAACGCGCCAGTATTCCTCTCAAAATGGAGATACCGGACATTACACAAAATATTTCTCTGTGTGATAGCAGTTCTATTGCGTTGACACCGGGTTACTATATCATCAGCTATTATATATCCACTATGATGAGGAGACCGGGATTCATAAAACTTACCCCGATATTTAATGACTGTAAGCAGACGATGTATACCGTATACGCAGAGGCGGTAAAGCGAAAGGAAATGTTGGTAATAGCAAGGTATTTTATCATTGAGATTCCGACCGGATCCAGGCTGTTTTTTGCATGGCATTCTTCAGCGGGCGTTTCTAAAATCAATATGAATTTGAGTATAGTAAAACTCTATCGGCAATAGGCCGAAGAAGGGGGCACGATATGCCAACAATAAGTCTTTGTATGATCGTCAAAAACGAGGAGATGCATATTGCGCGCTGCCTTGACAGCGTGGCGGAACTTGTAGAGGAAATTGTAATCGTAGATACCGGATCGACAGACCGGACAGTGGAGATAGCGTCGGATTACACATCGAATGTCTATTTGTATCCGTGGAAGGATGATTTCTCTGACGCCAGAAATTATTCTTTTTCCAGAGCGTCCATGGATTACTGTATGTGGATGGATGCCGATGATATTTTGGAAGAAACGGAAAAGGAGAAATTTCTGCAGTTAAAGCAGTCCCTGACACTTGATACGGATATTGTGATGATGAAATACAACACATCTTTTGATGAAGCGGGTAAGCCCTCTTTTTCCTATTTCAGGGAGGTGGATCAGAAATTGCACACAATACCGTTGGGTGGGGGCGGTTCATGAGGTTATACCGCCAAACGGCAAGGTAATATATTCCGATATAGCAATCTCTCACAAAAAAATGGGTGCAGGGGATCCGGATCGAAATCTGAAAATTTACAAGAAGATGATTGCGGGCGGCAAGCCTTTGGAACCGCGGCATCAATATTATTATGGACGGGAACTGTATTACCACAAGCAGTACGAAGAGGCTGTCTCTGTGCTGGAACAGTTTCTGCTTTCGGAGGACGGATGGATTGAAAATAAAATAGAGGCATGTTCCATCTGTGCCAACTGTTATTTACACTTGGGACAGGAACAATCTGCGCTGACTACGCTTTTACGCAGCATGAGCTATGATTTGCCAAGAGCGGAATTGTGTTGTGAGATTGGAAAATTTTTTCTGGAACGCGGAAACTATCAAAATGCCATCTATTGGTATGAAGCAGCGCTGCGCACACCTAAAAATGAATATTCCAACGGTTTTGTCCTGCCGGATTGCTATGATTATGTTCCTTTTTTACAGCTTTGTGTATGTTATGACAAATTGGGAAACCGGCAGAAGGCAAAAGAATACAATGAAAGAGCCGGAGCCTGCAAGCCGTATTCTCAGGCATATCTTTACAATAAGCGGTATTTTGACAGCCTGTAGACTCTGCGGAGCATGTTTCAGATACACTCTAACGGAACATAAAGAATATGTAAATACCGGGTGTTTCGCAGTTTCTTTCGACAAAAAGTAACAAATTCTTTCGACACTTCATAAAATATTTGTAGAAAAGGTGCTTAGCAAGTATCTTTGACAAATATTTTGTGGGGGATGTGTTATAAATGAATCAAAACAATATGTGTAATTGCAGCCAGAATCAATGTCATCCCTCCTGCTGTGAACGTGGTCCTGCGGGGCCTAAGGGGGACAGAGGAGATCAGGGCCCTGCGGGACCACAGGGGATCAAAGGGGATACCGGTTGCCCTGGCCCTAAGGGGGACAGAGGAGATCAGGGGCCTGCAGGACCGCAGGGAATACCCGGCGCTCCCGGCCCCAGAGGTCCCAGAGGAAATACCGGTCCGGTAGGACCTACCGGAAACACCGGTCCAAGGGGTTACGCAGGTCCAAGAGGCTATGCGGGCCCGCAGGGTATTCAGGGGATTCAAGGTGTTCGTGGTGATATCGGGCCGAAAGGTGATCCAGGCTGTGAAGGTCCTCAGGGAGACGTTGGCCCCCAGGGACCGGTGGGCCCTACAGGCCCCACCGGCCCGGTAGGTCCCCAGGGCGACATCGGCCCGCAGGGGCCCAGAGGCATTCCGGGGCCGGCCGGTCCTACCGGCCCAACCGGTTCCATGGGGCCTCAGGGTGTTACTGGTCCCCAGGGCATACAGGGTGTAACGGGCCCGATCGGTGTCCAGGGCCCCAAAGGCTGTCCGGGAGATGAAGGTCCTGCGGGAGCCACCGGCCCCACAGGAGCGACCGGAGCAGACGGAGCGACGGGCCCGACAGGGGCAACAGGGCCGACAGGGGCAACCGGAGCAGACGGAGCGACGGGCCCTACAGGAGCGACCGGAGCAGACGGGGCGACGGGCCCGACAGGGGCAACCGGAGCAGACGGGACAACAGGTCCGACAGGAGCAACCGGAGCAGATGGGGTGACAGGTCCTACAGGGGCAACAGGCCCGACCGGAGCAACCGGACCCACCGGAGTTGCAGGCACGGGAGCAATTATTCCCTTTGCATCGGGGCTGCCGGTTACTTTGACGACAATAGCCGGTGGGCTTGCAGGAATTCCTGCCTTTGTCGGCTTTGGCAGCAGTGCGCAGGGGCTTACACTCCTGGGAGCCTCAATTGATATTACAAATGCCAGCGGAACGCTTTCTAACTTTGCATTCCAGGTTCCGCGCGCTGGTATTATCACCTCGTTCAGCGCATTCTTCAGTACAACAGCGGCACTTTCCTTAATAGGCTCCACTGTTACGGTAAATGCGCAGATCTATCAGTCCGCAACGCCAAACAATGTATTTACTCCGATTGCCGGAACGCTTATCAGCCTGACACCGTCACTTTCCGGAATTATTTCCATTGGCACATTGTTAAACGGCGCACTGACAGGACTCAATATTCCGGTAACGACTCAGACACGGCTGATGCTGGTATTTTCAGCAACAGCAAGTGGGCTGTCTTTGCTCAACACAGTTGCAGGATACGCAAGCGCCGGATTAAGTATTAACTGATAACGAAGGATAAATATAATGGGGCTGTCATATCGACAGCCCCAAATTTTCATAGGGATAGACAACAATTCAGACTCTGTTACCACTCTTTCTTAAGTTCCATATTCCAGTCTATGGTAAAAGGTCCGTTGGCCTGAGATTCCATGCTGTTTACCATCTCCGCACGTTCTGCGGCGCTGCTTGCTGCATCGTCCAGGGACTCCTCCGCCCAATAGGAATAGCCATAGAGATAACTCTTGTTAAAATCTTCCCAGGAGTTATAAAGTTCCTGTGATTTTTCTGCTGCCTCCAGTATTTTATCCATGGCTTCCTCGTAGGAGCAATATCCGGCGGCATAGCCAAAGCCCATAATGGTTCCTACCCGGCTTAAATCCCAGGCAGCGATAGCTCCCTCTCCATAAGCGGCATATGCATCGTAAGCCGCCATCAGGCTGATGTATGTTCCGTCATCCAGGTTCTGTTCCTTCAGTTTAGTGTCAAAGGCATCGCGGTCCGTCTCGTCGGTGCCGCCGTATTCCCCCAGAAACTCCAAAGCGTCTTGGTTATGGCCTTCATTCATCAGCCAATCCGCCATTTCTGTCAGGTCAGCGGCACTCTCCACGCCCCAGCTGCTTGACAGACTCTGCTGGGCCTGGGATGCCAGAACCTCAAGCTGGCTCTCATCCGCGCCCATATCCGCCAGCATCTTAACAGTTTCCCGAACACTGGCTCCGTTCACGGAATCCAGAACCGCAGTCATACCATTGATAAAGTCTTTGGTTCCTCCCTGGCCTGCCATTCCCTCCAGGACTTCCAGGGCAAGGATTTGCTTGGCTTCCTCCACGTCGTCGTCATTTCCTATCATAACCACTGAATAATAGCTGTCCGCAGACTCTACATAGTATCCATAAGCCAGTCCCCTGCTTACTCCGCTCCTGGCCACGCCTTCCCTGGCCAGACACTGCTCTGCGCCTTCGGCGGCGGGAGCGTTCGTATCCTCCCAACTCACCGTCATGCCGGTGCCATCCAGGATCATATCTGTTATATAATCCGCGTAATCCGACAGGCTTTCCAGATCTCCGGGATTGCCCGGAACACTTGTCTTGGAGCTTCCCAGAGAAATGCCGGAGAATCCTGTCCGATCAGAGCCGCCCTCCAACGCCATCATGGTGGAACCCGCCTGCAGCGGCATGTCTGTCTGCGTAAGTCCCTCAAGCAGAGTTACCTTGTAAGTGTTATCGGAGGAAACATATTCCTGCGAAGCCGGAAGATTTTCCGGCTCCTGAGACTCCTCCTGGGTGGTGCTTTCCGCGGCGCTGCTGGGTGTGGTGTCCTCCTCGGTACTGCCGGGTGTGGAGCCCGTCACATTTGCAGGCTCTCCGCAAGCCGTAAGCATTAACCCGATGGTCACTGCCAGCGATAATAGTTTTGTTTTTTTCATAATCCTCTCACTCCTTCTTTCATGTGTACGCATAGGTAAGCAGCTTTCAAACTTGCCTATGTTATTGCGTTAATCGGCAGTTGGATGTGAAACATTCAACTTGACCTGACGGTTAATAATTGTACCATGTTTCCTGTTATATTTCCACAGGATTTCATAAAAAAACTGCAAAATTCGCCTGCTTATATAGCCAGAGGTCTGGAACACGCTTATTACAGGATTATTATTCGTGAAGCGCTTACACAAAATAACGGGCTTGCTTCTATGTTTGTAAAGTCTAAATTGTACCCCTTGTCAAGGACATTTTGAATTTGTGTAGTACCCGATTTTTG
>CAJUCT010000090.1 GCA_910585015.1 uncultured Acetatifactor sp.
TAGAAGGCTGCTCTTTCTTTCTGCCCTGAATATGATACTTCACTTAAGAATTATATCATATATTACTCTTTGCATTGTTATATGTGTCATGGGAATAAAAATATTTGATGGCAATTATGACATTGTGGCAGAAGGCTGCATAGCATTTATCTTTCTTTTGATTAGTTGCGGATGCAATTTCTATAGGGCATTTAGCAACAGGTGTCCGCATTGTGGAAAAATACGATTGTCAAATGGCAAATACTGCACTCATTGTGGAAAAGAGATTTGAATCCATAATTAATAATATACAAACGATAAGAGGGAACCAAGCAGAGCGTAGTTGTCATTTGTCTGGTTCCCTTGTTACATATCAGTGCGGGGAGGCGGAAAATAAGGCCAGTTACCGGTCGGAGTGGAGTAAAGGAGGCGGCGGCAGATGGAAGTGATCAGATGCCCCAATTGTCCTCAAGTTCTTCCTTCTATATGACAAAAACAGGAATATCTAAACTAAATTGATTTTTAATCATTTCCTCAATTCGGCTTGTCGTTTTGATTGTACCGGCTTCATTACTTGAAAAAATCACATTACCACTATTCAAATAGGTTTTGACCTCTGCATAATCGGAAACCAATAATAGGGTCTTTCTACGGCGTTACATAAATAGAATGCGGCAACCACGTCCATGGTAGTCATATATACATATGGCCGGTCATGATCCGCTTGATTTGGTTTTAATACTTTTATATTTCCAGTGTTACTGCCATGGTATAGTACCATAGTGGCTTCTCCTCAAATTCCGATTTGCTGAACTGACTTATAACATATTTTATTTTGGGGCTCAAACTCAATTAATGAAATATATATTCTATTTCCTCATAGTGATCTATGAAAATCTTTTGAAGTATGTTCATAAGAGTAATATGCAGGAAATGAGGCTGGAAAGCAACCCCCACCCCTCAAGATTGAGGGGCCGGGGGAGTTGAATAGGCGAAGCCTATTTTTTATGGGGTTCTTTTGCCTGATAGTATATACTCGTAGGCAAAAGTCGGTTATTATCACGGAAACTGTTTGCGTAGATATTCATTGCAATCAATGGCATCACATCTGATATTTTCTGTCACATTTTTCCATAAAACAGATAAGGATTAAAAAATATTCCTGAATCAGAAGTTGAAGATAAAGGTGGACAGTGGCATAATAAAAACCACACTCCCAAAGAAAGGGGAATTTGTATGGATAAGATTCTGGTGGTTGAAGATAACATGGAACTGTCTGATACCCTCTGCCGCAACCTGCAGGCGGAGGGCTTCACGCCATATGCCGCATTAAGTCTCGCACAGGCCCGGAAATATCTGGACAGCGGGATTGATTTGTGTCTGCTGGATATAAGCCTGCCGGATGGTGACGGATTTGCTTTCTGCCGCAGCTTAAGTGAAAATACAGCCATTCCTGTCATACTGCTGACGGTGCGTGACGGGGCGCAGGACATGGTGCAGGGGCTGTCCATCGGGGCAGATGACTATGTGACAAAGCCTTTCCGCATGGATGTCCTTGTGTCAAGGATACGGGCTCTGCTGCGCAGGGTGAGGAACCGCAGACCGGAGGACGGAAGCCTTTACTGCGGGGATGTCTGCATCAATAAAAGGACATCCAAAGTCTATAAAAAAGACTGCCCGGTAGAACTGACGCCGAATGAGTACCAGCTCCTTCTCCTGCTTTTGGAGCATAAGAACCAGACCATTACCCGTGAGCAGATTTTGGAAAAGCTGTGGGATGTGAACGGCAATTATGTCAATGATAATACGCTTACCACGCTGGTAAAGCGCCTGCGGCAGAAGGTGGAGGATCATCCGCAGATGCCAAAGATCCTCCTGACAGTCCGGGGATTTGGGTATAGGGCGGTGGACTATGAGGGATAAAAAGAAGGGGAACAGGATTTTAATATGCGGGATTGCGCTTTCCATCTGCCTGTTCGTTCTGGCAGGCGGTGTTATCCTGCATCTGTCAGAAACATTTATCAGAAGCGGTATTGCGGACATGGCCGGGGCTGTGGGGATTGCTGCCCCGGAACAGCTTGGCGATATCATGCATCTATACAAGTCCGGTGATGGCCTGAGGGCTGCGGGGGAAGAAATCTTAAGGCAGTACGGCTATGGGAGGGATGTATATTCTTTTGTTCCGGCATGGTTTGGGGCAGCGGCATATGCCATCCCTTTCTGTATCATACTGGTCATGCTGTTTTCTTTTGGGCTTTACTGGAGGCACAAGATGAAGGAGACAGAGAAGGGGACAGCGGCGCTTTCCGGCTATCTGGACAGAATCATGGAAGGGCAGTATGACACCCTGCTGAAAGAGGATACCGGTTCCGCGCTGGGGGACAGCATCTATAAAGCGGTGGTGCTTCTCCGGGAAGAACGGGAGCAGGCGCAGAGGGCAAAGAAGAACCTTGCGGACAACATGGTTGATCTGTCCCACCAGTTAAAGACCCCGGCGGCATCCATAGGGCTTACCCTTTCGCTGCTGAAAAAGAAAGCGTGGGATGAAGAGACAAAACAGGACATCGGCCGGATGGAAGGACAGGTCGGCCGCCTCCAGCGTCTGGTTGGCACCATGCTCACCCTGTCAAAGCTGGATGCGGGTGTGCTGGAACTGGAAGAAAAAGCGTTTGACCTGGAGGAGATGCTGGTGGATGCAGTCCAGCCCTTTGTCCGGCAGCTGGAAGAAAAGGGGATATGCTTTGGGATACAGGGCGCTGCCGGGATTTCGCTTTCCGGGGATTTCGGATGGTGCAGCGAGGCGTTGGGCAATATCATCAAAAACTGCATGGAGCATACGCCAAAGCAGGGGGATATCAGCATAACCTGCCAGGACAATCCTATCTATACGGAAGTTGTCATTCAGGACAGCGGCGGGGGATTTGACGAAGCAGACCTTCCCCATCTGTTTGAGCGGTTCTACCGTGGGGCTGGTTCTTCCAAAGACAGTGTGGGAATCGGGCTTGCCCTGTCAAAATCCATCATTGAGAAGGAAAACGGGACGGTCACGGCGGAAAATGCTAAAACAGGGGGCGCAAGATTCTGTATTAAATTTTACCATTGTCACCGAATCAGCACATAAGGGTGGTAGTATGTAAGGAAGTTCCAAGTCCTGCGGAGGGCTTGTTACATACTTAAAAAAGAGAGGTGCTGTTTATGGATATTTTGAGGACTGAGGGTCTGACCCGGCAGTATGGGACGGGGCAGACAATGGTGACGGCTTTAGACCATGTAGACCTGCAGGTGGAAAGGGGGCAGTTCGTTGCCATCATCGGGGCATCCGGCTCCGGCAAGTCAACGCTGCTCCATCTGCTGGGAGGCGTTGACCGCCCTGACGGCGGGAAGATATTTGTGGAAGATGTGGACATAGCGACATTTGGGGAGGAACGGCTGGCGCAGTACCGCAGGCGCAAGGTGGGGCTTATCTACCAGTTTTATAACCTTATCCCTACGCTCAGCGTGAAGAAGAACATCTGTCTGCCCATGCTCCTGGATAATAAGGAGCCGGGGAAGGAACGGTTTGATGACATTGTAAGGACATTAGGGCTGGGTGACAGGCTGGAACACCTGCCGGGGCAGCTTTCCGGGGGACAGCAGCAGAGGGCGGCAATCGGGCGTGCCCTGATCTACCAGCCCGCGATCCTGCTGGCGGACGAGCCGACAGGGAACCTTGACCGGAAGAATACGGAGGAGATTATCTCCCTGCTGAAACTGTCCAACCGCCAGTATAAGCAGACCATCCTGCTGGTCACCCATGATGAGAATGTGGCGCTGGAAGCAGACCGTATCATCAAGATAGAGGATGGGAAGATCATCTCGGATAAGGCGGTGCAATTTTGAACGTTCCGTTCAAATATTGAATGAATGCCCGCTGATGCGGGCAGGGAGGTATAGCCATGAACATCATACGGGAATACAGCTTGGACCAGGTGCGTAAAAACCGCCGCACCTCCATTTCCATTATGGTTGCGGTTCTGATTGCTTCTACGTTTTTATGTACATTGCTTGTTTTTGCGCAGAGTTTCTGGAACCAGATGGTACAGCAGGAGATTTATACCTCCGGGGATTGGGATGCGGAGCTTATGGATGTCCCGGCAGACAGGCTTGGCATGGTGAGGGATAATGCGGGCGTAAAAGCCATGTTTGTGAAAGGGGACAACCAGACCGCATTCCTGCCGGAAGGGACGGCGCTCCCCCGCCTGCTGATACAGAATTGTGACATCGGCTATTGGGATGCCATGTATGAAAAGAATATGCTCCTGCGGGGGCGTATCCCGCAGGCTCCCGGCGAGGTCGTGGTCAGCAAGGATTTCTTTTTGCAGAATCCGGCATATGGCATCGGGGACACGCTTGCCGTGGAAGTGGGCAGCAATGTGCGGACGCACATGGAAGAAAACCGGCAGAAAGACGCCGCCAGTCTGACCATTGTGGGGGAACTGGATGTGTCTGTTTCCTCCGGCTATGAAGGATACCTTGCCTATGGCTTTATGGAGCCGGAAGCGCTTTCGCCGGACAGTGAGGTGGTGGTCTACCTCCAGATGGAGCAGAGGGGAAAAGTATATACGGCAGTCCCGCAGATTGCGGAGGCAATAGGGCTTCCAAAGGATGAATACGGGGACTACCCGTGCCGCTACCATGCCGCGCTGCTTGCATGGCACGGGGTATATGCAACCGGGAGTTTTTTCCAGAGTGATGTGCCGAAGCTGTTCTTGGGGCTTCTGCTTTCGGCAGGCGCATCGATGGCGGTATTTGCCTATATCATAAGGGGCGCTTTCGGGATTTCGGCAAAACAGAAGATCCATCAGCTCGGCATCCTGAAATCTGTAGGGGCGGGGCCGAAGCAGATAGGAAGGACGGTCATTTATGAGGCGTGTATCCTCTCGGTTATCCCTATCCTGCTTTCAATGATCCTGGGATACTTTTTTTCCTTCGGTGTACTGTCAGCCTATTCTGGTATGACCAGTGAAGTGTTCGGGAGCCGGATGGAGGTTTCCTTTTCACCGGCCGCGGCGTTCATGGCGGCAGTGCTTTCCTTTGTTATGGTCCTGCTTGCCGCGCACGGGCCGGCGAAACAGATGTCAAAGGTTCTGCCCATAGAGGCAGTGCGCGGGGAACAGTACGGCATTGCAATGTGCGGACGCACATTGAAGAAAGCAAAGAGACATCCCGTATTGACAAAGCACTTCGGATTCCTTGGGGAGATAGCGGCAAACTCGGTAAATGCGGGAAAAAAACTGTACCAGACCTGCATGGTGACGCTTTCCCTGTGCATGCTCCTTGCCTTTGGGTTCCTTGCGGTTTTTACGGTTTCCGATATCAGTAATGCACAGGCGGAGAATATGAATCATTTTGATGTGAATATCACGCTGGGGACGGGGGAGCGGATAGGGGATGCGCTCCTTGCGGAACTGAAAGCCATGCAAGGCGTGCAGGAAACATCTGTTTATGCAAGGGCGAACTGCGCTGCCTGGCTTTCCGGGGGTGACCAGTCGGCAGAATTCCTGCAGACAGGAGGTTTTGAGGCCGCAGACGGCTATATCGTGGAGCGGGACGGGCGTTACCGTGTGCCCTGTGTGCTGGTGGGGATGGAGCAGGATGCCTATGAAAGCGTTCTGCGGGAAGCGGGCATGGAGGCTTTACCGGAATCTTCCGCCATCATTGTAAACAGTACGGCAAAGAACCCCGGCGCAAGGGATTATGAGGCAATGCAGGAAACGATCCCTTATCTGATTTTTGAGCAGGGGCAGAGGGTGGAGCTGACAGAGAAGTATTCGGATGATGTTCAGGGCGACTATGAGTTTGCCGTGGATGTTGCGGCAGTGATCCCGTCAATGCCGGAGATTGGGTTTGATCCATCGTTTTATACACTGCCTGTTATCGTGCCGATGGAAGAGTATTACTCCATCATCGGAAATTTCTGTGATGAGATGGAAATATATAATTACAGGAACTATGTAAATTATGTTGTGCCGGATGGAATGGATGAAGAAATCCAGGGCGAAGCGGAAAGGATATGCGGCGCTTATCTGGGAAGAAGTGATTTTATGACTTCCAGTAAGACGGAGCGCATGAGAAACCGAGGGAGGATGACAGGGGCGACAATGTTTGTCGTGTGCAGCCTTGCGGCGCTGTTCGGGGTTGTGGGCATCTTCTCGGTGCTTTCAGCAATCCTGAACAGTTTAGGACAGAGGCGGAAGGAATTTGCCATGCTCCGCTCGGTAGGCGTGGATGAAAAAGGAATCCGGCGGCTGCTTGGGATGGAAGGGTTTCTGCTGTCGGTCAGGCCAATATTGATAGGGCTTTCGTTGTTCATCATTGTATGTGCCGCACAGTGTTATATGATGGGAGTGTCCGTCATGGAATTCCTATATGCATTCCCGGTGTGGGCGCTGATGGTGTATATTGTTTTGGTGCTGCTTGTGATTAACGGGATTTATATACTGGCTTCTAAGAAAATCAGGGATGATGTCATTGTAGAAGCGATTAGGGACGATACAGTATAGGAATCATTGCGGTAATAGGAAACAGCGGAAAGGAAGATATACGGATGTATGATGTGATAGTGGTCGGGGCGGGGCCTGCGGGATGCATGGTTCAACGTGAAGGATGACCTGCTGATTTTTTTGAACAGCATGGCGGCTGGACGTCCAGCCCGTCCAAAAAGCCCGCGCCCCAATCGCACATGGCATCCAGTACGGGAATGATGCTGCGCCCAAATGGGGTGAGGGAGTACAGCGTCCTGGGCGGCTTGTCCGGGATGACTTCCCGGTGCAGCATCCCGCATTCCTCCAGATCATGTAACTGCTGTGACAGCATTTTGGGTGTCGCTTTCGGCATCATGCGCTGCAGCTCCATGTAGTGGAGCGGTTTTTCTATCAGATACCAGAGGATGAGCGGCTTGTATTTCCCGCCGATTAAAAACAGCGTGGCCTCCACCGGGCAGTTGAACTGGTCTTTTGAATATTCCATTGCATACCTCCAACTTTTAATAACTACCCTTTTGGGAAGTATCTACCCAAAAAGTGCATTCTTGCGGAAAATTTATGTCCTGCTAAAATAAGGACAACGGTTGATAAACACGTTTAGTATACAATATAGGTAATTGCGAAACGTTCTCCGCAAGTGACGTGGCTGGTCAATATATACAAAAACGGGCTCCGATGCAGTGGCCAGTCGCCCTTATTTTGTATATATTGCCCATCCACTGTTCCCGGAAAGGGAGTTTCGCAATTGCCTATATACAATAGAAAGAGAGGATTTGCCACTATGGATTTTATCGAAATTGCAAAGAAGCGTTATTCCGTCCGGGGCTATAAGGACAAGAAGGTGGAGGAGGAAAAGCTGAAAAAGATTCTGGAGGCCGCCCACGTTGCGCCCACTGCGGCCAACCTCCAGCCTGTCCGCCTGATCGTTGTGCAGAGCAGTGAGGGGCTTGGGAAGATTGGGAAAGGGGCGAACCTTTACGGAGCGCCGCTGGCGGTCATCGTCTGCGCTGATCACGGAAAGGCATGGGTGCGCCCGTTTGATAAGAAGCAGACCGCCGACATAGACGCCTCCATACTGACAGACCACATGATGCTGCAGGCAACGGAATTAGGGCTTGGCTCCGTGTGGATTTGCTATTTCAAGCCGGATGTTATCAGCAGGGAGTTTGGACTTCCTGAAAACCTGGAGCCGGTCAATATCCTTGCAGTCGGGTATTCGGACGAGGAAGCGGCAGACCCGGAGCGCCACTCACAGACCAGAATCCCGGTGGAAGAACTGGTTTCTTACGAAACGGTATAGATAGTTTTTTACAACTTAATACTGGCATCTTCAGGGCAGGGTGAGATTCCCGATTGGCGGTATAGTCCGCGAGCGTGAAAACGCAGGACTTGGCAGGCGTCCAAGTCAGGATTTGGTGCGATTCCAAAACCAACAGTATAGTCTGGATAGAAGAAGATAAGACCGCATGATACGAAAGATAAGTGATTTTCGTATGGTGTGTGCTGTCTGCAATTTTCTGGCACCTGAATACAAGATTTGGGTGCCGGTTTTATTTTACGGAAGGGAGAAAATGTAAATGAACAATAACACAAAGAAGATAACGACAATGGCCATGCTTTCGGCAATCGCTTATGTGGTAGTGGTGGTAGGGCGCATCCCGGTGGTGCTTTTCCTGAAATATGACCCGAAGGACATCATCATCACGCTGGGCGGGCTGATATGGGGGCCGCTGACATCCTTTACCGTATCCGTGATTGTTTCGCTGATAGAGATGGTGACAATCAGTGAAAACGGGATTCTTGGGTGCATCATGAACATTGTGTCATCGTGTTCCTTTGCCTGCACGGCGGCGGTCATCTATAAGAAAAAACGGACATTGAAGGGAGCCGTCACAGGGCTGCTGGCCGGAAGCGTGGCGATGGTGCTGGTGATGATGCTGTGGAATTATCTGATAGCCCCTATTTACATGGGGTATCCTCGTGAAGCGGTTGCAAAGCTGCTGATGCCGGCTTTCCTTCCGTTCAATCTGTTAAAATCCGGGCTGAATGCGGGATTCACATTCCTGCTTTACAAACCGATCACTACGGCGCTGCGCAGGACGGGGTATCTGTCGGAGTCTGCCGTGGAGCAGAATAAAAAGCCGGTTGGTTTGTGGCTGTTTTTCGGGGCAGTCATCATCACCTGCATTCTGCTGATATTATCGCTTAATGGAATCATATGAGGGGCATCATGGAACAAATTTCAAATAAGACTTCTACAAATATCCTTTCGGGCAAAGTGGTACATGGACAGGGATAGGGAACAACAGAATCTGTTTATCTAAAGCAGAATGAAAGCCTGTGCTGGCATGGCATTGCAGCGCAGGCCTTTTTGCGGTTCAGCCTACATCAGATGCGTGTCGCTCCATTTCTTCATGTCTTTTAAGATTGGTATAAAGCTTTTCCCCAGGTCAGTCAGGGAATACTCCACCTTCGGCGGCACTTCCTGATAGATATAGCGGGAGATGAAGCCGTCCTGTTCCAGTTCCCGGAGCTGCTTGGTAAGGGTGGACTGCGTGATGTCCCCAAGCCTCCGCCTCAGCTCCCCGAACCGCTGCACCTCATATTCCGCGATGTACCATAATATCGTTATCTTCCATTTCCCGCTTAAGATGTTCTGTACCCTGACCATAGCCGCGCATTGGGGCAGCGGTGCTTTCATGTTGCTCATGTGGTTCCCTCCTTTTGGCAGCATTATACGATATTTTTTCTATAAGTGCAAGGTACTATACTTTTTGATACTGGTATCAATTTTCGCACTATAAACGAAAAAAGACAGTACTTTTCTTTTCCGCGCCAGTTGCTATAATGTGATTCAAGAAAGGAGGCGGACGGGATAAACACATCAGTGGATATAGCGGGCATCAGGTTAAAGAACCCGGTGATGCCCGCGTCCGGGACATTCGGCTCCGGGCAGGAATACAGCGGGTTCGTGGATCTGAACCGGCTAGGCGCGGTGGTCACGAAAGGCGTCTCATGCGTCCCGTGGGAGGGGAACCCGGCCCCAAGGATCATGGAGACGGCCAGCGGGATGATAAACGCGGTGGGGCTGCAGAATCCGGGGATAGACGTCTTTATAGAAAGGGATCTCCCTTTCCTCAGACAGTTTGACACGAAGGTCATTGTGAACATATGCGGCAGCACCATGGCGGATTATCTGGAAGTGGTGGAACGGCTGTCCGGGCAGGAAATAGATATGCTGGAGATTAATATTTCCTGTCCGAACGTGGAGCATGGCGGTATCGCCTTCGGGCAGGAGCCGGGAATGGTGGAGTACATCACGAAGGAGATAAAAAAGAAAGCGGCGCAGCCCGTTTCCA
>CAJUCT010000091.1 GCA_910585015.1 uncultured Acetatifactor sp.
GTATTGTATCAAAGAAAAACAGGGAATAACAGATACGGATGATTACCTACTTACGTACGCCGTCCTCAAGATGGCCTTTGACAATCTGCACCGCTCCCCGTTCTGGTCCATCACCCCGGACTTCATCATGGAGCTGGGCGAAGCCTACCTCTCCCTCCTGTCGCACAAATTCCTCCGGGAGCGCCTTTCCTGAAACAGGCGGCGGACAAAACTTTATAAAAACCTTAAAGCGGACAAGGATCACACATCTTTGTCCGCTTTTTTCATGCCCAAAATCGGGCGAAAACAGTTGATTTTTTCAGAAAGGAGCGACTGCCTATGAGCAAGTTAGTGATCTGCGAGAAGCCCTCGGTGGCGCGGAGCATCGGCAAGGTGCTGGGCGCCTCGAAGCGATGCGACGGCTACCTGGAGGGCGGCGGGTATCTCGTGAGCTGGTGCGTGGGCCATCTGGTGGAGCTGGCCCAGCCGGAGGCTTACGGCGAGACCTACGCCAAGTGGCGGCTGGAGGACCTGCCCATCCTGCCGGAGAAGTGGCGGTATCAGGTGTCCTCGTCCACGAAAAAGCAGTTCCAGGTGTTGAAGGGGCTGATGGGCCGGGAGGATGTGGACTCCATCGTGGAGGCCACCGAATATGAGCGGGAGGGGAGGGCGTCCCGGACACCTTCGGCAGGTCCAAGCATCCCCGCCCATCAGGATTGAGGGGCGGGGGAGTTGAACGGGCGAAGCCGATGTTTTGACGGCGGAAAGAGAAACTCCATAGTTATATCCTCACTTTCGGTCTTCTGCGCAATATATGACCATTGTAAAAAAGCCTTGAAAAATTCAAGGCTTTTTTAAGCGGAGCCGGAGGGATTCGAACCCTCGTGCCCCGGAGGGCAAACGCATTTCGAGTGCGCCCCGTTATGACCGCTTCGATACGGCTCCCTGTGCTACGCTACCTATTTTATAGTATAATCGGCCTTTTGGCAAGTGATATTTTTCCATTAAGACTTGTTTGGGAGAAAGAATTGGGGTATAATGACCCTATTGACTCATAAAAAAGGTAGCACATGGAACTAAAATCAGATGGAGGAACGGGATATGAAGAGAATCGGTATGCTGACAAGCGGCGGCGACTGTCAGGCGCTGAATGCCGCCATGAGGGGCGTTGTGAAAACCCTGGCAAATTCCAAGGAGAAAGTGGAGATCTATGGTTTCCTTGACGGCTACAAGGGACTTATTTACAGCAATTTCCAGATGCTGAGCGGCAAGGATTTTTCCGGCATTCTGACGAAGGGCGGCACGATTCTGGGCACCTCCCGGACTCCGTTTAAGACTATTCATGAGCCGGATGCCAACGGTGTGGACAAGGTGGAATCCATGAAGCAGACCTACCATAAGCTGCAGTTGGACTGCCTGGTAATCCTGGGGGGCAACGGTACTCACAAGACGGCCAACCTGCTTCGGGAGGAGGGGCTGAACGTGGTGACTCTGCCCAAGACCATCGACAATGACCTGTGGGGCACAGATATGACATTCGGTTTCCAGAGCGCCGTGAACATTGCCACGGATGCCATCGACTGCATCCACACCACGGCCGCGTCCCATGGGCGGGTATTTATCGTGGAGGTTATGGGCCACAAGGTGGGCTGGCTGACGCTGAACGCAGGCATGGCCGGCGGCGCGGACATCATTCTGCTGCCGGAGATCCCCTATGATATCGACAAGGTGATCGACAAGATCGAGGAGAGAGACAAGAACGGCAGCCGCTTTACCATCATTGCGGTAGCCGAGGGAGCCATCTCCAAGGAGGACGCGAAGCTTTCCAAGAAAGACTATAAGAAAAAGATGGAAAAGAACCCCTACCCCTCCGTCTCCTATGAGGTGGCCGCCAAGATCCAGGAAAAGACAGGGCGCGAAGTCCGGGTGACCGTGCCCGGCCATATGCAGAGAGGGGGAAGCCCCTGCCCTTATGACAGGGTATTTGCCAGCCGTCTGGGTGCAGAGGCGGGCAGGATGATCCTGGACGGACAGTACGGCTTTATGGTGGGTTACAAAAATCGTGAGATTGTGCGGGTGCCCTTGGAGGAAGTGGCAGGCAAGCTGAAGACGGTGTCGCCGGACGCCACCATCGTGCAGGAGGCCAAGCTTCTGGGTATCAGCTTCGGAGATTAAACAGATGTCATATACAGCTTTATACCGTAAATTCCGCCCCGATACCTTTGCGGATGTGAAGGGGCAGGATCATATAGTAACAACTTTAAAAAACCAGATCCGGGCGGGCCGCGTCGGCCATGCCTACCTGTTCACCGGTACCCGGGGAACGGGCAAGACCTCAGTGGCCAAGATTTTTGCCCGGACCGTAAACTGTGAAAATCCTACGGAGGAGGGGCCCTGCGGACAGTGCCGTATCTGCCGTGCCATCGCGGCGGGCGCCAGCATGAATGTGATAGAGATTGATGCCGCCTCCAACAACGGCGTGGACAACATCCGGGAGATTGTGGAGGAGGTATCCTACTCCCCGGCGGAGGGCAAGTACAAGGTCTACATCATTGACGAGGTGCATATGTTGTCCCCAGGCGCGTTCAACGCGTTGCTCAAGACCCTGGAGGAGCCCCCCTCCTATGTGATTTTTATACTGGCCACCACGGAGGTACACAAGCTGCCTATCACCATACTGTCCAGATGCCAGCGCTACGACTTCAAGCGCATTACCATAGACACCATTACCGCCAGGATGCAGCAGCTGACGGAGGCCGAGCAGGTGCAGGTGGAGGAAAAGGCGCTGCGCTATATCGCCAAAGCGGCGGACGGCTCCATGCGTGATGCTTTGAGCCTGCTGGACCAGTGCATTGCGTTTAACTTGGGAGACGGGCTGACCTATGACAAGGTGCTGGACGTGCTGGGGGCGGTGGACACGGAGGTGTTTAGCCGTCTGCTTCGCTGTGTGCTGGAGCAGAATGTGCTGGGGTGTGTGCAGCTGCTGGAGGAGATTGTCATGCAGGGCAGGGAACTGTCCCAGTTTGTGACGGACTTTACCTGGTATCTGCGTAATCTGATGCTGGTGCAGTCCTCGGACAATCTGGAGGATGTGATCGACATGTCCTCTGACAACCTGGCGCGGCTGAAAAAAGAGGCGGCCATGGTGGACTTAAGCCGCATCATACGCTATATCCGTATTTTCTCGGAACTGTCCGGGCAGATTCGATATGCCAGCCAGAAGAGGATTCTGGTGGAGATCGCCCTGATCAAGTTGTGCAGGCCCAGCATGGAGACCACCCAGGATGCTCTGCTGGAGCGGATTCGGGATGTGGAGGACAAGGTGGAGAACGGCGTGACCGTGGTTCCGGCACAGTATGCTCCGGATCAGACAGGAACGGGGGCACCCACGACCGGAGGAGGAGTAAGGCCCAAGCTTCAGCTGCCCCAGGCCATCCCCGACGATGTGAGAGAGGTGGTCAGCCACTGGGCGGCTATTGTGGGCAGCGCTGAGAATCCCATGAGGATATATTTAAAGGAAGCCATTCCCAGCCTGGGCGGGGATAATCATCTGATGCTGGTGCTTCAGGACGGGGTGGCATCGGACTATTTTACCCAGCATCCCCAGAACAAGGAGCAATTGGAGAACCTGATTGCAGGCTATGCAAACAAGGAGATAGAGATCAATATCCAGGTGACGGGAACCCGGCAGGAAGCGGAAGAGAATTATTTCGACCTGCGCCAGGGAATTCCGGGCGTCAATATGGAGATTGAGGAAGAAGAGTAGATAGGGAATAGGCTGAACTTAAATAGGAGGAGCGAACCAATGGCGAAACGTGGAGGCTATCCCGGCGGCATGATGCCGGGCAATATGAACAATCTGATGAAGCAGGCGCAGCGTATGCAGCGCCAGATGGAGGAGGGGCAGAAGGAGTTGGAGACCAAGGAGTTCACGGCGTCTGCCGGCGGCGGCGCCGTGGAGGTCACGGTATCCGGCAAGAAGGAAGTGTTGAGGGTAAAACTCACCGAGGAGGTGTTGGACCCCGAGGATATCGAGATGCTGCAGGACCTGATCATCGCGGCCACCAATGAAGCCCTGAAACAGGCGGATGAGGCCAATGAGGCATTGATGGGCAAGATGACCGGAGGTCTGGGAGGTTTCCCGTTCTGATGGAGTTGTACAGCGGCCATATAAACAAGTTAATAGAGGAGTTGGCAGCGCTGCCGGGTATCGGCGGCAAGTCGGCTCAGCGCCTGGCTTTCCACCTGATAAACATGCCCAAGGACAAGGTGAACCGTCTGGCCCAGACCATCGTTGAGGCGAAAGAGAATGTCCGGTACTGCAGCGAATGCTATACTTTGACAGACCGGGACATATGTCCTGTGTGTGCCAATGCCAAGCGCAACCACCGGATCATCATGGTGGTAGAGAATGTGCGGGATCTGGCGGCCTATGAAAAGACCGGCAAATACGAAGGGGTCTACCATGTGCTGCACGGAGCCATCTCCCCCATGCTGGGGATCGGCCCCAATGACATCAAACTGAAGGAGTTGATATCCCGCCTGGAAAAAGAGGTGGAGGAAGTGATCATCGCCACCAATTCCAGCCTGGAGGGGGAGACCACTGCCATGTATATCAGTAAACTGATCAAGCCCACCGGCGTCAAGGTGACCAGGATTGCCAGCGGTGTACCGGTGGGCGGGGATCTGGAATATATTGATGAAGTGACACTGCTGAGAGCGCTGGAAGGGCGTGTGGAAATATAAGGAAAAGGATGGAGTGCGCGGAACTCTAATAGGAGATCAGATATGTCTATTTCTATTACAAAGAGAAATTTTGGAACAGACGGCCAGGGCAGGGAGGTAACTCTCTACACCCTGGAGAATCAAAACGGCATGAGAGCGGAGGTCACGGACCTGGGCGCGATCCTGGTAAGCCTCTATGTGCCGGATGGTGACGGCAAGCCGGAAGATGTGGTATTGGGCTTTGACAGTGCGGAGGGCTACCTGAAAAACGACAGCTTTTTCGGCGCGACCATCGGCCCCAGCGCCAACCGTATCGGCGGGGCAAGCTTCGAGATTGAAGGTGTCACCTACAATGTGGATGTGAATGACGGCCCCAACAATCTGCACAGCCATATGGATCGGGGATACCATAAGCTGCTGTGGGATGCCCAAGTGGGGGAGGACTGCGTTATCTTCACCATCCAGGATACCGATGGCAATATGGGCTTTCCCGGCCACAAGGTATTGCGGCTGACCTATACTTTGGATGAGGAAAACGGCCTGACCCTGCACTATCACGGCATCAGCGACAAGAAGACGATCCTCAATCCCACCAATCACACATACTTTAATTTAAACGGACATAAGGCGGGCAGCATCGAGGGGCACCAGCTGCAACTCTTTGCCTCCCATTACACCCCTGTGGTGGAGGGCGCGATTCCCACCGGGGAGATTGCCCCCGTGGCGGGGACGGTGATGGATTTCACTCTGCCCAAGACAGTGGGAAAAGAGATCTGTGCGGACTTTGAACAGCTGCTGTTGACCCAGGGATACGACCACAACTGGGTGGTGGACGGCTGGGACGGCAATCTGCGCAAGATTGCCGTGCTGACGGCTCCGGAAAGCGGACGCCGGATGGCGGCCTACTCCACGCTGCCCGGTGTGCAGTTCTACGCAGGCAACTGCATTACCCCACAAGAGGGCAAGGACGGAGCCTTTTATGAGAAGAGAAGCGGGCTGTGCCTGGAGACCCAGTACTATCCGGACAGCATCCACCGGCCGGAATTTCCCTCCTGCGTATTCGGCGGGGAGAGAGAATATGATTCCACCACCGTGTACCGCTTTGAATAATTTTTTACCATAAGAAAAATGTCGAAGGGTTTTCCGATCCGCACGACAAGGAATGCTAAAATACCTCTCACCCCCGTGCTATATTTATAGCTGATATCGGCTGGAAAGCATAGGAGTGGGAGGTGTTTTTATGGAATTACCAAAAAATATTACGCAAATCGGGGAGGCAGACCGCACCTGTAAGGTCTATGTGGAGGACTATGTAGTTTCTTATATGAAGCAACTTTGCCGCCAGACAGAGAGAAAGGGACTTGCCATCGCCCTGTATGGCAAATACACCAAGGAACAGAGTCTGTCATACTTCTTTATCTACGGGGCCTGCCGGATCCTTTCCATCAACAAGGAGGTACGCCACCTGTCCCAGGCCCAGAATCAGGAGGTGGAGCGGCTGCGGCAGCATTATTTCCCGGAATATGTGTTTTTGGGCTACCATATTTTTGACGGCGAGATGGTGGAGGGAATGCATATTCAGGAACAGGACGCTTGCCGGTACATAAAAGGATATGCCTGCTTCTATGAGAAAAATGACAGTATGCTGGCCTATATGGTAGACAACAACCCCCAGGACCACGAGCCGGAGGAGTTCGGCCAGGAGAAATATGACCGGGCCAGAGCCAGGCAGGAGGAGCGGCGCAGCCAGTATGGGCAGAAAAAAGCACAGCCGGCCAATATGGCGCCGCAGTCGGACAAGCCCGAAAAGTGCCCGGAAAAAAAAGTCCCGGACGCCGCCCAGGCAGCTTCTCTGAAAATGATGCGTATGTCTGCGGTGGCGGTGTTCGCAGTGTTGGGCCTGATCGGGGTGGCGGCCATCACCAGGGAAGGCGAAGAAGGAACCGTGGGGGAGCGGGCAATGCAGCTCTGGGCGCAGTTTACGGACGCGCAGCCGGAGTCGGGCAGTGCGGCGCAGGAGGGCGGAGCGCAGGAGGCCACAGCGGAGGTATATAACTCTGGCACACTTATGGCGGAGAACAGTTTGGCGGATGCCATATTGCAGGAAAATCAGGAAGCTGCAGCTGTGGCAGGACAGGCAGTGGCAGGACAGCCGCAGCAGGATGAAGAGAACGGGGCACAGCCGTCCCAGGAGGGCGGAGACGGACAGAACATAGGGGAGACAGGGCCGGGACAGGCCCAGAACAACGGGCAGGAAGCCGGGCAAGGGCAAGAATCCGAACAGCCACAGGAAGGCGGACAAGGGCAGGAAGTCCTGGAATCCGGACAGGAGAGCCAGTCCCCGGAGTCTCTGAACCCGGACACACAGCCAACGGAGTCCCAGCCGGACACAAAGCCTCAGGAGATTCCGACCCAGGGGCCATCCATCGCCGACATCGAGGCCCAGCAGCAGTCCCAGCAGCAGTCCCAACCGGTGAGCTATGTGATCCAGCCGGGGGATACCCTGATTGGCATAAGCACCAGACAGTATGGAAATGACAGTTACGTGCAGGCCATCTGCGAATTGAACGGGATCTCCAATCCTGATAATATCCAAATCGGCCAAAAAATTCTACTCCCCTAGAAAAAAATATGTTATAATGGGCAAAATGCGTTTTGTTTACATGAGAGGAAACAGGATGGCGGATATTAGGTATTTCAATCGGGAAAAGGAGAAAAGGGAGAAGGGACAGGCGGATTACCAGCAGAAAATCCGGCGCTACCGACTGTCTCATGTATATCGGATCGCGCTGGTGGCAGCAGCCCTGATTGCTCTGGTAGTCCTGGTGGTATTACAGTACAAAAATCATATCTATACATCCTATGAAGTGATCAATACCGTGGATATGCTCACTGTAAACGGGACGACAAGTATGCCCTTGGGAAATAATATTTTGACCTACAGCAATGACGGCGCCCATTGCACAGACGCCAGAGGCAACGTTCTGTGGAATCAGACCTATGAGATGCAAAACCTTCAAATTGCCACCTGCGGGGATGTGGTTGCAATCGGTGATTACAATGGACGTGAGGTATACATATTGGATCAGGAGAAAAAGCTGGGGGAGATTACTACTACCATGCCCATCCGCAGCATTGCCGTGGCGCAGACGGGCCGGGTGGCGGTGGCAGTGGCCGACACCAGAATCACTTGGATATATATTTATGATCCCGGTAAAACCGATTATTATGAGATACAGACTACCATGAACCAGAGCGGTTATCCGGTAGCCTTTTCCCTCTCTCCCAACGGGGAACTCCTGGGACTGTCCTGTATCTATGTGGATTCGGGGGTGATCAAATCCAGAGTGGCTTTCTACAATTTCGGTCAGGTGGGTGAAAACAAAAGCGATTTCTATGTGAACGGGTATACCTATCCGGATACAGTGATCCCCACCATCCGATTTATGTCCGATGGGACGGCCTATGCGCTGGGAGACGACCGGCTGCTGTTCTACAGCGGATCACAGATCCCGCAGGTGACCAATATTCATTTGTATGAAGAAGAAGTTCAGGGGGTATACAGCAACGAGAATTATGTAGGGGTGCTGTTCCGCAACAATTCCACCGATGCCCAGCACAAATTGCAGGTATACAGGGGATCCGGGGAGAAGGTTGGTGAGTATCTGTTCAACCAGGATTTTGATCATCTGTTTTTTGGTCAGGACGGTTTTACCGTATACAATGAACAGGAATGCCTGGTCCATACTTTTGGAGGAATAGAAAAGTTCCAGGGCGGGTTTGACAAGGCGGTTAAAGTGATGATTCCCCAGGGAAACAGTTACAGATATTTGATATTGACCAACGATTCATTAGATACAATACAGCTAAAATAGACCAGGAGGAGAACCAATGAATATTATGCTGATTTTGGCGGTAATATGTGTACTGTTTAAGATTGCTGACGGGTACAAGAAAGGAATGGTAAAAGAGATTGTCTCACTGGTGACCCTGATCATCATGGGGATCATGATTGTGCTGATCAGCAAGGGCCTGCACAGTTATATGGAGAAAGAGGTGGTGGGCGTAATCATAGCGGTAGTGCTGATGGCCCTTCTGGGGGTTGTACACCATCTCTTGAATGTGGTCTTTTTCTCGGCAAAAATGATCTCCAAACTGCCGGTGATCCACTGGGTCAATAAGGTTTTTGGGGCTGTCTTTGGCGTTCTGGAAGTGATTTTGGTCCTGCAGATCGTCTATGTCTTTATCATGTATTTTGGCCTCGGTATGATAGGACAGCAGATTCTGGAATATACCAGGGAAAGTGTAGTGCTGACAAAAATATACCAATATAATGTGGTTGCCAAGCTGGTTGAAAACCTGATGAGCCAGCTTCCTGCTATGGCTCTGTAATGTGCCGGGAAAAAAATAGAAAAAATTTTCAAAAAACCTGTTGACATTGTGAAAAAGGTATGGTAATCTGATATAGCTGTCGCAGTGATAGAGAGATACAAGTTAAAGCGACAGAGCGGAGCGTTAGTTCAGAACAATGCCTGAAGCATTAGTTCGGAGCAACAGTTCGGAGCGGTAGCTCGGAGCGACAGTTCGGAGCGGTAGCTCCAAGGGTCCTTGACAAATAAACAGCAATGCAACCCTGAAA
>CAJUCT010000092.1 GCA_910585015.1 uncultured Acetatifactor sp.
TTGTGGAGATAAAGCGGCCGGACGGCGGCAGCGAGTTCTACCGCTATGACTACGCGGGCAACATCACCGGCGCCATGGACGGGGAAGGCAATACCACCCGGTATGAGTATGGGGCCAACGGGCAGCTGCTGCGCATGACAGACCCCTTAGGACATACGGAGGAATACCATTACGATTCCGGCAACCGCCTGAGCCGCATGACAGACCGCAACGGCACGGAGACCACCTATACTTACAACTTATACGGCAGCCTGACAGGGCGCAGGGCCCAGAACCCCCAAGCCCCTGGGACAAAACTTTCCGAGGCATACGAGTACACCCCGGAGGGCCTGTTAAAGTCGGCCATCTCCAGCGGCAGCGCGCCGGGCGCCCCAAACGTGTACACCATGGGCATGCGCTACAGCTACGAGTACGACGCCATGGGACGCCTTACAAAGAAGTCAGCCAGCGGCCGAACCCTGCTTTCCTTTGCCTATGACCTGAACGGGAACCTGATCCGGCAGGAGGACGTTACAGGGAAAGTGACGGAGTACAGCTATAATGAGCTTGACATTCTGGAAAGCATCAATGATAATAGTAATGAGCTGGCGAGATACGCATACTACCCAGATGGCACCATTAAGAGCCTGCAAAGCGGTAGCTTATACACAGAATATGGTTACGATGCGGATAAAAACCTGGCCAGCCTAAAAACCCTGCTTGGGGACGAGGTACTGGTGGAGAACCACTACACCTACGACCACAATGGGAACCGGACGGAGAAACAGCAGTCAGGCGGAAACACCCGCTACACCTACGACGGCCTGAACCAGCTGACAAGAGTGGAATACCCCGGTTATACCGAGGAGCTCTACTACGACAGAGCCGGGAACCGCCGCCGCAGGGTATCGGCAGGAGTGGAGGAGAGCTATAAGTACGACCCTGCGAACCACCTGACCGAATACACGAAAGGGGGAGTGAAAACCACATTTACCTACGACAATGCGGGGAACCTCACAGCGGATGACAAGGCCCGCTACACCTACGACCTGTTCAACCGGACAGAGAAGGTGGAGACCTTCGACGGCCATGTGCAGGTAAACCGCTATGACGCGGAGAACCTGCGTCATGAGATGGAGGAGGATGGAAAACTGGTACAGTTCATCTTCCGTGGGCAGGAAGTGGTAATGGAGGAGACCGGAGATAACAAAATCCGCCATATCCGGGGCTATGAACTCATCGCCTCCGACGCGGAGAGCGCAAGAACCTACTACCACTATGCTTCAGACGAGATGGGGAGTATCACCCATGTGGCAGAGGGGAAGGATGTCCTGAACCGCTACGAATATGACGCATGGGGCAACCTGACGCTCTGTGAGGAGACGGTGGAGAACCGCTTCAAGTTCAATGGCCAGCAGTACGACTCCATCAGCCAACAGTACTACCTGAGGGCCAGGTACTACAGCCCTGTGATAGCGCGCTTCACTCAGGAGGACACCTACCGGGGGGATGGGCTGAACTTGTATGCTTACTGCCGGAATAATCCGGTGTATTATGCTGATCCGAGTGGGCATAGCTGTGACAAGGATGCAAATGGCAAGCATTCAAATGACGGGCAGGAGAGAGGGGTTCCTCTGCTGCCGGCTCCAGAGCCGATACTGGCGTTACCTGGGCCAGTAATGGAACCGCCAATCATTAACCCAATGCAGGAGATGCAAAGGGCCCAACAGCTTCGGGAGTTGTCTGCGCCAGAACCGGTATTAGCCTTACCAGGGCCGGTATTGGATAATTATGCTAACAGACCGACTGGACCTAATATGGAGAAGCCGGATGCTCATAGCAGGGAAAATAGTAATACATATACAGAAACGATACGTTGGGGTATACATGATATTAAGGCACGGCCAGAAGGAGGAGGTTACTGGGGAGAAAGGATACCTCAAACGAATCCAAGAGTAGATGCGTATGAATTAAAAATAAATCCTCAAAATGAAAGTTTCTATTTACCTCATCCAAATGGAGGATATGTACAATTTGAAAACATGGAAAATAATACGGTGCAAGATGGGAAAATTATCATGTCAAATAAATCCTATTATCATGTTGATGACATGCCTGGATTTGCACGCAGTGGTGTGTTAGATACGGCACAGAGACAATTAGAAGCGGCCCAGGTAGCTAATTATAGCATTGAATGGCTCGTATCAGATCAAAAAGCGGTAAGTCAATTGACAACACTTTTTAAGGAACAAAATGTTAAGGTGAAAGTTACATATTTTGAAGAATAGGAGAAAGCAATGGAAATTTTAGTAAAAAATATTGAACAACTACTATTAGAAATGAATTATGTATATAAGCAAAAATTTTTAGACAAGCAATTAAATTCTTATTATAATTATTGGAATTGTTTAAATGAAAAAGAGGAAAATCTTCTAAGTAAAAAAGAGGTATTATTGGAAACTATTTTATATAGCAAGTATTATTGGTTTTCAAGGTTGGCAGATAGATTTCATGAAATATATGGTT
This sequence comes from uncultured Acetatifactor sp., assembly GCA_910585015.1. Classification (GTDB taxonomy): domain Bacteria; phylum Bacillota; class Clostridia; order Lachnospirales; family Lachnospiraceae; genus Acetatifactor. The sequence continues at coordinate 2,506 of CAJUCT010000092.1, forward strand.
TTGATGCAGGAATAGATCAGCAACAACATATGATTGTTGAAGAAATGGATCAGAGGCTGGGGAGCATAGATTGGGATTTTGTTGAGAAGTTACATAGTGGAAAAATAGACTATTGCGGACTCTAAAAGATATTTGATGTCTGGCGGATGGTTTTCCTCCTTACTAGGACATCAAACTCAATGCATTTTTTTATAAAGCTGGAGCGTCCCGCGCAAATGCCCTTCCGGGGCAGTGTCATAGGGCGTCTGAATGATATGCGCTTTGACGCACATATTCACTTTGTGTAGCGAAGCCGCATCAAAGTAAAATATCTAGCTGCAAATTAAAGGTTGATAAGAAAGTCAGCCAGCGGCTGCCCCCTGCTTTCTTTTGCCTATGACTTGAACTGGAACCTTACTTGGTAGGAGGATGCTACAGCGAAGGTGACGGAGTATACTTGTAATGTTGACATAGCAGGACAAGTAAATTATAAAAAAGAAGTATAAAGGACAGGGGCACATTGGGAATGGTGTGCGATGTGTTTTCATTATAGATTCTGGCATTTAACCTATGTTCCTATAAATTGGAGTTTTGAGCTTAAGATAGATGATTGGAAATTAATGACAATACCAGAACCTATTAATGAAAAAATAATCTGTTGCAATTATATCAAAGATGATAAGTAGTATATACCTGATTTAAGATAGCAATTATGTCTATCATGATTTAAAAAATAATGGTAATATACTGGCTAAATACACTTACTATCCCGACGGTGCCATCAGGAGCCTGCAAAGCGGCAGTCTCTACACGGAGTACGCCTATGACGCGGATAAGAACCTGGCCAGCCTAAAAACCCTGCTTGGAGACGAGGTACTGGCGGACAACCACTATACTTACGACCACAACGGGAACCGGACGGAGAAACAGCAGTCAGGCGGAAACACCCGCTACACCTACGACGGCCTGAACCAGCTGACAAGAGTGGAATACCCCGGTTATACCGAGGAGCTCTACTACGACAGAGCCGGGAACCGCCGCCGCAGGGTATCGGCAGGAGTGGAGGAGAGCTATAAGTACGACCCTGCGAACCACCTGACCGAATACACGAAAGGGGGAGTGAAAACCACATTTACCTACGACAATGCGGGGAACCTCACAGCGGATGACAGGGCCCGCTACACCTACGACCTGTTCAACCGGACGGAGAAGGTGGAGACCTTCGACGGCCATGTGCAGATAAACCGCTATGACGCGGAGGGCCTGCGCCATGAGATGGAGGAGGATGGAAAACTGGTACAGTTCATCTTCCGCGGGCAGGAAGTGGTAATGGAGGAGAACGGAGATAACAAGATACGCCATATCCGGGGCTATGAACTCATCGCCTCCGACGCGGAGAGCGCAAGAACGTACTACCACTATGCTTCAGACGAGATGGGGAGTATCACCCATGTGGCAGAGGGGAAGGATGTCCTGAACCGCTATGAATATGACGCATGGGGGAACCTGACGCTCTGTGAGGAGACGGTAGAGAACCGCTTTAAGTTCAACGGCCAGCAGTACGACCCCATCAGCCAGCAGTATTATCTGAGGGCCAGGTACTATAACCCTGTGATAGCGCGTTTTACACAGGAGGACACCTACCGGGGGGACGGGCTGAACTTGTATGCTTACTGCCGGAATAATCCGGTGTATTATACTGATCCGAGCGGGCATAGCTGTGATAAGGATGCAACCCAGAGGCGGCCAGATGGAAGTGATAGTTTTGCTGACCAGCTTGCGCAGCATGTGGCTGATGAGATTGCATTCAATCAGGAACATGGTCTGACGACTCAGTATGACACTCCACAGGCGGAGGCGGCAAACAGGCGTGTAGAGCAGGATTCGCAGACGGATACCTCTGCTAACAGGCCGAGTAATCCGGAGGCGGTTGAGCCAGATACTAATAGACATAGTAGTGAGAGTATTTCATATTCTGCTGGAGATGCTATATTTATGGATGATGACGATCTTTTTGCGAAGTATATTAGTCGTAGAACAGATGTGGATCCTGATGGATATTTTGATATTGTGGCACATGGAACCCCCAATGGAATACAAATTACTCATAATGGACAGCACATAATAGTAGACCACAAAACTGCTGCCCGTTTGATTCAAAGTTTAGATGGTTATAATGGGCAAAATATAAGGCTGTTATCTTGTAATACAGGTTCCATAGACAATGGATTTGCACAAAATTTGGCAAATAGGCTTAATGTAGATGTCTCAGCACCAACAAAATATTTATGGGCAAGATCAGATGGCACTTATTTTGTCGCAGGAATGAATGATGCGAGGCAGCCAGATATGAATGATATTGGTACTTTTAAGCCATTTACACCAGGAGGAAATCGATAAATGTGTTGTGAAAAATGTAAAGAAAAAATGAACTGGTACATTAAAGGTTCTACACAGGGATGGATATGTCCAGCATGTGGTTGGAATATAGTAACAACACGCATTGATGAAATAGATGCTGATGAAACAGAGTATAGCCTTTATATTAAAAATGTGTATAGGATTGATATAGAAAAAATAAAGTTTGTAGCGAAAACTGCTAATGTCAATTTCAATATGGCCAAACATATGCTTGAGGAAAAAGAAGTATGTATATTAAAAGCAAAGGCATCGGAGATTAAGTCGACAATTGCTGAACTAAAAAAATTAAACATTGATTTTAGTGTCAATCCTCTGTTTATGTATTAAATGAATTTAATGCTTTGTCGATGAAAGGTACTATATTGATAAAGAAAGGTATCGGCAGGAGTAGAGGAGAGTTATAAGTATGACACTGCGAACCACCTGATCGAATACACAAAAGGGGGAGTGAAATGCAACGCCGCAACAAATTGTACAAATAAAAGCATATGTTGACGGTTGCTTTGGCGGCAGGAAAAATATCTAGTACAGGAAGAGTATCAACAAAAGGAACTTTAAGAAGAAGGTGGAGACCTTCGACGGCCATGTGCAGATAAACCGCTATGACGCGGAGGGCCTGCGCCATGAGATGGAGGAGGATGGAAAACTGGTACAGTTCATCTTCCGTGGGCAGGAAGTGGTAATGGAGGAGACCGGAGATAACAAGATACGCCATATCCGGGGCTATGAACTCATCGCCTCCGACGCGGAGAGCGCAAGAACCTACTACCACTATGCTTCAGACGAGATGGGGAGTATCACCCATGTGGCAGAGGGGAAGGATGTCCTGAACCGCTACGAATACGACGCATGGGGGAACCTGACCCTCTGTGAGGAGACGGTGGAGAACCGTTTCAAGTTCAATGGCCAGCAGTACGACCCTATCAGCCAGCAGTATTATCTGAGGGCCAGGTACTACAACCCTGTGATAGCGCGTTTCACACAGGAGGACACCTACCGGGGGGACGGTCTGAACCTGTATGCTTACTGCCGGAATAACCCGGTGTATTATACTGATCCGAGTGGGCATAGCTGTGACAAGGATGCAAATGATAGGCATCCAAATGACGGGCAGGAGAGAGGGGTTCCTCTGCTGCCGGCTCCAGAGCCGATACTGGCGTTACCTGGGCCAGTAATGGAACCGCCAATCATTAACCCAATGCAGGAGATGCAAAGGGCCCAACAGCTTCGGGAGTTGTCTGCGCCAGAACCAGTATTAGCCTTGCCAGGGCCGGTATTGGATAATTATGTTAATAGGACAAGTGGCCCTGATGTGGAGGAGCCAAATAACTATGACAGAGAAAACAGTAATAGTAATACTAAAGTCTCCAGTAGAATCGAATTTGTAAACAAAGAAGAGGCAACATTTATTATAAAAGACTGGTCTGATTATCCTGATGAATATGTTCCTGTCCCAAATAGGGATAAAGTATGGCATATGCTTGAGGGTGAAGAATATATTAATGCTAGAGATGAAGCAAATGCTTTTAATAGAAGTACTCGGAGACAAAATAGCTATTATGCAAATAATAATCTTGAAATTCATGAAATTGAACCTGTCAAATTTGGTGGTAGCCCAACAGACTGGTCAAATAAGGTTGCCATTCAAGCACAGGCGCATCGAAGGTATGTTACTCCGTGGTGGAATAAGATACGAGATGAAGTAAAAAAAGAAAGGGAGTAAAATGGAAGTAAATACTTATCTTGAAAAAATAAATTATGAAGAAAATACCAACTTAAAACAACAAGATATCGAAGATATCGAAAGGCAAATTGATTTTGCATATCCCATGGAATATAAAAAACTGTTAAGTAAATTCAATGGTGGATATGGTAACATAGGGGAATATTATATTGATTTTTGGGAAGTGTCGGATACTTTATATTATTATGAAGAGAATGAAGATATTAAAGATTTTATAATTTTTGCATCGGATGGATGTGGTATGGCTTTTGCATTTAAAAAAAGAGACGGGGCAATATATTCAATACCAATGGATTCGTTAGAAAAAGAATATTCTAAAAGAATTGCTGATTCTTATAATGTCTTTATTGAGAGTATGTATAAAGGGCAACTTAAATACTAATTAAGCGTAAATGGTATCTACCACTTACAGCTTATAATCCTGCCTGAGAACGAGGTGTTGGTGGACAACCACTACACATATCCTGAATCAGCTGACAGGAGTGGAATTCCCCGGTTATACCGAGGAGCTTTACTACGACAGGACCAGGAACCGCCGCCGCAGGGTATCGGCAGGAGTGGAGGAAAGCTATAAATACGGCCCCGCGAACCACCTGACCGAATACACAAAAGGGGGAGTGAAAACAACCTTTACCTATGACAATGTGGGGAACCTCACAGCGGATGACAGGGCCCGCTACACCTACGACCTGTTCAACCGGACGGAGAAGGTGGGGACCTTCGACGGCCATGTGCAGATAAACCGCTATGACGCGGAGAACCTGCGTCATGAGATGGAGGAGGATGGAAAACTGGTACAGTTCATCTTCCGCGGGCAGGAAGTGGTAATGGAGGAGACCGGAGATAACAAAATCCGCCATATCCGGGGCTATGAACTCATCGCCTCCGACGCGGAGAGCGCAAGAACGTACTACCACTATGCTTCAGACGAGATGGGGAGTATCACCCATGTGGCAGAGGGGAAGGATGTCCTGAACCGCTATGAATATGACGCATGGGGCAACCTGACGCTCTGTGAGGAGACGGTGGAGAACCGTTTCAAGTTCAATGGCCAGCAGTACGACCCTATCAGCCAGCAGTATTATCTGAGGGCCAGGTACTACAACCCAGTGATAGCGCGTTTTACACAAGAGGACACTTACCGGGGGGATGGACTGAACCTGTATGCTTACTGCCGGAATAACCCGGTGTATTATACTGATCCGAGTGGGCATAGCTGTGACAAGGATGCAAATGATAGGCATCCAAATGACGGGCAGGAGAGAGGGGTTCCTCTGCTGCCGGCTCCAGAGCCGATACTGGCGTTACCTGGGCCAGTAATGGAACCGCCAATCATTAACCCAATGCAGGAGATGCAAAGGGCCCAACAGCTTCGGGAGTTGTCTGCGCCAGAACCAGTATTAGCCTTGCCAGGGCCGGTATTGGATAATTATGTTAATAGGACAAGTGGCCCTGATGTGGAGGAGCCAAATAATAATGGACGAAATAGTGACAGTGAAGAAAACGCAGAAGTAATAGGAAGATTGGAATATATTCACTATGAGAAACCTAATAAGGTCACAGATGTCGCAGAGTTACGTATGCAAGTTCAAGGACAAATTGATGGCTTTAATCGCATTATTGCGGAAGAAGGGATGCGCGGGTTAAAAGATAGAATAAATAACTATGGTCCGGAAGTTGAGGCAGAAGGAAGAAGGTATATTAAAACGTTAGATCCTGCACCTCCAGGACAAGTACATACACATGTTCCAGATATGAAAGTAGGAGGCGCACCGACAGATGTAAAGGGAACAGGGTTATCGCGGAATAATTCGATTATAGGTGGACAGGCCGATCGCATTGCTAGAGAAATATTAAATATGAGAGATAATACTACCAAAATAGAGTGGACATTAACTATTATACGAGGAGGAAAGAAATGATAAAAAGATATGAAATAGTTGGTTTTAATGAATCAAAAAGAAAAATAACTGAGCATATAACGAAATTTGGAGGTTGTCCTATATTTTTACATGAACAACAATGGCCCACAAGTACAGGGTGGGAAAATAGAAAAATGATGTTTGTGGGGCAGATTGTTATTCAAAAGGGTATGCTAGGAAATGAAAAGGGAATCATTGCCTATATTTTTATAACACACCCTGAAAGTTATAATGATAACTTTTTTGATCCGGATGTAGCAGAATGGGATAGAGGAGAAAATAAGGTTATAATACAAAACTTTGATGACTTAAAAAGCGCAAAACCTTATTCACAAGAAGGCCCCACACTTTTTAATGAAAAGGATGAAATGTGTGAATATGTACCTATCCTGGAAGAGGGATTTGATGTTGATTATCTAACTAATGAAGAGTTCCGTAAATTAACTAATGAGCAACAAAAGGAATATTTTACTTTGATTGATAAAAACAAAATAGGGGGCACCCCAAACTTTTTTCGAAGAGACGCCTGGCCAGAAGGGGAATGGATTTTACTACTACAGTTAAAATGCAATTTTCTGCCATTTATTTTAAGGCTAGGAAGTATGCCTGTTTTATATGTTTTTATTTCTAAGGATTTTACAAGAGCGGGACTTTTTATACAGAATTAGTTTTAAAATGTACCTAAAAGACCCTTTAAGATCGGTTTTACTGTGAAACCTAACCTTTGTTTTAGCTAAAAAAGCGCAGACTACCCCTAT
>CAJUCT010000093.1 GCA_910585015.1 uncultured Acetatifactor sp.
CGGAAATTCTGCTGCAGTTTCTTATAGGAAAACAGGATACAGAACAGGCTGGCAAGTCCCAGAAAATACATGGCCAGCATCTGCCCATGACTGAAAAAATGCCCTGCAGGCCCTTTGTCCGCCAGGATTTCAAACTGGAAGTCAAATTCAATCGCATTGATATAGTTACTCATAATAAATATCATGAGGATTGGAACAAAAATCAGAAACATCTGTTGCATACCCATTGTGGTATCCGGAGCATCCGCAGGACACAGGGCATCCACGGGATAAAGATCATCCCAGGAAAAATAGCGGTATAAGATATAATAGCAAAACCCGCTCAGCAAAAAAGACGCCGCCTCGCAGAGCAGCATGGCCGCAATATTTCCTGTCTCATGGAAAAAGGCAGGCAGCCATGGGTATGGAAGGCTCATCAGCGCGCTTACAATTCCGTTGCAGAGCAGCATGTGTTCCGTTGTCAGAGTCGCGTACAGAAGCGAAGCCTTAAAATTCGCATGGCAGGCAAAAGCCCCACATATCGAAATCAATAAGACAAACACCACAAAACCAGTAATCGTGCCGCTCGGAATAAACTCGTTTGTAATCACTGCACCTACTGCAAACAGGAAATAAAAAGGTGGCCACATTTTCTTTTTTAAGATTTTTGCCAGAAAATAAAGCTGGAAGGATGTCTCCATCACGCCCATAATGTATATATTGAAAAAATCTAAATACTCAGCCATGTTACCTGCCCCCAAATGTAAAAGCCCTGTAACTGTTCTGTACCTACACAGTTACAGGCAAAAATCCCAGTAAATGCGCAGACCTGCCGGATAACCGCAAAGTTCTTATATGTTCTTCATATACTGCAGGACAACACCGGAAAACTCCCTGCTCCGCAGCCGTGATACGGGAATCTCTTTGTGGTTATCCATATAGGCAGTCCCGTTTTTATATCCTTTTAAATGCTTTAGGTTGATGAGATAACTCCTGTGACACCGGAAAAAATGGCTGCCCAGCTTCGTTTCCAGATTTTCGATCCGCTCATAATAATCAACCACCTCTCCAGAAGCCAGGTTCAGATATATTTTTCGGTCTATGACCTCGCAAAAAACAATCTCATCCTTTGGGACGATGCGTCTCTCATATCCCTGCTGCACCAGCAGGCTGTCTTCGCTGGTGTTTTGCATGGAAGCGTAAAGGCGCTCCATGGTCTTCCTAAACTGTTTTTCATCCACCGGCTTGACCAGATAATCGTAGGCCTGTACCTCGAAAGACTGAAATACCATCTCTTTCAGTACGGTAATGAAAATTAAAAAGCCGCGGAACTTACCCGCCCTCAGCTTCCTTGCTGTTTCCAAACCGTCCATACCATTCATCTGGATGTCCAGAAACAGGATGTCAATCTGCCCGTCATAGTTTAACAGTTCTTCACCACTTAAAAATGTCCGAAGCTGGATCTCCCTGTTCTTTTTACGGAAAAAATCGGAGGCCATTGCCCTTATATGATCGGACATGTGTTTTTCATCATCACAGATTGCAATACGGATCAATGCGCCACCTCCTCGCCATTATTCGTCAACGGCAAAAGAAAAACTTTTGCCGTTGCCTCAGACTGACGTTTTATTATAGCCAGTCCGAAATGCCAAAACAATTTAATTGCTGTGAAATGTTTATCTGTTGACGCGAAATGCTGTGCAAAACTCTATCAATTCTTACCCAAGTTTATTTTAACTTTGTGCCCGCATCTGCTCAACCAGAGATTGTTTTTTCTGGCTGCGTACCATCCAGACAGACAGGACTACCTCCATACCAAACAGCACAAAGAGGAACAGCCCCATTTGCAGGAACGGGAACTGATATGGGACAACTGCGCCGGCAAAGGATTTCTTACTGACTGACCCACAGACTGCCACGGAAAGCGGCAGCCCCAGGAGCAAGACTGTAAGCGCCGCAAAAAACGCATGACACATCCCCTCGGTGACACTCATCCGGCACAACTGCTTCCCGGTCAGGCCGACAGAGCGCAGGATGCTGTTCTCCCGCCTCCGGGACAGCTGGTTGGACAGCGTCGTATTGATCAGATTGACAGCGCCAAACAGGAAGATCAGCCAGGAAAGAGCCTGCAGGCTTCCAAAAATAATGCTGCTCTGCATTTTCTCATATTCGATATGTGTGGCTATGGTATCCATTCCAAGATTGCTGCGGCCAGATACCAGCTCCTGTAGACTACTTTCCACAGACTCTGCTTTTACGGGATCATTAACAATGCTCCAGGAGTAGTCAAAGCTTTCGATTTCAGGATGTATCTCACGAAACAACTCCTCCGGCGCGAACAGGGCCACCGAATCCATGGTAAGCGTACCATGTCCGTTTGCCATCTTCGACCCATCGAACAGTCCGGATATGGTAACTGTCACGGTTTTCTGGCCCAGGATCAACTCCATGGCGGCCCCAACATCCATGTCGGCATAGTGCTTCTGATAACCCGTACTCAGAAGGACACTGTGGGTATCCGCCGGCATGGCGCCGGATACCAGCGCAGCTTGTACTTCCATGCGGTTTGAGTCCGTCAGCATGTCGCACATACCGGCTCCGGCGCTTTCGGAAGTACTGAATTTTCCGTGCAGAGACCGGCGGGTGACCAGCACATCCACCACCCCATCCACAGAAAGGATCTCCTGCCTTAAGTTTTCATCCAGCGGATTGCCTGCAGCCATGATCTCTTCCTCCGGCTGCTCCGAAGACAGATAGATTTTATAATCCCCGTCCGGGAAAAACAGCCTTGCAGCCTGCTCCGGCGACCGAGTCAGAACTATGGAAGACACCACCAGAAGAAGGATCCCGCCCAGGCTTAGGGACACTGCAATACTCACTGACTTTTTACGGTCGCGCCCAAAATTTGCAAATCCCATGGATACAGGACTTAGTTTCCGGTGTTTCTTTCTGTTGTGTACCTTTTCCTGACCTGCGAAAAAGCGCATTGCCTCCAGCGGTGAAATGTTGGCAGCTATTTTGACCGGTCTGTGAACTGATACAGATACCATGAACCAGCAGACCATCACGGTCAAAAGCACAGCTGCCCCATAATACCCCCCATGAAAACCTTTTGGAAACAGAAGCAGACCGCCGCCCACACCTAGCAGAAGCCCAAGCAGGATCCCAATACCGCCCAGTCTCCGACTCTCCTTTTTCACGATGCGCCGAATCTGTTTTGGTGTTGCGCCGATGGTGCGGAGCTGTCCATAGCTTTGTATTTTGTCGTTCACAGAGATACGGAAAATACTCTGGATGACTACATACCCACCGGCAAACACAAGAGCGGCTATGCCGAAAACTGTCACAAAGTCAATAGACTTTGAAATAGAAACAAAATAATTGCTGTTCATCCCTACATGCGCAGAGCCAAACTGCGCGGCAATCTCCCGGCAGCGGGCAGCCATGGTCTCCTGGTCAAACTGCCTGTCATTTTTGAAATGCACATAGGCACGGTATCCTGCAGGGTCAAATCCGGCCCACTGCGTCAAGGCCGCTTTGGAAACGGCAATGGCGCATATATTCGCTTCCTTTTCTCCCACATTAGACAGGATGCCGGTCACGGTATAGTCGCCATGAAAGTTCTCGGTATCCAACCGGACCGTCTCACCAATTTTAGCATTCGAGCCGTAAGCGGTGAGAAAATATTCGCTGACAGCGACTTCCTTCGCCTGTGCCGGGAGTTCTCCTTTTACCAGCTCCATCTGGCTGCGGGCAATATACATCATGTCGCTGTCGCAGTACACATAGGAGGCGTTGTATCCCTGCTCCGAATGCTCCTGCCCCAGTAAATAGTATTCGCCCACCCGGGCAAGCTCCGGCAGGTCTTTCAGCACCGCCACATCGGGCGCCTCTACGCCGGTGAAGACCGCCTCATAGGTGTCGGCCACCTGATTACGCTGGATCTGTGCAATAGAAACAGATAGTACCGCCGCAAAGCAGACCAGGAACGCCGCCAGGGCCACAGCAATTACCACCATCCGGTTCCGGCGCTTCTCGCTTGCGAGGCTCCGCTTCGCCAGCTTCTTCACAATAGCGCCGGTATCATTTTCAAAAGGCCATGTCATATCTGCCACCCCCTTACTCCACGATCCTGCCGTCCTCAATCCTTATGATCCGGTCAGCAAGCTGGGCAATCTCGTTATTATGGGTAATCATGACAATGGTCTGGTTAAACTCCATACTGGTACGCTTTAAAAGCCCCAGCACATCGGCGCTGGTCTTGGAATCCAGATTTCCGGTGGGTTCATCGGCCAGGATGATGGCCGGTTTGGTGATCAGGGCGCGGGCAATGGCGACACGCTGCTGCTGTCCGCCGGAAAGGTTATTCGGCATATTGTTAAGCTTTTCTTCCAATGCCAGCATCCTCACAATCTCGTCCATGAACTTCTTATCTGCCGTGTCACCGTCCAGTTCCACAGGCAGGACAATATTTTCATACACATTCAGGATTGGGACGAGGTTATAATTCTGAAAGATAAAGCCAATGTTGCGGCGGCGGAAGATGGTCAGTTCTTCGTCATTCTTTTTGGCCAGTTCATCCCCACGGACAATAACGCTGCCGGAGGTAGGCGTATCCAGCCCGCCCATCATGTTAAGCAAGGTGGATTTACCGCTGCCGGACGTTCCGACTATCGCCACAAACTCTCCCTGTTCCACGGAAAGGCTGACGTCGTCCAGGGCCCGGGTGATGTTGGGTTCGCTGCCATAATACTTTTTCAGGTGGATTGTCTGTAATACATTCATAATCAAATGCTCCTCTCTCTTTGATAAGGACATTTTAAAACCCAAATGTCTCAGAAATGTCCGAACCCACAAAAAATATAAGATAATGCGGTTGAAATGTTACAAAACCCGGACATTTCAACTAAAATATCTCCACGGAAGTAGCGTTTCCCGCTGGCAGTATGATTAAGGACTGCTACACGACGGCTTTTTCTTTTGCCGTCGTGCGGCAGCCATTTTGAATATTCAAGACAAAATCATTTCACAGTATGCTTACAATAAGAACGAACAGCCAGAAAAGCAAATAGCGGTATTTCAATAACGCAGGCTCCAATCATGGCATAAGGTGTCCAGATTGCCAGCCCGCCCAAGCTCAGAAATCGGAAGTCAGTGATAGCATAGAGAACGCTTGCCTGGATACTTGTTCCGCTTGCTGGAAGGATACTGCACAGCCAAGTAGACAGCGCCCCCGGTACTGTCATAGTGATTACCAATGGCGCAATGCAAAACACCAGCGCCGAGGCGAGAGAAGCCACTGTGCTTTTACACTTTGCGGAAAGAAACAAGGTAAAACTCACTGAGGCCAAAACAGAGAGCAGTCCGGCAACGGCAAAAAGGCATTGCAGTTCTCCTATGTTCATGTCTGCCAAAGTCACAATAGAGTACAGCATTTGAATGGAGGTCTTGGTACACTCCCAGCCAAACAAGCTGTCTACTACCAGAATGAACACAGCGGCACAAATGATAAACGACAACCCGCTGATGAAAAGAGCAGCCAGCAGTTTTGCAATGCCCAGCCTGACCCTGCCGTACCGGGTGCAGCGCAGAATATCGTCCGCTCCTGACTGATAACCGCCGGAGAATACTGGAGCGGCAATCACTATACAGAATAACAGAACCAGAAATCCCATGATATTCTGATAGTCTGTGATGGTGGAACTCATACCGGGATAGACCTCAAAGGGCTTTTCCACTCCCTGATACATCTCCACAGCCTTGCGCTGGGCGGCGGGGCTGTTGGGCTGCTCCATCGCCATCAGAGAGGCAATTCGAGTCTCGCAGACGGAATAGTAATCGTCGATTTGCATGGGATCGATCTCCATGATGGTTGGTGCCATGCCGGTATCCGGGTCGGCAAATGCCTCCTTGACGCCGTGGAGCAGGGGAGCGATGGGGAGGATCTCTTTCTCATAGACGCCCTCCGGCAGGTCATAGGACTCCGCAACGCCGTAGGACGTGAGGCAGGCTTGATAGATTTCTACGGCCTCCCGCACCCGTTCAGGAGTGACAATGCCGCTGGCATCCGCCTGACGCTCCTTTTCGTAAGCGATGGAGGCCAGCCCAGTCAAATTGATTTCGCTTCCGGCCTCGTCTATATAATTGCTGTAACAATAGGTGGTCGGCAAATAGGCCAGCAAAGCGGAGAAAAGCAGGGCCAGCACCAGCAAAATCCAGGTAAGTCTTGATTTCAAAACTCGTTTCAATTCCAAACGAAAAATTCTCATTTAATGATACCTCCTATCACTCTCGCCGCTGCTCTCCGGGAACAGCCACAAATACAAGTCCTCCAAGCGGGGATCAGCGGCAGCAGAATGTGCGCCGCAAGGCTTTTCAGCCAGATAACGGATAAAAACACTGCCGTCATGCTCATTTCGCAGGCTGATAATTTGAAGCCTGCTTTCGTATTCCGGCACAGCATCCGCTGAGATCGTGCAGCACCACACCTTGCCCTCCACCAGCTTGACAAGTTCCTCCGTTGTCCCTGTCGCCAGCAGCCTGCCGCCCTTAATGATGGCGTGGCAGGTGGCGATATACTCCACGTCGGGAACGATGTGGGTGGAGATCAGCACAATCCGGTCATGGGCAAACTCCGAAAGCAAGTTGCGGAAACGTACCCGCTCCCCAGGATCAAGTCCCCCGGTTGGTTCGTCCAAAATCAAAACCTCCGGGTCGTTCAGCAACGCCTGGGCAATCCCTACCCGACGCCTCATGCCGCCGGAGAGCGTGGAGATTTTCTTGTTGCAGACATCCAGCAAAGAAACCCGTTCCAACAATTCATGTATTTTCCGCCAACTCTGCCGTTGGGGAAGTCCTTTCAACGCGGCAACATATGCCAGATAGTCTTTCACTGTAAACTCCTGATAAAAGCCGAACTCCTGAGGCAGGTAGCCAAAAATGTCACGATACTGTTCCCCCAGCGTCTGGATGGGAATTCCGTCATACACTACTTGGCCGGAAGTGGGCTGCATAATCCCGGCAATCATCCGCATGAGGGTAGTCTTGCCCGCTCCGTTGGCCCCCAGCAGGCCCCACACGCCTGGCGTCAATTCCAGGTTGATGTCATTGACGGCTTTTTTGTCCTTAAACTGCTTGGAAACATGGTCAATCAGCAATTCCATATACAATCTCCTTTCCCGTCTGCAAAATAAAGGCACTCTTGCCTTAGCACTACCATTGTACCAAAAGCAAAGGCGCCGTTTCCTTGTTCGCTCACACGGTATTCAACTGTTTTCCTACGGACTTTCTTACGATTTTCCTACAAAGCAGGAAGTATTACAGTAAAAACCGTCACGCCGTCCCTGCTCTCCGCTGTGATTGTTCCGTTGTGGAGCGTGACGATCTGCCTGGCAATCGCAAGGCCCAGCCCGGCCCCGTCTGTACTGCGTCCTGTGTCAAGCCTATAAAACTGTTCAAAAATATGCTCCAATTTTTCTTTGGGAATTGTCCCGCCATGATTGGAGAACTGTAATGTAACCTCGTCCTCGCCGCTTCGGGCCTCAATGGTGATCTCTGTTTTGTCGTAACAATAAGCAACGGCATTTCTCAAAAGATTGTCAAATACCCTCTGCATCTTGTCGGCGTCACATTTCAGCATCGTATCATCCACAGCAGCAAGGCGGCAAGTAAGGCCCTTTTCTTCTAAAATTGGCTGAAACTCATAAACAAGCTGTTCCAGGAGGCGGGTCAAATTGATTTCCCGATATTGCAGTGTGATTGTGGACAGGTTATATTTGGCGATTTCCAAAAACTCGTTAATCAAGTTCTCCAAACGCTCCGCCTTGGCAAGAGAAATAGCCAGGTACTTTTCCCGCAGGTCTTCCGAAATGCGTTTTTCGTCCCTTAACAGGTTTAGATAACTAATGGAGGAGGCCAGGGGCGTTTTCAAGTCGTGGGCCAGATACATAATGAGGTCATTCTTTTTCTGCTCGGAAATCAGCATATCGCTTTTCTGCCGGTCAAATGTATGCTTTGCGATATTCATTTTCCGCTCAATGGAAAGCAGTTCCGGGGATAGGGAAATTTCTCCAGGAGTGTCTTGAAGCAGATTTTCCATCCCCTTGTTGATTTCCTCAAAGTACTTGGTAATCCAATGAAGAAAAACGGAAAGCAGGCCAATGAATACGGTCAGAACGGACGACAAAATAATAACATCCATGTGACTTCGAAATATCCGGTCATATAGGTTAAGGGCCGCATCGTAGTCCATATCAAAGATATTTTGCAGGAGGGCCATCATCAAGTTTGCAAAATTACCCCGTAGAAGAACAGAGTATGTGATATAGATTATCAATGCGGAGCTTACCAGCATAGCGATCGTGCGCAGGAAAATCTTAATGCGGAGTTGGCGAAACTCACTTTTGCTTTTATTTTTCAATGGTATACCCTACCCCCCATACTGTTTTGATGAATTTAGGGCTTCTGGCCGGTTCTCCCATCTTCTCTCGTAACCGTCCAATGTGGGCCATGACGGTATTGTTATTTTGCAGATATTTCTCGCCCCATACCGCCTCGAACAATTCTTCGGAGGAAACGACGATCCCCTGCCGTTCGCAGAGATACCAGAGGACAGAAAACTCAATAGGGGTCAACTGCAATTCTCTCCCGAACAGGAAGCATTTATGGTTGTCTTTGTTGATGACAAGCCCCCGAATATCGTATTCATGGGCCAGTTGTCCCGGCTTTTCCGGAGGATTGTTGTAGTGCATATACCGCCGCAGCTGCGTTTTTACTCTGGCAGCAACCTCCAAAGGATTAAAAGGCTTTGTAATGTAATCGTCGGCTCCGATAGTCAACCCCATAATCTTATCTCCATCCGCCACTTTTGCAGTCAGCATAATAATGGGATAGTAGGATGTTTCTCTGATTTTTTTGCAGATTTCAAAGCCATCTGCATCCGGGAGCATCACATCCAAAATGGCCAGGTCTAAATGGGTGTGCTCAATACAGACCAGAGCTTCCGCGCCGGTGTAAAACTTATGGACGATATAGCCATCGTTGGTGAGGTAAAGTTCTATAATATCGGCCAGTTCTTTTTCATCGTCTACCACTAAAATGTTGATGCTCATTTTTGCTACCCCTAATTCCTAATAATACATAAGATT
This sequence comes from uncultured Acetatifactor sp., assembly GCA_910585015.1. Lineage (GTDB taxonomy): Bacteria > Bacillota > Clostridia > Lachnospirales > Lachnospiraceae > Acetatifactor. Next base: position 9,126 of record CAJUCT010000093.1, read on the forward strand.
ATATCATAATTTATCTCCGTTTTCTCTACGGATTTTCTTAAAATTTTCATACGAGGCGTTGGTAATAAAAACAGACCCCTGCTTCGCTCCTTTCTTTGACACAATTATGCCGTTATTATGCATTGAGAACAATAGAAACATGTGCTATAATTCTTAAGTGAAGTATCATATTCAGGGCAGAAAGAAAGAGCAGCCTT
>CAJUCT010000094.1 GCA_910585015.1 uncultured Acetatifactor sp.
AAAAGAAAGTATCCATCGAGCAGATGGCGGAGGCGGTCATGGACGGCCTGATCGAATATGCCGGGCTTGCCACGGACGTGATGAAGGACTGCGTCACAAAAGCCGGAAACACGGTGAAATCGGAAGTGAAAGCCAATGCCCCGGTAAGGACAGGGCAGTACAAAAAGGGATGGGCTGTGAAAAAGCAGAAGGAGACCGCCAATGCACTGGAACTGGTGGTGCATAACAAAAAGCGTTACCAGCTCACCCATTTACTGGAGAAAGGCCATGCCAAGCGTGGCGGCGGGAGGGTGCGGGCATTCCCCCATATCGCCCCTGCGGAACAGGCGGGCATCCGGGAACTGGAGGAAGGCATCAAAAGGGGGCTGGAAGGATGAAGCACGATGATGTATTGAAGATGATGGAGGAAATGGGGCTGCCCTTTGCCTATGACCATTTCGTGGAGGGCGAATCCCCGGAGCCGCCATTCCTCGTATTTTTATATCCCAAAGCTGCGAATTTTGCGGCGGACGGGATTGCGTATTTCAAAATCAACCAGCTTGACATTGAACTGTACACTGATTTGAAAAATCCCGACTTGGAAGAGACCATAGAGGCGGTGCTGTTGAAGCATAGCATTTTCTATGGCAAGAGCGAGACATGGATAGAATCGGAAAAGCTGTATGAAGTCTTGTATGAAATGGAGGTCTGAAATGAAGAACAACAATAAAGTGAAATTCAACATCTGCAACTGCCATTATGCCCTGCAGAAAACACAGGAGAATGGGGAAATCGGATTTGAGACTCCCGTGGCAATGCCCGGCGCGGTTTCCATCGCCTTAGACCCCAACGGGGAGCCGGAATCGTTCTATGCGGACGGCATCGAGTATTACATCATAGCCAACAACATGGGCTATGACGGCGACTTGGAGCTTGCTCTCATTCCTGAAAGTTTCCGCACGGACGTGCTGAAGGAGGAAGCGGACAATAATGAGGTGCTGGTGGAGAACGCCCATTCCGAGACGGCGGCCTTTGCGCTGCTGTTCGAGTTTGACGGTGACATCCGCAAAATCCGCCATGTGCTGTATAACTGTTCCGCAAGCCGCCCCAAGATCGAGGGCAAGACCAATGAGGAGAGCCGGGAGGTGCAGACGGAGACGCTGACCATCAAGGCAAGGCCGCTGGCAAGCGGCTATGTGAAAGCCAAGACGGGCAATAAGACATCTGCGGAGACGTATGCCAACTGGTACAAGAGCGTATATCTGCCGGAACCCAAAGCGGTGGATGTGGAAACAGAAGGACAGGGATAAGGAGGCTGAAAGGATATGAGTATCGTAAGGAAAATAGAAATAGACGGGCAGGATGTGTTGTTTAAGGCATCGGCGGCGATACCGAGGATTTACCGCTTGAAGTTCCAGCGTGACATTTATAAGGATTTGCGGATTCTGGAAAAGAGTATCGGTGAGGGCGATGAGGAAAGTTCCAACTTGGATTTATTCTCATTGGAGATGTTCGAGAATATCGCCTACACGATGGCGAAACACGCCGACCCGCAGATTCCCAATGAAGTGGACGAGTGGCTGGACGGTTTCAACACATTTTCAATATACCAAGTCCTGCCGCAATTGATAGAACTGTGGGGGCTGAACGTGCAGACGGATGTGGAGGCTAAAAAAAACTTCGCCCAACTGAGCGGGAAATGACCACGCCGCTGTTCCTTCTGCGGTGTGTGCAGCTAGGGCTTTCGATGGCGGACTTGGAACTGCTCTCCATCGGGCTTATCAATGATATGTACTGTGAGAGCAGGAACGACTCATTTTCATACGCTATACTTGGCGATCAGTCCGCAATGGATGCATTTTAATTGAAAAAACAGCCATTTTCTGCTATGATTTTGGTGGCAGAAAATGGCTGATAACAGCTCATAAATTGGGAGGAATTAGTTTGAAGAATAAAAAATGTACTATATTGATTTCGGCATTAACTGCCATAGCAGGGGCAGTAGGATTTGCTATTTTACAATTCAGATTATATACATTAGTCGGGATTTATGGGGGTACACAGTTTTTATCAGACTTCCGACAATTTGCTATGGTTATAACAAGCGGTTTATTCACAAGTGCAATGGTTACGCTTTTGATTTCCATAAGTGAGTATAGGAACGAAAGGGTAGAGGCACTGGAAGGTATGTATCTTGCGGCAATGGATTTGGAACGTGAGTTTTCTAAGATAAAGTATTTTCTTCCAGATGAGCCAAAGGAACTTATACAGAATGTTTTGGGTGAGTTAGATAGTAATGATTGGGATTCAAAATATAATGAGAATTTAGCGACAAGTGTTTTGAATTTTGAAGACCAGCAGAAGGCCGATGATGCATATGAAAAATATCATATGGAATTAAAGCATGATGCACAAATGAAATTTAGGGATTATGTTTGGGAACACTGTGATGAACGTGAAAAGGCAGTTTTGACAGAACCTTTTCAAAAAAAGGATTTTTTAGATAGGGCTTGTGCAGAAAAGATTGAAAAATATGATGAACAGTTGAAAGAAACAATGAAATCATTTTTGAGATTTCAAGAAGTGCGTACAAGTGCCATAACAGCGGCATATGGAAGGATGGATTTTATCTTTGCTAATAAGTCTATTCGACTCAATGTATATGAAAAATTGTATCGTAAACTTTTTGATACGGTCAATTTTATAAAAAACAGCAATTATCACTTTGATTTATATTTTTCAGGAAGGGGTGGAAATAGGGCTGTACAATGTGATTTTGTGTGGAAATTGCAGGATAAGCTCCTCAGCGAAGATGAAGATCATTATTACCGCCAGTTTGATTTTGATATCACTACGGAAATGGTACAGGTTTTAGTTTATGCGAATGGCAAAGTCAATAAAGGTGAGTTCCCGAAACTTAAAGATTATATGTTATGCACTAAGCCGGGATATTTTCAGAAGATGCAAAAGGAATGGGAAGAAAAAAACAGTGCAAATAATTAAAATAGAATAGATTTCTTACATAGGCACTTGCCATGACAGCAGGTGTCTATTTTTATGCATTTTTTCAGGGAGCTTCCGGGCTTCCTTTTTTTGTGCTTTGGGGAAGGAAGGTGAGGGGAGTGGCATCAAGGATACAGGGCATCACGGTGGAAATCGGCGGCGATACCACGAAACTCACCACCGCCTTAAAATCAGTCAATACAGACATCCGCACCACGCAGTCACAGTTACGGGATGTAAATAACCTTCTGAAACTGGACCCCGGCAATACGGAACTGCTGGCACAGAAGCACCGGCTCCTTGCGGATGCGGTGCGGGAGACGAAGGAAAAACTGGAAACCCTGAAAGCCGCTGCGGAGCAGGCAAACGAGGCGCTGGCAAAGGGTGAAATCACACAGGAGCAGTACGATGGCCTGCAGCGGGAGATCATTGAGACCGAGGAAAAGCTGAAAAGCCTCGAAGAACAAGCCAACCAGTCGGCGGTGGCCGTGCAGAAGATTGCCGCCGTGGGCGAGGACTTAAAGAACTTAGGGGATAAGATTTCCGGGGTGGGGACTACCCTCACCAAAAGCGTGACCACGCCCATCGTGGGGCTTGGCACGGTGGCGGTAAAGACTGCTGCTGATTTCGATACCGCCATGAGCCAGGTGGGGGCTGTTTCCGGGGCTACGGGAAAAGACCTTGATGCCCTTCGGGATAAAGCCCGTGAGATGGGGAGCAAGACCAAGTTCTCCGCATCCGAGGCGGCGGAAGCCATGAACTACATGGCGATGGCGGGCTGGAAAACTTCGGATATGCTCTCCGGCATAGAGGGCATCATGAACCTTGCCGCCGCCTCCGGGGAGGATCTGGCAAGTACCTCCGATATCGTGACGGATGCGCTTACCGCTTTCGGTCTTACCGCAGCGGATTCCGGGCATTTCGCGGATATCCTTGCGGCGGCCAGTTCCAATGCCAACACCAACGTCTCCATGATGGGCGAGACCTTCAAATACTGTGCGCCCATTGCCGGGGCGTTGGGATTCTCTGCGGAAGATACCGCAGAGGCGATTGGGCTGATGGGCAATGCGGGCATCAAGTCCACACAGGCTGGAACTGCGCTCCGTACTATCATGAGCAACCTTTCCGGGGAAGTGAAAATCTGCGGTTCGAACATCGGGGAGGTCACCATCGCCACCACCAATGCGGACGGGAGCATGAGGGATTTGAGCGCCATCCTGGCAGACTGCCGGACGGCTTTCGGCGGATTGTCAGAATCGGAGAAGGCAGCGGCGGCAGAGGCGCTTGTGGGAAAGAATGCCATGTCCGGCTTCCTTGCATTGATGAATGCCGCCCCTGCGGACATTGAGAAGGTGAGCAGCGCCATAGCAAACTGTGACGGGAAGTCGGCGGAGATGGCGGCGACCATGCAGGATAACCTTGCGGGGCAGCTTACCATCCTGAAAAGCCAGTTGGAGGAGCTTGCCATTTCCTTTGGCGAGATATTAATGCCCGCCATCCGCCAGATCGTCACATGGGTGCAGGGATTCGTTGACAAGCTCAACGGCATGGATGAAGGCACCAAGAACACCATCGTCACCATCGGATTACTTGCGGCGGCAATCGGCCCCGTATTAATCATTATCGGGAAAGTGGTCTCTGCTGTGGGCAGCATTATGACCTTCATCCCTACGCTGATCGGGGGCATTTCCAGTATCGGCGGCGGGCTTAGTGCCTTATGGGGCATCCTTGCGGCGAACCCGGTCACTTTAGTGATCGCCGCCATTGCCGCATTGATCGCCATCTTCGTGGCTCTGTGGAATAACTGCGAGGGCTTCCGGGAGTTCTGGATCAATTTATGGAATGTCATAAAAGACGCCGCCATAGCTGTGTGGAATGGCCTGAAAGACTTCTTCTCCAACATCTGGAACGCCATCACCGGGGCGGCGCAGGCCATATGGAACGGCCTGAAAGATTTCTTTAGCGGGCTGTGGGAAGGGATAAAAAATATCTTCCAGACGGTGCTGGATGTGATAAAGACGCTGATCGTGGCGCGGTTCGAGTTCTATAAGACCATCATCACAACCGTGCTGAACGTGATACAGACGGTGGTCTCCACGGTATGGAATGCGATTAAATCCGTGATTGAAACCGTCACGAATGCCATTGGCTCTTTCCTTTCCTCCGCATGGGAAGCGATAAGGAATACCGTCACCACGGTAATGGAGGCGATTCGCAGTGTAATCACATCTGTATGGGAAGCGATAAAGTCAGCAGTGACGGCGGTGCTTTCCGCCATTAAGGACGTGGTGGTCTCTGCGTGGGAGGCGATAAAGAATGCTATTTCCACAGCAATGGAGGCGATACGCTCTGCGGTCATTGCCGCATGGGAAGCCATAAAGAGCGCGGTTTCCTCTGCGATTGAAGCGATAAAAAATGTGGCTGTGGCGGCATGGGAGGCCATCAAGTCAGCGGTCATTTCCATTATGGAGGCGATCAAATCCGCCATTACCGCAGCATGGGAAGCCATCAAGTCCGCAGTAAGCTCCGTGGTAGGTGCGATAAAGGAGGTCATTACTTCCGTCTGGAATGCCATTAAATCCACGGTCACCAGTATCGTGGGCGGCCTGAAAGACGCGGTGGTAAATGTGTTTAACAGCCTGCTCTCCGGCATCAAGAACGCCATGAGCGGTATCGCAGGTGCAGTAAAGAGCGGATTCGATGCGGCGATTAATTTTATCAAGAGCCTGCCCTCACAGGCATTGCAGTGGGGCAAAGATATCATTGGCGGCCTGATTAACGGTATCAAATCAAAGATCAGCGGCCTTGTGGACAGCGTGAAGGATGTGGCGGGAACGATTGCGTCCTTCCTGCATTTCTCCGAGCCGGACGAGGGGCCGCTTTCCAACTTCCACACCTTTATGCCGGATATGATCGATCTGCTCGGAAAAGGCATCCGTGGGAATTTAGGAAAGCTGACCGGCCCCATGAAGGAACTGGCGGGGATGCTTATTCCCGCAACGGGGGCAATGGAAAGCATCACATCAGCCGGGAATGGCGGGAACGGGAATGCTTCACTGGCGGCAAGGCTGGATGCCATGTATGAGGTGGTGACAAAGTATCTGCCGAGGCTGGCAGACGCACAGGTGGTATTGGATTCCGGGGTGCTGGTCGGAGAGTTATCTGACGGGCTGAACCGGGAGCTGGGAAAGGCGTATTCATGATCAGGAAATTCAGGCTTATAAACGGGGAAGGGGTGTCATGGGATTTGAACACACGGACATCCTTTTTCCATTCCATTGGCGGCTTCGGCTATAAGGACGGGACGCAGTATGAACAGATCGGCACGGACTTCATCCCTCTGGAGGAATTATTCTCACAGGGCGTGATGGCCGGGCGGATATTTTTCGGAGGGATAAACGCATACCAGAACTACCGGGCATTCTCCCGTTTCGTCCGGACGGTGCCACTTACTCTCGTCTACGAGATGGAGGAGGCGTTCCGCGTTCCGGTGCGGATGACGGAAATCGCAAAGAGTGAGTTAATCACTGGCGGGGCGGGGCTGGATTGTGAAGTTGCATTTACGGCAACCGGGCTGTTTTATAAGAATGTTTCCGGCTACAGCGGGACGCTCTCCATCGGCGGGAAAATCTATCCCTACGAATACACTTATGCCTATGCGGACGTGACGCAGAACACGCTGATGATTGACAGCGACAGCAGAGGGGACAGCCCATGTAAAGTGACGGTATATGGCCCCTGCACGAATCCCGTATGGAAACACTATGTGAATAATGTTTTGTATGAAACGGGAAAGTACGAGGGCAGCATCCCGGACGGGCATAAGCTGGTCATCGACACCACGCAGATTCCCTACAGCATTACGGAGCGGGGCGTCAGTGACGAGGTGGTGGCGGACAGGTACCAGATGTGCGATTTTACCACGGAGCGGTTCTTCCATTTGCAGTACGGCAGCAACCGCATCTCCGTGGTGCATGAGGGACTGAACATTCTGAATGTTATGGTTGAGGGGAGGATCAGCTATGAGACCGTATAACGTGGAAATCTTCACGCAGGACTTTGAGATGGTGGGAAATACCAATGTAAATGAAATCACCTATAAAGAGGACTATTTATCTTCCGATGGGAACACGGTCACGGTGCTTGCCATGCCCGGTGTGAAAAAGCAGAACTATATCCGCATCAGCCGTGGGGATGAGGAGTATGCCGGAATCGTGACAGAGATCGGGTATGGCACGGATAAATCCAAAAAGCTACAGACTATTTCCTATAAGCCGCTGATGGAACTGCTCAATACGGATGTGCTTTTCGATGTGGATTTGCAGGGGCAGGGGAACATGGAGCAGTTTATCTGTGACAGGATAAAAGAAATGTTTATCACCAATGAAGATGAAATGCAGAACATCAAAGGGCTTTCGGTCAGCGCAGTTACGGCCACAAAGGACTGGAGCCTGCATATCACGCCCTCCGACAAGGGCGGTCATTACAACATCGTGAACCTCATTGATTCCGTCATCATCCCGGCAATGGAGAAGTACAGCATCCTTGTAAAGACAAAGCTGGATATCCAGAACCGGGAAGTGCAGATCATTGTAGGGAAAGCGGCGGCAGGCATCATCACCATAGAGAGCGACCTTCCCAACATCATCAAAAAGAGCGTCACGATAAAACAGGTCAGCGCCGATGTGAATAAACTGGTGATTTATGATGCAGAGGATTATTCCAACACCCGGATTTATTATCTGCATCCCGATCTTGGCTATGACACGAAGGACCGTGACCGCATTACCCCGGTGGTGTGTGAAATGCAGTCCGTTTCCCATGAGGAGGGGAGCAGCTTTGGGAGCGCCGCGATCAGCGCCGCCCATAACAAGTTCGCTAACCTTTCCTATTCCAATCTGATAGAGCTTACCATGATGAACGGTGACGCGCTGGTGAAGCCGGAGGAACTGGAATTCGGGCAGGTGGCGGACATCGTCTCGGACGGGCAGAGTTACCGCAGCATCCTCACCGGAAGGGAGCGGGGCAAAAACACAAAGCTGGTATTCGGCACGGTGCGGCTGGATTTGACGAAGATTTTAAGGAGGCAGGAGAATGGCTGACAACATCACATTGAAAACCTATAAGGGCGGGAACGTGACCCCGCAGGATGACGCCATCATCTACGAGACGGCGATCCCCGGCAGCGGCATCTTCAAGGGCTGCGAAGTGACCTATGCGAGAGGGAATGTGCTGCACATCTCGCAGGGCTTTGGCATGATTCGTGGCCGGTTCTTTGAGGTGTATGAAACGGAGATTGACGTGCGCCTTGCGGACGTGGGGGAGACATTGCAGGGGCGGGTGTATATCCACCTTGATTTATCCAATGCGGATGAGCCCATCAAGATACTGGCGCAGGCGGCAGCGGAGCTTCCGCCGCTGGATGCGGATGTAAATATCAATTACAACAATTCCTCCTATGACCTGGAACTTGCCATCTTCACCGTATCTTCCGCAGGATTGGACGGGCTGACAAAGGTGTTCCCCACGTTGAAAGCCGGGAGCGGGGGCGGCGGGGGAGGAGGGGAGACGCTCACCCGCGCCACTTCCTATGCCGTAGGGGATGCGGTGACCGCAGTGGGCGCTCCGGGCTGGGCGACACTGGTCTGCACACAGGCAGGCACCACAGCCGCATCGGAGCCTTCCGGGTATTCGAGAATTACCAAAGTGGGAGACAGGGTTTTAGATGGAACTGCGGTATTTACTGCGAGAAATATCATCGGGGAGCTGGACGGTGTTATTTCCAACGTTTCCAGTATGGGGGAATCCATGACGGAACTGGATACCAAAGTGA
>CAJUCT010000095.1 GCA_910585015.1 uncultured Acetatifactor sp.
GCTTCATTGCAATCAATGACGGCGTAGACAGCGCACAGGGCGAGAATGATTTTGCCCCCTTGCGTAACATTTTTAACGAATGGCTGGTGAGGGATACGAGCAAGAAAATCCGGGCGGTAAAACGCTCAAAAGGCATGAGTGGGAAGCCTGTCACAAGCAAGCCCGTGTACGGCTACCTCATGGACGAGGACGAAAATTTCATCATTGACGAAGAAGCCGCCCCCGTGGTAAAGCAGATTTACAGCCTATGCCTTGCCGGGAACGGTCCGACCAAGATAGCCCGTATGCTCACGGAGCAGGAAATCCCCACGCCGGGAACGCTGGAATACCGCCGGACAGGGAGAACCCGCCGCTACCACCCCGGCTACGAGTGCAAGTGGGCGGCGAACACCGTGGTACATATCCTTGAAAACCGGGAATACACGGGCTGCCTTGTGAACTTCAAGACCACCACACAATCCTACAAGTGCAGCAAGATTATCTACAACAGCGAGGACAAACAGGCAATCTTTGAGAACCACCACGAGCAGATAATCGACAGGGACACATGGGAGCGTGTGCAGGAGCTACGCAAGCAGCGCAAACGCCCTAACCGCTATGATGAAGTGGGCTTGTTCTCCGGCATACTCTTTTGTGCCGACTGCGGCAGCGTCATGTACCAGCAGAGGTATCAGACCGAAAAACGGCGGCAGGACTGCTATATCTGCGGCAGCTACAAGAAGCGCACGGCAGACTGTACGGCGCACTTTATCCGCACCGACCTCTTGACCGAGGGAGTGACCGAGAATTTACGGAAAGTCACCAGCTACGCCGCCAAGCACGAAGCCCGGTTTATGAAGCTGTTGACCGAGCAGACCGAGGACGGGAGCAAACGCCGGAACGCCGCCAAGAAGAAAGAACTGGAAGCGGCAGAAAAACGGATTGCGGAACTCTCCGCTATCTTCAAGCGGCTGTATGAGGACAGCGTGACCGGGCGCATATCGGACGAGCGTTTCACGGAGCTTTCGGCAGACTATGAAGCCGAGCAAAAGGAACTGAAAGAGAAAGCCGCCGCCTTGCAGAGCGAGCTTTCCAAGACGCTGGAAGCCACGGCAAACGCTGAAAAGTTTATGAAAGTGGTACGCAAGTACACCAGCTTTGAGGAACTCACCCCTACCCTGTTGCGGGAGTTTGTGGAGAAAATCGTAATCCACGAATCGGAAGCCCTTGACGGGAAACGCCGGGGGAAGCTCCGCAGACAGGAAATCGAAATCTATTACTCTTTTGTCGGCAAGGTAGAATTGCCCGACTAAAGCCCGACCCGTCCGGCAGTCAGCCGGACAGGGAACGGCAAAATTTTTTACACTTCTTTTACTTCTTTATCTCACATGAGCAAAAAGCCAGGGCATGAAACACTTGACCCCCAAATTGATGTAAAGAAAAACGAGAACAAATGCGTTGTGTATGCCGCAGTTTTTGGAGAAGAATTGCAAGACCGCATTGTGTTTTCTCAACAGAGGCGGTATAATGGTTAATAGACCATAGTGCCGGGGCCGCTACTGCTGACCCTGGCACTGGAAAGGTGAGAATGACTATGAAAATCAGCTATAAGCCGCTGTGGAAAACATTGATCGACAAAAATCTGACCAAGAAAGATTTACGGCTCCAGGCGCATTTGACAACAAATCACATCGCCAACATGGGCAAGGGAGAACATATCTCCATGCAGACCCTTATCAAGATTTGCGAAACGCTGAACTGCGATATTGCCGATGTGATTGCGCTGGTGCCAGATAACGACCCGTAAGGGAGAAAGGGCATCACAATGGAAAACGGATTGACCTATATTCGCGTTGGAGACTACTATATCCCCAATCTGGCATTAGACCCCGAACCAGAGGAACCGGTCAGGGATATTGGCAAATATGGTCGCATGAGGTTGACCTACTTGAAGCAGCACCGGCGCAAGCTGTACCGGGAGCTGGTGGACACAGGCAAACTCCAGGCACATCTACTGGACATCAACGACACCGCCAATGACTGGCTGGACAGGATGATGCCGCAGATGGCAAAGGCGGCGGAGGCCACCGAGGAATTGAAAGCCCGCGATCAAATGGCGTGGGTCGGACTGATGAATAGCTGCAAAGCACAAGTTGAGGAAATTATCTTTGCGGAACTGGTATACTGTTGATTAGCTGAAGGCCAGAGGGTGTATCCTTCTGGCCTTTTCTGCGAATAAGCATCTATTTTGATTTCCGCGAACCGATTTAAGGATTCTTTAATAACTCCTATGCTACAATAGGTCCACAAAGCGAAAGGAGCAGTGGAAATGTATTTACGAATACTGAAAAAAGACCTGAAACGAAAAAAGGCGATGAACGTGATCTTGCTTGTATTTATCATACTTGCGTCAATGTTCGTGTCGTCGGGCGTGAATAACATCATAAGCGTTACAACGGCGCTGGACGATTATTTTGAAATGGCGGACGCACCCGACTACATTGCGATGACAAGGAACAAATCAGGTGCGGTCGATGTTGACGGGATTTTAAATTCTGCCGCTTCGGTGGAAAGTTTCGGCAAGGAAAAAATACTGTATATGGAGTCCGCCAATGTCACCTTTGAGGATGAAAGCAAAACTGCATCAAACTTAAGCTATATTTTTCTTCAGAGTGACGAGGATATGTCCATGAATTATATTCTTGACGACGGCAGCATTCTGAAATCGGTAAAGAGAGGCGAGTTTTATACGACGGCGGGCATGGCGGAGGATATTGGACTTGAGGTCGGAGATAAAATGACTGTAAAGCTCGGCGGCATAAGCTGTATATTTACGTTCGCGGGTGGTGTCAAGGATGCGGTTCTTGGCTCAAAGGGAATATCAATACAGCGTTATATCATAAGCACCGAGGATTTTGAAAAATTCATATCTGCGGAAAATGTTGAGAAATTTTACGGCGGCGAGCTGGTTTACATACGTACCTCGGATATGGAAAAAATGCTCTCTGAAGTCAAACCGCTTATCAACGATGCCCTTTTGGCAGGGGACAAGGCGACTATCAAACTTTCTTATGCTTTTGATATGCTGGCGGTCGAGACCCTCCTTATGGTAAGCCTTATTTTTGTAGCCGTCGCGTTTGTGATCCTGCGGTTTACCATTGCGTTCACGCTTTCCGAGGAGTTCCGCGAGATTGGCGTTATGAAAGCAATCGGTATCCGCAATCTGAAGATTAGGAGTCTGTACCTTGTGAAATACGCGGCCCTTTCCGTTATCGGCGCGGTGGCCGGCCTTGCGCTCAGCTTTCCTTTCGGTGAAATGCTGATGAGCGTTGTCCCTAGCTCCATTATCATAAACAATCAGAACGCGGCGCTTTCCAACGTCATTTGCGCGGTGTGCATGGTTGGCGTCATCATGCTGTTCTGCTACGGCTGTACGGGCAAGGTCGGGAAAATGTCCCCCATTGACGCTGTGCGAAACGGTCAGACGGGCGAGCGCTTCCGCAAAAAGAGCATGATGAGCCTTGGGAGATCTAGGCTTCCCGAAACAGTGTTTCTCGCACTGAACGATATCGTAAGCAGTCCGAAACGCTTCAGTATCATAACCTTCGCATTCTTCCTCTGCCTGTCGCTTCTGCTTGTCCTTTCGACAACGGTTTCCACGGCGAAAAGCGGTGTGCTCTTCAACCTTTTCGACCTTGCGGACTTCGACATATCCGCCAAAGGCGAGGTAACGGAGTTTATGACGGAGAACGGCCACGAAAAGCTGGAAGAATACCTTTCGGATATGGAGGAAAATCTCGCCCAAAACGGTATGCCCGCGCTCTGTATGCAGGAAATGATGTTCAAGCTACCTGTGTCACACGATGAAAACGAGAGCAGCATTACAATATATCAGGGCACAGGAACGACTGCGGATATGTATGAGTACATTGAGGGCACGCCGCCGCAGTCTGTCGGTGAGGCTGCGCTGTCCCATCTTTCTGCGGACAAACTGAAAGCGGATATCGGTGATACGATTACAATAAAGACCATCGATGGCGACAAGGAATTGATAATAACAGCAATTTTTCAGTCCATGAACAATATAGGCGAGAGCGTGCGGGTTCACGAGGACGAGAAGATTAATTACATACAAGCGCAGAAAGCACTCTTCACACAGATCAAATTCACCGATGAACCCGATGAAACGGAAACAGCCCGCCGTATGGAAAAAATCCAGAAGCTTTATCCCGAACTCGACGAGGTCAAAAATCGCGGCGAAACTATATCGGATCTGCTCAAAGTTGTGGATACTTTTGATACGACAAAGCAAATGGTCGTTGTTCTCACGTTCATTTTAGCGGTGCTGATTACTGTGCTTATGGAGCGTTCCTTTATCGCTAAGGAGTTGGGCGAAATTGCGTTTATGAAAGCAATCGGCACACGAAACGGAAAAATCTATGCTTACCATACCCTGCGATTTGTTTTCGTCGGATGTATGACGGTAATCGCAGCGGAACTTTTTGCCCTGCCGCTTACGCATCTCTTCATTGATCCGTTTTTCAAGATGATGGGTATGGCGCTTGCTGTTGATTATGTGATAAACCCGTTTGAAATGATCCTTGTTTTCCCGCTGGTTATTCTTGCCGCTACAGCGGCAAGCGCGTTCTTCGCCTCGCTGTATACCAAAACGATAACGGCCTTGGACACGGCTAATATAGAATAAGAAAGGAAATCTGATATGAATATTCTCGAAGTAAAAGATCTCTGCAAAACATATATCGTAAACAAACGGCAGAATAATGTACTGAAAAACGTAAATTTTATGATTGATGAGGGAGAAATGGTCGCCGTTATGGGGCCGTCAGGCTCTGGAAAATCCACGCTGCTGTACGCAGTTTCGGGCATGGATGATCTTACCGCAGGGGAGGTGAACTTCTGTGGAAAAAATATCGCAGGGATGAGCGAAAGAGAACTTGCAGACCTGCGCCTTGACGAAATGGGTTTTATCTTTCAGCAAATGTATATGCTGAAAAACCTCACCATATTGGATAATATCATACTTCCTGCAACGCAATCCAAAAAGCAGCGTGAACCCCGCAGGGAAACGGCGCGGCGCGGCCAGGATTTCATGCGCAGGCTCGGCATTATCGACATTGCCGACAACGACATCAACGAGGTTTCGGGCGGCCAGCTTCAACGGGCGTGTATCTGCCGCAGTATGATGAACAATCCGAAAATGATTTTTGCCGACGAGCCGACAGGGGCTTTGAACCGCACTTACTCCGACGAGGTAATGGAGGAACTTGTAAAATTAAATTCTGAGGGAACAACAATCATGCTCGTTACCCACGATGTTAAGGTCGCGGCAAAATGTACAAGGGTCATGTACATTGTTGACGGGAACATAAAGGGAGAGTACGACTTAAGCGGCTGTTCCACACAGATAAGAGAGCGGGAGCGCGCATTAAATAACTGGCTTCTGGAATTAGGGTGGTAATATGGATATTCTCATTGTTGAGGACAACAAGGAGCTTGCCGATCTGCTGTGTGATTTTCTCCGTGCGGAAAATTATACGGTATCGGCGGTTCAAACAGCCGAAGAAGCCTTGCTGCTGTACGAAAGATACGGCGCAAGGCTTGTCGTGCTTGATATCATGCTGCCCGACAGGGACGGGTTTTATGTTCTGGAAAAAATCCGTACAGAAAGCAACACGCCCGTACTGATTGTAAGTGCGAAAACGGAAAAAGAGGACAAGCTGAACGGACTGAATCTCGGCGCAGACGACTACATTGAAAAGCCCTATGATATTGATATCATGCTCGCAAAAATAAGCGGAATTTTTAAACGCCGTTACGCTCTTGATGAAATTACTGATGGCAATATACGCATAAATAAGGCGAGCCGTACCGTTTACAAAAACGGAAAAGAGCTGGAAATGACCACGAAGGAATTTGAACTGCTCCTGCTTTTGATGGAGAATATGGGCAGGGCTTTAAGTAAGGAATACATTTTCGGGCAGGTCTGGGGCAGCGACAGCTTTTCGGAACAGCAGACACTGACGGTACACATAAAATGGCTGCGGCAGAAAATAGAGGACATCCCCAAAAAACCAAAAAGAATAGTGACTGTATGGGGGGTGGGCTATAAATATGAAAGCGTTTAACAGAATTTTCTCGGTAGTTGCGGTTGCCGTGATACTATTGTTTGCTGTCGTGAATTTAATTCTTGCCGCCGACAAGACCAATAACGGCAGACTGTACCGCGTAGAGATAAACCGCCTTGTTCGAGAAATAGAAGCGAACGGTTCTGCCGACATTTCCGAATGTGAGTATGTAACAAATATTGAGCGATACGGAGAAAAATTTTACAGCACGGACAGCGACTATGTTATCCGTGAAATAAACGGAGAACTTTATCGCTTCGATTACCGTGCAAATGGTTATTCCAACAAAGCACATCTTGTAGGAATTGTAAACGCAGTTCTCGGTACTATGGCGATTTTATTTATCGCAGTTATGCTTTACATAAAATTTGCAATTCTTGCGCCCTTTGAACGCTTGAGCAGTATCCCCTACGAACTTTCAAAGGGTAATCTCACCGCGCCAATAAAGGAAACGAAAAACCGCTTTTTCGGAAAATTTCTTTGGGGAATTGATATTCTCCGTGAAAATATAGAGCAGCAAAAGCAGCACGAATTGGAAATGCAGAAAGAAAAGAAAACTCTGCTGCTATCGCTTTCGCATGATATTAAAACGCCACTTTCCGCGATAAAACTGTACTCGGCTGCACTATCGAAAAATTTGTATTCAGACGCAGAAAAACAGCACAAAATCGCTGAAAACATCAATGAAAAAGCGGACGAGATTGAGAGGTATGTTTCGCAGATTGTAACAGCTTCAAGAGAAGATTTCCTGAGCCTTGAAGTGAATATGGGCGAATTTTATCTTTCGGAGCTTGTTGAAAAGATCACAGGATATTATAGGGAAAAATTGGCGCTTATCAAAATTGATTTTACCGTAGGGAGATATAAAAATTGTCTGCTTTCAGGGGATTTAAGCAGGAGCGTTGAAGTGTTGCAAAACATAATGGAAAATGCTCTTAAATACGGCGATGGTCGGCACGTGGCATTGATTTTTCCCGAAGACGACGAATGCGTTCAGATTGCGATCACGAATGGAGGTTGTACGCTCAGCAAGGACGATTTGCCGCATATTTTCGAGAGCTTTTGGCGCGGCGCTAATGCAGAAAACATTCGCGGCAGCGGGCTGGGGCTTTACATTTGCAAACAGCTTATGCGCAAGATGAACGGCGAGATTTATGCGGAGATCAATAATGACATCATCACTGTTACTGCGGTTTTCGCAAGAGTGTAATTGCTGATTTTAGGATGAGAATGAAGTAAACCTGGGAAGGTAGCAATTCTGATCGCATGAAGCTCGTGTTGCAACCCACAGATTGTTACACGGCAACGGAACGTACTATCTTTTCCGCAAACTGCTAAAAGTAACTCAACACCATATCCCATCTGCCCAGCGGCAGAAAAGAAAAAAACCGCTGCTGGGCAGAACGATTATCCATGTCTAAAAGTTGTTTTCAGCGGCGGTTTTGACTTTTCAAAGCCGCCGCTTTTTTATGACCAGTAGGCGGCATATAGGAGGATGCCGCCATGCGATTAAAGGTAGATAGGTACTTGTCAAAAAAAGCCTGGCTCCCGTAGCGGTGTACTCCACCCAGGTTTGCGAAAATAGTCGTTTTCTGACGGCTCATAATGTTGTTCCCAGCGCCCGAATAGTTTCGCACTATCCGGGCGCTTTTGTATTTTCGGGGGAGCGGCACCGGCCCCGCTGCCGCTCCCCGCCCCTCTCGTTCAGACCAGACCCCGACATAAAAATCTGAACGAGAGGATAATGCACGATGGAAATTACCATCAGGAAGCATAGGCGTAATCTGTCTTATGAAGATGCCGCCACCCTAGCCGAGTTTTGGGTGCTGGCTGAACACTTTGACCGGAGCCTTTACCGCGAGTGGAAAGACCACTGGGACGAGCGAGGCTATGACGAGTACATAGTTGTCACCGAGGGCCGTCTGCCCTACTGCGAATCGC
>CAJUCT010000096.1 GCA_910585015.1 uncultured Acetatifactor sp.
GAGCCGACGTAAAGAGTTATGCTATCTAACATACATCAAAAAGAGGTAAGATAACACCCTCTGCAAAAAAGGTATCGTTATCTTACCTCAACAAAATCCGCCCCGCTGTAGCCGTCATCCGCCCACTCCCCGCAGACTTCTATGTCCGGCTTATCCTCCAGGAATGCCCTGATGAGTTCCTTCTGGTTTACGATGCTGTCGCTCTCCTCCTTGTCGCCGTCCTCCTTGGACAGGCGCGCATAGACAGCGGCATGGTATATCCGGTCTGTTTTTAAATTTTCCATGGCGGTACCTCCAATGTAAAAAATTTCCCGTTAAAACTTTTCACAATGGGCCCCACCGGTCTGCTTATTCAAGCAGTATTGTAGCACTTTAAAGTGTGAAAGTCAAGCCTCCGGGTGAAAGTCGTCCCTCTTTTGTCATTCTCCCATTCGATCCGCAATGCTCCCCTGCCAGAATTTCCATGGGAAGTTTTTCATAAAAACCTGTGTACTGCCTGCAAATTCGTGAAACCAAAGCGCAAAGATCGCGCTTGGAAGAACCGCTTTGGCGATTCTTCGAGGAATGGCTTAGATTTTCAAGTGCCATGTCTTTGGCGCTTTAGGCCGGGTACTTTCCAGCCTTAGAAAACCTTCATCCCTTTCACCCTTCCATGCCTCACTGCATGGCCGCCAGATAATGCTCCAGCCTGTCTTCCAGTGTTGCCTCTGTATCCGAAAAACCGATCTTTACCACCACCTTGCCACAGCGGTAACAGTAAGGGTTCCTTATCTGCCGCAGGAAATCGGAAAAACGCTGCTCCCTGGGGAGCTTCCCGTCAACCTGCACATCCCTGATGTCCACAAGCGATTCCCTGTCAACCGTATGTATATCAACCTCCTTCATTTGTGCAAGATCCATTCCCCGTGCTGTCTCCATGCGCAGCCTCCTGTCTTGCTTGTTCTAATCTATGAAACATCTGCTTGTCTCAATGTCAGTTTTCAACTGCCATGTCTGTTTTTGACTGACGTGTCTGTTTCTGATGCCGTCTTACAGCTATATTCCTTTCCCGCATCACCCTTTGAAGCGGTATGGCAGCTTCCTTCCGCCCCTCTGCCCGTTGTACTTCTCTAAAATGACCCTGGCATAGCGCAGGGCCACGCTGTTTGTGGAGAAGTCCGCCCGTCCCCTGCGGTTGATCTCGTCCGGGCCAACCTGGGAAAGCTTCATGGCAAAGGTACGGTCACTCATCTCCGTCTCATATGTTTTCACAAACAGCGCCATTCCGGAGAGGATGGATGCCGTCAGCCCACAGGAAGTCTCCTGGGCAGATATTTCCTCCGGGGCTTCCTTTTCTTTTGCGGCATATTCATCCACGGACCGGATTTCCCTTGATGCCAAAAGGGTGGCGGCCTCCTTCTGCTGTTCCGGCTCGAGACGGGAAAGCTTCAGCGCTGACTTTTTGGATAGTTTCGCATCCGCCCCCCGTATGATCTCCTTTGTCTCCGGGGAGAGGTTTTTTGCCGTCTGTATCTGCCTCCTGACTGTGCAGGGGTTTACACCCAGTTTCTCCGCCGTGTCCTCCACAAACGACCTGGCAGGATCAGATGTGCATTTTGCACTTCTGGTTTTTCCGCTCCTGCGATCCCCACCGTTTTTTGTCTCCGGATGGAGGTGTTCCTCTAGGGATTCCCCCGGTGCGGGAAAGTCCCTGCCTGCCTCCAAGAGACGCTCATAGGAATCCTCACGCCCAGGCACATATCGGCTTTCCTTTGTCTCCGGGTCAGTAACTGTCCGCCCACGTTTCAGGTCTTCCATAAAATAACGCTCCCTGCGCTCTCCCCGGTAATACTCCCGATAGACCTCCTCTGTAACCTCAATCCTCTTTCCTTCTATGTACAAGAAATATTCTTTTTCTGCCATTTCTACCCTCCGAATCTGAAGTTTTCCCCATAAATATGGTGGTTTTATGGAGTATAAAATAACATTTTGTCGAAAAGAAAAGCACCGTAACCTTTTTACTGGCTACGGTGCTGCTATTGGAATGAATCCCTTTTCCTTTTTTTCGTTTTTTCTGCAAAAGCTGTTTCCTTCCGACGGTGGGGAACAGCTTTTGATGGACAATTTTGCCAAACCCCCTCATTTTTTGTTGATAAGAAGATTATAACAGAGATAAGGGTATCAGAATATGCGTCCCAAAAAACGGACTCAACGATATAGACTTTCAAAATTATCCTTTATGCACTCCAAAAAAATATGATCTTCATCATTTGAATTGAGCAGATCCAAATGACGTTCTAATGTCAGCACGTTCCGATTCATAACTGGCACAATTTCGCTTTTCTTTCCACCCTTTCCCCTCTCAGATACTTCCGTTTTAACCACTACAATAATATTGTTTCATATTCTCCATTTCCGGGCTTTCTTACGCCAGTTCATCTAAAATTCATCATATTACACAACAGTCTCCTATCGTCAGCTTGGAATCGGCAGGAAGTGAGAGCGATACGATAAAAAGGGTACCAAAACAGACCACGAATGGATAACTACAATCAGGCAATTCATGGTCTGTCCTAAGTGTTATGTATGCTCATAGTTCAAGTTTTTTATTAACTTGCGTAACATTTCCAAAAAAATTATACTTTGCGGACAAGGTATATACTGTTAATAGTCATTTCTACAAGAAACGAATCACCAACTATATTCTGTCAGCCGCAAAAAATATGTTTCTCCGGGAGTAACATCATATATAATGATTGAATTATCTTTAAATTTATCGCCGTTATCAAGAGAATTCAGAAAGACCGTTCCCGTGTCAATCAGATATTCTTCGCTGTCATACAGTTTGTAAGCGATTATGTCATAGCCGGAATCACTGCCGTAAGTCTTCTGGCCTGTCAGCGTTATTTTAAGCTGTGGAGTGTACTCCTTCTCAAATGTGTAGGATACTTCCGTGATTTGTATCATGGATTCTGTATTGCCGTCATATCCTTTCACCTTTATGTCTACGGGCAGATTATCTACGGTCAGTTTAACATCACTGACTGGCAGACAATACAACGCCATACAGTTCACCTCATCAAAGAGGGCAATCGTTCCTTTGCGTACCGTAAAATAGACGGTTCCGCTGGAAGATTTTCCTTCCTTGATTTCTGCGGTGGGAATGCGGATATCGGCTAAATACCGTGTTCCGGCAGCGTTGCTTTCATAATAGCCGAAGTCATCATCGGTTATAGATTTTGTCGCAGCAAAAACTTCCTCGCCATTGTCATTTACAATTCGTAAATCGACATCCACATTTGCAGAAACAACTTTCCCCGCCCCGTCTAACAGTTCAAAGAACAAGCTGTAATCATCCGTTCCCTGATTATATTGAAATGACCATCCCTTCATCGTTTCAACGCGCTCATAATCTGTGTCCGAAGACGGCTCTGTGTCGTTGGTCCCTTCATCCTGAGACACTTCTTTTCCGTCAGGGCTGGCAACTGTGGGAAAAGCCGAACATCCGCATAATGAATACAATAAAATTGCAAACAAAAAGATTATGCTCTTTTTCATTGTAGCCCCTCCGTTATTGCGAATCATCTGCGGCATGGCGGCTTTTTAGTACATCAAGCATCTGCTTTTTCAGATTGCGCATATCGTTTCGGGGACGCAGACAACTCACTCTATTGCAATGTTCCTCCAGATAACAGGTCTCACACAGCATCTGTCCAATCTCCTGTTCCATCAATTCCTCATCTGTTGGCAGCTCATATGCTTTAATCTGTTTGATTCCTTCCGGGTTTCTTAACCCAAAATCAATCTGTTTTCCGTTCCCCGTTTTTACATAGCGGTAGATCTCTGCAAAGAACGAGAGACAATCCCCAACCTGAAAACCTTCAAAACCGGATATGTCCATCCAGACATGGTCTTCCTTGCCGACGAAGCAACCACCGTCCGGATACATCCCCTCAACTACTATGCGTTGGAAACAGATCCTTTTCCCTGTATTCTTTTCAATGCAGCCTTTAAAGCCCAAGGGAATGTTATGGAAACATGTTTCAAACCAATCGCGTGTTTTGTGAAAAGACTTGATCTGCACCTCAAGGTATTCGTCATAGGTAAATCTGTCAGCGCCGACAACACTCTTATAACCTTCCGGATCAAAGTCGATTGTACCATCATATGTACATACAAGTTCTTTTTCACCATAATAGGTGCCAAATAAACATTCTTCATCCGGAAATTTTTTGATCAGGGACGCAGCTTTTTTCAACCGTTCCCTCCGTTCTTTTTTCCGGCGATGATTTTGCTCCGCTTCTTCCAGGTGCATCTGTTCCTCAATGTATTCAGCTTCATCAGACGTAAGCAGCGGAACCATCTGCTCAAGATTGTCATATCCTCCATTTTGAAGACGTGTCCTGAACCGTATAAGCACTTTCTTCAACATTTCTGTTGAAAGGTATTTTGCTTTTTTGATTGAGCAGCTATAATAGCACCCGCTATGAACATTGCCCTGAGCGCTTCCATATAGAACAGCCGTATTCCACGGGCATAAGTAATGTTCCTTCTGGACGAGACTTCCCCCTTTCAGTCCTTTTTCAAACTCTGGGAAAATCTGAGGATTGCCACATCCCTCCTGGTCGCCTGTCCAAAAACCCGACGGTCCCTTGTCAGCGTGTAAAATCATCATATTCAGGACAGGAATAGTAGCTTTTTTTGTTGCTTCGTTTTTCATAAATTATACCTCCGTTAATAAGTGCTGCAGACAGCAGCCTGACATGCTAACAAAGGTAAGCCCTTAACCGCTATTCCTGTGCCGGATATGTATAGTCCTGCTTTTCCTTCAAAAGTTTTTCCCAGTCCCGTTCTTGCCGCAATACTCGCAGAATATGGATCTCTTTTTCGGGTTCTTTTACAATATAAAAAATGATGGAAGGCGGGAATGGTTTCTTAAAGATGTTATAAGAGCGGTAATAAATATGGGTATTGCCAAAGATGCCACCCAGAAAACCGATTTCACTGATTTCCCGTTTCATTTCATATTCAGATCGGTCTGCCCGCTCTCTGCCAAATTCCTGTTCAATATAGTCGGCAATCTCTGTCACATCATAGATTGCCTCCCATGTTAAAATTACCTTACGCTCTTGCACTTCTTCTGTTATCCCTCAATTCTCTGATTTTTTGAAAAGCCTCATCAAGCGGGAGCTCTTTTCCTGCCTCCATATCATCAATGCCTCTGTCGAGCATTCTCATCAGGTGTTCCTCTCCCTGTAAAACATTTATTTTTCTATCATTCAAAGCTGTATCCATAAAATGCACCCCACATCATCAAACTTCTGTGACAATAATTAGTGTTACCATTCTATTTTATCTTACCACATCTTGAAGTAAAACGAAAGTGAATTTTGAGAGTTGATTATCCCTAAACGCCTCTCGCCGTTGTTTGGGACCAAAAAATCTTTCAATGTATGGCATCCATAGGAGAATTTGTTACAGCATGATACATCTTTTAATAATCTTCGTTTAAAATAACTTTGAAGACTTTGTTTTTATGATTACTGCACTTCATCTACACTTGCCAGCAATGTTTCAGAATATCCTTTTCGGATATTCTGAAACGCTGGCTGGGGACACCCCAGGCCCCGGCAAAGGACGCAAGGCCTCCGCAGAAGCGGAGACCTGCGCCTTGCGAACATGCCTGCGGCATGGCTTTTCACAGGCACAGCCTGTGTCAGTTTTTCCATTCACCGGCCAATTCCTGCGTTGGACACTTCTATTTTCTCCCGTGTCGGCATCCGCATCCACTGTAAAAATTTTTCCAGGTTTCTTCTGCTTCTTCATTGACATCACAGACGCCCGCCTCTACAATGGGAAACAAAAGGAAAGCACAAAAAGGAGACACTGCCATGGCTTATTTTACCTGTGACGCCTGCCATTACATATTTCGGTCCGATGATATTCCCTCCTCCTGTCCAGGATGCGGCGCATCCTCTGTCGTTGCACGGAACGACACGGGCAGGAAGTTTCAGGTTCCCGCCATCCGGTTGTCCACCGAGGCGGAAATGGAACAGGGCAGGCTGGCCGACCAGGCGGAATCCTCACATAAATCATTTCTGGAACGTGTCAGGGGGCTCTCCGGTTATACCCTTTCCGATGACGAATACCACATGGCCCTGATGCTCCTTTTCTATTTCAAGTCCACACCGGAGGAATTTACCGCAAAATACCTGGATGACCTACTTCATGGGAAAAACTCTTATTTTGAAAGCAGGATAGCCGAGACCTCGGCAAGAAACCTGTACACCCAGGCGCAGAAACATTTTGTATCGGAGCTGGGCAGGGAACGGCGGGAGACCGGATGCAACGATGCAGCGGAGGTGGCATCCTATACGGAAAAGGGATCCGCAGCCAGCCTGCTCCTCCTGTTCCGCCAGAATGATACAGACCGGATCCTCTGGAAAACCCCAAACCTCACCAACATCCGCAGCGTAAAGTTTGACCCGGTTGTCAAGGAACCCGGCGAGGATTATGTCCGTTTCCTGATGGACTGGCACAACTCGGTCAGGCGCTGATCCCCAGGGAGGCAGCCGCACGAATAACCGACAGAAAGACACTATCCTGGCATTGCTGAAAACTGATAAAGCCAACCGGAACTATGTGAACCATTACTGGTTCCCCCATACAGATTTCCTGGATCCGGCGGACGATTTTACCGCTTTCGCGTGTGAACAGCTTGACGGGAAAAAGGGGTACACTGCCCTGATTGAAAATCTGCTTGCCATGGACGGGACCGCCAAAGTATTTGTGGAAGTTTACGGCCTTGAGAAAAATGGGAATGAGCAGTTTGTCTATGCCGATACCCTGGTCATTTTCAGCCGGTTATCCCTTGAAAAGGTAAGACAGGTATTTAATGAACCGGAAGACATATTTCCGGACGATATCGGGGAGGAGTCCGTTTTCCCGCAGCCTGCTTTCCTGATTTGTGAAAACGGGGAAGTGATCCCATGCACGGAATTATCCGATGCGAGGCATTCCATTTATTACTGCTGGTGGGATTAAACCCTGTTTCCCACAAACAAAAAAATCATCCCATGCCGGTGTTGCCCTGGCATGGGATCTTTCGTCCTGGCCGTAACCAATCCTTCGGCCTTGGCCTGTCCTCCATTGGATCCTGCGCTTTTAGAACACAACCACCAACAGCATCTTGAATTTCTCCATTCCATAAACGGCATGGGGGTGTCCCGCGGGCATGACAATGGATTCCCCCTCATGCAGCAGATGCTCCGTGCCGTCAACCGTGATCCTGCCCGTGCCGTCCAGGCAGACCACGAAAGCGTCACCGCCGGATTCATGGGTACTGATCTCCTCCCCCTTGTCAAAGGAAAACAAGGTCACACTGACAGCACTGTTCTGGGCCAGCGTCCTGCTGACCACCTGCCCTTCCTGGTAAGCGATCTGTTCCTTTAAGGTAAGTACCTCCGCTTTCCGGATATTTTTCATGATCCCGTCCATAATTCAGCCTCCTGTTTTTTTATTCTTGTTGACCCCGGACGCATCGGCACACATGAAACCGGGTGCCTGCAGTCCCCTGTGTTGACAGTATACCATAATTTTGCACGCTTCAGCGTGCATGGAATCAGAAGTTGACACGGTGCCCTTCTGTGTCAACATTGTACCAAGCCGCTTACGCGGCAGCAAGTGCTAAAAAAATTTTCCGTCAAATCCTAAAAAAAGTAGCAGTTTTTGTATTTATAGTGTATTGTTAAGTTACCCCTAACCAAACAACCACATAAAACAAAAACTGCTATGATTAGTTTAACACAGATTTTCGAGCCCTACAACTACATATTTGATTTTTTTATCCGTCCGCCTCCCTTGGCAGTGTTCTGTTTTTTCCGCTCTGAGATTACTTCCATAACAATTCCTGCCGCAACTGCAACTGTCCCAACTGCCAGGCGCTCCTCAAGGAACTCTGGATTGACAGAAGGAA
>CAJUCT010000097.1 GCA_910585015.1 uncultured Acetatifactor sp.
TCTATCATACAGGTTTGCTCATGTTTTGTATAGGTACTCACTATCTACCGTTTACGTTTTATAAAGTTCGACAAGGGCAGAACCCCCAATTTGGCTCTGCCCACTTGTTACTATTCATAAATCTTATATTGTTTTTTGGGGATTTACAGAATGTGTGAACAAAAGTCTGAAATTACAGATTATCAATGGTAATGATTGGGCTGAAAACTTTCTGCAAGAGTTCCAGCCCATAATTTATTCTTTGCGTTGCAAATATGTTTTAGCAAATTTAGACATTCCCAACGGATCAATATATTTAATCCGAGTGGGTGATTGAGATTTCTCAGCCATATGTAGTAATGCTTTTGTAACACGGAACACTTCATTATTACTAAATTTATCATTTATAGATTCCAGTACATAGTCGATATAATGATTTAACTGTGAAAGTGCTTTTGGTGAGATGACTACATCAAATGAATCCATGTTGTTTTCCCATTCTGTTTAATGCATCTTCCATATTCAGCCCCTGGCCGGCTGCAATCTGCTGGCGCGATTCGGCAAGGTCGGAAAAAATCTGCTCCTGGTCTACCCGAACGTTGTACAGATCATAGAATATCAGAGCTGCCCGGCTGGCATGAGCGTTGTCGAATGGTGTGCCTGTCATGACATTACAAAAGCAAACTATTATTACCGGCTCCGCCGTGTAAGGCAGGCCTGCCTTGAAAACATTCCAGGGGATCTAAAGCCGCAGATTGTTCCTGTGGAGCCGGGGATCCTGCAGATGTATGAAAAAGACGGCAGCTACAAACAACCAGGATTGGATATTTGCATAAAGGAAGTTTCCATCCACGTAGCGTATGAAAGCTCTTTGAAAAGCCGGGCATTGTCTCTATTGATTTATCTGATTGAGGTCCAATAAGGAACGGACCTGTTTCCCGGCTATCCCCACTATAGCGGAGCAACTGCATATTTCTGTGTCCACGGTGAAACGTGCCCTGCATGAATTAGAGGATACGTATATACATTGGGCATAAAACGTAACCGCATATGTCCCAAATAGGAATGAGTATTGAATGTAAGGGTGTTCCATGGTAATATTAGTGCTGAAATATGTGTAAAACTCTCTTTTTTGATATAGAAATGGTGAGGAAATAGACACAAAACAATGATATACTTAAGAAACGTCAAAGGAGCACAGGCGTGAATTGGATAGATCAATTAAATCAGTCCATTGATTTCATCGAAACCAATCTGGATAAAACAATTGACATACCAACAATCAGTCGGATAGCAGGCTGTTCCCCATACCATTATCAGAGAATGTTTTCTCTGATTGCTGAAATTACATTGGGAGAATACATCCGAAAACGTAGGCTGACAATGGCAGCTTACGAACTGCAAAACAAGGAAGTTTCTGTAATCGAGACTGCATTGAAATATGGATATGATTCTCCCACGGCCTTTACCCGGGCATTTTCCAAATTCCACGGAGTGACGCCCAGGCAGGCGAAGAAAGCCGGTGTTTCCTTGAAGGCGTATCCGAAAATCTCGTTTGAAATCTCTGTAAACGGGCGGGGGGAATTAAAATACCGCATTGAGAAAAAACAGGGTTTCCGGTTTGTTGGAATAAAAGAAACGGTTTATAATGATGGCGTTAATAATTTTATCCGAGTTCCCAAAATGTGGGACGAAGCGCGTGAAAAAGGAATGATTGAGGACATTTTTAAACTGTCGGACGGAAAACTCTGGGGCGTGATGGGTGCATTGGCAAACTATACACAGGATACGGTTGATTATTATATCGTTGCAACCAGCGATGGGGCCGTTCCGGAAGATATGGTAGAGCTGTATGTGGAGGAAAGTTTGTGGGTAATCTTCCCATGTTATGGGAGGAAAAATATTCAGCCTGTATGGAAAAGGATTTATGGTGAATGGTTTCCGGGATCCGGATATGAGCATTCCGGCGGCGTGGAGGTTGAATGGTATTCCGATGGTGATTTAGATGCTGATGATTATCTGACTGAGATATGGATACCAATCAAGGAGGTAACAAAACATGGAACTTGCAAAAGTGATTTTGACTAGGAGGAGCGTACGGAACTTTCGGCAAGGCAATATTCCGGATGACAAAATACGGGAGCTGATAAAAGCTGCTATTTATGCGCCAAGTGCAGGAAACTGTCAGCCGTGGCATTTTTATGTGGTGAAGGACTCCGGGATAAGAAAAAGGGTGTATGAGGAGGCTTGCAAGCAGGAATTTCTGACAGAGGCACCGATATTGATTATTGTGTGCATTGACGGGGATGAAAGCGCAGGCCGTTACGGAGAACGGGGCAAAGTTTTGTATAATATCCAAAATACGGCAGCGGCAGTGCAGAATATATTGCTGTCTGCCACGGATATGGGACTTGGGTCATGCTGGTGCGGTGATTTTGATGAGTCAGGGCTGCAGGAAATTTTTCAGATGAACAGTGAGAGGATACCAGTTGCCATAGTGGCTGTGGGGTATGCGGGATTTGAACCTTCCGCGCCGAAGAGAAAGTCGATGGATGAGGTGGCTGATTTTATTGGGGAGTGGGAGGAATGTGGAGAGGAAGAAACCTCTGAAACCAGAAAAATAGAGCACTGCGACATGGGCGGAACCATTTTTCATGATGTGAATCTGTATGGAGTGGAGATATCGGATGCCAATCTGGCACAAGGGAAAATATTTGACTGCAATCTGAGCAATCTGGAAATATATGATTGCCGTCTTGATGGAATGAAAGTCAATGGGATTGAGATAAACAGCTTGCTGTAATATGCAGTTTTCGGGATGCCAAATAAATCCGGAGTATAATTACTGCCCTATTGGGAATTGCGCAAGTTTTTTGGTAATTCCCAAACAAGCCCTTTTATACTTCGTTTTAATTCCAGAACAGATTCCTTGTTGGTGTAACGACACCATTTCAAGACAGAGAGAGCGGAGTAGTTATCATCCTTTTCCCACGAAAAAACTCAAAAGTTTCGTGACACGTTTCCAATTGTAATGCTCATTACTGAGGAAGCGGTGATATGTACTCTTTGAGCAGGCAATATCCTGTTTTTTGGAGCCAAGATACCCATACAGGTTATATCCTTGAAAACCATCGGCAGAAGAAAATGAAATTTGTTGCATTTGTGTGACAGCCTTTGAAGTGCGGGTTATGTTCCGAAATATGGTACGAAGTTGGTTTGATAGCTCTTCATCCGGTTATAATGACTTCATCAGGGCGCTGCTGCTGGGCGATGTGGAGGCAATGAATCTGTATATGAACCAGGTGACACAGCAGATGTTTAGTTACTTTGATACGGGCAGCGGCGCCCAAGGGGAAGAGCGGAGGACCGGGAGCGATGCCCCGGAACGACACCTGCCTTACAAAGACTATGATAATCGAGGAGAGCCGGATCCTTCTTCCGCTTTATGGAAAATCCCCGCCCTGGCCCCAATCCGGCTTTTTCAAACAGTTTCGCTCCCCGCTCTTCCTCCATCGGAAAAGCACCGTCACGGCTCAAAAATCACCTCCTTCCCGTCCGATTTTAGAATCATGGTAACTTTCTCACCGTCATAACCAACAGACAGGGCCGGGTCATTTGAAATCTTCAGACAGCCAACGCCATCCCTGCCGCATAGATAAACGCAGTCGGAATCCATGCGGTTGATAAAGTACAGCCCCTGCTCGGTCAGGCAAAAGTCGTAAGCAACAACATTCCGAAACGGTCTTGCTTTGTGGGTCTTGGTGTCATACGCTGTCAGCAAAGAATTTTCGTTGATGAAGTAGATCGTCCGCCCATCAAACGCTATATTTCCTCTGGTGGGGATGTCCAGCATTTGCGTTCGCTGGATCGTCCTGCCCACCTCCGTAATTCCATCATTCGTAATAAAAAAGAGACTGTCATCGTTCAGGAAAAAGCCGTAGCAGTATTGCAGAAACATCCAGGTATCCCCCACGGTATAGTCAATTCCCAGCAGAGATCGCCCGCTGTCCGTTATTTTCTCAAAAATAACCTGTTCCTCAAAGGTTTCTGTATCAAGCTGGACGATGGACACCTGGGTAGCTGTGCTGTTGTAGCTGCCGACCCGATCCACATACTGCTCTGTGCGGGAGGCCATATAATAAATGTACGGGGCATCCATATAGACGGCTTTGACGGATTCCCCATCCGAAAAGGCCCCAAACAGCGGAGAGAGGGCCAAATCCGTCAAAGCGCCGGTTGCCCGGTTTTCCAGAGCGTATGTCCGCGTCTGGTCATCGTAGATCACACTGTAAGTTTCCGACGCACTTTGCGAAGATGAATTGAATATCCCGTTTGCGGATTCTGCGACAGAGCAGCCGGACAGCGAGAGCAACACCAGCAGGCAGAGCGCGGCAGCCCCGCAGCCTCTGACGGATTTTCCTCCGGACTGCCAGCAGTTTGTGTTTTGCCGCAGCACCCACCATACCATGAGGGCACAGCACACAGCAGACAGGCCAAACAGGGCCAGCAGTTCCTGGGGGGAACGCTCCGAAAAAGTCACGACGGATTCACCTGTCAACGGATCCTCCATGGAGGAAGCCCCCTCCAGAAAGCCGGTTGCCAGCAGGAACGGCAGGGGCAGCGGCAAGCGGTAACAAATCTGTCTGGACAGGCCGATGTAGGGTATCAAGGTGGATGCCGCTCCGATCACCACCGTCAAAGCATATTTCTTCACCAAAACGGAGGTAAAGAGCAGCAGGGCGGCGAGATACACCGAGCCAAAACAGCGCAGGACGGTCAGAATCAGATACGCGGCCAGCAAAGAGATATTTTTTGTACTGCTCCCAAAACTGGCGATGCTCTGAACAGGGTATTCCCCGTGGGGCAGGCCGTATTTTATTCCAAAGAAAGCAAAGCGAATCAGGGCCAGCCCTCCACAGAGAGCGAACACGGCGCAGAGGGTCATCACGACTTTGCTTCTGGCGCTCTTACGGCTCTGCGGAGCCGTCCGCAAAAGCGCATCCATCTGGCAGCTATACTCCGAGCCAAAAACCGTAGCTGCCAAAATCAAAATGACAAGGAACAGCGGGAAGTCCAGCGTTTGGGCGGAAAACAGCCCCGCCCAGCCGTTTGTTTTAAGAAAGTAACGATTGCCGGTGTTCTCGCAGATATATAAATATTGCTGATACACGGCTTCAAAGCCATGCTCATGGGCCAATACAGTGCCCGCCTCCGCAATCTGCCGCTCATATTGTTCCGCTGTGATCTGGCCGCTGTAATAGCTTTCCTGGGACCCGGAGCGGGTACTGCGGGCCTCCGTGATGGTCTGGGCCTCCTGCTCAAGCCAAGCGGCCTTTTCCCCTGTGTACGCCCCGTCCAGCCGTTCAAGATACCACTCGTATTCCTGGCGGTATTCTTCCATCGCGCTGTTCTGCGGCCTGTCGGCTGCAGCCAGCCAAACCGTACTGACCAGGAGCGCGGCCAGGATATAGCATAGGCCCCGCTGGTAAATCATCAGTTTTTTCCATTCATAAGAGAAAACGCTCATTTGTTTTCGCATAAATATCCTCCCTTGTTTTGGTGGACTAAGTATAGCGGGCAAAAGTCAAAATTCGGTCAAGAAATTCAAAATGCCGCCCCAATTTTTGGGGCGGCATTTTGGAGGGACGAATTATTGCTTGATGGTGATAGTGGCTTTTACGCAGGCTCCATGGGGCGATTGATTTGACAGTTCTATGGTTCCTCCATGCTTTTGGCACAGCACCCGGCTCACCGCAAGCCCCAGGCCCAGATGTTTGCCGGAGGTATCTTCAGAGTAGAACAAGGCGTTTTTTTTTCGTAGTATCTTTTCCGAAAAGCCCGGCCCATCGTCTGTCACAGTGGCCGACAGTGTTCCATGTTCCAAGTAAAAATCCAGTTCAATCTGATGTTCCGCAAAACGGAGGGCATTGGAGATCAGGTTTTCCAGAACACGGTACAACAACTCCCCATCAAAGACAGTCCTGCCCTTCGGCACATGAAAATCACAGAAAAAACGCACTTCGGTATTTTGAAACAGAATAGATAGAGAATCTGCCATATGCTGTAAAAAATCAGGAAGTTCCACTTCTCTGCGATGAACTTCTATTTCCTCGATAGTTCCCAGGTCACGCATGGTATCAGTATAGCGGCCCATGCGCTCTGCGGTAATGCCGAGATTAGAGAGCGCCTTTTCCAATTTTTCCTCCGTCAAGGTTCCGCCCTGACTGTTCTCCTGCAAATATTCCACATAGCCGGTCATGATGGCGATGGGGTTGCGCAGATCGTGGGCCACGGACGCCTGCAATACACGGCGTTCCTCCAGCATACTCCACATCTGACGGTTATTCTCATATAATGTCTGCCGCATTTTCTCAAAGGCGGTACAGAGCTGCCCCAATTCATTCTGCCCGTCAAAGTTGATTTGGAAGTTCAAATCCTGGTCTTGAATGTGTGCAGTGGCATCCATCAGGACAGTGATCGGCGGCTCCAGTA
Source organism: uncultured Acetatifactor sp. (assembly GCA_910585015.1). GTDB lineage: Bacteria > Bacillota > Clostridia > Lachnospirales > Lachnospiraceae > Acetatifactor. Next base: position 6,472 of record CAJUCT010000097.1, read on the forward strand.
CCTTGTGATAAAACCACCACGCACACAAAGTAATTCCAATCACAGTAAACAGGAGTGGCAACAGCACCATACAAATTTGCGAAACGAGGTAGGCCGTTCTCGCTTTAGGGGAAAGCATGGAGTAGCTGGATTCAATACGCTCTATCATGTAGTTCGTCTGTCCCTGACTCTCGCTATGTTCCTGGCCGCCCGCTACCAGTTGGATGAATGGCGCTGGCAGGTCATCAAGGACATACCTCACCTTTGCCTCTGTGACCGTACCATCCGGGGCGGTTGTCTGCTGCGTCAGCCAGACCTCATTGGAATCGGGGAGAATATGCTTTTGGAAGCGGTAACAGCCGAAAATCGCAAGGGCGCTGCAAAAGAACACAATCAGCATTGTGACCGCCACAGCCTTCATAAAAGAGCGTTTCAATGACTGCCTTTTTATTTTTTCCATCGGTAGCCCATCCCCCAAACTGTTTCGATGTACTCACTTCCGCTGGCCTGCATGAGCTTTGCGCGGATTTTGCGGATATGCTCTTTAATCACGCTGCTGTCGCCCTCCGCGTCATAGCCCCATACCGCCTCATAGATGCGTTCTTTGTCAAAGACCTGATTGGGGTTAGAGGACAGAAATTCGATGATGTCAAATTCTCTCTTGGAAAAGGAAAGCTCCTGCTCATTCCAAAATATTTTTCTGCCAGAGAGGTTGATAATCAGCCCCTGGGAGGTCACAACCTCCGGCGGGCGGTTATTCCGCTGGTCCCGGCGCAGATGAGCCTCAATGCGGGCAATCAATTCCTGTAAGCCGAAAGGCTTGGTGATATAGTCGTCCCCTCCCGCCCGCAGGCCGTTGACCTTATCCTGCTCTGTGATCCGCGCCGTCAGGAACAGGA
>CAJUCT010000098.1 GCA_910585015.1 uncultured Acetatifactor sp.
TCCTGGGCAAAGGCAGCGCCGTTCAGCATGGAAATACTGATGCTGGCTGTCCCGGCGTTTTGGGCCATGTTCAGGAGAGTAGTCAGGCTCCCGCTTTCCAGGTCATACAGATACAGCCCGCCCATAGCGGCAAACGCCAGCTTCTTTCCGTCCGTGGAGGCCGCTATGCCCCCCGTTTCGCTGATAACAAAATCTCCCTGCAAAAGTTCATTCACCGCGATCTCCTTGTTCAGAGAAAGTGAGTTGTCGTAGATGTACGCCATCATGCCGCTATCGCCCATGCCGGACAGGACGTAGCCCCCGTCAATGGCCTGCGCTTCAAAGTCGCGCAGGGGCGCTTCTGCGGTGGCCAGCACCGAGGAAGTCCCTGTGTCGTAGAGGTACAGCTTGTCCGCCAGCACGAAAAGCGTTCCGTTCCCGGCATAGGCACAGTTCTGGAGCTTGCCGCCAAACAGGGCAGGGTCGAAGGTGCAGGATGTACCAGCCTGGGAAATTGGCTGGTTCTGCTGTCCGTCAGAGGGCGGGACAGCGACCACGGATGTATCGGAGGGGACGCCTCCCAAAACCGCAGGAGCCGGGGAATCCGTCTTACCGCAGGCGGGCAACGCCAGGGTAAAAATCAGTGCCAATGTCATACAGAATGTCTTTTTCATGTTTAGTTCTCCTTATACAATAAAATAGAATTAGTCTTAAAGAACGGGCCGGAGGCTCCGTCCTGGGGGACGGCCACACAGTAGAAGGTGTGAAACTGCCCCAGCTTGTCCGGGTCGATCACGGCCTCAAGCTCCATGACGCCGCCTTTGCTCAATGTAATGGAGCGGCAGGTGCTTTCGTCAAGTTTCACCGGCTGATGATCCAGGAAAAAAGCGATGCTGTAACTTGTTCCGGCTGTGCCGCACATGGTAAATCGCAGGGGAACGGGAGCGGAGACCCGCAGGTTGTCATAGGTGATGCCGCCGTCACAGGAGAACGTATAATAGATTCCGCTGTCCAGCGTGTCCATGCTCACACCGCCCCAGCCGTATTTGGGAAGCTCGTTTTCCACATACTGCGCTGTGACCTTTTCCTCCCGCGCTTCGCTTTGTGAAAAGATTTCCCGGACAGGCGGAAGGTCTGAATGGGCGGCGGGCGCATCCACATTGAACTGCAATTCAACACGGGAATCCAGCGTCTTATGATACCAGCCATAGCTGGAGGTGGATTCCATATCCGGCTGGAAGTCCGGGTTGGTGATGCTCACCACGGTCAGGGCCAGCGTATCGCCGGCGCTGCCGGTCACAGGCTCAAAGAGGAAGGAAAAGCTCTGATCCTCCTCTGCGGGGAAGCTGTGACAATACTCATACTCCGCTGTGGTATCGTTCACCTTGTAGGGCTGGGGCTGGCCGTCCAGAAACAGGAGAAATCCAACGGTATCCATCTTGCCGGTGAGGGAGAATCGGTAGTCCAGCCGAAACTCGCCGCCGTCATAGGAGAATGGCAGACGCTCCCCACTCTCGGAAAAATCAGCCGAAGCAACTTCGTGGGTGAGCATTGCCAGAAATCCGGCATCCTCCTCCGCCGCCTCAAACGGGTTTGCGGCAACAGCCTGTGACGGCGGGGGCGTACTGTCTGGAATGGCATAGTTCCCGCAGGCGGCGAGGGATAAAAGCGCGCCGCACAGCAGGGGAACGGCAATCAATCGTTTTCGCATACATGGCCTCCTTTGCTTTGATGGGTCGAGTATAACGGGCAAAGGTCAAAATTCGGTCAAGAAAAGCGAAATGCCGCCCAAGTTTTTTGAGGGGCATCCGGGAGAGACTATTTTTTCATATGGATTGCTCAATTTTGAAAATGCCAAAATGGGCGCAAAAAACAGGAAACCTTTTATTGATTTCCTGTTCTCGTGTGTCATCCTATCCAGCAGCGATTTTTAGCTTTTGGTTAATGGATATGTTCATCGTAAAAATCTAAAAAATCCTCGAACAACTCCAAATCCAATGAATTACACCATTTTTCCCTGTCAAGGTTTTGATATATATAATTAGCTTTATCCTCCGAAAACCGTTCCCTGTTTTCCTCTATGTTATAGTCATAGTCAAGGGTTTTGAGCCATTCATCAAATTTCGCATTAAACTCATTGCGATATGTGTCGTCATTGAAATAGTTATGTCCTTTATTCTCAAGAGGAATAAAGCTAAATCGGGAATCGTCCTTGTACTTTTCGTAATAAATTTCGTAACCGTATTCGACTGGAACAACTTCATCATCAAAGCTATGCACAATCATAACAGCGGCATTGCTTTTTGAGAAGCCGTCCAACGCAGTATTTGAGGCATACCCACCATATTGAATCCTCTCATGCAGTTTCACAAATGGTAACATCAAATAAATACCATTTCCTACCTGTTTTTTCCCCTCGGCTTCAAATAGATTCGGTGAAGCGTTAAAACCCGAACACGCTATAACGGCTTTTACTTCGGGGTGGTATGTAAGCACACTGCAAACACTGTAGCCGCCCCAGCTATGCCCGAATAAAACGATTGGCAGACTTGGGAATTTCCCGCTTTCTTCCACAAATGTAATTGCATAGTCAAGGTCAATTACTCCCTGTGGAATTCCTCCGACTCCCTCACCCTCGCTTTCATCATTTCCCGTAGCGTCATAGGAGAAAACATAATATCCATGACAGGTAAAATAATTCACACAATCCATATAAGAATTATGTCCACCTCCACCAAAGCCATGTGCCATTACAATGATACCACGCTGGTTTTCTCCCGAACTATACATATATCCCGCCAGTTTCTGTCCTTCATTGGAACTAAACTCATATTTCGTGCGGTGCAGCCCGTCAAAGTCATCAACATAGAGCATAAGCGGCTCATAGCTCTCAAATCGCTGGTTAAAATTCTCGTTATACACCATCACAGACAATACCCAATCGCCAGCAATTATTAGTACAGCCACCATAGCTAATACAATAAAGAGAATCTTTTTCTTTTTAGATTTCGGTTTCATTTTTTCATATCCTTTTCGATTTATTGTTGTGTCAGAAATTCCGACTTACCGTTATTATACACTTGTTTGTACGAAAATGATATAAATATTTATACTTCATGTTCATTAAAATGGAACTCAGTGTCCAATCCCGGTTGGGTGTCTATCTCAATGTCTGCATCATCAATTTCCACGGAGTTCCCCAAATTCATGTCCTGATCGCCGCCGCTCTTCTGATTGGTACAGCCGGTGAACAGCGAGAAGCAGACCAGAATATAGGCCAAAATCATCATAAATTTTTTCATCACATTTCCCTCTCTTTCAAATGTCCCCGTTTGATTTCCAGCACCACATCCGCCTGCTTTGCCACCTCGCCAGAGTGCGTCACGACCACCACGCACTTCCCGAACGCATGGGCGCTCTCTTTCAAAATCGCCGTGATTTCCTCGGCGGTGTCGGCGTCCAGGTTCCCGGTCGGCTCGTCCGCCAGAATGACCGGGGCATCGGAGGCCAGCGCCCGCGCAATCGCCACCCGCTGCTGCTGTCCGCCGGACAGTTTCAGCACATTCCGGGTGATCTCGTCCTGCTCCAGCCCCAGCCGTTCCAGAATGGGGGCGGCGTCCAGCTTGGCGGTAAGCCGCACATTTTCAACGGGCGTCATGTAGTCGATCAGATTATAGCTTTGGAAAATCAGCGAGATATGGTTCCTGCGGTGGTGTTCCAGCCCCTTTGCCGCAATATCCTCACCGTCAAACAGGACACCGCCCTGTGTCGGTACATCCAGCCCGCCCAGCAGGGACAGCAGCGTGGTCTTGCCCGACCCGGACGGGCCGAGGATGGCGTACATTTTCCCGGTTTCCAGTGACCCGCTGACGTTCTGCAAAACCGCCTTGCCCTTTTCGTAGGCGTAAGATACATTTTTCAATTCCAGTGTAGGCATGATAGTCCCTCCTTTAGCTCATTTTAGATAGGATTTCACGGGGTTTCAGCCGCATAACCGTGATTGACGATGCGCTGACGGCCACAATGATAATGGCAAGGCCGATCAGGTAGAGTTGCGCAAGGTTGTTCAGCCTAACGGACACCTGAATACCGTTTTCTGTAGGCAGGGGCTTTTGAATGAGGTTGTCCGCACCCACATCAACCGCAGCGGCGCCAGCTACAGCATCGTTATCGTCCTTCGGCTCGGTCTGCATACTTTGCTCCAACAGGTGGCTGCCGATCTGTCCCGCTACGGCATTGCCGGTGAAGTAGGACAGGCCAAAAGCGAGGACGGCAATCAGCAGCACCTCAGTCAAATACTGCCCGATGATGGCCGATTTTCTGATACCCACAGACAGGAACACGCCGATCTCATGGATACGGGTCTTTGTCCAAAGGGTCAGGATCAGGGTCAGAATAATGGCGCTGACAACGATAATCACCACCAGCAGGGTCACGACCAATTCATTCAGCGTAGCCAGCGGAGCGGCGGCGTTTTCGTAGGTTTCATTGTCCACCTCCACGGTAAAGGCTTTCCAGTCGATACCCGGCAGGGCCTTGACTTCGGCCACCACACGCGCCATGTCCTGCGGGTCGTCTATGGTGACATTAAGCGCGGAAAATCCATAGTTGATTTCTTCGCCGTCAAACTCTTTCGAGGTCTGCAAATCCACAAACACCCGGTTCTGGATTTTGTCGTAGGTGGTGACGGTTTCCCCAAACTGCTCCACTGCGTTTGGGGTAAACAGTCCGATAATCTGCACCTTGATTTCCTGCCCGGCAAAGCCCTGATCTTCCGCGCTGTAACGATGGGCGGTGAGATAGTCCCCAATCTTCAGTTCGTTCCGCTCCGCCAAGTCCTGGCTGATGATTGCCACACGGGTATCGTTGGCGGAGATATGCCGTCCTTCCTGTCACAATGCAGTCAAAACGCAGTTTTTTCCGCAGATTTTTGATGTAGGTGTCCACGATTCGGTCGATGATCGGATAGTCAGCGCCCCACTGTTTGTCCAAAATCTGCGAACGGGTCAGCACCAGCCCCCTATGTTCCACCAGCAGCCGGAGCAGATCAATTTCCTTGGACAGGCCGCTGATATGGGGCAGCATAATGTCCAGCACAACAAGATCGATGCCGCTTTCACGAAAAAGCTGTAACGCCTCCCCGCCATCATAAGCCGGGATAACCTTGTGGCCTGCGGGCTTTAGATATTCACAAATTGCATCGTTGGTCTTGCGGTCGTCCTCAACAATTAGCAGCGTTGCCATTGTAGCACCTCCTCTGATATAGTATAACATGGCAATGTGGAGAGAATATGAAATTCTATGTTTTTATCTGAAACTTTTGAACTGTTCCACATACAGCATACTTTACGGCAGCCATTTCCAATAATATGGTTTGCGGCATGGAGCAACTTTATCGGAGGTAACAGGGATTCTATGTCCTGTGTGCAGTTTTATGCCACATTGTCAAGTGAAGAATTCATTCTTTTTGCTTTTTCATACACGGAATCTTGTAGATATTCTATAAATATGCTAAACTGAACACAGCAGGGTTTAGCGAATGAATTGGATTATTGCTATTACTGCTGCCGTGCATTATTTGATGATTTCTGTAATATCACACAGGTGGAAAATAACCTGGATGGTCTGGATTGTATATTGTTTTTATGGGTTTTATACTGCATATATCTATAAAAATATCAGCAATCTACAGAAACGTAAGAAACGGAGGAAAATATGGTCGATTATTCACAATTTGAGGCAAGTGTGAAATCCGGCATCCATGCAGATGTGAGCCGGATACGGCAGAAAGATGAAATAATAAAAGCCGTCGTTAAAAAGCGGAGAAACTCCGCGATAACCTGCGTGTGCCTCCTATGCATGGCAGGAATTTCTTTGTTTAAAAGCTGGATTCCCGCCGTTATCTGTCTTCTTCTTGCATTGTTTTTCCTATGGCGGGCTGTCGGAAAATTTTCTGACGAATATTTACGGGAAATGTACGAGGAGGGGCTTTTGGTTCCCGGCATGATCGTGAAAACGGAACCCCTCACCATCATGGCAATCGCAAACATGACCGCGCGGGATGGCGCGGCAACCGTAAATGGGTGTTACTGTCTGGAGGTGAAAGAGCTTGACGGGGCGCAAAAAATTCTATTTGAAAAAATCCCCTGCTCCTGTTTTTTCTGCTATGAGGGCGGCGATTACCATTCTTCCTTCCAGCCCCATCCTCTCTATTGGGGAACGGCTGATCAGCAGTCTGTTCAAGAAGCGTTAAGACAGGTGGAGGAAGACAACAAAGAAAATGCAAAAGATGAATGGGAAGTGCTCAAGGAGGTTGCGCGGCAGTTCCCTGATTTGGGAAACGGAAACTTGATTTTATTGGATGAAAATTACGTTCCCTTCGGGAAAAAGAACTACATGGACAGCAACTATAAGCCCCTCAGTGAAGAAGCTGACCCCAAGTAATATGTTTCATTTAGGGAAACGCTGATGAATGCGTCTCCCGCGCCGCAAATTCAAATTTGTAGATTAAGGAGGAAAACAGTATGGGACTATTTTCAAAAAAGCCAAAGGAGCCTGCGTACGATGCAGCGGACTGTGAGAGAAAGAAAAAAGAATGAGGGAAGTTTTTAACGAAGCGGTCAAAGATGGAGATACTTATGAAGTTCTGTATGCTGATATGTCAACTTCAAAATTTGAAAGAGGTTTTGTATTTGATTGTAATACTACTACTTTTTTATTACATCGTCGGATTCAGGCAAGGCGATTTTAGCTTAGTCCTCGTGCAGATAGACGCAGCCTTGCAGGAACATTCAGACCCATTTTATGTTGATATGGACAACGTAAGCAATGTATCTTATGACCCCAAGATCCATCAATTATGTTTCAAGTATAAAAAAGGCTCAGAAGATTTTGGAGAGTTGCTAAATATAGGCGGAACAAGTTCTAAAACTTTGTATGGGCCAAAAAACATACACCAGCCGGACGAGATTGAGAGATTCCTTGACTTTGCGGAGGCGTTTCGTGTAAAGCTGGAGCAAAGGGGATATAAGTTAGATAAGTGGAAAAGATAAACCTATTTTGCCGCAAAATAGAGCAGATGAAAACGGGGGCAGGATTTGAAAAATCCGCCCCTGTTTTCGACCACGAAATAGCTGCGGCCCCCCCTCGCGGTCACCATATACGGAAAGATTTTTAAAATATCACAGGATTGTGACATTTCAAAGATGAAAAACCAGCGGCCCGTGACATTTCTGTGAGAATTGGCTGTTATGATAGCGGCATCACAGAAAGGATGGT
>CAJUCT010000099.1 GCA_910585015.1 uncultured Acetatifactor sp.
GTCTATCTGTTGTTTTCAGTTGCTTGCTTCTTTACCGTACATGAGCATTCGCGCCGGGGTTGTCGTTTCCGTAGCCCTCCAGAAGATTGATGACGCCCCACACGGCAAGGCCGCAGCCGATGGCGATCACAAGCACCTTTAACATATTGATTGCCGAATTGATAAATGCCATAAACACACAGCCGGATTCCCTGCGCATCGCTTCCCCCGCAGGCTGCGTCACAAAAGAGCGGCTCCCGCTCCCAGCCACAAAAAAACTGCCATGTTTCCATGACAGCCGCAGGTGATCCGGGCATAACTCCTTTCCCTTTTTATTTGATTTTTTACTGCATTGCTTGATCCTGCGGGCATATCCCCACGGTGGGGAACGAATCCTGCTTTTCATTGCCGCCTCCTTCACATCATTTCGGCTACACCCAAAACGTCAACACGATCTCAAACCTGTCATCCAGAGACAGCGCCACTTTCACCTTGCCGCAGCCCTCCAGTTTCCCGAGCATCCGATACATATCCTTCTCGTCCGCCTCCTGCTCCAGACACACGGGTACACCGTCCCTGCCCAGGTAAGCCACCTCCATTACCGTGTCAGCAGGCAGATAAGTGACGGCACCGCTCTCCTTTAACGCTTTCAGGCATTCTTCCGGGGAATCGCAGTGGTCGATCACTTCCTGCGCCAGTTCGTCAAGGCCGTCCCCTGTCACTACCTTGATCCCCCTTATGGATTCTTCCGTGAGAATCCCGTGGAACTTCTTTCGTCTCCTGCAAAGCAGGAACAGAAGCAGGATCCCCAGGCCGGCAAACAGCGCCCCGCACAAAAAGGCCTCCACCAGCGGACAGCCCCTGGTCTTGTGGGAACTTCTATCAGATTCAGGCGGGGACAGGATTGGATCACCCACATCCCCCGTCTTAGGTACATCATCATACTCCGGGAACTTCGTTTCTTCCGCAGATTCCGGGGGCTCTGTGGGTTCTGATTCCTTTGTGGGCTCTGGTTCTTCCGTGGGCTTTGGCTCCTCCGTGGGCTTCGGCTCCTCTGTGGGCTTCGGCTCCTCTGTGGGTTTCGGTTCCTCCATAGGCTTCGGTTCTTCCGTAGGTTTCGGTTCCTCCGTGGGTTTCGGCTCCTCCGTGGGTTTCGGTTCCTCCGTAGGTTTCGGTTCCTCCGTAGGTTTCGGTTCCTCCGTGGGTTTCGGCTCCTCCGTGGGTTTCGGCTCCTCCGTGGGTTTCGGTTCTTCCGTGGGTTTCGGTTCTTCCGTGGGTTTTGGTTCTTCCGTGGGTTTTGGTTCTTCCGTGGGTTTTGGTACTTTTTCCGTCTCTACAATTACAACGCTATCCGTCCATCCGGCATCATCATCCTTTTCCGTCACCACGACAACATTTTCCCCAAGGCTCACCCTGTCCTTATCCAGCGCAAAGCTTTCCACCGCCGAATCCCTGTCCGGCACACGGTAGGACATCCTGCCGCTGTCCGGGTCCATCACGGTATAAGTGTAGAACACGGTAAAATCGGACTTGTCCAGGACTGTGCCTTCCGTTTCCTCGCTCCTGGGGTACTCCGCCACAATGCCGTCCCTGTGGTTCCCATAGACATCAAAGGAATCCTCAAAGCCGCCCGCAGTGACCGTGACCCTGTTCTCCCCTTTCCCAACGGTTTTCCTGTCTGTCTCAAACTCTCCGGGGGCGAGGGGCGCATCCCCTCTCACTCCCTCCTCCTTTGTGCCGTCATTGTACTCCACTGTATAAATGGGATAGACCGCCACATCCTCCTGCACAACGTCCGTCCCCTCCATCTGGCTCAGGCGCGGATAGGATGCCTCAATGCCGGTCTGCCGCCGTCCGGCCTCCGCCCTGGCAGCCCCCACGACCGTGACCTCCGCCGTCTTTGTGATTTCTTTCAAGCTCTCCTGCATTTCCTCCCCATGGTTCCCGTCATCCAGGTAACGCCTCCCGGACGGGGTATAAAAGGGGCGCACATTCCCCCATAAATACTCCGGCACCGTATCTATTTCATACACATTGAGCACCAGGTCAGGGAAAGGAAATGCAGGATAAGGCTGCTCGGAAAGCGACACCGTGACCCTGTTCTCCCCCAAGGCGGCCGTACCGGGCTCTATCTCAAAGTCCCCCGCAGGAATGGTCCTGTAAAAAACATCCTTTTTCCCACTCTCATAAACCATGGCATAGGAGGCCCTGACTGAGATATCCTCCTTGCTGACCGCATTCCCCACAGGCACCTCTCCCCCGGTGTACTCCGCCGTGATCCCGGTCAGTTCCCTCACCTTCGCTGCGTCCCGGTAATACAGGTATATGGTCTGCGAGGGTTCCACCTTGTCCGAAAGCCCCGCATGGTACACATCCGCCTCCTGGTTCCCTGTGCCCAGGAACGTGTACTCCCTGTATGCCCCGTCCTCACCGTACTTCTGGATGGGTGTGTACCCCAGGCAGACAAAGTTCTCCGGGTCAGGGAGCCTCCCCACATAGGCAGCCGCAAAATCTCCAAAGACCTGTTCTTCCGTAAGGGACTCACAGGACGGATAACTGACGCTGTAGGTGTACTTCACCGCCCCGTCCGCCAGATAGGCATATTTCTTCTGCACATACCCTCCCCCCAGCACATCCGCCACGGTCCTCCCGCTCTCGTAATACTGCTTATACTCGGCCGTCCTTAAGACCTTCTCCGGGTTGGCCGGGATCTGCCCGTCACCATTCCCAAAATCAAAATCGATCACATAATGCACCACCGTATAGGGCACCAGGAAGGCGTTCTTCCCTATGTTTTCGTCCGTCAGGCTCTCTGGCAGATGCCCGATCACCACCCCGGGGCAGCCATAGAACGCCTCGTCCCCCACGGCACACAGCCCCTCCGGGAACTCCGACAGCTCCAGCTTCCCACACGCCTGGAAAGCGTTGGTCCCCACCGCCGCCACACGGTTCAGGTCAACCCGCTCAAGCCTGCTGCAGTTATAAAAGGCATACTCCCCGACCTCCGCCACCCCGTCCGGGATACGGATGTCCCTGACCGCCGTTCCCAGGAACGCCCTGGCTCCGATCTGCGTCACGGTGCTGGGGATCTGCCCGATATCCAGCCTGGAACAGTTAAAAAAGGACCTGTCACTGATCGTCACAAGCCCCTCCTTCAGCCCCACCGATTCCAGGGAACCGTCCCCGAAAAAGGCCGAGTCCCCTATCTGTGTCACCACGCCGTCGGCCACCACCCGCTCAAGCCCCGTGCAGTGCCCAAAGGCCCACTGCCCGATCTCCGTTATGGTACTGTCAAGGCATATGGTTCTTACATTTTCAGGAATGCCCGCATCGATTGCCGTTGGATTGCTGTACAGGATGCGTCCTGCCTGATAGGCAGGCGTGTCCACCTCCAGCCCTGGCCGGGAAAGGAACTGCCCTGTCACCACCAGCAGCCCGTCTTCCGCAAACCAATAGCTGCCACCCTCCACGCCATGGTATCCGTCATCCTCCCATACGGATTCATCACGGGAGAGCGTGCCGCTTATCACGGCATCCGCCTCCGACAGCCAATAGGTTTTCCCATTGTAGGAATAGGTCCTGGGATCATACTGCCGTATGGTGGAAAGCTCCCCGCCATAGCTGGTCTCCAAAATGCCGTAGCCAAGAAGCTGCCACCCGTTGAACTGCACCTGCTCCCAGGTGCCGGAAGCGGCGCTGGGATAGTAGATATCCATATCGGCGGCTTTTACATACTTTCCGCCCACCACGAGATCACTCTCCTCCACCGCACACTCGTCAAAGTCGATGCAGTTATATGACCTATAGGTACTCTGCACTATCGCCTGGTGCGCATGGCTGAAGCTGATCCCGGTTCCTTCCAGGGTATAGGGTGCCTCCGCCGCAAAAAGCGCAGCTCCGTCCCCTGAATCGCTTTCCACAGAACAGTCCCCCGCAGATACGCTATTTCGTAAGTCCTCTCCCGCAAAGCTGTCTGCCACAGGGCTGGCTTCGATCAGGCCCTCTCCGTCCGGGCTTTTCCCCGCAGGGCCGTCCTCCACGGAAGCCCCGCCGTCAGAACTGCCCTGGCAGTCACCGCCCGACACGGACAGCCCTTCCCCCGGCGCGTCACTTCCTGACACATCGATTTCCTGCCCCCGCTCCCCGGCCCACGCCAGGACATCCGGGGCAGAAGAAACATTTCCAAAAATAATGGCCGCGCATAAAAGCACGGCCAGCCTGTTTACAAATCTGATCTTCATCCAATCTCCTCCTGCAAAATCTTTTTTACTCTGCACCCACATCCGCTTCATACACCTCAAATTCGTCCTCCGCCTTTACCTTCAGCCTCCGCTTCAGGTAGGATGCCACGTCAAAGGTATTCCTTGGGTCAGCGTCCGACAGATGCCTGTACCGCGGATGCCTTGTGATATCGTACTTGTCACTGAAAAAAGGACGGACTCCCTGCACCTGTAAGATACATTTACTGTTGTCCATGACCGCCAGTTCGTCCGGGGTCATAAGTTCTTTGCCACATTGTCAAGTGAAGAATTCATTCTTTTAGCTTTTTCATACACGGAATCTTGTAGATATCCTATAAATGTGATAAACTGAACGAAGTAACAATCAAGATTTGCAGAGGTGACACAAATGGATATATCTCTTTTCTCTAATGATTATACTGTACGCCGCATGGAAAAAGCGGATGTCGCAGATATATATTTACTGTGCAGCAAAAATGATTTGTATTACCAATACTGTCCACCATTTGTGACAGAACAGAGTATTCTTGATGATATGAAAGCCTTGCCTCCAAATAAAGAAACGTGCGACAAATATTATGTGGGGTACTACAAAGGTGAAGAATTGATTGCTGTAATGGATTTTATTATGGCATACCCTAATGAAAAAACTGCTTTCATAGGCTTTTTTATGACAGCGGTATCGACTCAAAATGCTGGAATTGGAAGCAGCATTATTGACGATTTATGCCGTTATCTGGCCAGCATCAGGCTTTCGAGTGTACGGCTTGGCTGGGTTAAAGGCAATCCCCAGGCAGAGCATTTTTGGCATAAAAACAATTTTAAGGAGACGGGGATTACATATGACACGGATAACTATACTGTGGTTGTAGCTCAGCGAGTTTTATAAATTCGGGATTTATAAGGTCAAGACTAAATAGGGGACTTAATATTATGAAAAAAATTTTTTGTGGCGCAGTGGTAGCTTTAATAGGCGTAATTTATTCAATAGCACTTATGGTACTGGCAACGGTCAATGATGTGTATAGTAATGGACTATCTGGATTGTGGGGATTGTTACAAGGGTATGATGTAGAACTTCCGTTTATTATATCTTTAGGTGTTGTTATAGTTGGGATTCTTGTATGTATTTGGGGAGTATTTGAAAAGAAAAAATAATTCAATTCCAGTTTATTGAGCAGATAAACAGAGCGAAAAATCGGAATTTGCTGAAGGAATAAAAGAGTGATTTCATTACATGAGATAGGTTTTTCCAATCGGAATTTTTGGGTGGGTTACATGGCAACTTCTTTCCCGACTGCTTTGGAGGAAGAAACAGATATGTCATTAACCGAACTCATGGTAGAAAACGGAATGTGTGATACAAGTTGGTGGGACAATTTTACAAAATATTATGATGGAGTTTTAGAAGAATCAGACGGTTATGTTGATGAACCGGAAACACTTATTTGCGAACTTGCTCCTACTCAAACCTTAAAAATCGAATTTCATCCGGGAGATACAGTATATTCCATCAATGATAAACAAATTGCTTGCACGGGCGGGCATTACGATATTCAAGTAATTCCATTCAAAGAATTATTGAACACTATAAAGGATAGACAAATATTTCTTTTGTTGTTGCCTTTAGCGGTTATCGACAATCAAAATAAAGATGAAGCAACACAAATCATATCAAATGTTTTGCAGGAAATCTTTGATAAACACTTGTGTAGTCAATATGCAGGTTGTATTGTAACTGGCTTAATGTCATAATGACAACTTCCAGTTTATTCTGGAAGCCGGAGAATAGAGAACCGGCTTCTTTTTCCTATGCAGGCAAAAAGAAAACCCTTCCCCCGGATAGAGAGAAGGGCATATGCCATTATTCTGTTACCGCCGGTATCTCCCCGACAAAGTTATAAATGATTTTGATTTCCTGAAATTTCTCCCCGTCAACCTTTTTCACCTCCCCCACCAGAATCCGGCTGATAAGGCGGTTTAAGATACCCTCGTCCAATTCCTGTATCGTGGCATACTGCCGGATTTCACGGATAAAGGTGCGGACATCGCTTTCCTGCTCATTGGAACGGCGCAAGGAGAGGGTCAATTCTTTTAGCTGCTTCTGGTTTTCCTCCTGTTCCCGCTCCATTGCCGCCGTCAGCTTCACAAACCGCTGCTCGGACAGGATTCCCTTTGCCTTGTCGGTATACAGGTTCAAAAACATATCGTCAATCTCCCGGTTCCTTGCTTCCAGCCGTTCCCGCTCCTTCTCCATCTCCGAAGCGTCCGCCAGATACCGCCGCTCCATGCGGCTGCTAATCCGCTGGTAGAACGATTCCACGTCTTTCAACGCCATTGCCGCAAGTTCCTGAATATCCTTCAATACAAGGTTATATAAATCCCTTGCTTCCACTTTGTGGCTGGTGCAGGCGTTTTTTCCCAGCCGGTTATAGGTCTGGCAGATATAATACGCCTTGTCTATCGGCTCCCGTTCCTCGCCGGTAAATATTGATTTGCACTTTCACATCACCGCCTGGACGCGGATTATTATCACCGGA
>CAJUCT010000100.1 GCA_910585015.1 uncultured Acetatifactor sp.
ATCAGGCCGCCCGGCCTGCCTGCGGAAAAGGCAGACCGCCGCATATGGCGGATGAAGGCCATAGTGCGGCGGTTTGTCTTTTGTAGGATTCCTTCATTTCTATGAGCCAATTATTCCATTCGTAATCTGCACAATTTCATCTGCCTCATTTGCCAAATATTTACTATGTGTAACAACGATTACGCATTTCCCCAACTCATGCGCAGTCTGCCTTAATAACTCAATAATTCCCTCTGCCGTCTGTTCATCCAGATTCCCGGTCGGCTCATCTGCCAATAAGACTTTTGCATTGCTTGCCAGCGCCCTTGCAATCGCTACACGTTGCTGTTGCCCACCGGACAGCTTCATTACATTTCTTTTCCATGCTTCCTGTGGGATATTCACTTTTGTAAGCAGTTCCCCCGGCTTATCTGTTCCTCCCAGCCTTACGTTTTCCTCCGTGGTGAGATAATCAATCAGGTTATACTCCTGAAAAACTAAGGATACATGGTTCTTTCTGTGATAATTTAAACCCTTCGCAAGGATATCTTCCCCTTCATATAGAACGGTGCCTCCTGTTGGGCTGTCAAGCCCTGCCAGCAAAGATAAGAGAGTCGTTTTTCCGGCTCCGCTGGCCCCGATAATGGCATAAAACTTTTTTTCTTCAAACCGCACAGAAATATCGCCTAAAACTTTCCTGTCCTTTTGGGATTTATATACATATTCTATATTTTTTGCTTCTAATATCATTTCAACTGTCCTCCTTACCTTATTTACACCTGCGCGCATAAACTGTTTTATAAATCCTGCAGGATATCCTTGGGATTTCTCTTCAATATGCCAATACCCGATACACATACAGATATCACAATAAGCAGGGCAATGCCCGAAACATCCTGTATTAACATCCCGGAAGTAATTTCTGCCTGCACGCCCACCACATTCTGCCCTGATTTTTCATATGACAATGCCACTTTCCCTTCATCCAGTAAATCCTGTTCTCCCGCACTCTGTACCTGCTGTTCTACCAGATAATCCGCCGTCAGGCCTGACACTCCCGGTGCCGCCAAGAAGGAAACCAACACAGCCACTGCTGCAATCATAAGTGCTTCTGCCATGATCTGGGCCAAAATCCGTATTTTTGAAGTTCCCATTGACAGCATGATTCCAATTTCCCTATTCCGGCTTTTTATCCAGAACTGAAAAATTAGGAACAGGATAATCAGGCCTGCCCCTGAAATTACCCAGACTAAAATTCTGCTGTACTTCTCCATTTCATTAAAATTTGCGGACAGGGTATTCATATTTCCGTTATTGTCAATCAGGTCATACCTTTCCCACGCTATATCTACCCCCATTACACTTATCTTTACAGCTTCATATTCATCCACATCTGCAATCTTAAAATATGCCTTTTCATATAATGGGTCGCCTGCCTTTCCATCCACCTTTTCAGGGAAATCCAAATCTGTAAAAATAACATTTTCAGACCGGTAAGTATCCCCATACATATAAGGAGCTATAGGTTGGTTTACCCGATAGATACCGACAACTTCTGCTTCATAAATCATAGGATCCTCTTTATCCCGGCAGTTGCCAAAACTTATTCTGCTTCCAATTTCTAATTGGTTTTTATCTGCAAGCTCTGCCGAAATGACACAGACATCCTTTTCACCTTCTTTAATCATTCTGCCGTCCATGATAAAAGCATTTCCCGAAAGAAAATTGGAATCCATGGACATATCTTTGTTCCCGACCAGCGACACGCCTCCAAGGTCGCTATACTGATCCATATCCTCGTCCTCAATGCGGATAAAACCAACTGGTCTTGCAGCCGTTGTAACTGTTGTAATATTGTAATCGGCAATCCCTTCTGTACCCGCTATTTTTTCGATATCCTCCACTAACAGGGTTTCAAAAGAATTATCCGTCCATGTTCTCCAGCTTTCTACTCCGTTTATTGTAATTTTTTCCTGATGGTATCCGCCCAGGCTGCCTTCCTTATGATCAAGCTGCCTTGATAACTCATCAATCCTCCGATGCCGGTCTGCCTCATTTTCTTCCAGCAGAAGCCCTGCCCCGACTGCCTGCCTTGTATTATCCTGCATCTGAACAGTTGCTTTTCCACTGCTCATTCCAGCCAACAGCAGCAGGCTGATGGTAAATACAGTTACAAACAGCAGGATGCTTTTTACAGGTTTTCTGATAACAGAACGCCATGCCAAACTAAAACCTCTCATTTACTATCCCTCCATTTTTGATAAAATGTCTTTTGGGTTTGCCCTTAAAATGGGCAGCAATGAAATACAGACAGCAATAACCGCTATACAGCCTCCTGCAAAGAACATTGCTGCAATATCCCCTGCCTGTAAGGAAACTGACAGGAAAACTGCCGTATTTTCTTCCATGAGCAGTTCCTTCATAATTCCTGCCATCCCACTTCCTATTACACAGGCGCCAAATACAGACAAACAAAAAACGGCTGCCGTTTCCATAAAAACCTGCATGAGAATATCCGTTTTCTTTTTTCCCATACTGATAAAAACAGCAATTTCCCTCTTTCTCGACCTCATCCACATACAGAGTAATATTGAAGTAATTGTCACCCCTGCAGCCAGCGTGAATACCAGCATAAGTTTCATCACACGGACTATCCTGTTCAGCGGCACCTCCAGCTGACGATATAATATATCAGCAGTGGTGATCTCCACTCTGCTGCCCAAAAAATCTTTTAATTCCTGTACCAGAACATCTATCTGATCCGGTTTTTTGGTATATACCGCTATCTTACGGTAACCCGCATTATCGAATAGCCCCGTATAGGATTCATTGTCAATAAAAATCTGGTTTTCGATACGGTTTACCGCCGGCAGGGTATCCATCTGGTTTCTCTCACTTCCCGCAACAAAAACACCTATGATCTTTACATTGATCACACTCCCTGTTTCTGTCCCGACTTCCATCTCATCCCCTATTTCAAGGCCATTTGCATCCGCCAGCGCAAAATTGATCACAGCCCCTTTCCCAGAGCTCTCCGTAATCATATCCCCCTTCATCAGGCGGTATCTTAAGTCACTAAAGGCGCTGTCACGTTCCAGCTCATCATAAGACAGCAATGTTACCTTCCAGTTATTTTCATCCTCGGAATCACTGTTTGTAATGGGATTAAAATTAACGGGATAAACGGCACTGTCAGCCATGCGGTTGACGGATATCACTCCATCCATATCCCGGATTTCCCTGACCTCATTTTCCGTAATAAATCGGTCACTCCCCTTCACTTCCAGTACCGCCTTGGTCCCCATCTTTTCCTGCATAGTAATCCGGGAATCCTCTGTGGCATGCAGAATCATGTAAGAACCCAGGATCATGCTGTTTATGAACAGCAATACCAAAAGCAAAATAAATGTTTTAGACTTCTTCCGGCATAAATACCGGAAGGCAAGCTGATAGAATTTCAAAATGAATACCTCCTGCTGTTCAGGCTGTTCTATGGCATATGATAACTTTTGTAGCCGTTACATGATGTGTGTCCTCAAAGCTCCCATAGATAATAACGCTTGACTGTTTCTTAATGTCAGCTACAGATGCCTGCTCCAATTCTGCAGTCCCGGTTGAAGTATAGATAGTTGCAATCTGAACCACACAGCCCTCCTGATATGTCACCACTACATTTGTATCTTCACTTTCATACCCAGGTGCGGCAACTACGCCAGTTTTTCCGTCATCTTCTGTTGTGGCGGCACTTACTGTACAGCTGCCATCCGAAAATTCCACAACGCTCCCTGTGATAGCCGCTGATGAATACAGGCTGTCTGCATCCACTTTCTCAACTGTACCATTATCTGTGGTATTACTCTGGTTCTCCTGCGAAGCATCCGCTCCGTCTGTTCCATCCCCATCCGGCAGGGAACTGTCTTTGTTTTCCTGGCTGCTATTGCCATCCGTATTATCTGCTTTAGGAGCAATGTTATCATTTTCATCTGAATGCATATCCTCGTCATCAAATATGCTGCTTTGATACTCTGTTGCAGGCATATCCCCCACCCCTGTCTTTTCATCTGCGCCAATGCCACACCCCGTAAGAGCTGATATGCACAATCCAATTACTAAACCTTTCCACATTTTTTGATTTTTCATAATAAAAACTTCCTTTCTACTGTTTTTTTTCATTTTAACTGCAAAGTCCTAAAAAAGTCTTGTAATTGGAATCGACTTAAACGTCACTTTTTATAGGATTTTTATAGAATTATCTGCTATACTGAATAGAAAAGAATAACCCGCAAATGGAAAAATGTCTTTCCAGCCATATGTGGAGCGACACCATGGAAAGAGGATTTGATATCATGAAAATACTATTGCTTGAAGATGATATAGAACTTTGCAGTTCCATACAGGATGAACTGCAAAAAGCCGGATATATAGTTGACTGCTGCTATGATGGGGAAACAGCCATGATCCATGCACTGAATATAGAATACTGCTATGACCTGGCAGTCATTGACCGTATGCTCCCCATCATTGACGGAATGACAATTATTAAGGCCATGCGCCGGAAGGGAATTGCAATTCCTGTCATTATTATTACGGGGATGTCAGAACTAAATGACAGGATAGAGGGACTGGACAATGGTGCAGATGACTATCTGGTAAAACCTTTTCATATCGCAGAACTGCTTGCCCGCATCAGAGCGCTGACCAGGCGTCCCGCCGAAATAAAACAGGAAATGCACATTTGCTTTTCTGATCTGTCTTTCAATCAGATGGAACGTATCTTGTCATGCGGCAAAAATTCCCTGCTTTTAACTGCGAAAGAGTCCGAGGTACTGTCTGCCTTTATAAACCACCCCCAATCCCTCATTACCAGAGAGCAGCTGATATACAAAATTTGGGGAACCGATACAGACATCGTACCCGGAAACGTGGATAATTATATTTCGTTTCTCAGGAAACGGTTACGGGAGATAGGAAGCTGCTGCGAAATAAAAACGGTTTACGGATCTGGCTATAAATTGGAGGGCAAAAATGCTGGAGCATTTATATAAAAAACTTCATCTTATTTTTATCAGTTCCATTATGTCCATCATAACCGTCATTATTGGAATTTTATACAATGATTTCATTGATAATAAACGGCAAAACGACAGTATTTTTTTCGGGCGGCTTTCTACGTTAATGATTTATGAACTGGAAAATCCGGAAAAAAGCCCTCAAACGGTTATCAAGCCCTATGAAGATAACTATTCCATTTTTGCCGTTCTAAAGGATGCACAGGGAAATGTGATTTATCAAAGCCCTCTCTCATTTCCAACCGATATAACCTTTTTGTTAAGTCAATTTACAGAGAAGGCAAGTGTTGAATCTGTCACAGCATTGGATCAGACAAAGGCTACAACACAAGGCGGGGTTTTATCTTTTTCCGGTAGTTCACATGATAAATATTGGGGAATACCGGCTGTTGTCATTGACAAAAACGGAACCCTGTTTTATCTGAGCCTGCTGCACCGGCAAAAGACAATTTTTGAACTGATAGGGAAACAACTGCCTTTTTATATACTGCTATGGGTTATCTCCTTATTCTGTATCATAATTGTAAGCCGATTTCTGCTGAAACACGCTATAGAACCAACCGAAAAAGTATTACAAAGCCAGAAAGGTTTTATTGCCGCTGCCTCCCACGAGCTAAAAGCGCCGCTTGCAGTCATACTTGCCAACAATGACAAAATAAACAGATTAAGCGACGGCATACCGGATATTAAAAAGGCCGCAAATATTATAGATGCAGAAACTATGCGAATGTCAAAGTTGATTAAAGATATGCTTTTACTGGCCTCCTCAGATTCCGGAACACGCAATATCAATAAAACAATGGTAAATATTGATACTTTGCTGATCGCCCTTTATGAAGCTTATGAACCGATATGCGGCCAGAAAGGAATTCCTTTAGATGCAGATTTTATGGATATCCACTTTCCCGTACTATACACAGACCGGGAATACCTTTTTCAGATCTTAAGCATTTTTATGGATAATGCCATTTTTCATTCTGAAACGAAAGCATCAATCCAAATAAAAGCCACTCTGTCACGCAAGGCTATAACTATTTCTGTTATTGATCACGGACAGGGAATCTCTGCCGAGGACAAACCTTACATTTTTGACCGCTTTTACTGTGCCGATAAGTCACATACGGATAAGTCACATTTTGGTCTTGGACTAAGCATAGCAAAAGAGTTGGCAGAATTTTTGTCTGCGGATGTCGGGATAAAGAATACAGAAGGTGGTGGAGCTACTTTTTTTCTTACACTTCCGTTAAAATAGGAGCCCCAATCGCCTATTGAATAATGAGCAGGAAAGCAAGTTGCGCCAACTTTGTTTATGGTATTGCTTTCTGCTTACTTTAAAATAATGTTCCACACCAAGGGGGCTTATATCATCTTAAATTAATGGCATTATACACAAGCGGCCCTTTTCCTTGTTTCATCAATATTCCATTCTTTTTTATCGTTCTTCTGTATACTAACCTAAAAGTCGTATAATGTATACTCAAATAATCAGCTAAGAATTACGCCCAG
>CAJUCT010000101.1 GCA_910585015.1 uncultured Acetatifactor sp.
CCTCTGTCATTCGGAGCCGCCCATGCCCCCTTACGGTAAGTCCGGGCATATCCTGCTTTACTTCAAAATGCCCGCCGCTTCATAAGCTACAATCGAAACTGCCTTTTTGGTTATGCTGGTCTGATAATATCTCGCATCTGTTTCCTGCTCCATCAGCTTGCGTTTCAGGGCGCTTTCCTCATTCAGGCGGGCATATTCCTCACGCCTTTTCTTCTTTGCCGCCTGCTCCGCTTCGAACTGACGCAGTTCTTCCTCTGTCGGCCCGGATATATTACCGCCGCCGCTTGAACCTGCAGCATGGGCAATCTCTCCATTTTCATCAAGTACAACCACGCAGGAATATATTCTGCCTGGCGGTAATGTTGCCTGATCATTCATGATAAAACTTTCCACTTTTGCCATTACCTGTTGTGCCAGATCTGTGTCATTTTTCATTTTTTCTTCCAATGCAGGTGGAACAACAATTGCTTTCTTTCCAAGAGTAGAATCTATCCTTGACTGTACACTCGCATCCGTCAGTTTAGGTTCCACCCCTGTTGGCTTCCAGTCTATAATTGATTCATCAAGCTCATCACTGAAAAACTTTTCATGTGGAAAGTCATACCTTTGCCATGCGCCCTGTGGAATTTTATAGGCATCTGCCGTATGGTAGTATGCCCCCGGAAACCTCGCCTGCCACATATCCTTGAAACTTATCCCCGACACATCCGACTGCCCCGCCGCCTTTGCCGCCGCAAGCTCCGCAAAGCTCACACCCCCGCTCTTGCCTGCCGCATTCTTCCGATACTGCTCTGCCAGATAGTACCCTCCTGATTTACCTGTCACTCCAAAATCCATCTTCTTCTCTCCTTTCATTTTTCATCATCACCGACAGGATGAACACCCTGCCATTTACCTTGAAATCCATTGTCCCACTATATTTCTCCGCCGTGCTTTTGATGTTCGCAAGCCCTATCCCGTGGTTCTCCCTGTCTGCTTTATCCGTCATGGGGAATTCCTCCTGCCGTCTCCGCACCAGTCGCCCGTCAAAGCTGTTCTCCACTTTCAGGAAAAACAGTTCCCTCTTTTGGAATGAGCTGATGCGCATAAAGGCTTCTGCATCCGGCTCCTTCGATTTCAGCTTCCTGCACGCCTCCATTGCGTTATCCAGCGCATTCCCTAAAATAATGCCGATATCATAACTTTGGATGAACAGTTTATCAGGGAACTGCAGCCACTCCACATCCATCCGCAAGTCTGGCACTATACTGATGATCTCATGATATTTCATGTTCAGCAAGGTATCCACGACCGTGTTCCCCGTCTTGAACTGAAACTCCAGCCTATCCATAGTCTGGTTTAGTTCTTCCAAATAGGCTTGTAGCTCTTCCTCCTTTCCGGACGCAAGCTGCATGATGAGGGAGATTGTATTCTTCATATCGTGCTTCATCCCCCGTATCCCGGAATAGACACGCTCCATCTCCCCCATGTGCTCCTGTAAGCTGCTGACCTGATTTTCTAAAATGATCCGGCTGCTCTTTTCCCTGTTCCAGCAGATCATGTCCTGAAAGAGCTTTACCCCGGACACAATGGAAAACAGTAATAGCAGCAGGATAACAGGCACAATGATTATCAGTGACGGGTATCTGTCATACAGCAGTTCCGGTGCGCCGCTTTCTGCCGTATCTATAGTGACACGCAGTAAAGTACATACCATCAGTCCTGCAAGCCCTGGTGTAAGGATAAATAACAGTTCCGTCCTATGTATGGCATAATCCTTTTCCCGATAATCTTTCACTATTTTTTTCACAGTGAAGTATAATAATGCCGATGCAATCACACACCTTAGAACATTCATTCCAATCACAGTTATTACGGCTATGTTATATGTTTTGGCAGAAGTCATATACCCGTTTATGGCATACCAGTTCCACAGCTTGAGCAGATTGTCCTCCAACCTGAAAACCATATAGGACAGGAAAAAACTTATTTCACTTACAGCCATAAAGGTAAGTACAAGAAATAAAGTTATCTTCCCTATTGCCCAATAAAATATCAATGCAATCACGGATATAATGCACATGATCGCTGCCAGCTTTGCAAAGGTTCCAAGGTTTCCATACCTTTGCGGCAGGAAGGCTCCCGTCCCTAACCGCAGAATCCCATACAGCACTGCGGCTACCAGCCCGTTTATACGCCGGTTCCGTATCCTGCCGTCCAGAAAACTCCCATAAAAATACTGCAGGCAGTACCCCTGGAACATGGCAGAGACTATCTCCAGTAATACGCTTACTGCTTCATACACAGGACACCCCTCCATTCTGCAAATACCACATATATGCCTTTACAAACTCATTGTGCTTCTTCCTTGTCAGGTAGACTTTGCCGCCATTGGAAAGGAAAATGCTGTCATTGTCATACCTCACTATGTGCGCCATATTTACCAGATACCCCCTGTGGCAACGGTAAAAGCCGCCCCCAAGCTGTCCTTCCAGTTCCTCCATCGTGGCATACGCCTCTATGATCTCCTCCATGTCCGTGGTATGGATTTCCACTTTCTTCCCCCTGTTTTCAATATACAGGATGCTGCTTAAGTTGAGCGTATACCCCCGATTCTTTGTCCGGATGAATATCTGCTGCTCCTTCTGCACTTTCCTTTTCCCGGCTTCCCCCGCCGCCCTGCCAAGCACCTCCATGAATTTCTGCTCCGCAATTGGCTTTAGCAGGTAGTGGAACGCCGACACGTCAAAGGCTTCAAACACATATTCCTTTATGCCCGTAATAAAGACCAGCACCGCGTCCGCGTTCCGCTGCCTTAAAGTCCGTGCCGCCTCTATGCCGCCCATGCCTTCCATTTGTATGTCAAGAAAGATAATGTCAAATTCCCTCCCTGCCGCAAGCAGCTCCTCCCCTGTGGAAAAATCACTGATCTCGGATTCCGGCTTCTGCTTCTTTATGAATCCATGTATCTGCTGCCTGATGATTTCTTCATCATCGACCACTGCTATATTCAAAATTCATCACCTCGGATTCTATTATGTTCCGCTATCTATTTTATCGGCAGATTTTTTGTTATTTTGGGATGCAGGGAACGAAAGGCATACGAAATGGAACGAAAGGCATAAATGAAGCGCAAAAATATCAAAATCACCCCTAAAGTTTTTCGCTTTTCGTCCGATAAGCCTACCCGCATATTCCCTTTCCAAGTAATTTCCCTTATCAGGCCGCCCGGCCTGCCTGCGGAAATAGCAGACCACCGCATTTCCCGTATTTTATTGGATTGCATGAAACAACTATTTTCCGGGTATGGAAAGCATAAAACAACCAAAAAAAGAGCCTGCGCACAGCCCTTATCATTTTCCCATTATCTTTTTATCAATTCTCCCATACACTATTTGGTGAAACCCCTATACAATCTGGCAAAACCCTATACAATTTGGCGAAACTACCAGTTTTTGCCAGATTGTATGGGGGTTTTGCCAAAAGGTTTCACTTTTGCCAAATCGTATGAGGTTTTGCCAAAAAGTTTCACTTTCGCCAAATTGTATCCGACTTTCGCCAAAAGGTTTAAACTTTTTGGCAAAAGAACCCCAGAACAAAAGTTCGCACTCTCCCGAATGTAAAATTGCCCCTAAAAACACAAGAAAATAATGTATCTTTCAGACCTATGTAGTGCCAAGAATGCCGTATTTTCGGGCTTTCTGAGGTTTCCGCAACTTTATCCACCGAGAACTAAGACACCCTGACAAAATTCGATAATATCTCCCATATTTCAACAAATAATCAATATTTAAAAATACTTTGATTATTTATTCCACAATAATCTCAAATTTCTGTATATCTTCTTCTACAAATTCTTCACATACAATCCTAACTTCCATTTCGTATTTTCCACTTTCTAATGGCACCATATAATATTCTCTTGATTCATATTCTCCTGTATGTATCATACTCCGATTCCAGATATTTAAACAATTATCCTTAATTTCTTCGTCATTGTTTATACTAAAAGAGTTAGTCAGTGCAGATATATTATATGCTTTTATTCCTCTACTGATATCAAGAGGATTCCCCAACGATGCTGTCACTGCTCCCAAATATGATTTGTTATAAAATGCATTTATTGGATTTTCTAAAGTTTCCGGTGCTTTTGGCTCTTTTAATTCTTCGAGCATAACTTTATTAAAAACTTCCATACCAACAGGCATATGAATTTGTATATTTATATCATTTGCCTTGCAGTTACCTATATTTCTTATTTTTACAACAAATGGTATTTTATTGCATTTTGTACCTCTGAATATTTTATATTTGTCAAGATATTCTCGCATTTCTTTTTCGGAAGGCAAACTACTATTATAATTATCTATATCCTCCTGTGGTATCTTGCCTTCCAAACCGGCATCTTTTAAATACTCTGACGTAATGGGCATAAAATCTGCTTCTATATCATTTACTGAGATATTTTTATATTTGCTACTAATATAATCTTTGTCATTAAACTTTACTTCAAATTTCGGTTTCCTTTGTCCTATGCTTTTTTTTAATATTTCATTTTCTTCCCGCAGCCTCCGATTTTCTTTGCTTATTTCTATCAGTTCAGCCTGAGTCTCTTCTAGTTTTAGTCCATTTGCCCGCACCCATCCCGGTCTTTTGCCTCTAGCAAATTGTTTATTTAAAGAATTCATTACCTTGGTCGCTAAATCTTCTTCACTTGTCCACCATTGAACCGTCCTTCCTTTTTTTACTTCTTCTATAAACGCATCTAATTTTCTCCTTTTACTTATGTTCTGTTCCATTTTTTCTGGTATTACAGCAACACTTGAATCAATTAAAAATGCCAATATAGGTATCTGCTTATCTAATGCATACCTAAATTCTTTCTGCGTGTAACTAATTCCTGCATACTCTCCATTTTCAATGACGCTACCATATCTATGCCCAATAATAAGTACATAATAATCAGAACTATCAATGGTTTCCTGAATGATTTCCCACTGTTCCTCATCCGCAGCACTAAACATTTCCATACCAATAGGAAATTGGTACATAGACAAAATTGTATCCTGAACTTTTCTTCTTTCTTCCTTTAAATCTTCATATGTAGAACTTATAAAAATTTGATATTTCTTTTCCATACATTCCTCCTGTATAAATTTTTATTCTATTTTACTACTCACTTTTATATCTAAGTTTCAAATGAAATTGCCCCCTTATACCCTATCCCCCATACTTTAACCAGAAACATTTTATCGAAATTATTATATATTGTTAAGTTCTTGAATCAAATCATTGTAATCCTTTAAAGTTAAGCGATGTTTTATCTTCTCTGTATATTCTTTTGCATCTTTTGTAAAATACGATGTCGTAATCATCATACCGGCCGTTGCATTCTCTGCCATAACGGTTCCGTATAATTCTCTAACAAGCCCTACACTTATTGGTCTTGTTACATCATATTTTTTACACTCAACATATATACAAAATTCACCTAAAATTGACTTTTGTACAACAACTATATCCTTGCCCCCATCTCTTGTTTGCTTTGTTAATTTAACATTATATCCTTGTTTATCTAATAATTCACATACCATTTCTTCAAATTCTCGTGAAGAAAATCTATGTATAATCCGAGGATCTTCCATCGCTTTTTTTAGCAGTGTATTGTCAAATATTGTTACGCTTTTAATTATCTCTTTTGGCGGAACAATGATTTTTTTCTCTGATTGAATAATATCTGAACTAAAATCAATTCCCTTTCCATATTGATATGAAAGATATGGATATCTACTATAAAATTCTTGTATATTAGAATTGCTCACATTTGCAATTATAAAACGAAGTATATCCTTTGGCGTAAGTAGTTTATTATTTAAGTAGAAATCAGCTGATAATGGATGAATTTGGCGTAAATCTATATCCATTTTATTTATAAGTTTTTCTATCATATCAACTGATAAAGGATTAAGTTTTATAACATGGGTAAAATACGACATGTCCAATACAATATTAGGTCGAGATGTGCATACCAGTCTATCACAATTCTTTTCTTTCAAAAAATGTAATAGTGTATGTGAATCTTGCATCTCATCTAAACCATCAATTAGAAAAGGACCATTTGAAGGTATAAAAAAATCATAATTATTATGCAAATTGTATCCATAAACAATTCCCATATCTTTTTTATTTGCTGTAGATTTATTGATGTAATGTAAAAGAGTTGATTTACCAGAACCTGGATCACCTAAAATTAGAATCTTATATTTCTCATTACTTTGCATTATTTGAACAGCATCTGCCAACTCTTTATCGTAAATAAATCTGTCATTATAATATTTTTCATATTGCTCTTCAGTAAATATAATTTTGGGATTAAACATATCTCAATTCCCCTATATTTCTTGATAGTATATTCAAATTTGAGGCTTCTGGCATGATGGTGGGTACTTGACCATGCCCAATTAACAACTGC
>CAJUCT010000102.1 GCA_910585015.1 uncultured Acetatifactor sp.
GCTGGTGGTTTTGAGAGTTTCCTCGGATAATTGATTATCTCGGATAATGCGCTCTTAGGAGGGGGCCTATAAAGAAGAAGGAGCGCCCAAGTCATTCCCAGACACTCCCGCTTCGGTTCCCTTCTGTTGGATAGTTGGAATAGGTGACTTAGAAAATATCCATTATTCAAGGGTTTCCAATGCCCCTATGAACTTGTAATGGATAGTAAGTCGTTGAATTTTCTGCCCGTCAACTTCTACGGGTTCAGAAACAAGAATTTTTTCTATAAGTTGGTTGATTATCTTAAAATTGAGTTCCGTTATTCCTGCATAACCGCTTATCTGCTCCGCAAAATGCTCAATGGAAGATAACTGTTCTTTGTCCGCTATGGCACTTTTTTCAAGTTCCTTTATCTTGGCTGTCAGTTCTTCCTGCTCGCTGTCATACCTTGCCGACAACATCTGAAAACGCTTTTCGGTCAGCAGTTCCCTTGTCAAATCCTCGTACAGTTTGGCATACAGGTTTTCTATTTCCGACACTCGCTGTTTACATTGCCTTAGTTCCTTTTTCTGCTGTTCCCTGTCCGCTGACATTTGGAGATTAAGACGCTCCGCAATCTCCGTTACCATTGCTTTCCTGTCCGTCAGTGCCTGTCCTGCGTGTTTCTGAATGTCTGCAAGCACAACTTCGTGAACCGTCCTCGCCTCAATGGTGTGTGATGAACAACCCTCTTTCCCAAACTTGCGGTACTTGGTACAGCAGTAGAAAGTCTTGTCCAGTACGTTGTTCCGCTTTCTTTTCTGCTCGACTTTGGCAAGCATGGCACTCCCACAATCAGCGCATTTGATAATCCCTCGGAAAATGTTGTCATATCCGCTTGAACTTTCCCCGATAACGGGCGGTCTGCTCTCCAAAATCTTCTGTACGGTGTTCCAACGGCTCTGCTCGATAATCGGTTCATGTGTGCCATAGATAACTTCACGCTCCGCATACGGGATATACTGTCTTTTCTTGGAACGCATGGTCTTGGTCGGTCTTTCCGCTACGGTAAGGTTTCCTGCATAAACGGGGTCATGCAATATCTTGCTGACATAGGCGGTGTCCCAGTCATACATCTTTTCCTCATCAGTGTACCGCTCAAACATTTCTTTTTTGTAGAAACTCGGCTTTATGACCTTTGCCTTGCGCAAGCGGTTACAGATAGTGTGAAGCCCCACGCCCTCCTCGGCGATTGAGAAAATCAGTTCCACAACGGGGGCGGTCACTTCATCAATGACAAGGTGGTTATGGTCTTTCTCGTCTTTCTGATAACCGAATGGGGCGGTAGTAGCCATATACTTGCCCTGCATTCTCCTTGCATGGAGTGCGCTCTTGATTTTCCTTGACGTGTCCTTTGCGTACATTTCATTGAACACAGGTTATTGGGGAAAGGGAAAGCAAACAGGCAAAAACCCAGTATTCATGCGGGTTTGCGGCGAGATGGCTCTCAAAAGCTAACCTCACAAAAGACAGATTATTGCACAATCACATATCGTTTCTAAGGGAGAATGTTGATTCCGGTCACATTCTCCCTTTTTTCATACCAAGAAACGAGGTGATTATCTTGAACACGCAAATCATCGCCATCGCCAACCAAAAGGGAGGTGTGGGCAAGACCACAACCTGTGCCAACTTAGGGATTGGGCTGGCACAGGCCGGAAAGAAAGTGCTTCTCATTGACGGGGACCCGCAAGGGAGCCTGACCATCAGCCTGGGCAATCCCCAGCCGGATAAGCTGCCCTTTACCCTCTCTGACGCAATGGGCCGTATCCTGACCGATCAGCCGGTCCGCCCCGGCGAGGGGATTCTGCGCCACCCGGAGGGCGTGGACCTGATGCCAGCGGATATTCAGCTGTCCGGCATGGAGGTGTCGCTGGTAAACGCTATGAGCCGGGAAACGATTCTGCGGCAATACCTGGACAGTGTAAAGGGGCAGTATTCCCATATCCTCATAGACTGCCAGCCCTCCCTGGGTATGCTCACCGTCAACGCGCTGGCCGCTGCCAACCGGATCATAATCCCCGTCCAGGCGGAGTATCTGCCCGCCAAAGGGCTGGAACAGCTGCTCTCTACGGTGACCAAGGTCAAGCGGCAGATCAACCCGAAACTGCAAATAGACGGTATTCTGCTGACAATGGTGGACAACCGCACTAACTTCGCCAAAGAGATTGCCGCCCTGCTGCGGGAAACCTACGGCAGTAAAATCAAGGTGTTCGGAACCGAGATTCCCCATTCTGTCCGGGCAAAGGAAACCAGCGCAGAGGGCAAGAGCATTTTCTCCCATGACCCAGGCGGCAAAGTAGCGGAGGGCTACGCAAATCTGACTAAGGAGGTGTTGAAACTTGAAAAGCAGCGCGAAAAAAGTAGAGCTGGCATCGGTCGATGATCTGTTTTCCACCGAGGAAAGCCGCGCCGATGCATCATCTGAGATATGTAACTAAAAATTCCTTGAAAATCAAGGAAAAAAGACTTGACTAAATAGGGAGCGGCGCTTAAATTATAGGTAGGGCGTCGGATTTTACGCTTACATTATCGAAGCATGGTTAATCAGGAATTGTTACAGTTTATTTTGAAAATGGTAGAAAGGAGGCGCTTTTATGATAAAGAATCGTGCATGGAGGGTTCAAGTTTCTTAACCCTCCAAATAAATCTTTGGAGGAAAGAAAATGGAAAATCAAATTAGTTTTATCCAAATTGAAAAGGAGAATGAAAAACACTTTGAAATGGCAGCGAAGTTATGGATTCCGTTCATTCGCGAAGTGCAAGAACATGACGGAAGATATGAAAGCGAAGAAAAAATTATTGAGGGATTGAAAAAGAGAATCTCGATTCAAGGATCCCGTAAGGATATGCACTTTGAGATTGCCATTGTCGATGGAGAGCCTTTTGGTATTGCCATGTTTGCCATCGACCTGGGAACGGTATATGGTCTGCTGAAAAAAGGCTACGGAACAATTATGGGTTTTTATATTTGCCCGGATTTTCGCCGTAAAGGATTAGGAACGATATTGAGCAGACACATCGAAACAGTACTTTGCAATGACGGTGCAGAAAACATGTATATCTGTCCGGATGCTGTCACGGGTGAGCCGTTTTGGAAAGCAAACGGATATCATAACAGCGGAAAAATTGATCCGGATGATAAAAAGCCTATTTATATCAAGGAGCTTTCTATATGAGAGAACAGACTATAGAAACTTTATTGAGAAAATTAGTAAGTG
This sequence comes from uncultured Acetatifactor sp., assembly GCA_910585015.1. GTDB lineage: Bacteria > Bacillota > Clostridia > Lachnospirales > Lachnospiraceae > Acetatifactor. Next base: position 3,241 of record CAJUCT010000102.1, read on the forward strand.
TATGCGGCCTGGGAAAAATCATTGCAAATGTGGAATCGGTATCAGGCGGTTTTATGCACAGGATGTACAAGGTGACAACGGACAGCGGTGTATTTGCAGTGAAGCATTTAAATGCGGAAATTATGAAGCGGCCGGGGGCACATGAGAATTATGCAAGAGCAGAAAAAATAGAGAAAATTCTGGAGAACAATGATATTCCCATTGTGCCGGCTATGGTATTTGGCGGCAATAAGATGCAAATGATGGACGATCAGTTTTTCTATGTATTCAGGTGGCAGAAGGGAAGCATTACCGATTGGGATCATATTTCACAAGAGATGTGTTATAGAGCTGGAAATATTCTTGGCAGAGTCCATGCGATCGAACCAAAGAATGTCGCCTATCAGCCTCTGGAAACAAATCATATAGATTGGCGGGGGTATGTGTTGAAGGCAAAGGAGGAAAACTCTGCGGTCGCTTCCTTATTGGAAGATAATGAAGAACTTCTTGTCTACGCTGAAAATGAATTAAACAAGGCCAGGACCTCATTGCCGTCTGTATTGTGCCTGTCCAATGAAGACATGGACCCAAAGAATATTATGTGGGATAATGGGGTTCCCTGGATGATCGATCTGGAATGTCTGGACTATGGGAATCCCATATCCCATGTCATGCAGTTGGCATTGCAATGGTCAGGAATCGTAAGCGGCAAGATGGATGTTGATAAGATGATCGCTTTCTTTGACGGCTATTTGGAAGCATATGATAACTGTTTTCGGGGATACAGCGATGTCGTCGGTGTGGCCTATACTTGGGTTGAGTGGTTGGAATATAATATCCAAAGAGCTTTAGGAAACTGTATGGACGAAGCGGAAAGACAGCTAGGCATTGCCGAGGTGCGCAATACGGTGGATAGAATCAAGGATATCCGTAAAACCATGCCGCAGATCAAGGAAGCGTTGGATGGCCGTCTGCGAAAAATAGAGGCAACACAGTATGATAATCATGATGAAAGAATCTGCTTTTATGAATTATTACTGGAACGGAAGCTGTCTGACATAGCAAATTACAGTCTTCCGGCAGGATATCAATTTGTGCCATATTCTGACGGGGACAGGGAACAGTGGATCGATATTGAGATGTCGGCAAAAGAGTTTTCAAATTATGAACAGGGATTGGAGGCTTGGAATCGTTATTACGCGAATAGCCTTAAGATCCTTCCTGAGCGCATGTTTTTTATTGAAAATGAGAAGGGGGAAAAGGTCGCGACAGCCACAGCCCTTTATGACATCCATGGCAGAGATACATCAGGCGCCGGCTGGCTTCATTGGGTGGCGGTTAAACGGGAGTATCAAGGAAAAGGGCTTTCAAAACCGCTTATTACCTATGTTTTGAATGTTATGAAAAATCTTGGATATTTACATGCGAAGATACCGACGCAAACAAATACATGGTTGGCCTGCAAGGTTTATTTGGATTTAGGGTTTTTGCCGATTAAAGACAATTTGGAGCACAGTTATGAAGGATGGAGAATAGTAAAAGAATTAACAGGTCATAGTGCGCTGGAAGCTATTTAACAAATAAGGATATCATCAAAAAAGTAGTGTGTGGGACACAGAGTGGAGTTTTACAATGATATTGTTGATGGAATGTATGATTGCGTGTGTTATATTCGGTATCGGAATTGTCGGATCGGTATTGAAAAACAAAGTCTTTTGGCTGCAGGAATATGCGCCTGTTGTACAGGAAAAATTTCTTAGTCTGCACCCTGAATATAAAGTGGCGAATAAAAAAGAGAGTTTATTAAGGCTTGTTGTGAAGAAAATGATTGCGTGCATATTATTTGTAGCCATTTTATTGCTTATGGTGTATCTTTCCGGAGCAAGGGATTTTAAAAGCGGATTTGTGACCAAACTCAAAAATAGTACGATATTTTCATGAAATCCAAGGAGGAAGCATTGATGAAGATATTGTACTATCCGTTATTTTCCATTTGAATCCATTCAACAACGACCCCAATAGATCAGCGGCGGAATACACAATCAAGAAACTATTGGCATTTGTTCTGATATACTGTTTTTCTGCGGTTCTGGGTGAAGGGATCATAATCGGGGTTTTATATCGAATGGGCTATGATCCTTTGCATGGCGTGATGCCCGCAGGACAGATCGGCGAGTTGTTGCCCTATTATGGATTCCTTGTGTTTTTGTTCGTAGCAATAGCGTACTGTAGACTTGTTGAGAAGAAAACCATGCAATCAATAGGATTTTCGGGAAATGCCGCAGATTATTTGGCAGGAGTATTGCTTGCCGCTATTCTATTGGCTATAATAATAGGTATTAACTGCATTAGTGGTTCCATGATATTTCTGGAATGGAAAGCTAAGGTAGATTTTGAAAGCCTTTTTTTATGGATCTTAGCATTTGGAATACAAGGCGCAGCGGAAGAAATGATGTGCAGAGGATTTTTGCTGCATTCATTGTTAGAAAAAATATCCATACCGAAGGCTGTTATGATCAGTTTCAGTGCATTTGTCCTTCCGCACTTGATGAGCTTACTGGAAGCGGATTTTGCGTATGCCATCGTTGGAATCATGAATTTGTATCTCATTTCCATTGTTTTTTCCATGCTGGTTTTGCGGCGGTCCGGTCTATGGATTGCTTGCGGCTTACATAGTGCATGGAATTTTATTTTATATGTGATCATGGGCTTGTCCTTAAGTGGAGTAGAAAGTACTTCAAAAGGTATCATTCTTTTTAGCGTAAAGGATGCCGGTTTGCTCAATGGTGCTGCATATGGCATAGAAGCAGGCCTTATTACAACGGCAGTCTTAGGTATCTTAGTGACGCTTATCTTAAAAGGATGGCAGTGTGAGAAGAACTTCTAATCACTCACAGCAGAAGCTGTTTCGTGGAGAAGTTCTAAGTCTCACACAGGAGAATGCCTGAAATACGGCATTCTACGCACTGATTTGAGTCACAGCAAAGCTGTGACATGGGGGTTAGCATGGAATTTCATGATAAATTATATCAGCTCCGCAAACAAAAGGGATTATCGCAGGAAGAACTTGCGAACCGCTTAAATGTGTCCAGACAAACGGTGTCCAAATGGGAGTTGGGAGTTTCCCATAGTTAAAGATACCACACCAAATATGATGAACCCACGCTTATAC
>CAJUCT010000103.1 GCA_910585015.1 uncultured Acetatifactor sp.
TTTTTATCAAGCAACGATAAATTCTCGTTGGCAAGCTGTATAGCATCATCACTTATATCTGAAGCCATTATTGTCTTTATTCTTTCATGATTTAAAAAGCCAAGTACCGTTAGCAGATAACCGCCGCCACAGCAAGGGTCATAAATACATACCCTATCCGGGTCATCTAAATAATGTAAACATCTACTGAATATTTCTTGTGCAAGCCTTATCGGGAAATTAGGATATCCCGCTCTATGGACTATAACTTTTCCGCTTGCCAAATCCTCAAAATTCCTATTTTCACAATATTTATATACCATTAATATATTCTCCGTAAACCAATCATGGAATTTTTTCCACAATCCAATTATCAACCATTATCGAAGCCTGTTTAGGTGAAATGTCAGAAGCGTCCAATAATGTTATAGGATATAAAACATTCCCGTTTGACTGCTGTTTCAGCCATTTATTGAAATCCATAGAGTTTCTAATCCAATCATCATCACTTACCCCGCGTCCTTTACGCATTCGTTCTTCCAATACAGCATCATCACAGACAACGGCAAGATAATAAATATGGGTAAACAATTCTCTTTCCGGTAAATTTTCAAGTTGTTTTGGTACTCTGCAACCACATAGCACAACAGGCTTTCCAACTTGTGCAATATTGGCACATACCCTTAACCATAAACGATTATACTCGAAGTAATCATCCTCTGGTGTATTGTAAATGTCATTCCACAATAAATCACTTTCCATTACAATATACTCTTTTTCATTAATAAACAATTCATTACAAAGCGTCGATTTTCCAACACGGGAAGCCCCGATAACAATGAATAATGGTTGTTTTTTAGTAAGTTTCATAATAGCCTCAAGCAATCCCAGTTTAACATTCTTTTTTGTAAATTAACATTCCGTTACCATATGGGTCATCTTCCGCCCCAAATTCTTCCTTAACAAATTCATAACCATTCTTTTCAAGAACTCTCACAGAAGCATTATTCCCACGCATGACACGTCCATATAAAATATTTATTCCCAAAAATCTTTTTATAAACTCCGTCATAGCTTTTAATAATTCAGTTGCATACCCATTTCCACTATACTTTTTACATATCCCGTAACCTATTTCTACCTCATCAGGATTTCCTTCTACCGCATTTACGCCTGTGTCGCCTATCAATTCACCTGTTTCTTTCAGTTCAACAGCTAATACATACGGTAAATGTTTGCCATTGACACAGTCCACATAAAATTTGATTGCTCCTTTAGTTTCTTCCATATCTGCATAGCTTTCATTTGGAATCCACATTTTTACTTCTTCCTCCAAATGATTTTCATATAAGCACTTGGCATCTCCTATCTCAAATTTTCTAATCCTCAAGTGCTCTGTTTCAAATATATATTCCACACCCTTTTCTCCTTATATTTATTACATAAATATCTTGGGTTTTCTTATTGCCATTCGATTTTCCTCCAATAATTCAGTATCCTGTTCACTCTTGGGGTAGTATTTATCTATATTTTTATAAATTGCTTGTAAGCCCCCTTGCAGATCATTAAAAGATTTTTCATCCTTCCAGCTATTAAACCCTTGTTTAACTATTATCAGAATATCCCAAATAAATTGGTCATGTGTCCGATCAAATATTTCCTGCAGTTCTAACTGTACCTCTTGTTTCCACAAAGAAAACTCTGAGTCATCATATATTATATTATGAACCGGCATACTTTGCCCGCCTACGCTATGAAATCTTTTCTTTATTTGTCCCATATTTTCGATAAGTTTCATTAAATCTTGTTTCATCTATGTATTCCTCTAATCCCCCCGATAATTTTCACCTTCTTCAGAGATACTGCTAATCCCAAATAATATCTGGAGGAAATCCTGTTTTTCATTTAAAATACGGATAACCCTAACCGTATCGCCCTCAATACGGTAAAAAATATAGTCTGGTTTTACCACTAAATAATGGTAATCTGTCGGATATTCAATCAAATCCTGTAAACAAGGACCTTCATCGAGGAACATTTCCAACTGTCTGACAGTTGTTGCGATTTCCTTGGCACAAATTTTTGCACGGTCTCCTCCAAATTGTTTGGAAACATATGTTTTTATCCCTTGTAGATCATCTAATGCTTTAGGTGTATAGATTAGCTTTGGCATATTATAATCCCAGTGCAGCCTCTACTTCATCCGCTGTCAACCAACCTTTTTCTCTAGCAGACTGCTCTCCTTCCTCTAATTTTGCCAAAAGCTTTATCGTTGCCTTCAGCCTGTCTAATTCATCCACCTCTACAATGGCATAAGCACCTCTGCCATTGCGAGTAAGATATACTGGCTGATTAGTGCTTACTTCTTTTAACACTTCTGTATAATTTCGTAAATCTGATATTGGTTTTATGTTTGGCATAATCATCATCTCCCTTCTATTTTTTATTATATACAAAACACGCAAAAATAGCAATGCAAATATGCGTGTTAATTTACAGCATTATTCTTCAGTAAAATTTTTTATCTTTCTCCATCGTTTATACAGCGCAAATGCGAGGGCCACATCTTTTACCCCTAACTCTGGTTTCCCATCCCGCTCTTCTTTTCCAACAATATGTTGCATAATCGCATCTTCTTCAATCTTTGATCGTATATTTTGCTTCAGTTCCCTATCAACACTCAAGAACCACTCTTCAAAGCTTTTCCTTTCCCCATCATGTTCAAAAATCATTATTGGTACTTCAATCCCACTTCTGTCATTACACCGATATTTCCCTTCTGTAAGAAGACCAAGGAGCTTTCCATTGATGCTGTCCTTTAGGAAATAATAATATAACCCTTTCCCAATCATAAATCTCCATTTCGGCTTTGGTATGATACATCTGCCTAAATCCATATACCAAAGTTCAGTTTCATACAAAACTGTGGAAAAATATTCCAGACTTAGTTTTGCCCAAGGCATACTCTCATCATCATAAAAATAGCTTATGGTTTCTACTGCATCTTTTGACTCTCCTACCACTATTCTATATTCTGGATAATCTTTATGATAACTCTGTCTGCAATTATCCCAGTTTGTTTCTGACCATCCTGCATAATCCTCTAGTAAAAGTTCAAACCGTTGTGCGGGTCTTAAATCATATCCGAAATGTTTTCTCCACAAATATTCCGTATGTTCAATACTTGCTGTCTTGTCTCTTGGAGTATTCATATCCGCAGTTCTCGTATAAATGGCACCTGCCCTGATACGTTTACTAATCTGTGGATCTTTGCCAAAATCATTCTGCAAATAATATGGTGTATGATTTCCGCGCAGAATTACCAAGACATCTATTTCATGTCCACCGATTTTTAAGGTATGCATCTCAACTTGAGGACTAAACCCACCTGCAAAATTCTTATCCCTTAGAAATTTAATAAAATCCGCAGTAACGCAGCGTTTACTGCTATTTTCTATTCCGCACACCGTCCCATCATCATTTGCACCATATATTAAATAAGCGTCCCTATCTTCCAAATTATTTGCCATACAAATAATATCGTGCAGTTTATCTTCAGCTGTAGCTGGATAATCTGATTTATAATCCCAATAGCCGCCCTCATATCCTTTCAAAAGCAGGTCACTTATTATTTCTAAAAGTTCTTGATTCTTTTCCATCACATCCTCCTATCAATTTACTTAAATTATAAATGATTTAGTTCCTATCCACAACATAATGTATTTAACCTTTTTTCGTCTTTTTACATCTTACAAATAAAAAACCGACACATGGCACAACATTGGCACAGAACTTTCCCAAACTGGCACAGCTTTGCGATTTACACGGTAAATCCCCTATGTTAAAATGAGTATCGTGAAAAATCATACACAGGCAGTCGCTCCGTATCCCATACGCAGCCCTGCCGCAAAGAAACGCAGGCAAGAAGTCCCACCCCGGCTTCCCGTCTGCGTTTTCTATTATCCGGGAGGTGAACTATTGAAAAAGAAACTGAAACGGCTGCAGCTGTCCGAGAGAGGCGATTCCTCTTATATCAGCAGCTTTGTTTACATTCTGGTGGCTGTCGTCCTGATTGCCTTCATCATCAATGTGTTCCACATCATTTCCGTCAAACAGGAAATGGACCACATGGCAGACCAGCTTGTAAAACAGATCCAGCTAAACGGCGGCACCAGCGGGGAAACGGATGCCCTCTTTTCCTTTCTCTCCGGACAATTGGACGAGGTTGAAGGTCTTTCTTATCAGGTGTCCGGTCCCGGCAATACCAGCCGCATCCAGATTGGGACACCTTTTTACGTTACGGTTACAGGGCGCTGCCATCTGGGCGGTTTCTGGAAGTTCAACCTTGTGCCCATCAACGTCCGTTCACAGGGCGCAGGCGTCAGTGAACACTACTGGAAATAAGAGGGAGGGACACCATGTTTAAGAAAACCATACGAAATGAGCGCAGGGATATGTCCTTTTTTACAATCTTCGTTATCCTGGCAATCATCATGCTGATGTCATTCGTGCTGCTGTTTGCATCCGTCAAAATTAACTGTATGAACATCCGCAATGCCGCAAAAATGGAACTGAACAATGTCAGCGCCCGCATCTATGCGGATACCTTCCATTCACAGAGGGAAGCCAACCTTGACTCGTACATGGCAGACCTGCATTTAAGCTCTGCCTATCAGGATGCCCTGTGTGCCGGCTTTATCAATGGGATGGAAGAAAGGATACAGCTTTCCAATGAAGATTACAGGGTGGAGAACATCAGCCTCCAGTTCAACCAGTATTCTGACAAGATTGAGTATGTGGTGGACTGCGATGCTGTTTTCCAGATCCATATGTTCGGGGAACTGTTCCCGCCCATTACGCAGCATATCACACTGACTGGTTCCCATAATACGAAATACTGATAGGAAGCTTTTTCATTTCAAAGCACAAGATATAGTATTTTGTAATTGACTTGTCCTATATCTTGTGCTATCATAAATTTGTTATTGAATTTTGTGCAATTTCGGAACGGAAAGCACACGCTGTTTAAGTTTGTACGGAGTCAGAAAGTATAAAGTGCAGGTCACTTTACGCCTTCTGGCTCTTTTTATGTCTGTAACATCATTTAACAGACTATCATACAGCAAATCTGTACGCAGGCAGGAATGATCCGGCAATTAAGCCGCCTCATCTCCTGCCTGTTTTCGTTCAAGGAAGGAGGGCAAAAGTGGAAATTCACAAATTCACTGGCAAAATCTAAAAGAAAAGAGGTAAAACAAATGTCACAATCAACAGAACGCATCCACGAACTTGTGGATGAACTCAACCGATACCGCGATGAGTATTACAGCAAGGATGCTCCCAGTGTGTCAGATGCAGTCTATGACCATCTTTACGACGAACTGGAGCGCTTGGAGAAGGAATCGGGGATCATCCTGAGCAATTCCCCCACCCAGACCGTAGGCTACAAAGCCGTCAGCAGTCTGGAAAAGGTGCGCCACCCCATCCCGCTTCTCTCACTGGACAAGACCAAGATGGTGAGCGAGCTGGCTGCTTTCTTAAAGAAGCACACAGCCCTGCTCATGCTGAAACTGGACGGCCTGACCGTAAAGCTCGTTTATGAGGGCGGAAAATTTGTGGAAGGCTCCACCAGAGGCGAAGGAGATGAGGGGGAACTCATTACCCACAATGTCTCCGCTTTCCGGAATGTGCCGCTTTCCATTCCTTACAAGGAACGCCTTGTAATAACCGGTGAGGGATTCATCCATAAGAGCGACTTTGAGCGCCTGAAGGATACCCTGACAGGCAGCGACGGAAAGCCCTACCGCAATGCAGGGAACCTTGCCGCCGGATCTATCCGGTGCCTGGATGCAAACATCTGCAGAGAACGGGAAATCAGCTTTTTTGCCTTTAACATCCTTGAGGGCATGGACGGGTTCACCGACATCCGGGACAGCCGCAGCCTGCTGCTCTCCCTGTCCGAGTACGGTTTCGGCATCTGCCCCTTTCTGACGGTTTCCCCTGACGAAATGGCTGAGGACTTGGCTGTAAAAATTAAGACGCTGACAGACCTTGCGGAGATTTCGGACATCCCTATCGACGGGATGGTGCTGCGCTTTGACAGCTTTTCCTATTCCGCAAGCCTCGGCAGAACCGGACACTATTACAATGACGGCATTGCCTTCAAATTTGAGGATGACACCTATGAAACAGTCTTCCGCTCCATTGAGTGGCAGACAGGACGCAGCGGCGAGATTGCCCCGATCGCAGTATTTGACACAGTGGAAATTGACGGCTGTGAGGTATCCAGGGCGAGCCTCCACAACCTGACATTTATCAACCCTAAAGTTGTAAAATATTGACTCAAATCGTTATATTGCTATTTTTTATGG
>CAJUCT010000104.1 GCA_910585015.1 uncultured Acetatifactor sp.
CCAAAAATCGGGTACTACACAAATTCAAAATGTCCTTGACAAGGGGTACAATTTACTCCTTCCATAAACACAACATCAAAATAATTTCCGTACTTCTTCATATCAATTTCCAATATATCACATACTTCAAAAGTTAGATCAACTTCTGCGGCGGCTGCTACTTCAAGCGCATATTTCTTATTATCTTCTGAAATGTCAAAAACGGTAACTTCCGCGCCTAAAATAGCCAGGGGAACAGCCTTCTTTCCGCAGGAACCGCATATGTTTGCTATTTTTATTCCTTTGTAGGTATCAAAATAATCAGAGTATTTTTTTAACATTCCTACAGGGTTTTCTAAGTCCCTTTTTGCTCGTTCAGCGGGGGTACCTGATTGTTTCACCCAAAACTCATACGCATTATATTCCCACGCCTTTTTATTTTGAATACTATAATCTACCATCTTTGACCTTCCTTCGCTCAATTTGTAATTTTGATTATATCACTTCGATTTTCCATTTGCAACAAAATCTATGGCATAGGACCATCCAGGAAAAAGTAAGGGCAGAAAATAAATTACCATACTCTGTAACACAGGCAAAACTGCTGTACTGCCCATAAATACTGGGCTTACAGCAGTTTTGTTTCTTATAAACTGTCAAAGACAGGCGTATAACATATTTTTCCTCTGTCTACAACACCCACAGGCAATCCTGACCATTTTTTACCCACATGGAGCCGGTAACGGACAGGTCATAGCTGCGCTCTTCTTCCTCCACAGTCATAGATACATGCGTGTCATAGCCATCTCTGGCCAGCGCCTCCCTGTCATATTCCAGCAGCAGTTTTCCCTTGCCCACAAATTCATTCTGCATGATCCTGGGCCGAAAATAGTCCCTGGTCATCTCCGCGTCCCGCTCGCCGGCCTGCAGCCGCAGTACCACGCCGCTGTCCGTGCGCAGCAGAAATTCGTTCCCCCGGGGGTAGAGACGGATGATTTTGCCTGAGGCCGGGGCATAGACCCTGTTATCCTCCGGGGTGAGAAGTACGCCTCTGCGCCCCTGGCCTTCCAGCACGTCCACCTGTCCCGCCACCGGACTGGCTATGGGATGTCCTGCGGGCTTTATCTGCTGTTCCCGGCGGGAGCGGCCCCGATATCTGCGCTGCACCCGTGCCTTCTGCCACTCTCTGGTCTCCCCGCCATACATCTCTCTGTCCGATTCCCGGGCCGACTGACCCCTGTACCCGGCCCGACCGGCCTGCGTCCGGGGTTCCTGCCGGACGGGCATCTCCGGCTCTTCCTCCGTCTCCGTCCAAGCCGTATTCTCAGACTGTGCCGCCCTTTGGGATCTTGCTGCCGGGTCATGCCGTGATGCCGCCGTAAACGCAGCACCCGCCCCGGGCCGCATCCCTCTCCTGGGCATCGCCGCGTTACGCCGTGTTGTCCTTCCGGACATCACTGCTGTCTCTCGCTGTGTCTCCTCCTCGGACACCGCTGCTCTCTCAAACTCTGCCTCCCTTTCAAACATCATCGTTGTCTCAAGTTCCGCCTCCCTTTCGAACATCATCGTTGTCTCAGGTTCCGCCTCCCTTTCGGATGCCATCGTTGTCTCAAACTCCGCCTCCCTTTCGGACACCGCTGCTCTCTCTGACTGTGCCCCTCTCCCGGATGCCGCTGTCCGCTCTGACTGTGCCCCTTTTCCGAACGCCGCTGTCCTCTCTGACTGTGCTCCTTTTCCGAACGCCGCTGTTCTCTCTGACTGTGCCCCTTTTCCGGACACCGCTGCTCTCTCTGACTGTGCTCCTTTCCCGGACACCGCTGCTCTCTCTGCCAATGCTCCTCTTCCGGACACCGCTGTTCTCTCTGACTGTGCCCCTCTCCCGAGCACCGCCGCCGATTCAAATCGGGTTCCTCTCCCGAATCTGGCCCGGCTCTCTTTCCCTGTCTTCTCAGACCATGGCGCCGTCTCCTCCTGCGCTGCCTCCGGATCCGCTCCCTCCAGGGCCAATACCCGGCCCATGGTCCGGCTCATCAGATAGCCCATAATATAGGCCGCACCGATAATCCCTGAAAAAATCCACACATTCAACGTTATTCCCATCTTTGCTCCTTTCCCGCGTATACCCGGGGAGACAAAACTGCTTCCATCCCGCCGGAACTGTCGCTGTCAATAGCTTTCTCTTAACATGTATTCTCTGTAAGCCGCGGTAAATTATACAAGTTTTTTGCCAAATTTATTGACAAAATGCATATAATGGGATATGATAAGGAAACATTTACAGGATTGATGAGGGAGTAGTTTACAGCCTTTCGGCTGTGGCAATGTCAACACAATGACGGCGCGCCGTCTGGCATTGCATAAACATGCCTATGTGAAAACGAGACTCATGGACAATCGGGGCAAGAATGCGTCCGTTGTCTATGAGTCTCGTTTTTCATAATAATATATTAAACAAATCTAAAATTCACACAAGGAGAAACCCAACATGACTCTGTTTAATCTGTTCCTGATCGCCGTAGGTTTATCCATGGACGCATTTGCCGTATCCGTCTGCAAGGGACTGGCCATGGAGAAGGCTCCTCTGAAAAAAGCTGCCGTGGCCGGGGCCTGGTTCGGCAGCTTCCAGGCATTGATGCCGCTTATCGGCTATCTGCTGGGCAGCCGGTTCGAAAAATACATAACCCGCATCGATCACTGGATTGCCTTTATCCTGCTGGCGCTGATCGGCATCAACATGATAAAGGAAGCCTTTTCCAAAGAAGAGGAAAAAGCCAGCAGCACCATGTACTTTAAAGAGATGTTCCTGCTGGCCGTGGCCACCAGCATAGACGCGCTGGCGGTGGGAATCACCTTCGCCTTCCTGCGGGTAGACATCCTGCCTGCCGTAAGCCTTATTGGCATTACCACTTTCCTGCTGTCCATTGCGGGTGTCAAGGCAGGTAATCTCTTCGGCAGCCGCTACAAATCCAAGGCGGAGTTGGCAGGCGGCATTCTGCTGATTCTTATGGGAACCAAAATCTTGTTGGAGCACCTGGGCATCCTGTAAGATGCGTCAATCGTCCAGACGGCGCAGTTCCGTGTAGGCCAGCAGCAGCGGTCCCACGCCCTTGGCGTCATCCTCCACGATGGGCTCGGACATATAATATGCAAAGCTGCCATCCCTGCGCAGATTATCCGCAGGCCCCAGGCCGGCCACCAGGCAGATGCCGCCCAGGCTCAAGTGTCCGTCCTTCTCCTTCAGGTAGGTATCGCACACCCCATGGAAGGCTTTCAGTCCATATTCCCTATAACTCTCCGGCAAAATGCCCAGGCGCACCCCCTTCAAAAGGCAGTATGCCATGATGGAACTGCCGCTGGTCTCCAGATAGTTGGGCTCTTTTCCGCCCAGCGCAGGCAGCTGATACCAGAGGCCGCTCTCATGCTGGAACTTCAGCATAGAATCCACCAGGTCGATAAACACTTTTTTCAGATTGTCATACTCCGCCCGGTATTCCTGGCCGGGCTCACATTTGTGCAGAGTGTCCAGCAAGGCCATGGAATACCAGCCCAGAGCTCTCAGCCAGAAATTTTTGGATAGACCCGTCTCCTTATCACACCAGAAAACCTCCCGGCTGGCATCGTAGCCATGGTAATAAAGCCCTGTCTCCTCATCCCGCATGTTCCTGACCACGTTTTCAAACTGACGGAAAATATCGGCATAGTTCTCCCGCTTATTGAATTTGGTCTCATATTCCATATAGAAGGGCTGTCCCATGTACATGCCGTCCAGCCACACCTGATTGGGATAAATCTTCTTGTGCCAGAAATTTCCTTCCGCCGTCCTGGGCTGACCCTGGATCTGGGAGTATATCAGATCGATGGCTTTGCGGTATTTCTCTTTTCCCCCTATCTCATACAGGGCAAAAAGGGTCTTTCCCGCATTCACATTGTCTATATTGTACTCTTCCACCCGATATCCGGCAATCGTTCCGTCCTCCATCACCCTGTGATCGATAAAGGCGTCGGCAAACTCGTAATATTTCTTCTCGCCGGTGGCTCTGTAGATCTCCAAAAGCGCCAGAATCATACATCCGTCTATGTAGTTCCAGCCCGCCTTCTGACCGGCCTTGGCCTTCTCAATATTCCACGCCGGTACGTCCAGTGTACTTTTCTCCAGGAGCTCGTCAATGTATTTTTCAAAAATTGGCATCTGCATCCTTTGTCCCTCCTTATTTTCGTTCCGCATCTGCCTATCAGCGCCATCCCCACAGATGCCGGATTTTATATCTCGCTTTAAGTTTACCTTAAAACGATAAATCCGTCAACCAGACAATTCCGCTGCGCAGCTCATTATTCCTTGCTCTTGTGCGCCCCGGCGCACATCTTGTTCAGTAGAGCTACGCTCATTATACCGCAGGTATGTCCCCTGTTCCCATCCATACACAGATCAGATACAGGATCAACAGATGCAGGGGATAAAACAGATAAAAAATATACTTTAGCCTCAGTCCCCTCTCTCCGTTGTAAAAGCCGATGGGGATAAAAGCGATGGGCGCCCATATTTCCCATAGGAACACCAGACAGCCCCCGGTGATCTGCATCCACTTCTCCCGACGCAGCACATACAGCGTCATGATGCACAACACCCCCATATACCCATAGTCCGTGTTCATCAGTTCCGCGGCAGCTGCCCCCAGAGCGATCACCACCGCCGCACAGGGTACCAGCAGAAAACGGTTTGCCACATGCCTCTCCAACAGGGATACCAGCCACATGGTTATTACACCCACCAGCAGCGTCAGCATGACGCTCTGATGGCTCAGCGAGAATGCCCTGGAGGTGAAACACAGATCAAAGGGTACCTCGGCAATGACCGCAAAAATTCCCAGCCGCATTATGTACTTTTTCAGATTTCGAGTCTTCTGGAAGCCCTCCACCAGCAAAAAGCAGTAAATGGGAAAAGCAATCCGCCCGATCCCCCTCAATACCTGGTACAGCGTTACCAGCTGATTGTAGGCGTCTATGCTGGCGACATGACTCCGTATGTCCAAAAGATACCGGAGCAGCACCGCCGCTCCGATATGGTCAATGAGCATAGTGACCATGGCCAGGATTTTCAATGTACTTCCGTTCAAAACCAAACGCTTCTTTTCTGTCCCTTTTTCCATTCCGGCTTACCTCTTTCCTGTACAAACCAGGCTCTGCTTGTATGATTATTATGTGCCGCTCCAGCTATGCCTTGCAAGATCTAACAAAAAAATAGAATACTTTCTACGGAATGCATTCTGAAAGAATATTTCTATTCTATTTCTTCAAATAGTTCATCAAAAGTGATTTTCACATTAGGGAAATGAATAATCTGCAACTCTTTCTTATTGTCCTGTGTAATCACTTTCCATAGAAAATATTTAGGAATATCATTTTCATAGTCAAGTTCATAGATTTCTATTTTTTTCTTTCTCCAGTCTACAATCCAGTATTCTTCAATTTCCTGTTGACGGTATAATTCCATCTTTTCCCCACGATCATAGGATTCTGTTGTTGGAGATAGTACCTCCATAACAAATCTTGGAGCATCTAAAAAAGTATTACCACGTCTTGATTTTATACGGCAATTAATGGAAGCATCCGGAATAATCGATTTATCCTCACCCTCATTAGTCTTGAATTTATATTGCACATTATCAGAAAAAACATAACAAGTACTATTTCTTAATTGTTTTCTGATTGCCGATACAAAATTGACTATAACCAGAGAATGCTCAGGACTGGCCCCCGCCATATCTACTATCTGTAAGTCTAAATCCATATATTACACCTACTTTCCTTTTATGGTCGTAAACGTATTATACCAGATTTTTCCCCTGATTGCTACACTCTATTATATCCACTTCTTTAGCTTCGTTAATGGACAAAACATGCAGCCCTCTGTTTTTAGACAGCAAAAAAGCCTTGAATATTCAAGGCTTTTTCAAAGCAGATAACGGGAATCGAACCCGCCTCTCCAGCTTGGGAAGCTAGCGTTCTACCGATGAACTATATCTGCACAACTACAAGATAAAGTATATCACAGAAATTCCTGTTTGTAAACCCTATTTAAAAAAAACCTATGTTGCCTGAAATGAAATTTGTAACAGTTCAGACACCCCCTAAAAAACAGCTCGCTTGTTCATTGAAATTCTGT
>CAJUCT010000105.1 GCA_910585015.1 uncultured Acetatifactor sp.
ATGCGGCAATCGAAACCGCCTTTTTGGTCATGCTGTCCTTATAATATCTCTCGTCCGCTTCCTTCTCCATCAGTCTGCGTTTTAGGGCATTTTCTTCCGCCAGCCTCTCATACTCAGCGTGTTTCTCCTCCCTAGCTTTGCGGGCTTCTATGAATTCTGCCGATGACACTGACATCTTTTCACTTGTCACGCAAGCATGCGCAATATCTCCATTCCCATCTAATGCAATCAGATAGCCCTTCCGAGGATTTGGATTCATTGTATCCTGCTCTGCAATAAATCCTTCAACCTTTGCCATGACACGCTTTTCCAGTTCCGGGTCATTCTTCATCTTTTCTTCCAATTCCGGCGGTACAACAATGGCCTTCTTGCCTATGGTGGAATTGATTTTTGCCTGCACTTTAGGGTCAAGCATGGCAGGCTCCGCACCCGATGGTTTCCAGTCCAGAACAGAATCATCCGCATGATTGCTGAAATACTTATCCCAGGGATAATCATTCCTCCCCCATAAGGAACCGTCAATCTTGGATGTATCCATCACGTTGTAGTAGGCTCCGGGAAACCTCGCCTGCCACATATCCTTAAAACTCATTCCCGATACATCCGACTGCCCCGCCGCTTTCGCCGCCGCAAGCTCCGCAAAACTCACGCCTCCATTCTTATCAGCCGCCGCATTGTTCCGGTACTTCTCTGCCAGATAGTACCCTCCCAATTTACCAGATACTCCGAAATCCATCTTCCTCTCTCCTTTCATTTTTCATCATCGCAGACAGGATGCACATCTGCCATTGACCTTAAAAATCTCTAACCACGCTTTTACTGAATGCGCTTATGTTTTCCTCATAGACAGTTGCTGCCAGTGCGCTTAATCCTGCGGTCTGGAATGCCGCCGCATCGTCACCACTTTGCATTTCCCCTACAAGAAATGCCTGTAACCTCTGCCTGCTTGCCATCTGGCTTTTCAAGTAGTTCTCTTGTACTGCCGCCTTCCTTGCCTGTGCCTTTTTGACCGCCTCCTTCTCCTGCTCCTCCATCAGTTCTTCCATCCTCTCATGGCGTTTTTCCCACCATGATTTTTCATCTCCGGCAAAATTAGAGCCGCTGCCTCCTGTTGGCCCCGCATAACCATAGCATTCTTCCGGGGATGCCCCGATAACTTCATAGCAGACATTATTCGGCCCGACAGGAAGACTGCTTACCGAATACATGGAGCGAATCCTGTTCATGACATATTTCTCATATTCCGGGTCATTTTTCATCCTCTCAAATGCTTCTTCTTTAATCACCAGAGAGCCAGACGAGAATGATGATCTGAACCATGAACTTACAGGCATTTTCGACATCTCATTCATAAACCACTGTTTGTACTCATCTGTCGTCATTTCCTCTTTGGGTTTATTGGAAATACTGCTGTCATATGTAAATCCAAAATAACTCGGAGGATTAGGGACTACCATGTCCCCCGCCCATGCTGATGAGCTGGATTTTTCTGCCGCATTCTTTCCTTCCGCGGCTTTTTGTACCTCCCCCGCAAAATTCCCTGTACCTGCTGCCTTTGCCGCCGCATTCTTCCGGTACTGCTCCGCCAGATAACACCCTCCCAATTTACCTGTCACTCCGAAATCCATCTTCCTCTCTCCTCTCATTTTTCATCATCACAGACAGGATGAACACCCTGCCGTTTACCTTAAAATCCATTGTTCCCTGATATTTCTCCGCCGTGCTTTTGATGTTGACCATCCCTATCCCGTGATTCTCCCTGTCCGCCTTGTCCGTCACAGGTAACTCATTCCGCGGTCTCCTCACCACCCTCCCGTCAAAGCTGTTCTCCACTTTCAGGAAAAACAGCTCCCTCTTTTGGAATGAACTGATGCGGATAAAGGCTTCCGCACCCGGTTCTTTCGCTTTCAGTTTCCGGCACGCCTCCATTGCGTTATCCAGCGCATTCCCTAAAATAATGCCGATATCATAGCTTTGGATGAACAGTTTTTCAGGGAACTGCAGCCCATCCACATCCATCCGCAGATCCGGCACCGTGCCTGTAATCTCATGGTATTTCATGTTCAGCAGGGTATCCACAACCGTATTCCCTGTCTTAAAACGGAATTCCAGTCTGTCCATCGTCCGGCTCAGTTCCTCCAGATATGCCTGCATCCCTTCCTCCTTCCCCGCCGCAAGCTGCATGATGACGGAGATCGTATTCTTCATGTCATGCCTCATCCCCCGTATCCCGGAATAGACGCGCTCCATCTCCCCCATATGCTCCTGCAGGCTGCTGACCTGTTTCTCCAGAATAATCCGGCTGCTCTTTTCCCTGTTCCAATAAATCATGTCCTGCAAAAGCTTTACTCCGAACAGAATGGACAGGAAAGACAGCAAAAGGACAACCGGCACCATAACTGTCAATGACGGATATCTGTCGTATAAGGATGCCGGGATTCCATCCTCTATCGTGACTAAAACCATACGCAGTAATGTGCAGATAAACACCGCCGTCATGCTGGGCGCTAAAATAAACAATAATTCCATCCGGCGGATGGCATAATCCTTTTCCCTGAAGCTCCTTACAATGCTTTTTAGGGAAACAAACAGTATCACTATGGAAACGATATGCATCGTCGCTGATATCCCCAATGTGGTGGCCTTCAATAATCCGTCAAAAACGTCAATTGATGCAATATATCCTTTTTCCGCACACCACATCCATACGGAATAAAGATTGCTCCCCAGCCAGCAGACATTATATGCCAGAAAAAAGCTGAGCTCGCCTGTTGCAAGAAAAGCGACCACAAGGAAGACCTTTATTTTTCCGGCCGCCCTGTAACAGCACACTACTAGGATGGTCAGGATGCACAGGGTCAGTGCCAGTTTCGCAAAAATCCTTACACTCCCATAATCTGAGGGCAGAATCAAATCCATTCCAAGCTTCAGCACAGCATACAAAAATACAGTCCATAATCCCGCATGGCGTCCCCTTATCCTTCCCTCCAGAAAACTCCCGAAGAAATACTGCAGGCAGCATCCCTGGAACATGGCAGAGAACACTCCCATCAGGCCATTCACCACTTCATACACAGGACACCCCTCCATTCTGCAGATACCACATATACGCCTTTACAAACTCATTGTGCTTCTTCCTCGTCAGGTAGACCTTCTCGCCGCTGGAAAGGAAGATGCTGTCACTGTCATACCTCGCTATGTGCGCCATGTTGACCAGATACCCCCTGTGGCAGCGGTAAAAGCCATCCCCAAGCTGCCCTTCCAGTTCATCCATCGTGGCATATGACTCTATGATGTCCTCCATGTCCGTGGTATGGATCTCCACCTTCTTCCCCCTGCTCTCGATATACAGGATGCTGTTTAGGTTAAGCGTATACCCCTGGTTCTTCGCCCGTATGAATATCTGCCGCTCCTTCTGCCCCTTCCTTTTCCCGGCTTCCTCTGCCGCCCTGCCAAGCACCTCCATGAATTTCTGTTCCTCAATCGGCTTTAACAGGTAGTGGAATGCCGACACGTCAAAAGCCTCAAACACATATTCCCTGATTCCCGTAATGAAGATGACCACCGCATCCACGCCGGACTGCCGGAGGGTCCTCGCCGCCTCAATGCCGCCCATGCCCTCCATCTGTATGTCGAGGAAGATCATGTCAAAATCCTTTCCTGCCGCGAGCAGTCCTTCCCCCGTGGCAAAACTGCTTATATCAAAATCGGGATTCCGTTTTTTTATGAATCCACCAATCTGCTCCCGGATGGCTTCCTCATCATCAACCACTGCTATATTCAAAATTCATCACCTCGGATTTCTGTTTCTGCCGTTACTTAATTTATCGGCAGATTTTCTGTTATTTTGGGATGCAGGGAACGAAAGGCATAT
Source organism: uncultured Acetatifactor sp. (assembly GCA_910585015.1). GTDB lineage: Bacteria > Bacillota > Clostridia > Lachnospirales > Lachnospiraceae > Acetatifactor. The sequence goes on from CAJUCT010000105.1 coordinate 3,875, forward strand.
AAAATGGAGCGAAAGGCATAAATCCAGTACAGGAAATCCAAAAAAGGTCTAAAGTTTTTCGCCATTCGTCCGATATAAGGGCGGTTTCTATGCTCCGCTTCGGTCGTTGCTGAACAAGCGCCACTGGCGCTTAGCAACCCGCAGGGCGGCACAAACGCAAACCACCGTGTAAGCATATTATAGCTGGTTCCCCCACTATCCAGGTTTTTTCTGAACAGGAAAAAGGGCTTGTGAGCCCTTTCCTCTTTCTCCTTAGTGCAGTTTCAGTAACCGGGATATGTTTTTCCCCAAGGCCATTTCCGCCGCCCGCTTATCCGGGCTTACAAATTCGATGAGCTGTCTGTATAAATATGGTTCCCCGTAAGGCGCATCAGAACTGTACAGGCATCTCTCCGGCAGTTCGGTCAATGCCATTTTTGTGGCAATGGAAGCGAAAGCCGCTGAAAGGTCTAAGTATACATTCCCATGCTCTTTCGCAAATTTTATGACCTCCATCCAGTTTGAGCCGCCTAAATGTCCGAAGATAACAGGAATGTCGGGATATTTTTCACATAAGGACATCAGAAGTTTTATCCCGTCCATCGTGACCGGATGGAAAGTATGTACCCAGACCGGATAAATCTTTGTAGCCATCAATGCCTGAAATACAGTGTCTAGCTGCATGATCTGCTGCTCGTTTCCGGGCGTAAACTCCCCAATTCCATACAAAGAATTAGAAGTAATCTGCGTATCAATCCATTCTTCCGTTTCCTCCAGCCCCATCCCTAAAGGAACAGAACCGAATCCCAAAAAGCGTTCCGGGTGTTCCTTTACGACCTCCACAACTTCCAAAATGTTCTTTTTCAGCCGGCGGATGTTATCCTCCTTACTGTTCGCTCCTGCCAGAATCTTATTCAGGGCTGCCATTTCTTCTTCCAGCTCCTTTAATGTGCCGGCTTTCTCCGGGTGCGGCGCAGTGCAGAATAATACCGTCTTATCCACTCCCGCCGCATCCATTTTATCCAGCTGCATTTTTACGGGGAACATGACATGTTCATGGCTGTCTATCACCATTTTCAGAACCTCCTTGACAATTTTGGTATATTGACGTTAGCATTAAGGAAAGCTAAAATCAAGTACGCACTTTTTTGAAATAAGGTTTCCTTTTTGAAACCGTGCGCGGAAAGGGGCAATACATAATGGCAAAAGTGCAGGCAGTGGATGAACAATGTCCGGTTGAGCTGGGGCTGAATATCCTTAGCGGAAAATGGAAACTGAAAATATTATGGCATCTCTCCAAAGGTACAATCCGTTTTAATGAATTACAGCGGCTCTTAGGCCGCATCACCACCAAGACGCTGACGGAACAGCTCCGGGAACTGGAGGAACAAGGAATCATCCTGAGAACTGTTTTCCCGGAAGTCCCTCCAAGGGTTGAATATTCGCTTAGCGAAATAGGCTGCACCCTGAAACCGATTTTAGGTGGGCTGTGTGAATGGGGAAAGACCTATCAGGAATATCGACAGCAATAAAGGTATTCCGATGATAGCTAAAACAGCACAATCTTTCCCTCCATATATTTACCCATACTATCATTCTGAAACCTGCAGGTGATTCCTATATAACACCATTCAAAGAAAGGATCAGTAAAATGCAGGTGATGATGACCGCCCCGAAAAACAGCCATAAACCAACCGGCTTTTTATTCTGCTCCACGGCAGACTCCGACAGATACCCCGTCC
>CAJUCT010000106.1 GCA_910585015.1 uncultured Acetatifactor sp.
ATTTAGCGGAAAAATATTTTAGCACTTGCTGCCGCGTAAGCGGCTTGGTACAATTCGTGTAACAGCATATACCGCATATCCGCGGCATTAAAATCTGATATGAGGTGGATGGGAAGATAAATGCGGGGGGAGAAGAATCCCACGATTATGGGGGATTTCAGGAAGGCGGTGCTGTAAACAGGAATATTTTTTTTCATGTTCATCTCCCTTAAACAGTTATGATATAAAATGCGGACGGTCTTGTTCTGCAGGGGAAGCGCAGATTTTTTCATGGCGTTTAGCCGGAATACTGATTTTATTACTAATAAGATCATAGCCAGGATGCCAACCAGCCATACACCACACAAAATCAGTCCAATAATGGAGGGGGTTTCCCTGCTGACAGACAGTGCAAAATCATTCATCTGATTTACAGCGCCGGATATATTTGGATTTAGGACACCATCTGTAATCGTTCCCTTGTCCGATGACACCGCATTTTTCCATACGCCAAGTAATGCGAAAATTTGCGTAAAAGAAGCCGGACGAAAGGGAACAAACGGGACTGCAAGAATCCCAAGCAGCAAAAACCATAAATTGAACTGCATCCGGCTGGTTAAACAATTTTTAAATGCCCGTTTTACGATAATAAGAAAGCCTATGATGATACAAATAAAAATGTTACATAGGAAAAAGCGTATTCCAAAATCTGCCATGTTAATTCCCCCTGTTCTTTGAACCCTTTGCCAGAAGGGAACGGAGCGTATCAATTTCTGATTCGGAGAGTTTGTCATCTTCGATATATGCAGAAAGCATTGCTGTAATATCTCCGTCATAATAGCGTTCAAGAAAAGAGTGGCTTTCATGACCTATATACTCTTTTTCTTCTATCAAAGGCGTGTAAACGAAAACCCTGCTCTGCTTTTCATAGGAAAGCGCCCCCTTGGTTACAAGCCGCTTTATCAAGGTCTGTATTGTCTTAGGACTCCATTTTGTAGTTTGCGTTAATTTTTCGGTGATTTCGTTGGTACTGATCGGTGCGTGTTTCCATATGATTTTCATCACTTCAAATTCGGCTTCTGAAATTTGTGGTAATGTATTCATTTGTAATCCCTCCTTAAATCTTACGATTGTAATATACATTATAATGTGAAAAGGAGGAAATGTCAATTTTTCGATAAAAGTTTATTGACAAAACCATGAATAAATGCTATTTTGTAAAAATAGTAATTCAGTTCGTCCATTCGCGTTGAAGAACCACTCAAAAATATTTCACTGGAATCATTGTATGAAAAAGTATCCTATTTATCACAGGACACTCCTGTTTTTGACGGCACAATCAAAGAAAACCTTGTGTTTGACAGCCGGGGGATTCCTTAAAAACTCCATATATATTTCTTGACGTGCCGCCGCCCGCCAGAAAGCTGTATTGTTCCTACTAATTGCGAATGACACATGTAATGGCGAATGTAAAAAATCAGAAAGGAAAAGCACAGTCCAGACGGAAACGGCTAAGTCAAGAAATATTTGTGAAACACTGGACTGCGGCATACTGGATGTGATTGAATTAGCCAGTGACGAGCCTTCCGTTACAGAAAAGAGAAAACAACAGAAAGAATAATCGGGAATAAGCAGATGCCCGAACGGGATAATCGACAGATATTGATATTTTATGAAAGATTATTGTGAAATTTTATTCCATTTGAAAAGATATTGCAATACAATAGAGTCATCGAAAAATTGGGATTTGGAGGCAAACTGATGGATAGAAATTATGAAATAATAGAATTACCCAAGGAAAACTGGAAAGGTGTGGCCATACCATTAGTGACTAAAAGCGATAGTTTCTATGATTTGATAATTGAACCAATGGATTGTAGCGGATGCAAGATTTCATTGATTAGAAAGAGAGCGGAAAAGGAAATTGTTCATACTCCAGAGGAATATGATTTCCCAGATTCCTTGTATCAGGAGCATTGGGAGAAAGCGGAAGCGTATGGCATAGTAAGCGATAGTGGGGATTTGCTGGCTTGTATAGAGGTATGCCCTGAGGAATGGTCGAACAGGCTTATGGTAACAGAATTATGGGTATCAGATGAACTCCGCAATAAGGGTATTGGTAAAAGTCTGATGGATAAAGCAAAAAAGATTGCCATAAACCAAAAAAGGCGTGCCATAATTTTGGAAACTCAATCATGTAATGTGAATGCAATAGGCTTTTATCTTCATGAAGGATTTGAACTGATTGGGTTTGACACATGCTGTTATACAAACAATGATATTAAAAGGCGGGAAGTAAGAATCAATTTGGGATACTTCTTTAACAGAGAAGAACAGAGATGGTAAATCAGAATTTATCCGTAAAATAAACTTCACCCTATCATTTCTGCGTGTTTTGTGGTATGATGGCAGTGTGTTTGAAAGGATGGTGGCAAGGTGGAAATACTGAATAAAATAGACCTTTTCCAGAAAGAGATCAATGCGCTGCGCCCGATGGAGGGCGAGATGCTGGGACAGATACAGGATTATTACCGGGTGGGGCTGACGTGGACGTCCAACGCCCTGGAGGGGAATTCCCTGACGGAGAGCGAGACAAAGGTACTCCTGGAGGACGGCCTGACGGTGGGCGGGAAGCCGCTCAGGGATGTGTTTGAGGCGGTGGACCATGCGAAAGCCTATGATTTCATGTTTTCCCTGTTCAGGGACCGCCGCATAGACGAGCTGGCGGTGCTTAAGATGCATGAACTTTTTTATCAGAATATCGAGCCGGAGTATGCCGGGCGGTACCGGAATGTCCCGGTCATCGTCACGGGGTCGCGCTATCCCGTGGCAGCCCTGGAGAAAGTGCCGGGAGAGATGGAGAAACTGTTTCAGTGGATACTGGCGGAGCGGGAGGGATACCATCCCGTGGAATTTGCCGCCCAGCTCCACAAGAGGTTTGTGTTCATCCACCCGTTCAAGGACGGGAACGGCAGGGTGGCAAGGCTCCTGATGAACCTGGCGCTGATCCAGGACGGGTACCTGCCCGCCATTGTGCCGCCCATCCTGCGGGGGGATTATGTGTCCCTGCTGGAGCGGGCGCACAGGGATGACAGGGAGTTCATGGAATTCATTGCAGAGCGGGAGTATGAGTCCCAGAAGGAGATGCTGCGGCTGTTCCAGGTCCCGTTCCCCAGGGCGGGGCAGGAAAGTATCCAGTCCCCCACAATGCAGTAAGGCCATAAACAGAAAAAGAAATTTTGAGACGGCAGAGCGCCGGATGCAGGGATGCGTCCGGTGTTTTTTTGCGCGCATAAGCAGAATCAAAAGCAGGTGTTCTCAGCAGCCATGCCAGCATAGGCTGATGAGAAAACGTGCTTCTGACGAGCAACGTGAACGAGGAAGGCGAAGCCTTTCGAGTGTGCTTATGCGCATTTAAACAGGAGGGAGCTGCCAGGCGGCAGGCTTTCCCCACATTATCTGATTGGAGGTGCCTATTTGAAAAGAGCAGAAAATGTCCCTGCGGGGGCAAATGCCCCAAGGGGAACGAATGCAGGGGAGGATGCGCATATCCAGGAATTCCTGGACATGATCGCGCCCTCCGTCATCAAGTTTGAAACAGACCATTTTATCTGTGGGAATACATACCGCTGTGTGTGGGCGCTGCGGGAATACTGGCTTATGGAACAGGGCTGGTGATACTTGAAACAATACTTGCAGGTGGTGATTTTATGACCGATATTTTGATTGTGGAGGACGATAAGGAACGGGCGGACTTACTGACCGACTTCCTGCGCGAGGAAGGATATGTCGTATCAAGCGTGAATAGCGGAGAACGTGCCGTACATCTTTTTGAGCGATATGGCGCAAGGCTTGTGGTGCTTGACATCAATCTTCCCGATATGAACGGCTTTGCGATATGTTCAAAACTCCGGGAAAACACGGATACGCCCATATTGATTGTCAGTTCAAGGACGGGCAGGGAAGATAAGCTGAACGGCTATGAACTTGGCGCTGATGATTATATGAAAAGCCCTATGATACAGATGTTCTTATCGCTAAAATTAAGGGTATATTCAAACGGCGGTATCAGCATGATATATTATCGGCGGATGGTGTGACGCTCAACCTTGCAGATAAAACGGCGGTCATTGACGGAAAGCCCGTGGAACTGCCCTCAAAAGAGTTTGATTTGCTGGCGCTTTTGATTGAAAATCAAGGCGATGTTCTAAAAAAATCATACCTGTTTGGAACTGTCTGGGGCAGCGACAGCGATTCGGAGTTGCAAACGCTAACCAGCGCAAAACCACTGCTGCATGGAAACATATACCATGCAGCAGTGGTTTTCTTATTTCCGTAGGGATTTTAGCGCTCTCCTTCCGTAATATTGCCTTCAAGCAAAAGTTCGTAATAACATATTCTGCCATCGTGATTATCGTACCCCTCGGCTTTGATCTCAGGCAGACGAGCATTCAAGGCTTCTTTAATTTCTTTTTCAATATTCCGGATATACTTTATCCTCTCGACCGTGTTTCTTACCTCAGAAATTCCCAGCTGTCTTTCTGCTTCATCAATGCATGTTCCGAGCGCTCTTTGAATATTATAATCTAACCATTCTACCCATGTATATGCCACCCCGAATACACCACTGTATGCCCGAAAACAATTGTCATACGCTTCCAAATACCCGTTAAAGAAGGCAACCATCTTTTCAATGTCCATATTACAGGTTGTAATTCCTGACCATTGAAGCGCCAGCTGCAGCGCATGCGATATTGGATTACCGTAGTCAAGGCATTCCAAGTCTATTACCCATGGATTACCGTTATCCCACATAATATTTTTGGGGTCCATATCTTCGTTGGAGACGCAAATGAGATCCGGCAAAGAAGCTCTTGCTTGATTCAACTCTTTCTCAGCATAGATCAGAAGCTTTTCGTTGTCAGCCAGAAGAGCAGCAATCTCGTTTTTTTCTTCATTCGCTTTAAGGGTATATTCGTGCCAATGGATCTTACTTAATTCAGGCTCCTGATGGGCAACATTCTTCGGATCAATAGCATGAATCCTTCCAAGAATATTACCGGCGGCCTTACACTCATCATTTGAAATATTATTCCAATCAGTAATATGCCCATCTTGCCAATTGAATATATAAAAATAGTGTCCATCTACAGTCTGCATTTTTTTACCAAGAACTGTTAGAGCGGGCACGATAGGAATATCCTCTTTTTCCAAAAGACATTCAATTTTCTCTGCTCTGTCGAAATTATCATGCACACCTTCTCTTCCCATTATTTCAGGATTAAGATGTTTTACTGCATATATTCCGGACTTTGTTCTTACTCTGTACATTCTATGCATAAAACCGCCAGATACTGGTTCAATTGAAAAAATAACAGTTCCAAACCCACATTTTGTCATCAGGGCTGCTATCAATTCGTCTATTGTATAATCTTTCAACATTTTTCCTCACTTTGCATGCAAAATTGCATCCGAAAATTTCCATTTGATTGTACCAAGCCGCTTACGCGGCAGCAAGTGCTAAAATATTTTTCCGCTAAATT
>CAJUCT010000107.1 GCA_910585015.1 uncultured Acetatifactor sp.
GCCGCGACAATCCTGTAAGTTTGCTTATATCATCGACAGACATATTCATCTTTAATGCATTTCGGGCAACTTCTATTTTTTCTTCTGCTTTGCCTTCTGCTTTGCCTTCTGTCCTGCCTTCATCTTTTGCTTTCTTCATGCCGCTGTTGTAGTCAATCTGTGCCATTTCACGCAAATGGTAAAGCCGCAGCACTTCTTTGTCATTCGCCAGGAATTCCATTTTCTCATTCGCTTTATAAATCGCTGTATCCATAGCCATCAACTCCTTTAGCGTATCATCTGAAATGTTCTGGTCAAAAAAGGTGAGCCAGCGGTGAAGGGAATTGTTCTTTATGTCCTTGCCCGGCAGGGCCTTGAACTTTTTCATATCAATGAAGTGTATTTCCAGTGCATCCGTCAGAAGGCAGTCCCTGTGGGTATCTTCCCAGAGATGGAACACAGTATGGAAATCATCAACCGCCACCGCCTCAAAATTAACGATATTGATCGCAATCACATTGGACAGCAGGCTGTAGTCCTCGCCTTTCGCCAGCCCGCCTGCGAACTCCCTGCTCCAGTAGAAAAGGCTTCTTCTGTCCATATTCCCGTAATCACGTAGCTGAACTTCAATGTTGATCCTTGTGCCGTCCTCGGCCACGGCACGGATATCAAGAATACTCGTCTTGTCACCAACAATCTCTGCCGTGAATGTCCTGTGTTCCACAATTTCAATTTTAACAAGCTTCTTATGTTTTGTTTTTGCCAGGATCGCATTCAGCAGAGACAGGAGCTGTTCTTCATCGCCTTTTTCACCGAACGTCTTCCCGAAAATAAAATCGTTCAGAGGTTTAAATTTATGCATAACGATACCGCCTTCCTTTCATTATTATCATACCATATGTTTACGCATTTTACTATTGCCTTTTTATGTGTATTTCCAGACACAGTAGCCAGCAGGGTGGCGGCTCCCGCCGCCACTGCCCATGCATACTGTTATGCTGTTTCCGGCTGTTTCCCGCCGATGTTTAACTCCGCATCCAGCTCTGCCAAACGTGCAGACTTTCGTTGCAGTTCTTCTTCCTGCGGGAACGGTTTGCCGATCTCTGCTTTTGCTGCTTCCTGCTGTTGGAGCAGATTAGACAGCTTGATTTTGCAGGTTTCCAAACTTTCCGGCATTTTGTCCAGGGCATTGTCAATACGGGTAAGATTACCGCGGGCATCTGCACCAGGCTCAACCTGATAGGAGACTGCACCTTTCAGGGTTAGTTTATGGGTAAAGCCACTGAACTTCACGGACAATGCGAATCCTCGGTAGTTACCTATAATGACTGGCTCCATGCCTGTGATTTCCCGGCAGGCATCCAGAAGCGCAGTACCAGCGGAAGCCTTGTCTGTGTATGACATACCTTTGATTTCCATGCCGATAAAACCGTCTGCCGGGTGCGGGTGCTGCTGTAAGGTCTGGATATCGGATTGCAGGCCCTCAATAAAGCCCTGCGCTTCCTGTATCTGTTGTGGGAAGTTCTTCAGTAAATCATCTTCCAGACGGTACTGCTTGCTGTTGTGGTCGGCTTTCATAATGCGGAGCCTGGAAACTTCAAGGTCAAGATCCATACGCTCCCTGATACGTGGATCGCCGGCACAAAGGGCTTTTATCTCTGCGAATGACAGGGCAGTTTCATCCACATACTCACAGCTGCGGACAGGAGATTTGCTGGTCATAATCTGTGAAATGAATTTCTGCTTGTTCTCCAGAGTCTGCCATAGGTATGCATCGAAGGTACCATTTGTTACATACCGATATACGTGGACTTTTGCGTTCTGGTTGCCCCTGCGCTCGATACGTCCCTTTCTTTGGATCAGGTCAGTCGGTCATTTTTTGCGGACAGTTCAATACATACCTGTCTTTTTCTTTCCCTGCTCCTACGTTTTCCCTCAATCCCACGCTCCCTCTGTATCTTCTTGGCGCAAACAGGACAATACTTCGATATGCCAGAATCGGGGACATATTCAACACCGCACACCGTACAGTGTTTAACGGGTAACGCTGTCCACCGCTTTGTGGGTGTGATATGTAATTCACCGACAAAGCCGATGAATTTATAGTAAATCTTGATTTCCTGCCTAACCGTTCCGTCTGCCGACTTCTCACGCTCCGAAACAAGTATCTTGTCTATCAGCGCATTTACAACCGTTGCGTCCAGTTCTTTTAAGCCTTGATAGTTGCGGATAAGGGAGAGGAAGTCACGGATTCCCTGCGATTTCTCATAGCTTTCATTGAGAGTTTCCGTTACCTCTTTTAATCTCGCTTCGATTTCAAGCTGTTCTTTCTGGTATTTCCCTGACATCATCTCGAAATTCCGCTCGGTGATACGCTCCATATGCATTAACTTAACCGAAACCCGCTTATAAAGCGGACTTACTGAGAATTTACCTGGATCTGGAATCTTTTTCATCAATCAAATTACAATGTTTTTGCAATATTTTGAACGGTTTGTGAAGCTGAAAGTCCTTGATTTATCGGTATTCCAGAAAAGTTAGTGCATATGGGGCATTACCCTCCCAGCAACAGCGGCCACACAGGGGAAATACTGTTATGACAATGCCATGATAATCAATAAAAAACAGTTAAAGCCGGGAGATTTGATATTTTATTCCTATGAGGAAAACGGGGAGTTCCGTAATATCTCCCATGTGGCAATCTATGTGGGGATGGGAAGATGGTTCATGCGGCAAACCCGTCAAGGGGCGTGGTGCTTGATCCGTTGCGGATCAACAGTGTTGTGTTTTATGCCAGGCCGTATTAGTCGGTCCGGCATTTTTGGAAAGGAAGTGATGGAATGAAGTTAAATGACATGCTTTTTGTCATAGCCCGCCGTAAAGACGCAGAAACCAATATGCTGATGACATTCGGGGAGTACAGGGAAAGGGTTTTGTACTACTGATGCCAGTCTATGGAGGGGGCGGCAAGGCATATAGAGGAAATCCTGATGGGGCGGCAGGATAAGGAGGCATGGGCAACGATTAACCACGGGAAAGATTACGCCTATGATGTGTGGTTCTGTCTTGGGGAGCAGGACCTGAAAGATTTTCTCCACGGGCATTACAACAACTGGCCGGAATGGTATCTTGATACGGACAGGTGCAGTGATGAGTGCCTCAGGGTATTAGGAGAACACAATATTGACCGTAACGGGGTTTCTATGGGGGATTCCTTCCGGTATGAGGAACAGGAAAGCCTGTTTGAGCAGGGCGGGCTTTTACAGGATTTTGACAGGGCGGATTACCGGGTGCTGGAATGCTACAGCCAGAATAACCTTCTGCTGTTAAACCAGAAAACAGGAAAACTTCTGGTGGCAGTGGATGTGAAATGTTATGACCGTTATCCTTATGCCGGGAGAGCCTCAAAGGAAAACAGGGAGACGGGGATAAAATGGAAACAGGTGGTTTACCTCAACCCGGTTCCGTCACAGCTTGATTTCAAGGCACTAAAGGAAGAATACCGAGAGAGAGGAATGGAACTGGTGGAGAAAAGTACGGAGGAAAAGATACAGGATGCTATTTCAAAAGCCGGGGATATGCCGGACGGAAGTCTTGGGGAGGCGATTGACCAGGCAATGGAAGTTTATCGGAAATCCCGGATGGATGGCAGCGGGGAAATACAGCAGGTGACAAGGCATCCAACATTGAATGGCAGGGGAAGGTAAAACATGGGGAAATAAAATTTTCATCCATGCATAAAATTTAATTGACACCGTATATGACACCATTTATAATGATGGCAGGGAGGTATTCTGATGTCAAAGTGGGATAAACTATTAGAAAAGATATGTTCTTTGTCAAAGGATATGCGTTTTAATGAACTGCGTAAAGTGCTGGAAAGTTACGGTTATGAAATGCACCAGCCGAAAGGAGGCAGCAGCCATTGTACCTTCCGGAAAGAGGGATGCAGGCCGGTTACGATTCCAAAACATGAGCCGGTAAAGAAAGTATATGTGGAAATGGTTAAAGAAGTAATAGAGAGTGAGGTGGATACCGATGACGCTGAATGAATATATGGAACTGCCTTACCGTATGGAGGTTGTGCCTGACAAAGAAGAAGGGGGATATGCTGTGACATTCCCGGAACTGCTGGGGTGCATAACCTGTGGGGCAACTCTGGAATCGGCATTAAGCAATGCAGAGGACGCAAAAAAGGAGTGGCTGCTGGCTGCGCTGGAGGAAGGGCAGGAGATTCCGGCGCCGGACGGTCTGAATGATTATTCCGGGCAGTTTAAGTTACGGATTCCTAAAAGCCTGCACCGTCAGCTTTCCGAACAATCCAAACGGGAAGGGATCAGCATGAACCAGTATTGCTTATATCTTTTATCAAGAAATGATGCAATACATTCGCAGGGTTAGGAAGATTACAGTAAAATAACAGAGTGATGGGAGAAAGCATCTAAGCCTTATATGATATGGTTTGGGTGCTTTTTTCATTGAAAAGGAAATAAATCGAATTTCATTCGATTGGCAGGTTTGTGCCTGCGTTGCGACACAAACACTGTATTGTGCGCAAAGAGCAGCGCAGAAAAGAGGTAGCATATGAAAATACAGGATATGGTTCTTGTGATAGAGAACACCAAAGGCAGCGAAAAAAATATGCTGATGACGGTAAAAGAATACAAAGAGGCCTATCTTTTTGTATCGTCTTTATCAAGGGAGGAATCGGCACAGGCATTGAAGGAACTGTTTGACACGAAGTTTTCGGAGCCGGGGAGTGGATGGGCAGAACGCTACATCACGGCAAACAAAAGTTATTATACGAAGTTTTGCAGCGGCAGTGATGAGCTGCAGTGTTTCCTCCACGGCAGTTACAATGATGATAAGGAGTTCCGGTTTGACAGGGAGGAAAGCAGCCGGGAGTGTATGTGGGCGCTGGAGGAGTACAACCTTGATGTGAATGGGGCAGCAAAAGGTTTCATGTTTCATTATGAGCAGAAAGAGCATGAGTTTAAGCCGGGGGAAGTCCTGCACAACTTTAACGGGACGGATTACAAAGTAATGGAGTGTTACAGTAAAAATAATCTTCTGATGATGAACATGGTAGCAGGAACTTTTCTGGTAGCGGTTGGAGTGACATATTATGACCATTATCCCCATGCCGGGAAATATACAAAGGACAATGCGGAAACCGGCATTGAATGTGGGCATGGACATTATCTCACGGCAAGGCTGTCTGATATTGACTTTGCGGCTCTGAGGGCAGAATATTGTGAGCCTTACCAGCAGAAAGGGACCAGTTTTCCCATTGAAATCCGCGAGGTGCTGTCAAGGGTGGAAAATATTGAGGCAGAAACTTTTGGGGATGCCATTGACAAGGCAATGGAGTTTTACAAGAAATCAGAGGTTGTTTTGGATGCGGAGGATTTTAAGGACGTTTCCTACCTCTCGGCAAAGGCGGAAAGCAGATAGGGCAGACTGTCCGAAAACCCGGTATAACATGACGGAGTAACTTGGTAAAATCAT
>CAJUCT010000108.1 GCA_910585015.1 uncultured Acetatifactor sp.
TTTTACATCTTCTACTTTCATCTTTACGCTCCGCAATCTGCTTTCTGCAAGGTGATTTCACCTGTATCAAAATCAAGAAACAACTCCTCCCCTTGCTTTACGGTTATATTATATTTTGCCTTTATCTCATCCCAAAACGCTTCCAATGCCTGTGCACAGGATAAATTGTCATTTAGCAAACGCTCATAAAACAAATTGCCCTCTTCCACTAATTCATTTTTACTTGCCAGTACAACACATAAATCCTGAATGGCGTATTTTCTCTGATAAAGGTTTTGTATTTCCTGCGTCTTTTCTTTAGAAATTTTTACATCCTCCATTCCAGTAATTGAGCGGTCTCGGAAACTCTTTAAAGCCCGTATTTCCGTTCTTTTTCGATTTCTCTTTCTTATTTCATCCTCCATACTCCGGAAGAAAAATCTCATATTTTTTTCATAAGCTATTGACATATGCCTCAAATTGTGCGGGCGCATTTGGTGGCCATATTCGCCAGCCACCAAACGCGCCCCCTGTAGTTAGAAATGTATCCTGTGCAGCCCGCACAACACGAAAAACTACAAGGAGGCATACCCGCTATGATCAAGTACTGGCAACCCATGCACGACTATCTGTACTTTCTCAACGAATCTAAAGTCCATTTTGATTCCTCTGAAAGGAACCGGCTCCATACGCAGCTCTGGGAACCCTGGCAGAAACTACGCTCCTTCGATACCGACAGGGCTATGAAATTTCTCCTGCCTTTTTATTCCACCACCGGCAGACCCGCTAAGAACCAGCCCCAAATCTTAAGGTCTTTTATCCTTTTCTTTTTTCTATTTTCAAAAGGCCTGACTAAGCCATCACTTACCCTTTGGGTAGACAGGCTAAAAAACGACCGTGTCCTTGCTGCCCTCATCGGCTGTTCTACCGATTCCCTTCCGCCACTCGGCTCTTATTTTGACTTCATGGACAGGCTCTGGGCAGCACCCATAACGGGCTTATATGCCCGGGATAAACTCCTTCCAGCTTCCTGGAACAGCAAAAAGCCCGATAAGCCCAAAGGGAAAAAACAGAAAGCAAAGGAAGCAAACCCCAAAATCACCGAAGCTATCGAAAAACGGCTTATGACAGGGAAGGTTATCCCTTTTAACTTTGAGCAGTTCCTTCAGCAGTTCTTCTATCATGTTGCCGTCCTTCCTTCCATGGAATGCGGCCTCATACCTAAGGAACATCTTACCGTTTCCGGCGACGGCACCGCCGTCCATACCCATTCCTGCCCCCGCAGGCACCACAGGGATGGCTCACCAGATAACCTCCGCCATTTCCCCGACCCCGATGCTTCCTGGGGCTGGGACAGCGACTTGGATAAATTTTACTTCGGCTACACTTTGTTCCAGTTATCCTGCTATAACGATGAACTCAGGACGGACATCCCCCTGCTCCTGCGTTTTACCAGTGCAAAGCGCCATGATTCCGTCAGCTTTCTTGTCGCCTTCCATGAACTGGAAAAGCATATGCCGGCAGTTTCCATTGAAAACATGTGCCTGGACTCCGCTATGGACAACTATCCCACTTACAGGCTCCTCAAAAAAAGGCAGATACGGGCGTTTATTGACCTCAACGACAAATGCGGCCGCCCAAAAACAATCCCTGATACCATCACCATTGACAAAGACGGGACACCTTTATGCCAGGAAAACCTGCGTATGAAGCCCAATGGTTATGACAAATCCAGCGGTTACCTCATGTGGCGCTGCCCCTATGGGAAGGAGCATTGTTCCAAATGTAAAAACAGCTGCACGGGTTCCAAATACGGAAGGGTTGTCAAGACACGCCCTGAATGGGATATCCGGCTTTACACCGATGTCCCCCGCGGCACGGATGCTTATAAGAAGATCTATAACCAACGCTCCGCCACAGAACGCATCAACAACCGCATCCTCAATGATTACGGTCTGCACCGCATGTTCATACACACAAAGGAGCATTATTCTTTCATGACAACCATGATTGGAATCTGCATCCATCTGGATGCCCGCTATAAACAGCAGGTGCAGGCAGCGGCATAAAACATGCCTCCTGTTTCAGGATCCTTCAGGCCTGTTTCCGACAGGCTTAAAAGCCATGCCCATTTTTATTCTTTATATTCTCCGAACTGCTTAAGTCCCACAGTCACCCATCCCTTATTCCACTCATTTCTGAAAATCAACCCTTTCCTGTCTATTCTCTATTGAGTTTCCGAGACCGCTCATCTCTCCTTTCATTATCCCCACATCCACATCACTTTTTGGCATGGATCATCATAATTAACCTCCGCTATCCGCATAAAATTCACACTCGGAAAATTCTTTTCTAATTCTTCTTGTAAATGCATTGTCCTCTTTCTTTCTCTGTGAGATTTCAAACATTGAAGTTCCGAAGGAACATTATATTCTAACGTCCTCTCCTTGTTTAAATATACACATCTCTCACACTGATAAGCATCACACACTTTACAAACTGGCGACCGCTCTAATCTTGTCATTACAAACTCCGGTTCCTGTACTCTTTTCCGATGATAGTAAAATGCCGGACAGGTATAATATTTGCCGTCTGGCGCCAGTGTAATATTTTTCTCTCCGGCAAAGCAATTTTCCATTCCTTCTACGTATAATCTGTCTGTCAACACACTGATTTCGCAAAAATGACCATCTTTAATCTGATTTAAAAAAATAGTCTCCACCCTTTGCAACTGTTCCTCAGCAATGTTATTGTTTACTTAATGTATTACAAATAGCACTGAAAATGGATATCCAGGCAAAATTAACAAGATAAATGGTAAAAATAAAAGCTTTTTCCCAAACAAAAATCAATTAATTTGGTGCTTATTCAAGCATATACAACAGTGCATTGCAAATACAGGCCGCTATATTGCTTCCCCCTTTTCGTCCCCTTGCCACGATATAGGGAACCTCCGTCTCCATAATCAGTTCCTTTGCCTGCACCACATTCACAAATCCTACGGGTACTCCTATCACCAACTCCGGCTTTAACCTTCCTTCTCTTATCAGCTCATACAGCCGCCCCAATGCGGTGGGGGCATTTCCGATTGCGAAAATTAAAGGCTGTTTTAACT
The DNA here is from genome assembly GCA_910585015.1 of uncultured Acetatifactor sp. Taxonomy (GTDB): domain Bacteria; phylum Bacillota; class Clostridia; order Lachnospirales; family Lachnospiraceae; genus Acetatifactor. Next base: position 3,095 of record CAJUCT010000108.1, read on the forward strand.
CTGCCGCCTTATCCATGGAAGCCACGGCCCTGGTAACGCCAAGGGCCTTTGCCCTTTCCTCCACATCCCAATCCGCCATAAAACAAAATATTTCTCCCCCATAACGAGAGAAGACTTTTTTATTAATACCTGCCTTTCCCATATTGGTATCTGTGACAATACATGCCCCGTTTTTTATGGCGTTACATGCGTGTTCCACGGCATCCCGGGAAAACACCAGATTTTGGGCATAGTCAAAATCTGCGCTGGTGTGGATGCAGCGTTTTACAATGTCCTCCGTCCCGGGAATTAGCGGGAAATCCCCCAATTCCTCCGTGATAATTTCAAAACTTCTCTTTTCAATCTCCTGGGGAGATATTTTTTCTAATTGGACTTTCATGAATCCCCATCCTCCCATAAATCTTTTCCAAATCGCAGTTTTCTCTCACCATCTCCGCCAGTTTATCATACTGCTCCTCTCTATGCTTTTTAAAGTCAAATTCCGTAATCTGTAAACATTCTATCCCCTTTGCCTTCCCCAGGGCATACATCAGTTCTTTTGCCGTCTCCCCCTCATCAAAAATCCCATGAAGATAGGTGCCGTACACATTTCCCCGGCATCCTCCATCCGCTTTTTCCTCCCCGGAACTCATATCTTTCACCAGGGCAAAAGGAGAACCCCCGGGATGCAGCATGGTATGCCCCATATGGATTTCATACCCTGTCACAGGGGCGCAGGACATTTTTTTTAATGCCCCTCCAATAGAAAGAACCTCACCCTTTACCTGACTGCGCACCTTTTCCTTTCCAAAGACCGTATCCATGGGCAAAAGCCCAAGGCCCTGGATTTCTCCTCCTCCCTCTGCGCATAAGGGATCTTTTATGGTTTCCCCCAGCATCTGGAAACCGCCGCAGATGCCAAATATAACCGTCCCTTCCCCTGCCATCTGCAAAATTACCTTTTCAAATCCCTGCTCCCTCAGCCATTCCATGTCGGATATGGTATTTTTCGTGCCGGGAAGAATCACCATATCCGCATTTTTTAACTCCTCCGGCCGGGTGACATACCGGACAGAAACTTCCCTTATGGTCTCCAGCACAAGAAAATCCGTATAATTAGAAATTCTTGGGAGACGCACCACTGCAATATCCACCGCCCCGGTTTCCTTAAAGGAACTTAGCCGCTGGCTCATGCTGTCCTCCTCCTCCAAATCCAAAGGCTCATAGGGGACAACCCCCACCACGGGAATGTTTACTTTTTCCTCTATCATAGCAATTCCAGGCTCCAAAATACCCCTGTCCCCCCGGAATTTGTTGATAATCAGCCCGAAAATCCGCTGTCTCTCCCAGGGCTCTAATAGCATCACCGTCCCGTAAAGCTGGGCAAACACCCCGCCCCGGTCTATATCCCCGGCAAGAAGCACCGGCACGTCCAAAAGTTCTGCCAGCCCCATATTTACAATATCATTTTCTTTTAGATTGATTTCTGCCGGGCTTCCCGCCCCCTCAATCACAATAATGTCCGCCTGCTCCTGTAGCTTTTCATAGGCTTTTAAAATCTGTGGAATCAGCTTCCTTTTGTATCCGAAATACTCTGCGGCTGACATATTCCCAAGTATCTCCCCGTTTACAATCACCTGGGAACCCATGACATCCGTGGGTTTTAAGAGAATGGGATTCATAGCGACCGTAGGTTTTACCCCCGCCGCCAAGGCCTGCATCACCTGGGCACGACCCATCTCAAGGCCCTCCTCTGTAACAAAAGAATTTAAGGCCATATTCTGGGATTTAAAAGGCATTACCCGAAAGCCGTCCTGGGCAAATACCCGGCAAAGCCCGGCGGCAAGAAGGCTTTTCCCTGCCCCCGACATAGTTCCCTGTATCATCACTGCCTTTGCCATCTCACTTCTCCCCCGTCTTTTTCTTTGTTTCTGTCTCATGTTTTGCCTCTATCAGGACTTTCAACAGTTTGTCATTCTCCCACCTGGTACGGATGCATACCCGGTAGTACCCTTTGGAAAGCCCTGCAAAAGAACTGCAGTCCCGAATGAAAATCCCCTGCTCCAAACAGGTTTCTGCCAGATGATAATCCCCCTCAAAAAAGATAAAATTTGCCGCCGACTCATAAATCACATATCCGGCTTTTGACAGGGCGATAATCATCCGCCGCTTTTCCTTTTCTATATTAGAAAGGCTTTCCTTTACAAAATCATCCTCTTTTAAAGCGGCAAGGCCTGCCTCCTGGGCCAGAACAGAAATATTCCAGGGCTGCGTCACTTTCTTTACTTTTCCGGGAAGCTCCTCATCCCCTGTCAGGGCATATCCCAGGCGAATTCCCGGCATCCCGTAAAGCTTGGTAAACGCCTTTAGGATAATCAGTTTATCATACTCCTCCACAAATGGC
>CAJUCT010000109.1 GCA_910585015.1 uncultured Acetatifactor sp.
GCATAAACACTGGGGTTGTGGGTATTTTTTACCCACCATCACCCTTGAAGAGCCTGGAAAAAACAGATTTTTGAGTAGCATAAAGCAACGTGGCGGCTTGTGCCAGTCGGTACTGGATAAGATACGCTACTGGAGAAATGTTGATACCTGACTGGAAAATATGTAATGCGCCGCTCTTGCTGATGGATGCGGATGCTGCAATCATCTCAAGGGTAATCTGTTCCATATAGTGATCATGGATGTACTGCATCATAGTCTGTAACCTTGCCTGTTTGTGGTCTAAACGCTGAAGTTTTTTTGAATTGGAATCCAGATTTAAATGTCTTAACAATACGTCCCATATTTGAAAAAGAAGCTGGACGGTGCATAACTCATTATTTTGCCCCGGTCCCTGAAGGGCAAAAATTTGTGACAGTAATTGCAGGATGTGATTCTGCCACGGTATATGCGGATCAAAAATCTGGTACGGGATAGATGACATTATAAGGGGGCTGATATATTTTTCATAAATAAGGCTTGTTTCAGGCGCTAACAGGGTTGGCGAAAAAACAATGTTAGGAACGAATGTGCTGCACCGTGTTTCAAAACGGTGGAGAATACTGCTGTTGATAAATATGCCGAAGCCTTCATGCAGTTCGATTCTGTCTGTTCCGGCCAGGCAGAGTGCCGCGCCATTTTCGACAAACAGGAATTCTAGTTCACTGTGCCAGTGCCAGTCAATCCGATGGAAGTCAAACTGCCAGATGTTTTCAGGATAGTATGCAAAAGGATAACTGCTGTCTCCATGACGGACGGTTTCACGCAATGTTTCATCTGTAGTGATCTTATAAGAGTCCATAGAGCGTCCCTCCTTCATAAAATAAAAATCAGATTAGTGATATTGTACCATAAGTGTGCGATTATGTGCAATGACTTGGCATGAATTGTGAGATATAATATCATTTGTTTGGAGGTATTGAAATGAAAAACCAATATAATAAAACAATCACAGCCTGTTTTGTAGGATATATCGTGCAGGCTGTAGTTAACAATTTTACGCCGTTGCTGTTTTTGTTTTTTCAAAAAAGTTATCATGTCCCGCTTTCCCAGATTACGCTGTTGGTGACTTTTAATTTTGGTATACAGCTGTTAGTTGACCTTCTTTCAGTCGGATTTATAGATAAGATAGGGTACCGTGCATCAATGGTGATAGCCCATGTTTTATCGGCTGCAGGCTTGGTTCTTCTTACGGTTTTGCCGGATGTTTTACCAACTCCCTTTGTGGGGATTTTAATTGCTGTCATGATTTACGCCATTGGCGGCGGACTTCTGGAAGTTCTCGTCAGTCCGGTTGTGGAGGCGTGTCCTTCCGACAATAAGGAGAAGGCAATGAGCATGCTTCATTCTTTTTATTGCTGGGGACATGCGGGGGTGGTATTCATATCAACTTTGTTTTTTTATGTGGCTGGTATAGAGAACTGGAAGATATTGGCGATTATATGGGCGCTTATCCCGGTTGGAAATGCTATTGTTTTTACCAGGGTTCCCATTGCAACCTTGATTGAGGACGGTGAGTCCGGACTGGGATTAAAGGAATTGTTCCGGATGAAGATATTTTGGATTTTGCTGGTAATGATGATATGTGCAGGGGCGAGCGAGCAGGCAGTCAGCCAATGGGCTTCTACCTTTGCAGAAAAAGGACTTGGGATTTCCAAGACGGCAGGTGATCTGGCTGGACCGATGGCGTTTGCGATTTTGATGGGGACGTCAAGATTGTTTTATGGCAAATATGGGGACCGTATTCATTTGGAACGCTTTATGGTCTACAGCAGCCTCCTATGTATACTGTCTTATTTGGGAATCTCCCTTTTCCCGGTTCCGTTGCTTAGCCTGATTGCCTGTGCTGTCTGCGGGCTGTCAGTTGGAATTATGTGGCCAGGAACCTTCAGCAAGGCATCGGCAGCTTTGCCAAAAGGCGGAACCGCTATGTTTGCGTTATTGGCGCTAGGCGGGGATATAGGCTGTTCGGGAGGTCCCACGTTGGTCGGTATGGTATCAGGGGCATTGGGGGATAATCTGAAGATAGGGGTTTTAGCAGGTATTATTTTTCCAGCGCTGTTACTAATGGGAATTATTCTCTGTGGTAAAATGAAAAGAGAGTTCTCGTAATGGAGGGGAAAATATCTATTGAAAAAGGCAAAGATGGATTTATCTTCATTGTATTTGCTGTAAAACAGAAGAATGATGTAAACGAACTGACGTTAGATATGATGGGGTAGGATTAGAACCATTATATGAACCCAGAAACATGTCTGGACGATATGAGAGCTGTGTTATATGCAATGAAAAAATAGGCATTGAAATAGCTGCCTATCAGGAATAAAAGAAAGCGAGGAAAAAAAGATGGATTTTTTGAAATGCAGTCCGAAATGGACACGCCAGCCCAAGCAGGTGCAGGTTGATGAAGACAAGGTTGTAATTATTACGGAAAGAGGAACTGATTTGTGGGCACGCACTTATTATGGTTTCCAGAATGATAATGCCCCGGTGTTTCAGATTGAAACGACAGATAAGTTTTTCTCCTTTATCGTGAAAACAGAGTTTGAAAGTACCCGTCGTTTTGATCAGTGCGGTGTGGTTATGTATTTAGACAGCGACAACTGGTTCAAGGCATCTATTGAGTATGAAGATGAAAAAATGCAGCGGTTGGGAAGTGTCGTCACGAATCATGGATATTCTGACTGGGCCACGACAGATATATCCTCTGACATTAGAAGTATGTGGTATCGTTTTTCGCGCAGAAATAGCGACTATTGCATTGAATGCAGCGAGGACGGCATAAATTTCAGACAGATGCGGATTTTCCATATGTGGGAAGGGGCAGAAAAAATTACATATGGCATATATGCGGGCAGCCCGACAGAAGGTTCGTACAAGGCAACATTTTCAAATATGCAGATTACGGAATGTCAGTGGAAATCGGATGCAGAATGGCGTGACTGATAGGGGGTATTTATATGGAATTCAAATGGCTTAATGAAGGACAGATAAAAACAGAAGACAACAGAATAGAAATGTTTGCACCGGCGCAAAGCGACTTTTTCTTTAATAACGGTGCGGTCAGCGAGGAGGGGATTACGCCGGAATCTTTGTGCAATGCTCCGTTTTACCACACAGAGATTGCCGGAGATTTCGTGATGCGGGTAAAAGTATCCCATGATTTTAAAGACACATATGACTCTGCTTCTATTATGGTAATGCAGGATATGCGGAATTGGGCGAAATCATGTTTTGAAATGACCGATTTTGGCACACATGCCGTTGTCAGCGTAATTGCAAGGAACGGGGAATCGGACGATGCGAATGGGTGCAACATTGACGGAAATGAGGTATGGCTGCAGATATGCAGGTGCGGTCAATCCTTTGCGTTCCATTATTCCGTTGACGGTAAGAAATTTTACATGATGAGATTTTTTAATCTTCCTGTTGGTGAAAACGTAAAGGTAGGGCTGCTTGCACAGGCTCCTGTTGGAAATGGCGGGACAAGGGTTTATACAGACCTTACCTTTGAACAGAAAACAGTGAAAAATATCCGTATGGGTGAGTAAGGGGAGTTGTAGCAATAATCTTGATGCAACGGAAAAACAGACTGAAACCTCAAGCGGTTTCAGTCTGTTTCGTTTGTAAGGCATTTGCTTCTCCCCAATCACATATTGCGTTGAGTATCGGGATCAGCGATTTTCCGCGTTCAGTTAAGCTATATTCTACTTTGGGTGGTATTTGTGGATATTCCTTTCTGTGAACTAATTGGTCGGCCTCCAGCTCTTTCAGCGTGGCGCTTAAAGTTTTGTAGGAAATTTCCTCAATATATTTTTTTATTTCGTTAAACCGGACTATCTCAAACTCTGCCAAAACGTATAATATGGTCATTTTATATTTCCCGTTAATCAGGGATAAAGTATAGCTGAATCCAGTACTTCTGAAACACTCGTTTGAAATAAGGCGTTCACTCATATTTGCACTCTCCTTTTATTAGTATATAACATATAGGTAAGTATCGCACTTTAATGTGCGTACTTGCTTTTGGGTTCATTCTTGCTATGATGATAATATATTTCATGGAAAAAGTCAATCCTGCAATGAAGGAGGGAGATAAAATGTTTCAGTTGCTGTTAGTTATAATTTATCTTGCATTTATCAGTCTGGGACTACCGGATTCCTTGTTAGGTTCAGCATGGCCTGTCATGTATCAGGAATTTTCTGTACCTGTTTCCTATGTGGGTGCAGTTTCTATGATTATAGCTGTTGCTACGATCATTTCCAGTCTGCAGGGTGACAGAATGACCAAGATGCTTGGAACCGGAAAGGTTACGGCAATCAGTGTGTTAATGACCGCCGTTGCGCTGTTTGGATTTTCAATCAGCCATTCTTATGTCGAATTGTGTTTGTGGGCTGTACCTTACGGACTTGGAGCAGGATGTATAGACGCTTCTTTGAACAATTATGTTGCGCTTCATTACGCAAGCAGGCATATGAGCTGGCTGCATTGTATGTGGGGTATTGGTGTTTCATTTAGCCCTCATATCATGGGGTATGCATTGACAAGCGGGCAGGGATGGAATATGGGTTATCGCTATATTTCCATTCTTCAAATGATATTAACTGTCATATTGATTTTTAGCCTACCGCTATGGAAAAAGCAGGGAGCAGGCAGCACCGAACAGGTGGACAAAAAAGCCAAAATTCAATCGCTTTCCTTACGTCAGATTTTAAGGATTCCGGGAGCAAAAGAGGTGATGATAACATTTTTTTGTTATTGCGCCCTTGAACAGACTGCGGGGTTATGGGCAAGCAGTTATCTTGTAATCCGATGGGGAGTATCAACAGAAACTGCGGCAAGATTCGCAAGCCTGTTTTTTATTGGAATTACCATAGGCAGGGCTTTCAGCGGATTTTTGACAATGAAGCTGAATGACACGCAGATGATACGTCTTGGGCAGGGAGTTATATTATTGGGAGTTGTACTTTTGCTTCTGCCACTAGTGTTAAGTACCGTTGATATTTGGCTAAATATTGCTCGCTATTTGCGCCGT
>CAJUCT010000110.1 GCA_910585015.1 uncultured Acetatifactor sp.
TCCTCCCGGTCAAGGGAATAATAGGCCTTGTGGCGGTATGTACGCAGACGGTAGGCTGCCTCCTTGCGGTCAAACTCTGCCATTGCCTCCGCTACCTCGTCAGGCACTTCGATGAAAGAATCCATTGTATAATACGGGTAAAAATCCCGAAGATTGATGATAGCCATGTTTACCTCCGTTTCGGTGTTTGGTGAATGAGTTACCGGAACGGAGGCGGTGGGGAACGGCACCGGGGCCGGGCTTCGGGCCAAGTTGGCCCGAGGCTGTCCCATAGAAACAGAAATGCGCCCAAACAGCATGGCGCTATTCGGACGCATGAAATATAACTATCGTTTTTGGATTGAATTATTTCACATTGATTGCCGGAATTACCCTTCCAAGGGGGCGGGCTTTTTTTAATGGTTCAGATAGTTGGATAATAAATAAGGACACAGTGATACCTCTCAATGCTTTTAAGCATTTGATACCGCCATATCCTTGAAAAAGGGTGACTTTAACACACCCTCCATATATTCGATTTTTCGCAAAGAAAAACGGCGGCTTTGATTTTATTCAAAACCGCCATTAGGCTATCTTTATTCTGTCGGGCGCATGAAAACTTTGCCGCCGAACAACGGTTTTTTTTATTTTCCGTTGGGCGGTTTTATCATTTTACTGCAACAGTTCATTTTGTAAAAATCTTTTGATATAAGGTGTGCTTTCTTCGGTTATAGAAGGCATGAACGCCATATATCTACATTTTTGATAGCGTTCCTTATCCATAATGAAGTCATATCCCATAACACATTTAGGATTGCAGTCATTAGGATTCACAAGGCGTTTGCAGACAGACGCTTTTGCAATTTCTTTTTTCATCTTTGCCGGAAGCGTATCTAAAAACCCCATGTACTCATTAAGATGCTGTGGGAAAATTCTAATCTTTATTCCCGTTTTTCTGCAAACGAAAGTAGCTAATGTCTTTTTTGTATCCCGAAAAAGATAGGAAACAGTAAAACCTCTTTTAGCTGTTTTGATTTCACGTTTGCAGTTGCTATCCAGAAGAAAATTATTTATATCTTCTACAAGATTTCTGCTTGCACCGGTAGTCTCTAAAAATTCATCATAATTTTTGTCTATCATGTTGTAACCTCATATTTTTCTGATTGGCAGCCAAACTTCATATTGCATATTATTAGGGTCAGGGTTTAGATAAACCTCTATATCAGGAGTATTGGCAAATTCAAATCCAGAGGTTGGAAGCCATTCTGTTATGATGCGTTGTTCCAATTCTTGAATGGATATCCCTGTACCAGTTCCGCTAAAAATAGCCCATGTACAAGCAGGAACAACATATTCATCTAAGGAATTGTCGATTTCAGCGGAGGAAGATACCGCTATAAAATATTGCCAGTCCTCTTCGTCATTGCACACGCTTACACCCAAGACACCCATAGGCTGATTATTCATAAGCGGTGCAATTTTTTCTAATGTGCCGTTTACAGCTGCATTTTGCCACATTTGCGGTACGGCTGCGAAATTGTTTTCTATTTCCTTATCCAGCGGATGAGATACTCCCACAATGCGAAAGGCTACTTTTTCTTCAATGCGATAATTCAATTCCTCTACTCCTTTTACAGTTATTTTAAAGCTGACAGGGGGATAAGACTTCATAGGAACGCCTCCTTTCTTTGCCATTGATGGCGCTATGCCATGCACATTTTGAAATGCCCTATTAAATGCAGTCGGGGAAGAATACCCATATTTCATACCAATATCAATAATTTTTTCAGTTCCGCTTTGCAGATCAATAGCGGCTAAAGACATTCGCCTGCGACGGATATATTCCGAAAGCGGAATACCTGCCATATATGCAAACATTCTTTGAAAGTGGTATGTAGAGCAACATGCTATGCGCGCAAGTTCATCATAACTTATTTCTTCTGCAAGGTGTTCCTCAATATAAGAAATTGTTTTATTCAGTTTTTCTATCCATTCCATTTTTTTACTCCTTTCCAGTGACAATTATATTTCTTTGGATTGATTATTTCCTCTCTTTTCATGCACAAAAAAGAGAGTGTCAGAAGTTTATATTTGCTTTTTTTGCTTGATTGCATAAATCACGGACTTTTAATGTATATAATTTATCATCTTTGATAAAGTGTGTACCGCATTGCCTAAACTCAAAGTGTACATTATGGAAAATACATTGCTCCCGGATCTGTAATACCCAGTCATAGTCAAGCGGCCTTGCGTTTTTATCAGATTCTCCGCCGACAACAACTAATTCTATATCGTGCAAATATGCAGAGAGATTGACGTTCTCAATCAATGGCTGGCAAATAATATTTTTATGCCTAATAGGAAGGCTGGAAAAAATGTCTAATCGGTAATCGGCATTTTCTTGATTTTCAACCGTACAGCAAACCGTAACATTTTCGTACCCACTTTCCCAATCATGCGGAACACAATCCAAAAATCTTTCAATTCTTTTTGTCAGAAAGAGAAAATGTAAGTCGGAGCGTTCCCGTATCATTTCCCAACATTCAGTACGCCATTTATCTGCGTCCTCTATCAAGAAGTCTGATGAAAAACATACATAAACCATTTGCCCCGATTTTATTTTGCAAGTTCCATTTTTGTTTTTTTCAATAGGGTCATAAAATTTTTCGGTTTGCTTAATAATGTTTGTGTCAATCCCCTTTTTATAATCTCCCTTATGTATGTAGCAAAATTTGCAGCCTGTACTGTAACGATGACAGCCACGCCAAGGATTCCATATCGCCATTTTTATCCTCCAATCTACTATTCTATATAATTTTATACGGATTTAGATAAAAGTGCAACTATGTGAATAAGAAATAAAACACTACATAATATCAAATTCCATTACATTTTCATAAGTCAACTCGAAATGTACAATGATATAGGGTGATATGAGAATGAACCAAGATGAAAGACGATTTGATTTTCACGTTTTAGGGCTGGCTATCAAGCAGGCCCGAGAGGAACGGGGCTGGACGCAGGCCTGCCTTGCGGAATTAGTCGGAAAGATTGATCGCACGATTATGCGCATTGAAAATAAGGGGCAGCACCCCAGTTTTAATTTATTCTTCCAGCTTGTCACAATGTTTGATATTTCCGTAGACCAGTTTTTCTACACGGAAGGGCATAGGGGCGAGGACAGTTGCCGAAAGTCTATTGATGTAATGCTGAACACCATGAACGAGAAGGAACTCGTAGTTATGAAAGCGACAGCTGAAGGCTTGAAAAAAGCCAGAGAAACGGAGGTCTCCGCTGCCGCTCCGGTCGGCGCTGGACGTGCGCCACCGGCGCACAGCACCCCCAGACCCGGCTTCGGGCTAACTTGGCCCGAAATGTCAGCGTCGCTTTGCTCCTTATATTAGCTTGAGGTTATAAAAATAGCAGAGGCTCATTATAATCCCCTGCTATTTTTGTACTAACATAATAAATTGATTTTTTGAAAAACTCTCAACGTCATTGAGAGTTTTTATCCTCATCCACCATTTCCGTTAATTCCTCAAGTTTCTTTTGTAAGATTTCCTTGCTGATTAGTTTCGTCCTATATTCGGAAATCATGGTTGGACTCATGTTCCGGCTCAGGGCATATTCAACAACGTCCTCGTCCTTACTCTTGCAAAGAATAATGCCAACGCTGGGATTTTCGTGGGGCTTCTTTACATCCCGGTCTAACGCTTCAAGATAAAACTGCATTTTTCCCAAGTATTCCGGTTTGAAATCATCAATTTTCAACTCAATTGCAACAAGACATTGTAGTTCCCTATGAAAAAAGATTAAATCCGTATAATAGTCGTTCTTTCCTACTTGAAGATGATATTCTTCTCCCATAAAAATAAAATCCCTGCCAATTTCCAGTAAAAACTTTTTCATATTCTTCAAAATGGCCTTTTTCAAATCATATTCCCTATAAGGCTCGGGAAGATCTAAAAACTCCAACATATACATGTCCCTGATTATGTTCGCAGGCGCAGCCTGGGATATGGCGGAAGGCGCCTTGCCTTCTGATAGCATTAAACGTTCATAATATCCGCTGTCAATCTGCCGTTCCAGTTCTTTTGCTTTATACTTTTCCCGAGAGGCCAGCTTCAAATAGAATAATCTCTCTGCATCCGATTTTGTCTTTGACATGATATGCAAATTATTTGACCATGTATTTTCTCTTAGCAGAGTTCCTAACTCTGGCTTGTCACAATAAGTTTCAAAGAACTGCTTCATGCGCCAGATATTCTGTGGGGAATAGCCTCTAATCCCTGGTTCCTGCGTCAGAATGTATTCAGAAAGTGCCTTTACGGTAGAACGTCCCCAGCCATCCTGCACGGCCTTGTTGGAAACAAATTCTCCAATTCCCCAATAAAGGTCAATCATTGTGGCATTCACTTGATAGGCAGCTTTCCGGCGGGCATCTGCTATCATTTGCAGAATGGCATGAAAATCACTTTGATAGTTTAATGCTAAATCGTCCATACATTTTCCTCGTTCCGATAATCTGTTTGGATAATTATATCATGGAATATGCTCAAAATGAAGATATATTTTTCCATTTAGAAAATATGTTATACCACCTTAGTTTAAATTTTGATACCTTAGTGTTACGAAATACTCCATAAAACAAGAGGCAAAGGTATAAAAGTACTAAGCCTTTGGAAACAGCGCAGATAATGCTTGAAACTAAACGGCTTCTATACGGCCAAATCGTAACAGCCATATTCCCTTTTTAATCATTTTTACCAGCTGGAAAAGAATATTTGGTTGGTAATTCAAATACGTCAGTGTCATATTCAGCTTATCGACCTTCGGGTCAACTCGGCTCGAAGCTGGAGCATATAATCATTACATTTCAGAAAAATGAAATACCGCTCTTTGGAAGAGCGGTAGAAGTTGTAGGTTGGCAGTCCATTTTTATTGTAATCCTTTGGACACTGAAGCAAGAGAAAACAAAAGTCGAAAATATATTTGAGGCTTCTGGCATGATGGTGGGTACTTGACCATGCCCAATTAACAACTGC
>CAJUCT010000111.1 GCA_910585015.1 uncultured Acetatifactor sp.
AGACAAAAGGATAAGAAAGGTAGTTCAGTGTTCGGTTTTGAGGGTATGGGAGAATCTCAGAACTCAATAAAAAATAATCCTCGATAGCTCAATGGTAGAGCACTCGGCTGTTAACCGAGTTGTTGTAGGTTCGAGCCCTACTCGGGGAGTTGATTAAAAGAAGCCGCAAACTCAAAGATTTTTCAGTAAAATCCATGGTTTGCGACTTTTGGATTCACGTTTTTTGATTTTCATGGTATCATCCTCCTTTGGGGTATAAAAATAACAGCCAGCGATTTTTCGCTTGCAAGCTGCTCCCGGAGATGATACAATATTATTGTATGGATAGGTATCCCTCCGGGGTATATCTAAAGCCGTTCGGTGCTGGTAACACCGGGCGGTTTTTTCTAGTTTAGGGTACATTCTGTTGTGACGTCGCAACAAGTGTTATGTTTTTTAGCTTTCCTGCAGCAACCTGGAAATACATATGCTGAGATCTTCATAGATGCAAACAGGAATGGTATCGTCAAAGACATACTGGTTTGTGCCGGTCTCATGCTCAAAATCATAAACGGTGACGGTGTTCTTCATCGGGTTTACGATCCAGTACTCACGCACCCCCGCATGCATGTACAAATTCATCTTGCGCATGTAGTCATGTCCAGGGTTGCTAGGAGAGACAATTTCAATAATCCAATCAGGAGCACCAGTGCATCCCTTGTCAGTAAGCTTGCCAGGATCGCAAATTACGCTTATGTCAGGTTCCGTGATGTTATCCTTATCCTTTGACAGTTTGACAGCAAAGGGAGCGGGGTAAACTTTACATGCCCCCCCTTTTGACTTGATGTAATTATAGATCGCTGCATAGAGCGATCCCAGTATGTCTTGGTGCAATCGGCTTGGTGCAGCTTGATAGTAAATCTGGCCATCAATCAGTTCGGCTCGGACATCTTCGGGGAGGCTGTAATAATCCGCTTCTGTATAAATTTTTCCGGCTAATTCCATGAGTAATGTCCTCCTCATTCACTTAAATCTATTTGATGTAGATACACTTATAATGCCCTGACAACTCTTCCCCTACACTTAGAATCTTCTGAGAGTGGGACGTTATCACATTCTGGGCTTAAGGAGATCAACTCACCATCACCCAATTTTTTCGCATAGCTTTCATTAGTATGTGTTTCGCCCTTGTACATTTTCCTGATCCGGTGGGAGCCGGACGGCAATTTATCAAAATTGTTTGTATTGCTGTACGGTTATCCCAGACCATGCGTTCCAAACCTCGAATAAAGATGCCGATTTTAAAAGCATGCCTGAATAATAGCTTTATAAATTTTATCGTCTACTTCCAATAAGGAGCGTTTCCCGTCTTTAAATTGAATGGCTATTTGATAAATACCTTTTGACTTTGCAGACATTCCGCCGGCGAGCATCCCAACAGGCCCTAACAGTGCCCCGCCAACAAGGCCGCGGGCAATCCCAGATTTTGCAGACTTACGATGTTCATCTGTAATAAGCTCATAGCTTTCAACGGTCATTTTGCTTAATCATAACTGTTTGACAAATCCTAGTGAAATTCCGGCTTGGGCAATTCCGCCTCCTAAAACTTGTTTACCAACATAATCTCCTGCTATAACTTTGTTCTTTGCGCTTGCCATAATAAATTCCTCTTTTCTTTCGATTTTTATTAAAACGCCGAAGCGGATTAACCAGTCAAAATTTAGCCCTCAATTCGATAACTCGGCCTAGTATCTTCACAGGCTTTTTTATAATTTCCTCATTGGAGAAAAAGATAGGCTTGTATGAAGGATTGCTGGATATGAGTTCTATGCCGTCCCGGTACTTACGGAGACGTTTGCAGGTGGCATCAGTTCCGTTCACGGTGACAATAACGATTTCTCCGGATTCAGCATCGTCCTGCTGGCGGACGATTACCACGTCTCCCTCTGACATTTTTGGTTCCATGCTATCCCCATGAATCTGAAGACCGAAGAAAGTTCCAGTCTGGGCCATTTCCTGAGTGATTTCTTCTGTGTCAATGATGTTCTCGATGGCCTCTATGGGGATGCCAGCGGCTACACGGCCGAGGACATTGATGGTAACGCCCCTTTTCTTTTCAGGTTTCCTCTGATGAGTCAACGTAACTTTTTGATTCCCATCCATTATTTTAAGAAGTTCTTCAAGGTCCGTATTCATTGCAGTCGCAATTTTCATAATAGAAGGAAGTGTTGGAGCAATAGGTTTATTATTTCGGGGATTTATTCCATTTTCTATCATGGAGATGTACCCCTTGCTTAAAGAGCATCGTCTTGCAAATTCGTCCATGCTTAAATCGTTATCGGCACGATATTGTTTAACTATGTTTCCAAGGGTCATAAGGTATTACCTCCTTGTTCAGTATATTGTACAATCAAAATATAAAAATGTCAATATTTTGTTTAGCATACTTGACAAGATTTTGATTTATTTGAAAAATTAATTTGTTTGGATGCATAAGGCCAGACGTAACTATGGTGTAGCAGCTAAATGCTGGTTAGGCTCTGTGGTGTAAAATTATCAAGAACTGGGTTCTTTGGATGTGGATGCTTCTTGGGAAAGGAAAATGCGATTAAGTTACAGATAAGGGTAGACGCTGCGTCAGAATAAAACGGAAGTGTTTTATTTGATATAATAGAAAAGAACTTAATTTTGTTAAAGAGCGCACCCCGAGAAATGGCGGTAGCCCATAAGGTAATATTACAAAACTTATGACTTACGTCAGGAAAAGGGAAACATTACGAAATTTCTGCGTATGGGCAGCTTTTACGTCAAGATGCATTGCTTGCCGGACACAAAAATTATTGTTCTGCTCCCCACTCTCTCTTTAGCTGGCTCAAGAATTCGTTGGAAGCCCTTGAAAAAACTTGATACTTTTTCCAGACAATACACAATTCGGCTTCCATACGCGGGTATAACGGTCTGAAACAAAGCTCGCTGTCGCCGGTGGTATTGATGAGTTTATCTAATGCAATCACATAACCGAGTCCTTTCCTTACAAAATGAGAAGCATTATAAATCAGGTCATAAGTCATAACAACATTGAGCTTGCTGACGTCTTTTTTCAGCCACGAAATCATTTCACTGCTGATGGATGCCTGATGGGATAAGATCAAAGGCTTGTCCCACAAATCCTCCGCGCAGACAGATTCCTTTTCAGCCAGCGGGCTGTCTTTTCGCATCAATACGCCCCATGCGTCGGTCATAGGAAGTCTCATGTAATCGTATTTTGTCACATCAAAGGGGCCGACCAATAAACCGAAATCAATCAGCCCTTTATCTATTTTTTCTGTTACGATACCGGCATCGCCGCTGTAAATGTGGTAATGGATCAGTGGGTGTTCCTTCTGCAATGTTGCGGCTGCCTGTGCAAAAAAGGAAATCGCATCGGTTTCGCCGCCACCGATATAAATTTCTCCGTTGATATTTTCGTTAGAGCTGCTAAGTTCCGCTTTTGTTTTTTCCATAAGGTCAATCATTTCTTCTGCTCGTTTACGCAGCAGCATCCCGTCCTCGGTTAATGTGACCTTTTTGCTTCCCCGGATGAGCAGTTGTTTTCCAACTTCTGCTTCTAAATCTTTCAGTTGTCTGGAAAGCGGCGGCTGCGTCATTTGCAGGGCTTCCGCAGCTTTCGTAATACTTTCTTCCCGCGCTACGGCGAGAAAATATTGTAATACCCGAATATCCAAATTTGCGGCCTCCTTTTGGATTGATGTCTCCTATTGTATCAAAAATCCTCATACCTTTCAAGTATGCAAAACTATTCTTTATATGTATTTGATATTCAACCGCGACGGTTTTATAATGAGTCCGGAAGGAGGCAAGAGAGATGGCAGAGGCAAACGATGTGTATGGAAGCATTTATCAAAACTTAATCGATGCTGGCTGCGATACGAAAACAACCGAACCGTGTATGGCGCTTGAAGGCCGGGAAAAATGCACACTCCCGCTATTATTCGGAGGATGCGTACAAAGCTGCGTCTGAACCGAAAGAACTGCTGATTATACCAGAGGCCGATCATGTTTCTTTATATGATGATATGGAGAAGATTCCCTTTGATAAGCTGAATCGATTCTTCAATGAAAACCTAAAATAAGAACGGAGGACGATATAATGAATACAACAATACCGAAAATCGCATTAGGAGCCTGGTCTTGGGGCGCTGGCGCTGCCAGAGGAGATCAGGTGTTTGGAAATCATCTTGCGGAGGCTGATTTGCAGCCGGTTTTTGAGAAAGCGATGGAATGTGGCCTGAACCTGTGGGATACTGCCGCTGTCTACGGTGAAGGCAGCTCCGAGCGTATTCTCGGCAATTTTATCAGAAATGGTAACCGTGAGGACGTTATCATCTCCACAAAGTTTACACCGCAGATTGCCAGCGATTCCCCGGAGGCCATGCAGGAGATGCTGGACGGGAGCAAGGAGCGCCTGCATACAGATGTCATGGATATTTACTGGATTCACAATCCTATGGATGTGGAGCGTTGGACTCCGAAGTTAATCCACCTTGCTAAGAGCGGCCAGATTAAGAAGGTTGGCGTTTCCAACCATAATCTCTCCGAGATAAAGCGGGTAAATGAGATTCTTGCGGCAGAAGGATTAAAAATCTCTGCGGTGCAGAACCATTTCAGTCTGCTGCATCGTTCCTCGGAACGGGCTGGCATCCTTGACTATTGCAAGGAAAATGGTATTACCTTTTTCGCCTATATGGTCTTGGAGCAGGGGGCGCTTACCGGACGATATAATGAAGCGCATCCTTTCCCGGCAGGAACCGGGCGCGGCGATGCTTACAATCCACATTTGAAGGAACTGTCCGCGCTGAACGAGGAATTGTCCGTGATTGGCACACGCTTTAACCTAAAAGTCGTATAATGTATACTCAAATAATCAGCTAAGAATTACGCCCAG
>CAJUCT010000112.1 GCA_910585015.1 uncultured Acetatifactor sp.
TACTTGTTACCGGGATGGTCCGCAGGTTTTTGAAGGTGTCGTTGTCCCGCTCCATGAAGAACAGCATGGCGGCGATGACGCCGATGACGCAGGGCAGAAGCAGCTCTACCGCGTAGCCTATGACAAACTGGTAAAAGGCATCAAAGAGTTCGGCTTTTGTGTCGTATCGCTCCATCATGCGGGGGGTAAGCATCATCATAGCCAGTGGAGGAGGAAACAGGAACGCGGAAAGGATCACAAAGGGAATGAACTTTTTCCGCTTCAGCTTCGCCAGCTCGCAGGAGATCAGTTTAAGCAATCCCTTCACCCCCAGTCACCCGCTTGAAGTAGTCCTCCAGGCTCTCCTCCACGGTGGCGGCCTCCCATACCTCCAGACCGTGCTGCACAAAGGCGGAGACGATTTTCGCCACAGGGGTCGTGTTGGCATCCAGCCGCAGGGTATGGCCGTCCTGCACACGGAACTGGGTTTCGTGGAAAATGCCCCGCAAAATCTCCGCCGCCCGTTCCGTATCGGAAACCGCGAAACAAACATATTTGCTGCTTTTGGCCTCCAGGTCAGCAAAGCTCTCCTCCTCCAAAAGTACGCCGTGGTCGATGATACCGATGTCGTCCGCCAGCAGCGCCACCTCAGAGAGAATATGGCTGGAGATCAGGATGGTCTTGCCCCGCTCATCGCACAGCGCCCGGATAAAGGAGCGCACCTCCGCGATGCCAATAGGGTCCAGGCCGTTGATGGGCTCGTCCAGGATCAGCAGCTCCGGGTCGTGCATCACCGCCAGGGCAATGGCCAGCCGCTGTTTCATTCCCAGGGAGTATTGGGAGAAGAGCTTTTTGTCCCGGTAGGGCAGGCCCACCAGATCCAGGGCGCTTTGGATGGCGTTCTGGTTTTTCAGCCCCCGCAGGGCGGCGAAAATGCGCAGATTTTCTGTTCCTGTCAGATTGGGATAGAAACCGGGGGACTCGATGAGGCTGCCGATGCGGGGCAGCAGCTTCTTCTCGTTGCCCGGCAGGGGCTTTCCCCAGATTGCCACTTCCCCGGATGTGGGCTGGGTCAGGCCCAGCAGCATCTTCATGGTGGTGGTTTTTCCGGCTCCGTTTCGGCCCAGCAGACCGTAGATGCGGCCTCTTTGAACATGGATGTTCAGCTCCGCCACGCTCTTTTGCGTCCCGTACTGTTTGGTCAGCTGTTTTGTTTCGACGACGATTTCGCTCATAGCGGTTACCTCCTTTGTGGGGTCAATATACAACACCATCCTTGAGCGATCCTTGAGGGAACCTTGAGATAACCTTGAGATTGCGCTGGCGGCATATACAATTTTTAGTTTCTGCGCTATAATGAGCTGGATGGGAGGGGCTTATATGCTGGACAGAGAAATTCTTGTCGTAGACGATGAAAAGGATTTGCGGACAATGATCCGCTCCATTTTTGAGAGCGCCGGATATACGCAGATTACAACAGCGGCCTCCGGGCAAGAGGCGCTGGCGGTGATGGCGAAAAAAATACCCGGCATCATCATTCTGGATGTGATGATGCCGGATATGGACGGGTTTGAACTGCTCCAGGAAATTCGGGCCGTCAGCAAAGTTCCCGTTCTTATGCTCACCGCGAAGGGGGAAGCCGAGGACCGCTTTGCCGGGTTCGAGCTGGGGGCGGACGATTATCTGGTCAAGCCTTTTCTCCCGAAGGAATTGCTGCTGCGGGTTCAGGCGATTTTGAAACGGGCCTATCCTGAAAAAGAGCGGGTTGTTACGCTGAACGCTGCCGCGGTGGATTTAGACCGGGCGGAGGTTATCCGAGATGGACAGCGGACGCCGCTGACCGCGAAGGAGTACAGCATTTTTGAAAAGCTGGCGGAGAATGCGGGCCGGATCGTCACCATCGGCGTTCTCTGTCAAACGCTGTGCGGAGAAATCTGGCAGGGCTATGAGACAACGCTGATGACCCATATCCGGCACCTGCGGGAGAAGATCGAGGAAAACCCGTCAAAACCTGTATCGCTCCTGACTGTGAAGGGTCTGGGGTATAAGCTGGTAGTAAAGGAGCTGGAGAAATGAAACCTGTGGAACGTTTCTTTCGGAAATACTTTTTATCTATGGCAGGCATCATTGTGTTGTTCCTGCTGCTCAATGTTATCCTGTTTTTCTCTATGCTGATCTGGGCCTGGCAGACTTCGACCTCGGAAACGCCAGACCTTTCTATAAACGAAATCTGTGACAACATCATAATGGACGGGGAAGGCCATTTTACAACGGCTGAGGGACTATCCGGGCTGCTGGAAGAAAATCATGCCTGGGCCATGATTCTGGATGATGCGGGAACCGTCATTTTTCAAAGAGGATTGCCGGAGGAGCTGCCACGGCGGTACACAACAACAGATGTTGCAAAATTTAGCCGGTGGTATTTGGAAGATTATCCGGTCTATGTGCGGGAGCATCCCCAGGGGCTGTTGGTAGTAGGCGGTGAAAAAGGCAGCCAGGCGAAATATTACTTTTCCGTCAATGAGAGCTATGTAAGAAAGCTGTTTGTCGGGCTGGCTGCCGTTTTTCTGACGAATATCATGGTAGTGATTCTGATGATCTGGAAGAACACCCGGCGTATTGAAAAGGCAGTCACACCCATTTTGCGGGGGATTGAAACGGTTTCCACCGGCCAGCCGGTCAGCCTCCCGGAGAAGGGGGAATTGGCGGAGATCAACCGGCAGCTCAACAAGGCAGGGGCTTTTATTGCCAAAAAGGACACTGCCCGGGCTGAATGGATCAGCGGTGTCTCCCATGATGTGCGGACGCCTCTGTCAGTCATGTTGGGCTTTGCCGGACAGCTGGAGGATGACCGGACCCTCCCGGCATCCGCCCGTGAGCAGGCGGCCTGCATCCGAAAACAGGGAGAGCGCCTGCGGAGTTTGATTTCCGATTTGAACCTCACATCAAGGCTGGAATATTCCATGCAGCCCCTCCGGATGGAGAAAGTCTGTCTGGTGGAACTGGCCAGACAGGTTGTCTGTGAATTTCTGGACGGTGGTTTGGAGGAGCGATATGGGATAGCGTTCTGCGCTGACCAGGAAAGCGAGTCGTTGCCCATCCTGGGTGATGAGGCTCTGCTGAAACGTGCTCTGGGTAATTTAATCCAAAACAGCATCGTTCATAACCCACAAGGTTGTCGGATTTCTGTCTCGATTCTGTGTGGAGAAGCCGGTATAACGGTCGAGGTTACAGACGATGGTGCGGGGGTATCAGCTGAAAAGCTGAAGGAGCTGACCACAGACCACCGCCGCCTGGAGAGTATGGATGAAAAGCTGAACCTGCGGCATGGGTTAGGTGTTCTGCTGGTCCGGCAGATTGCAGAGGCTCACAAGGGAACCATGACCATGGAGAGCGCACCGCAGAAGGGGTTTAGAACTGTGCTGACATTTCCGGTATAAATTGTTTGGTTTTTTTCAAAAGTAGATAAAAAGTTGGAAATTACCCTTTATAATAAAACTTTAATAATGAAATCTCCTATTAGCTATTAGATTTCATCATAGAATTTTCTCTGAAAAGGAGCTGAAAACCATGTACGACAATCCATTCTTATACGCCAATGGAACGGCGAAGGAAGAAGATTTAGACCGCATTGAGCAGAAATTTCATGTAAAAATCCCTGCGGAGGTGCGGGAACACTATCGGATGTATAATGGCGGTTACCCGAAAAAGCCTGTTTTCACGGACAAAAACGGTGAAGAATACATCGTAGACTGGTTTATTCCTGTGCGGCGCGGGAAAGGACGGTCTATCGAAAAGACACTGGGACTTTTGAGGGAGGATGACGGTGTCATTCCGGAGTGGCTGATTCCCTTTGCCGATGAAGACGGGGGGAACCTCTTCTGTTTCAGCGTAAGAGAATCCGACTTTGGCGCTGTCTATTATTACGATCACGAGTTTGAATACGGCGAGGACCCGGAGGAGCACATAACTTGGCTGGCGGAATCCATCACGGCGTTTATCAATGCCCTGACTGAGAATGAGGATGACGAGGACGATGAAGATGAAGAGTAAGCGACTTAAATACATAGTTGGATTGGCGTCACTTCTCCTTGTGATCTGCCTGCTTCTGAGTTGCTGCAACGCTTTGTTTGTGGCAAGCCGGGAGGAATTTGTCTCGCCCCATGGGACGAACACCATCATCATCGAGTACGACCATGTATGCCGTCCGTATGTCTACCAAAAGACCTGGTACGGGAAGCGGGAAATCTGGACCTATCCGAAAAGCGGCTTTATGGAAACCGTATCGTTTGGTGTGGAATGGCTTTCGGAAAATCAGTTCCGAATGACCAGTGGCTATAGGATAATGGTAGTCCGGCAGAGTGTGGCTCTGCTTATGGGGGTTCGATTCCCTCTGGTCGCCTTTTGGATGGGTATGCCTAGAGGCGAGGGCAGCGGACTGTAAATCCGTCACACAGAAACACCGCAGGTTCGATTCAGCCCCATCCATTTTCCGTTTGCGTGTCCGAGCGGTCTATGGTGCCACTCTGCTAAAGTGGTGTGCGGCAACGCACCGAAGGTTCAAATCCTTCCGCAAACGCTCTTAACTGAAGATATATCATAGTTAAAAAGGACCGGTGAGAACCGGTCCGAAATCATTGCAAACACTTTTTATACCGTTAATAATTCATTTTGAAGACTGAGAAGTTCCTCCTCCGTAAGGCCGGTAGCTTTCATAATTTTTACGATTTCAGTACCATCTTCCAGTAAAGACTTTGCAATTTCTATGGCTTTTTCCCTTACCTTCTGGTTCGCATATTCAATTTTTTCTTTCTCATAAAGCTGTCCTAACTGTGTCATGTTTATATCCATTCCTTTCGCTTCGCTCAGGCACAAAACGTAATGAAAATG
>CAJUCT010000113.1 GCA_910585015.1 uncultured Acetatifactor sp.
TTTTCATAAGATTGACTGATTACCTCCGTTTTCTGGGAAACACAAATTACAACCGATATCCTGGGAGGTAATCATATGGCAGATATGCTGGTTAAACTATATAATATTCCCTATTCACATGACATAGAAGAAAATTTATTCAGTTTTGCATGTTATGAGGCGACAGCCAGAAATTTTTTCGGTCCTATGGCTATGCGTATGCCATTATTGGATGGCCCACAAAATCCGCCGTCAGCTTTTATAAAAAATGTGTGGACGCAATTATGATTGATGAAAATTCTTCGGGTGTATATAATCGGATGATTGAGGTTGATGAATAGAACGAGGAGTGGAGGCTTTGAAAGCGGATAAGACAATCGGTGATTTGAAAAAAAGAAGTCAACATAAGAAATACTTGTGGAGGTATGAAAAGTGTATTATTTACTGGTGCTAAATTTAATTATGCCATTTGTAATGGTTTCAGTGGGATATACCTTTAAGAAACATCCTGCGTCCGACATGGATCCAAATAATGGATATAACACACCAACTTCACGAAAAACAAGGGAACATTGGGAGTATGCACAAAGTATTGCGCCCGATATTTTTATATCTTACGGAAAAGCTTTGGGGCTAACCGAGATTTTATTAAGCGTAGCGATGTATTTATTTCATGTTTCAATTCATGAGATTTTATGTGTTGGAGTTTTTATAGGACTGGGGTTCCTGTTTTGGGCATTTTATAAAACTGATTTGAAAATAGAAAAGAAATTTACGTAAGAGAAGGGGTTTTTCGCGGTCTGTTTATCGAAACGCTCTCCGAAACAAAGCCATTTACGCAGACAAATTACAAATTGTCCGGATCATGGCTGCACAGATCATTTCCTTTGCGTTTGTGATAGCGATTATTATTGCAAGAAAAGAAACGCAAAACTCCCATTGTGTGACAAAGGAGGCAATAGAATGGAACTTGTAAAACTGACGCACGAAAATCTTGATAGGGAGCACATCTGCTGTGCGATCTCGGGTAACAAGGATATATGATTCAATCATCCGAAATGGAGGCGTCTATGAACGCAGCTTTGAAATTGATGGAGAACAGGCGGATATTTACAGGATCGCCCTGTCGGAATAGCCATACTGGTACAAGGGATACGGCAGAGCCGCAAGCTGCCTGGGGAGAAGAATGATAGGATTAAAAAGAGGAAGCGTAAAGCTTATATCCCATCAGGATGAATGGGATATAAATGCTGAAAATGTAATTTTGGAATTGAAGGAGGTAAAAAACAATGCGTCATATTTATATTCGGGGAAGTCTGGGATTGATCTGGCTGGTTGCAGCCATTGTATGCGGGGTATCCGGCAACTTCCCAATGATGGGGCTTTATCTGGTATTGGCAGGTGTATTCCTGTACTCCGCATATGCGACATGGAAAAAAGAGAAGGATGGCAAAGGGGGAAGGTAAGATGGGAGAAACGCTCCTGACAGTTCAAAACTTAAGTGCGTGGTACAGTGAACAGAAAAGGATACTTTCGGGTTTTTCTTTTTCGCTGGCGGAGCATGAAGTGGCAGGTCTCATCGGTCTGAACGGAGCCGGGAAAACCACATTTCTGAAGGTGCTTTCCGGCCTGCTCCCTACCTTCCGTTCAGATGGTATCTGCTTTTGTGGCGCTCCTGTGGATTTCCGGAAGCAAGATTTTAAGCTCTGCCGCTATACGGTGTTTGCCGAGGACAATTCTTTTTCGTATTTTACTTTCCGGGAATACCTGGCCTATGTATGCGCCGCCTATGGGAAAGAGGTGACCGATGTGTCGGAGCTGGTACAGGGCTTTCACTTTGAAGAATATACAGATACCCTGTTACGGGAGCTGTCAACCGGGAACCGGAAAAAAGCGTTTCTGATCACGGCTTTTGCCCTGAAACCCAGACTGCTCCTCCTGGATGAGCCGGTCAACGGTCTGGATTTCCAGAGCACGGAATATCTGTACCAGCGGATTTTGGGCTATAAAGAGTATGGGACTGTGCTGTTTTCTTCCCATATCCTGGAGAGCATTACGCTGACCTCTGACCGGGTTTTTGTCCTGGAGGATGGTAAGATCCGGCAGACTTTTGAAGGCGGGCAGATCAATGCCGCGGATATCCGGGAGGCGCTGCATGATGAAAATGACAGGTAAAGCCTTTGCCAAAAAACTGTTTGGGGCAAAATATGAACGGCTCTCCCGGACACTTTTGATAGATGTGATTATATTTTGGGGGCTGTATATCGCGGGCTTTCAGGTGCAGGTCGCGGCCTCTGTGCGGATCCTGATGATCAGCGCCTTTACTGCAGGCGTTATGTGGCAGGCCCTTTCTTCCAGAGATAACGCTGTGGAACTTAAGCATATGCTGATGCTTCCGCATCAACCCCAAGAGTTTGTCTTTTCCTATGTGGCAGTGCTGGGAGCCTATACGGTCCTTACAAAGACAGGGCTGCTTCTGGCAGTTCTGCTGGCTGTTTCAGCATGGAAGCCCATAGAGATGATAGGAATGGTCATCAGTATGCTTCATGCGGTTCTTATGGCTGCTGTAGTCTATTCCCTGAGAAAATACTGGTATGCGGGCGGCATCTGGGCCGCTGCCATAGTGTCCGCCATTCTGTTTTTAGGAAGCGGGCTTTTGCTTGACTTGTTGCTGTTTGTGAATGGTTTCGTCGCTATTCTGATTTTACGGAAGGCAGAAGTCTATGCTTTTTATCAGGGGGAGAGCGAGAAAAGCCATGCTGTCCGGCAGAGGAAGAAAGCTTCCCTGTGGCGGTACTTTTTCCGGTATCTGAGCTGCCACAAGAATTATATGGTCAATACTGCTGTGATGTGGTGCGTAGCCATTGTAATGCCGTATTTTTTAAGAGAAATGGCCGGGCTGTCCGTTGTCCCGGTGGGGTTTGCAATTTTATCCCTGAATACGCCCATCTGTATCCTGCTGTCCTGTGACCGTGACCTGGAGCAGGCAGTCCGTTTCCTGCCCGGACAGAAACGACGTTTTTGCATCCCATACTGTCTGTTTATCTTTTCTTGCAATATGGCGGCGGACATGATATTCCTCTTAAGCTGGCAGATGCAAAACGGCGGTATCGCTGTATCCTTGATTGCCGGGGCTGTTTTCTTTGCCCTGCAGAGCGCGGTGCTGTCTGTACTTCTGGAATGGCTTTATCCTATTCGGAACTGGAAGATTGAAAGCGACTTGTGGCATCATCCTCGGAAATATGTGGTTCCGGTGGTTATGCTGCTGCTTGCGGGAGGCGCCTCGGCCTGGCCTGTACTGCTGTATATCCTGCTGGCTCTGTTGGCTGTGGAAATTGCGATTTTACTTTTTATATGTGGGAGGCATCCGGAGTGATGGATAAAAAATGAATGAAAAAAAGATATTATATGTAGAAGATGATTTAAGCCTGATTGAAGGCTTGAAATACACGCTTGAGAAAAATGGTTTTCAGGTAGATAATGCCCGTACCGTAATGGAAGCATATCAATTCTTCGGGGCAGGCCAGTATGACCTTTTGCTGCTGGACGTCACGCTGCCGGACGGGACAGGCTTTGATATCTGTAAGGAAGTAAGAAAAACCTCTGCTGTCCCGATCATATTCCTGACAGCTTCGGATGAAGAGATCAGCATTGTAAAGGGGCTGGACATGGGTGGGGATGACTACATTACCAAACCCTTTAAATTGGGGGAGGTCCTTTCAAGGATCAACGCATTGCTGCGCCGCTTGGGGCAGCAATTTCATAAGAGTGATACGATTCTGGAATCCAATGGGATCCGGATTGACCTGTCCGATCGGATCTGCTGGAAAGGGGAAACGGAGATCCCTTTAACATTGGTGGAATATAAGCTGCTTTGCCTGTTTTTGAAGAATCCAGGCCGCATTCTGCCAAGGGAACTGATCTTAGACCGCCTTTGGGATGGGAACGGCAGCTATGTGGATGACAATACCCTTTCCGTCTATATACGCAGACTGCGGAGGAAGATTGAAGATGACCCTAATTCCCCCACAAAGCTTCTGACGGAAATTGGGTTTGGCTATAAATGGGCTGGAGAGTAATAAGGCATGAAAACAATGGGAAAAGAAACAAGGAGGATGCTGTGCTGGCTGCTTGCCATCTGCCTGGCTGCGGCGGCAGGACTGGGCATCCTCTTATTCTATATGACAAATGATTTCCAGAAAGCAATGGTGGAGCATGATTATGGGACGGCAGGGTATCTGGTCAACCACCCGGACGCAAATGTGGCAGCCGCATTTACAAAAGACAAAACGGACTCTGACCTGGAGGCCGGGAGGCAGGCCCTTAAGGAAGCGGGATACCATGAAAATGCGGATCCCAGGCTGATTCCTGCCGCCTACGCTTATCTTAAGCATACCGCCGCTTGGCTTGGAGGTATGCTTTTTAGCATTTTTCTGGCTGTTTTTCTGACAGTCTGGATCTATATCCGGAAACAAAACAAAGCGATAGCAAAGGCAGATATTGTGATTACCCGGTTCCTTTCAGGCGATACAGGACAGAGGATTGACAGTGAGGAAACCGGGGACTGGTACAGCCTGTTCCACAGGATCAATGAGCTTGCCGCAATCCTTTCTGCCCAGGCAGAACATGAAAAACAGACGCGCGTATTTCTGCAGGATATGATCTCGGATGTTTCCCACCAGTTAAAGACGCCCCTGGCAGCGCTTAAGATGTATGATGAGATTATGGCGCAGGAGGGTATGGACAGCGAAACCATCCATGCATTCAGCCAGAAATCCCTGCGGGAAATACGCCGGGTGGAGGATGTGGTTTATACGCTCTTAAAAAT
>CAJUCT010000114.1 GCA_910585015.1 uncultured Acetatifactor sp.
AATTCTGTGACAGGCAATCAGAGTAATGATAGGTCAGAAAAAATGGGGCGCAACAATACTGCCGTGAATAATTCGGGTTTATTATACTTTCTTTCTTTAAATTCAGCGAAAAAAAGTTTCCACCAAGATATTGCTATATATAAAAAGTGTTAGTCGGTAATTGGAGTGGTACTAAAATTGCCCATTTACAAACCGCATAAATACTGGTTGTCCAGATTGAAAATTATGGCCACTGACCCACTTTCAGACTAACACCATATATAATTACTTACGCCATTTGACCTTTCTTGTAAGTTTTCCACTTTTTATAAATTCATCAATAATCAGAAACAATAAGTTAGAGTCAGAAGATACCATGTGCTTTGGATAAAGGTTACCTTGTATGTCAACTAATTCTTCTCCTTCTCCCGAATCATAATAGTAGTCTATGCCATCCCATTCATCCACAGCTCCTATACAAAATAGGGATTTATCAAAATAGACACATAGCGTTTTCATAGACATATCTGATTTTTCACTAATTTCCAAGCTAATAAGTTTATTTTCTCTATAAATTGTCTCCAGCTTCTTATGTATTTCTTCCAGTGTCATTTTTTTGAGTTCTTCATAAGTAAAATCATACTGTTTATTATCTGTAAGAACACAATGAACTTTTTCAATTTTTAGCTTACTCTCTGCTTTAACTCTTACTATATTGATTTTATCCCTGTATTCTTCTATCTCTTCTACATCTTCTATCCCCCATAGTCTTTGTATTTTTTTTTCTAAACTTGTCTTTACTATTTTTTTACAGTACAGATTTACGTTTTCCGGATTCAATGCCACGCAATCTTTAAACATGGCCTCATCACATCTACTGGAGCTTTTTAATTCAATTTGTTGGTTTAGCGACTTACATCCGTAGAACATCATATTATAATTTTGTACATTCTCTCCAATTATAATCGGTTGATTATAGCTTATACAACCCTCAAACATACTTTGACTTTCAATAATTCCTGACGGTAAGATTACTTTTTGATTGAATGCCTTACAATTTTTAAACATAGCAATACATGATACTGTATTGTCAGGAATAATAATTGATTGATTAAAGACTTCACAATCCATAAACATAGCTGAAGTAATTGTAACCTTTTCCGGTATTGTCACTGCTTGATTAAAAGACAAACAAGACCGAAACATTGCATATACCACATTAACACTGTTGGGTATCGCGATAGGCTGGTTAAACTTATGGCAATCCAAAAACATCTCGAAACAGGATTTTACTCCTTCTGGTATTACTACCTTTTGATTAAAATTCTTGCAGCCCATAAATAGACCACTACAACTTTTTACTTCGCTTCCTATAGTAACCGGCAAATCAAATTTTTCCATATCTATACCATAGTCGTTGCAAAAGTCCTGTATTGCTGTATTATACTTTTCCCCCCAAGACGGACTATAGATAACCTCTATACTGTTATCTTTCTCATTGTATGTATATTTCTTATTCATGTTTACACCTTCCTATTCTGCCAAGCCCCTGTAGTCACTGATTTTAAGGGTTTGACGAAATCTCTTACCTCATAAAACGAAACCTATAGTGATGGATATCAAGTCACCAACCACCACTTCAAGTGGTGGTTTGCCTTGGCCCCCCAAGGGGCCTTTGCTGCTTGCTCGCCTGAAAGGCGGGTGTTGCAAGCTCTGTTACTGGCTACCGCTAAAAAGCGGCTCCTTCACTATCTTCTTTCCTTAACTCTTCCCTCTGCTCTCTTATATACTTCTTGATCGCTTCTTCTGTCACATTGCCTATTGTTGCGACATAATACCCTCTTGCCCAGAATGCTTTGTTCCACTTACTTTGCAAGTTCGGGTACCTGTCATATATCATCAGCGTACTCTTCCACTTTAAATCCCCCATGAAAGTCGAGATACTCATCTTTGGTGGTATACTTACACAAAGATGTACATGATCTGGGCATACCGCTCCGTCAATTATTTCCACTCCTTTATACCCGCACAGCGTTCGGATAATTTCTCGCACATCGGCGCGTACCTGACCATACAATCGCTTCTTTCTGTATTTGGGGATGAAAACTATATGGTACTGGCATTTCCATGCAGTATGTGATAAACTTTTCTTGTCCATATGGACGCCTCCTATTCTTTGAGTTTGGCTTGCAACACCTTACTCATTGTATCATAGGAGGCTTTTTTATGATGTCCTCTCCGCTTCCGCTTACTCTATTCTCCCCTGCATAGCTGGGGGATTAGGGTTTTCATTCATTTTCTTGAGGTAATGGTATCCATCTCTGCCCATGATTTCTTAAATTATAAAAAGCATAAGGATTGGTTGATGTATTAAATGAATAATGGTTATTAGTCGCACGCTCATCCACATACAAGCTACTCAATCCTAAATTTAATGACATTTTTTTGATGTCAATTCTACAATATCTACATATAGGCTCTCCAAATACAGTTAATGTAGCATTTCCGCCAAAATTTTGCTTGTCATA
Organism: uncultured Acetatifactor sp.; assembly: GCA_910585015.1. Classification (GTDB taxonomy): domain Bacteria; phylum Bacillota; class Clostridia; order Lachnospirales; family Lachnospiraceae; genus Acetatifactor. The sequence goes on from CAJUCT010000114.1 coordinate 2,508, forward strand.
TGCCTGATACATAGAACCAATCTCTGCATGAGCTCTCTCAACAGTATTATTCACAGCTGTTAACCCTCTTTGACCTTCTGGTGCAGGTATCCTATCGGATGTCTTTCTACTCTCGTCCCTCGCTGTTGGATTAACATCCATATACCTACTCCCATTTTGCTCATAGATTGTCAATACTCTTAGCTGTGAAATATCTCCAATTCCGGCCTCAGTTCGAACGCCATCATAATCTAGATGTGTAGCGCATTCTGCTTGATACATGATTCCCCATACAGAACTATTTCCACTTTGTCCGGGTTCCAATTGTGCTTGCATACGTGATTGCCTGTCCTGCAAACGTTGTATTTCCTGCGGCGTAAGATTACTCGTATCTGCAAGCTTTCTATCGTTATACTCCGCATACGCTAATCGATATGCATCTTCTTTGGACATTCCATCTTCCATATAACGTTGTGCGGCATCCTTCACACACTTTGGCTGGTGTCCGCTGGGATCCACATAATATACAGGATTATTCCAGCAGTAAACATACAGGTTCAGTCCCGCTCCCCGGTAAGTGTCCTCCTGGGTAAAACGCGCTATCACAGGGTTATAGTACCTGGCTCTCAGGTAGTACTGTTGGCTGATGGAGTCGTACTGCTGGCCATTGAACTTGAAGCGGTTCTCCACCGCCTCCTCACAGAGCGTCAGGTTCCCCCATGCGTCATATTCATAGCGGTTCAGGATTTTTCCAGTAATAGCGCCTGTTGAGGCTGTTTCCTGGTTCTGCTCTCGACCTTCCTTATCCTCCCCCGTTACCACATGGGTAATACTCCCCATCTCGTCTGAAGCATAGTGGTAGTAGGTTCTTGCGCTCTCCGCGTCGGAGGCGATGAGTTCATAGCCCCGGATATGGCGTATCTTGTTATCTCCGTTCTCCTCCATTACCACTTCCTGCCCACGGAAGATGAACTGTACCAGTTTTCCATCCTCCTCCATCTCATGGCGCAGGCCCTCCGCGTCATAGCGGTTTACCTGCACATGGCCGTCGAAGGTCTCCACCTTCTCTGTCCTGTTGAACAGGTCGTAGGTGTAGCGGGCCCTGTCATCCGCTGTGAGGTTCCCCGCATTGTCGTAGGTAAATGTGGTTTTCACTCCCCCTTTCGTGTATTCGGTCAGGTGGTTCGCAGGGTCGTACTTATAGCTCTCCTCCACTCCTGCCGATACCCTGCGGCGGCGGTTCCCGGCTCTGTCGTAGTAGAGCTCCTCGGTATAACCGGGGTATTCCACTCTTGTCAGCTGGTTCAGGCTGTCGTAGGTGTAGCGGGTGTTTCCGCCTGACTGCTGTTTCTCTGTCCGGTTCCCATTGTGGTCGTAGGTATAGTGGTTGTCCACCAGTACCTCGTCTCCAAGCAGGGTTTTTAGGCTGGCCAGGTTTTTATCCGCGTCATAGGCGTACTCCGTGTAGAGGCTGCCGCTCTGCAGGCTCCTGATGGCTCCGTCGGGATAATAAGTGTATTTAGCCAGTATATTACCATTATCATTTACACTTTCCAGAATGTCAAGCTCATTATAGCTGTACTCCGTCACTTTCCCTGTAACGTCCTCCTGCCGGATCAGGTTCCCGTTCAGGTCATAGGCAAAGGAAAGCAGGGTTCGGCCGCTGGCTGACTTCTTTGTAAGGCGTCCCATGGCGTCGTACTCGTAGCTGTAGCGCATGCCCATGGTGTACACGTTTGGGGCGCCCGGCGCGCTGCCGCTGGAGATGGCCGACTTTAACAGGCCCTCCGGGGTGTACTCGTATGCCTCGGAAAGTTTTGTCCCTGGAACTTCGGGGTTCTGGGCCCTGCGCCCTGTCAGGCTGCCGTATAAGTTGTAGGTGTAGGTAGTCTCTGTGCCGTTGCGGTCTGTCATGCGGCTTAGCCGGTTACCGGAGTCATAATGGTATTCCTCCGCATTCCCCAGGGGGTCTGTCATGCGCAGCAGCTGCCCGTTGGCCCCATACTCATACTGGGTGGTATTGCCTTCCCCGTCCACGGCGCCGGTGATGTTGCCTGCGTAGTCATAGCGGTAGAACTCGCTGCCGCCGTCCGGCCGCTTTATCTCCACAA
>CAJUCT010000115.1 GCA_910585015.1 uncultured Acetatifactor sp.
AATTTTACAGTATTTATAAGGATTTCCATCGGAAATCCTTATGGGAAGTTTGAGTGAAAAATATTCTTCGTAAAAGGAGGCAGCTAATGGGAAGAAGAGTAAAAGAATTTGCAGACGGATCCTTTTTGGAATATGACAGGGGAAAAATTGATAATTGGTGTGTATATATGACCAATCCGGCCGGAGTACGGAAACCGCCTCTTGATAGAGACTATTTTAGTGAATTCAAGGCATTGGCGGATAAATATGGCACGGATAGGGTGTACCGCGATTTTGTGGCTATTTATGATGTCACCAAAAAAGACATTGACGCAGCGGTTTTGGAAGCCATCACGCGAATAGCCGCTGGATATGGCACCGACGCATTGTTTGTTGATAAACTGTTTACCACATTCTACATGGCTATGACAGCTGAGGAAAATTACCCCTACACAAGACTGGGAAGAAAAATCAAGCGCCTTGCCGCTTATGAGATACTATATGCCCAAAGAGATGTGGATGACGCGGTTGTATTTATGAAAAAAATGGGCTGGAGAGAAATCGCCGCATTATGCCAGGAGAGAGGATTTTAATTATTTTGCAGTACACTTGAATACATAGAGCAGATGGGATGCCATTATTTTTTAATGTCATCCCCTTGGATTTTTTGGGTATAGATTTCTGAAAAAAAGGTTATACTTTGGCAAAATCATACGGAGAGGATGAATTGTAAGATGGCATTTAGGAAAATGGGGCCATTTGTAAAATGGGCTGGTGGGAAGAAACAGCTGATCGAAAAATTGCATGACAGAGTTCCAAACAGCTGCGGGACATATTACGAGCCCTTTATCGGAGGCGGGGCCCTGCTCTTGAACGAGCGTCCTGAATCCGCGGTAATCGGCGATGTGAATGAACAGTTAATCAATGCGTTTGTGCAGTTAAAGGCAGATCCAAGAGCGGTGATCCGGGCTGTCAATGCGTTGGACGAAGCTGTGTGCGATAAGGATTACTATCTGAAAATCAGGGAGAGATATAATAAAAAGATCGAGGCCCATGAGTTGGATGCGGAATGCGCCGGATTGATGATATGGATAAACAAGCATTGCTTTAACGGACTTTACCGGGTGAACAACAAAGGGCTTTTCAATGTTCCTTACAACAACAAGCAAACAGGGAAGTCGATTGACGAAGCAAACCTTATGAGTATTGGTTACTATCTGGAAAACAAAAAGGTTCAGATTCTTTGCCAGGACTTTGAGGAAGTTTGCGAACCGGTAAAAGAGGGAGATTTTGTATATTTTGACTCCCCCTATATTCCGGTGAGCGCAACCGCCAACTTCACCGATTACACAAAAGACGGTTTTTCCTATGAGGATCATGTGAGGCTGTCCAAGCTCTATAAGCGATTGGACGCATTGGGCGCAAAGGTGATGCTTAGCAACCACAATGTGCCGTTGGTCCATGAACTTTACGAAGGGTTTAAGATTGAAGCGGTGGATGTGAAACGAAGCATTAACAGCGATGCTTCCAAGAGAGTCGGAAAGGAAGTCATTATAACAAATTACGAGGTGTGACGCGGGGATGGAGAAGCTGTTTCCTAAAACAATTGAGCCTGTATATGAAACGGAAAAGGAAATGCTTGTGCTGTCAGACACATTTGAGGCTTTGAAGAAGATTAAGAAAGAATCCGTGGATATGATATTTGCGGATCCGCCTTACTTCTTAAGCAATGACGGGATTACCTGTCAGGCGGGGAAGATGGTGTCGGTCAATAAGGGAGAGTGGGATAAGGCCGATACGCTTCAGGAAAAGCATGCTTTTAATCGGCGATGGATTAAGCTGTGCAGGGCGGCCCTCAAGCCCAATGGAAGTATCTGGATAAGCGGTACGCTCCACAATATTTACAGCATTGGAATGGCGCTGGAGCAGGAGGGCTTCAAAATCATAAATAACATTACCTGGCAGAAAACCAATCCGCCCCCCAATCTTGCCTGCAGATGTTTTACCCACAGTACGGAGACTGTGCTGTGGGCGAAAAAGGCGGATAAGAATGCAAAGCATTTTTTCAACTATGAGGCCATGAGGGCCGAAAATGGCGGTAAGCAGATGAAGGATGTGTGGACAGGTCCGTTGACAAAGCCCAGTGAAAAAACAGAGGGAAAACATCCAACCCAAAAGCCAGTGTATTTACTGGAACGAATAATCCTGGCCTCCACCCGGGAGGGCGACCTGGTGATGGATCCGTTCTGCGGAAGTTCCACTACCGGGGTGGCCGCCAAAAGACTGAATCGCAGATATATCGGAATCGACAATTCGAAAGAATACATAGAATTATCCCAGAGGAGATTGTGCCCCCAATGAAAACTCTATACGTATCCGACCTGGACGGAACCCTGCTGCAAAGCAATGCCAAAATTTCAGAGTACACCAATCGAACCATCAATGGGCTCATAGAAAAGGGCATGTTGTTCTCCTATGCCACCGCCAGATCCTACCTGACGGCCTGCAAAGTCACGGCAGGGCTGCGGACGGACATTCCGCTGGTGGTCTACAACGGCGCCGCCCTGGTGGACGGCGGAGACGGTTCCCCTATGCGCAAGAATTTTTTCGGCGGGGAGATAGGGGAAGTTTTGACGGATCTGTTCGCAAACGATGTATATCCCATTGTCTACGCGTTTCTGGATGGAGAGGAGAAATTTTCCTATATACCCGCCCGATGCACATCGGGCATGGATGCGTTTTTAGAAAGCAGAGCGGGGGACAGACGAACGCATCCTGTGGCGGATGAGGACGGTCTGCTCCAGGGGGAAATATTCTATCTGACATGTATAGATGAGAGAGAAAAGCTGAAACCCCTATATGAAAAATACAGAGAAAAGTATCACTGTGTATTTCAGACAGAAATATATACCAAAAAGCAGTGGCTGGAGATCATGCCGCCGGAAGCGTCCAAAGCCCACGCCATAACGCAGCTGAAAAATCTGCTGGGCTGTGACCGGCTGGTGGTATTTGGAGATGGGGAAAACGATAGGGACATGTTTGAAATAGCGGACGAAGCCTATGCGGTGGAGAATGCGGTGGCCGGCCTGAAAAACAGAGCCACGGCTGTGATTGGCAGCAATGACAGCGACGGGGTGGCGAGATGGCTGGAGGAGCATTTTCAGAAGGGATAGGAAACTTATAGGATAACAGGAAAGCCTGCCCGGGATTTAACCCAGGTAGGCTTTTAACAGCGCAAAGGTATTGCCCACGCCGTCTTTGTGGGAGCGTTCGTAGCCGTGGGAGGCATAGACCCCTGGTCCGATGAGCCCGTGACGGGCATCCGCGCCGGCGTCCAGGGCGGCATCCGCGTCGGAACCGTAATGGGGATAAACATCCGTGGCAAAGTCGATGTCATTGTCTTTTGCGGCCTGTACCAGCGCCTGTAGTACCTCATAGTGGTAGGGGCCGTGGCTGTCCTTGGCGCAGATGGATACCTGACGTTCGGTGCATTCCAGTCCGCTGCCCACACAGCCCATGTCCACGGACAGCACTTCTTCCACATCTTCCGGAACGGAGCCGCAGGCGCCATGGCCCACCTCCTCAAACACAGTGATATGCTGGTAGACCTTCCGGGGCAGCGGGATCTGTTCCTCCTTCACGCAGCGGGCATAGCCCAGCAGAATAGCGGTACTGAGCTTATCGTCCAAAAAACGGCTCTTGATATAGCCTGAATCGGTGATTCGGGTCCGGGGACTTAAGCACACATAACTTCCGTTGGTAATCCCCAAAGCCAGCACATTCTCTTTGGAACAGACCGGTTCATCCAGCAGAAGTTCGATGGTGTCAAAGCTGCGGTCAGTCTCCTGGTATTTGTCATTGACGTGGAGGGAGGCGTCCATCAGCTGGATGGTACCCTCATAGCAGCGACCGTCCAGGGTGCGGACAACGCAGTTTTCCGTCTCTACATTGTTGGCGTTGAGCCCTCCCAGGGGTGTCAGGCGCAGGCGGCCATTGTCCTTGACCTCCGCCACCATGGCCCCCAGTGTGTCCACATGGGCCATCACCATTACCGCGTTGCCGCTGCCACCCAAATCCACCATAACTCCGCCCTTTCTGGTGCGTTTGGGGGCATATCCCAGACGGGTATATTCCTCCATCAGATATTCCCCCACCTGCCTGGTGTAGCCGGTGGGACTGTGGATGGACAGCAGGGCGTTAAGCTGTTCCAAGATGTAATCCATGTATTTATCACATGCTTGCTGTAGATTTTCGTTCATATCAATCTCCTCCCGAAATGAAGTTGCATCCTGATTTTTATTATAGCAAATGGAAGCGGAAAATAACAGAAGAAAATAAGAATGTGGAAGGGGTATTTGTGGGACAATGCCGAGAACTTGGCAACTGCCTTTAACATCCTGCGCAATTAGAAGGCGCTAAAGCGCGGATTTACCATGTTTTTCCAATAAATGGGTTTTCTTTTTTGGCCAGGTATGCTATAATTCTTAAGTGAAGTATCATATTCAGGGCAGAAAGAAAGAGCAGCCTT
>CAJUCT010000116.1 GCA_910585015.1 uncultured Acetatifactor sp.
CAAAAATCGGGTACTACACAAATTCAAAATGTCCTTGACAAGGGGTACAATTTATAATGGCCTTTGCCAGCCGGTCGCTCTCCAGAAGGTCCAGCTGCTCACCGTACCTCTGCCAGTCCCGGAAGATAAAATCCGTATGCTCCCCTATGTAAGCGCGGTACTGCTCCTCAAAGTCCGTATAGTTACGCTCCAGAAGATCCTCTCTGGCAGCCTCCCTGCCCTGCAGTCGGCATTTCCGCTCCCAGTATTTCTTGCGCGTGTTACCCACAGCCGCCATCAGGTATGCCGTGAAGCGGTTCTGCACAGAATCGTTATGTTTTTCTTTCATCCTTTCGCCTCCAGTCTTTTTCCACGTTTCCCTGTGAACCGTGGGACCGGAGGCCCTCTAGTAAAATGACTTATGCAGGCTTTAGTCGCAAAAACGAAAGGGCATTTATCCGCACAAATGTACAGATAGATGCCCTTTATCCAACCCTTTCCACTTTCCGCGAAATAATAGTGTACTGCACTACCATATAGGCGCGGTCTTACCCCATGGAAGCATATGATTTTTTTAACGAAATTCCCCCGCCGCTGTCCGGCTTATGACCATTCCCCAATGTCCGCCATGCGTCCTCTCCCATGGCCGCAAAAAGGCACCCAAACAAAACCCTGATGAACCATGTTTTTTTTGTTCACCAGATGTCTGGGCGCCAGGTAGTCTATTGCGCTATCTTTTAGGGTGTCCATGCCATTTTTACTTTTATTAGGTATGGCAATACGCTACTATCAGGAGGTGATTTGTATGTCTTTATCAATCAGTGATGCCCGTGTGTTCAGCGCTGCCTTAAAAAAAGCAAGGCAGAAACGGAAGCTCACACAGGCTGAGTGTGCGGAGCTGCTTGACCATTCCGTGTCCTTCCAGAAGGATCTGGAACGCGGCCGCTGCTCCCCAAGCATTGAAGGGTTTTACCATATCTGCAGAACGCTCGACATATCCGCGGACGACTGTATCTTCCAGGACGGAGCCGACAGGACCGGCTCTACATACCAGAAGCTGCTGCGGCTGCTCCCGTTGTGCGATGAAAAGAGCCTGTCCGCTCTCGTGGCTGCTGCAGCTGTACTTACAGATGCTGATCAGAATGCCATGCTAAAAGAACAGTCCGAAAGTATCCGTGACGAGCAAACGTAGTATGTCAGAAAAAGCAAAAAAGCCAGCCGCCCAGATTTATGTCTGTTCCGCTGGCTTTTTCTGTAATGCCGCATGGGAAGGCTGTTTCCATGCCTGTTCTTAAGTAATGATATAAGTTTCAGCTGAAAAATACAGATACTTACACCCCGCTTCCGGGGCAGATTCCCCTTAAACTAAACAGGAAGATATCTTCCTTCCTCCTGTGTGACTTCTTCTCACCAGGCCATAGTACGGCCCTTCTGTAAAACTCCCCTTTCTTTTCATGGGGCATTTCTGTGTCCAATACCCCAAATAGTCATAACAACATGTTACCTTTTTATTATATATGCAAAACCGTAAAAATCTCTGGTTTTTCCCAACTTACAGGTTTTCTCTCCGAAATACAGGTATATAAAGTCGTCATCCCAGCCAATGAAGGTATATATGGTCTGTCCGTTATAAAACTTTGCAGAAATCGCTGAAAATATTCATGATATGCTCTTTATATGCTTCTGTGCAGGTCATAAAAATTTCCCTTTTCTCCTGCATGAGGCGCCGCGTGGTTAATGGTTACATTTATTATGCAAAAGACGGCTACGCATGTATGCAGCCACCCTATAACTGCTTTTATTACTTACTTATTACAGTGGTATATTCTCCACTCTTTACAGACAAATAATTATATTTTGCTGGAGCCGAAAGCAACACATATCCATTACCTGATTCAGATTCAATAGGAATTATTTCTATCACACATGTACCAGCACTTTCACTTGACAATTTAAAACTATAATCATTATCAGTACCGTTAACATTTGTATAAATCCAATAGCGCCCATCATATTCTTTCACAAAAACATCACTTGCAGCAGATTCACATTCCTTTATCCATGACTGTATATCTTCTGGAGCCTCATCAATCGTTGTTTTATAGGTCAAAACAGAATACATACCCTTATCCGCACCCATATCATTATTTTGCGGCATACTCGTTATTGCAGCCGCAGTTTCTATCACTAAATCTTTTTCTTCTTCTGTGATTGTTCCCCGCTCCTGCATAAAATCACATTGGCTTTTGACATCTTCAACGAGTGTTTCTAAACTGTTGAATCCTGAAATTGAAGTATAGCTCTCTTTCCGTACCAAAACAAATTTAATACTGCCGTCCGTTGTGCCGCCGCTTGGTTTATCGCTTTCATCTGCCCCATTACATAAAATGTAAAATACCCCATTTTCCTGTATAACGGTATGCTTGAATGAATCTGCTCTATTTTCTCCCATAATTGGTTGGGCTGCATACGCCCCTATAGCAAAACCTCCAATAGACAACAAAACCGCTGTCATAAAAGAAACTGTTACAATTAACTTTGTTTTTTTCTTGAAATTCATAATAGCACCTAACCTTTCTTTTAATTGTTCTGCTCCCTCTGTCAAAGTAACAGAAGCCAGAGAATTTTTGTATGAATTATTCGTTTTAAAAAAAGCTATCAAAGTGTCCCCATACTCGCGCCTTGCCTTGTCGTCAAGTACGGATATGACTTTTTCATCACATGATAATTCGCAGAATCTGTTCACTTCCTTTTCCAGCAGATATACAAAAGGGTTGAACCAATGGATGCAGACGACAATCTGTATAAGCCATTTGTAAAACATATCTTTCTGCTTGTAGTGGATCAACTCATGCACAAAGATATAAGATAACTCCTTATCTTCCAATCTGTGGGCAGGCAAAACAATTCTTGGATGAAAAAAACCGACCAGCATAGGGGAATCTATCAGCGGATTGCAGGACAATTCCACTCTTGTTTTGATATTCAGTTTTTCTTCACATTCAGACAACAGATTTAAGATTTTAATATCCGATACCTCTGTATTGCCCACTTTGATGTATTGGATAAACCCTTGATAAATCGTTATCTTACGAACAAATAAAACCAGTGACAATGCGGACCAGACAAAAAACAAATAGACATATACGTTAAACGGCTTACGCATGGCAGAGGCTGCTGTTATATCCCTTTTTGTCTGTATTGGTTCAATTCCACCGTTATCCTCATTTATGGAAACATGGGCATTGGAACTTTCTGGAATTTCATCCGTTATCGTTGTTGTCCCAACCTTTTCAAACAGCTCCCCGACAATCGAAGTATTGGGAGTAAAAGGAAGCAGAAAACGTAATGCAACAATGATCCATACATAATACTGCCAACGCCTGTAAAATTTTTCTTTATACAACTGTTTCAATCCCAAAATGAGAAGCAACAACAATGTACCGGAAACAGACAGTGACAATAATGTTTTCATAAATTCATTCATTTTCTTTTCTCCAAAAAATTTCTATCTCTTTCAATTCATCTGCTGAAAGGATATCCTGCCGCAATAGTGTTGATACTAAATTTTTCACGTTCCCCCCGTAGACTTTGTCAAGAAAGCTGTGAGTCTGCATGGTCTGATATTCTGCTTCTGTTACCGTAGCCACATATTCATTCCGCCTGCCTATTTTTCTGATTTTCAAGAACTTTTTTTCTACCAGCCGGGAAAGCAAGGTAAGTACAGTGTTGTTCTTCCATTCATTTTTGTCTTTTTCCAGTTCCTCCATGATGAGAGAGTATAAAGCCGCCCCTCCATTCTTCCAAATGATTTTCATTAACACCAGTTCGGATTCAGAAATCTGCTGTGCCATATTGTCCTCCTTTTATCTTAACATTTTGTAGGTATATATTTATATTAACATTCTGTGGGTGAAAATGCAATACCAAAAAAGAAACTTAAGAATTAACAAGATAGGATTCTGCAGCCGTTGGCATTGCGGAATGTGCATAACCGGCTGTCCTTATGGGGTTACGAGTAGATCAAACAACTGTTGCGAAAACAAAATAATCCAATACTATTTAAACAATAAGTCAAAAATAAACTAAGGCATCTAGTGGTATCTCCCAATAGACGCCTCTCTCGCTCTTAAATCATTTTCTGTGTTCAACATAAAACATCTCTGTAAACACTGATTTGACTTATTCAACTATCCAATCAATTAAGCGCTGGATATGTATTTTCATAGGAAGCACCTCAATCTGTATAGTCCCCTGTTCCCCCTAAAATCCATAACCGTTTTTACAATACGGTATCTGCCCGGTTTCAGCTTCCCATAGAACCGTCAAATGGTCAAAGGATGAATTAGAGCACTGCCAGCCGTTTTAATACAAGACACCCTCTGCACCTTATTGGTGATATGCAGCCATGGCTTCATTTCCTGCCCATAAAATCCCGATATGACTGCCTGTTTATGCTTTCCTATCAAAAGAGGGCTTCTCCTCCAGATAATCTGGCAG
>CAJUCT010000117.1 GCA_910585015.1 uncultured Acetatifactor sp.
CGTGCTGAAAATTCGACTGATGGGAACGAAGAATGATATTAAGTGGTTCGAGAAGCTCCTGCAAAGACAGCCCAAAGTGGCTGTGACGGAAGTTTCCGAGCTGTATCGGAACAAGGGTACAAACAGGTATTACCGGGCTTATGTGGAAGTGCAGAAAGCCAACATCAAAGAAAAATCTAACTAAACGGAGGAATAAAACCATGTGTAAAGTGATAGCAATAGCAAACCAGAAAGGCGGAGTGGGAAAAACCACCACAACGAGCAGCTTAGGGATCGGGCTGGCAAAGCAGGGAAAAGGAGTCCTGGTAATAGATGCGGACGCACAGGGGAGTCTGACCGCAAGTTTAGGCTTCACGGAGCCGGACAAGCTGGATGTCACCCTTGCGAACGTATTGGAAAAGGTTATCAACGATGAAGAAATGGAGCCGGATTACGGTATCTTGAAGCATGAGGAAGGCATTGACCTGATGCCGGGGAACATTGAGCTGTCCGGTCTGGAGGTTTCCCTTGTGAATGTGATGAGCCGGGAGATTATGCTGCGCTCCTATGTGGAGAGGTTAAAGGACGGGTACGATTACATTTTAATCGACTGTATGCCCTCTTTGGGGATGATTACCATAAATGCCTTTGCCTGTGCCGACAGCATACTCATTCCGGTTCAGGCGGCATACCTGCCCGTGAAAGGCTTGGAACAGCTTATCAAGACCATAGGCAAGGTAAAGCGGCAGATTAACCCGAAACTGGAGATTGAAGGCATTCTGCTGACGATGGTAGATAACCGCACCAATTATGCAAGGGATATTACGGCGCTGCTTATCGAAACCTACGGAAGCAGGGTGCGGATATTCGAGAACAGCATACCGATGTCGGTGAGGGCGGCGGAGACGTCCGCAGAGGGTGTCAGTATTTATGAGCATGACCCGAAAGGCAAGGTTGCCGGGGCGTACCAGTCCTTGACGAAGGAGGTGCTTGGCAATGGGCAGTAAGGCAGGGAGCGCATCAAAAGTCAGGCTGAACAGCTTTGATGATTTATTTGGCGGCGCAGAAAACACGTCGGGGGAGCAGATTATCCATGCGAAGCTGGCGGATTTACATACATTCAGAGGACACCCGTTCCGTGTCCTTGATGATGAAAAGATGGAGGAAACCACGGAGAGTATCGGCAAGTATGGTGTGCTTGTTCCCGGAATTGTAAGGCCGAGGGAGGGAGGCGGCTATGAGATCATAGCCGGACACCGTAGGAAACGGGGATCTGAAAAAGCAGGGCTTGACACGATGCCTGTCATTGTCAGGAACTATACGGACGATGAAGCTACGATCATCATGGTGGATTCCAATATCCAGCGGGAGGACATTTTACCGAGTGAGAAGGCAAAGGCTTATGCCATGAAGTACGAAGCGATGAAGCACCAGGGCAGCAAGGGTGGCAGTACCCATATGCACTAACTTTTCTGGAATACCGATAAATCAAGGACTTTCAGCTTCACAAACCGTTCAAAATATTGCAAAAACATTGTAATTTGATTGATGAAAAAGATTCCAGATCCAGGTAAATTCTCAGTAAGTCCGCTTTATAAGCGGGTTTCGGTTAAGTTAATGCATATGGGGTCTTCCACCCCCGTACCCCTGGAAACCTTGCCGGAAATGTGATTGAAAAGATAATCACATTTCCAACAAGGCTGAAAACGCCACCCGCCACGCTCTGGCAGGCTCATTTTATTTCTATTCCCGCCGCTTCTGCGAAATGCTGCTTCCTGCCCATAAGCTCATTCTGCTTTTCTCCCGGTAACTGCCTGAAAATATCATCATAATCAATATCCTCTATCTTCATTTCCCTCGCAAGCATAATGAGCTGTGTATGCAGCCATTCCTCCCACAAATCTTCAAACAGCGCCCTGCTGTCCGTGAAAGTAAAATCATTTTCAAAGCCTGTTGGCGGCGTGTAATATTGCAGCTTTACAAAGCCATATCTGCCGGCATCAACCACCACAACGTCCACATCTTCCAGCTCCGCAAAAGCATCCGCCACTCTCCGGCATTTTTTCCGTTCTTCCTCTGTAATGTATGCCTTTTTATCCATAAGCCCTTCATCTCCTTACACATATTTTCTACGCCCCTGGCAGAATGTCAAGCCTTGCCATCCTCTCCAAAAGGGTTTCATCCGGCTCAAACCCCCGCAAAAGGGAAGTGTCAGCGAAGATAAACCTTTCTTTATATTGGTTCATAATATCCATCAGCATCAGGAAACATTCATGATGATAGAGGAAACCGGCAAGGCAGAGCAGTTCACTGTCCTTTAATTCCCCTGCCCTGAAATAATTTTCAAAATCATAACGGTCTGCAAATTTACAGAAAGCCAGTTTTTCCAGCAGCAATGCTTTTCCCATTCCATCCAGTTCCTCATATCTTTTCCGTAGTTCATTTTTACCCATCCTGTTGTACTCCTTTATCCTTTAATCTCCATTTTTGGTAACTATAACCATCTCCATTATAGGAGCATAATAGAACATATTCAAGCAAGGAATGGAGGGAAATATCGCAAATTATGATTAAATTCGACAAACTTTTTCAAACTTTAAAGGAAAATGGGATCAGCCAGTACAGCCTTTATACCCGCCACGGTGTCAGCCGGTCACAGATCCAGCGGCTGAAAAATAACCAGTCCGTCACCACCCACACACTGAACATGATACTGAATATCTTAGGCGAGGGCTTTTCCCTGAATGACATCGCTGAATTTACACCGGATACAGAGCAGACGAAAGAATAAACTGCTCTGTTTTTTTCGCCGCCTCTGGACATTGTGTCCAGAAGTCCGCTAAGTGATTCCTTTTTCCGCCCACCCGCCGCCATACATATCGTGCTGAACCTCCTGCTGGTAGTAATGGCTCATGGTTGAGGGCGCATTATAAAGGGCGGTGATCAGGTATGCCCTGATGTTGGTAATCTTTGTTGTGGTTTCCTTCATACAGCCCATGACATATTCCACATGGCCGCTGTTCAGCTTCAGGAAGCGGGATTTCACAAGCTCGTAAGGGTAATCCTCCCCGTTGATGCGGATTGTCCTGCGTTTCACACACACCACATCGCAGACGGTTTCATAGATTTCCTCGTACATCTCCTTTTCCCCATACTGGCCATACTTTATGTGGTGTTCATATTCCAGATTTTTACGGATCAGCGCCATATATGCGCCTGTTTCATCCATCATATCAATCGTATCAGATTTTCCCTGTGTTCCAGCGCTATCCACATTCTCCACGGATTGATTGATGGGATTGGGATAACTCATATCAATATAGTTCTGGTCAATTTGGTTATAGTCAGTATAATTAGGGTCTGGTTTCCCGACTTCTTGAAGTTGGTTTTCCCGACCTCTTGAAGTCAGCTTTTCCGACCTGCTGAAATCGGTTTTTCCGACTTCTTGAAGTCGGCTTTTCTGACTTCTTGAAGTCGGTTTTTCCGACCTCTTGAAGTCGGTTTTCCCGACTTCTGTGGAAACATCAGCGTTACAAGGCTCTTTTCTGCCCGCATCTATAACAAAATTCTTCACATAAATAATATCCGGTTTGCCAAGCCCCCGGCGTATTTTCTCAACAAGCCCTATCCCTTTGGCTGCATCCAGCTCCGCAAGAACCTTTACCGCCTTTTCCTTGCTGCATCCTAAATCTTCCCTGATGTTATCTATTGTGTATATGATATACGCCCGGTTTTCATCATCCAGCCACCCGTTTTTCATGGAAAGCGACATCCGGTCAAGCATCAATCCATACAGGAGCTTAGCATCGCTGCTAAGCCCCTTGAAACGCTCGTCTTTTATCAGCAGGCGGGGAACACGGTAAAAAGAAAACTGCTCTGCTTCAACGCCATAGTAATAATCAAATCTCAATGGCCCGCTCATTCTTACCGCCTCCTTTACTGCTTACTCTGCCATTCCTCCAAAAGCTGGATAATGATACCCTCTATATCGTCATTGGAATAGTCTTCCGAAAAATACCTGCTGATCTTATCTCCTTTGATCGTTACTTTTCTCTCTTTTGGCTTTTCCTCTGCCAGTATCAGCCTGACCATCGCCAGTGTCAGCTCCCCGTTTTTTCCGTACTCCTTCAGCTTTGCCGCCTGTGCGCTGGAAACCGATGCGCCCGTTTCCTGAAGAATAACGGTTACATACTGCTGCTGTTCTTCTGAGAGGAAAGAAATGTCAACGCCCTGCGCTATCCCTATCTTCTTTGTGTCCACCATGCCAAGCAGCTCGTCCGAGAGCCTTGCAAGCCATACATACCTCTGCACAGTCTTTCCGCTCTCCCCGGCAGCTTCCCCCACTTCGTCAAGGGTACTGCCACCATACGCACCAACTTTAGAAAAACTGACAAAGTTGTTGTCGGGTAATTTTAC
>CAJUCT010000118.1 GCA_910585015.1 uncultured Acetatifactor sp.
AAAAATCGGGTACTACACAAATTCAAAATGTCCTTGACAAGGGGTACAATTTATTGAGTCTATGTCTAAATTGGCAGAAAGCTTAACGAAAGCCAGTGGCTGGACTATAGTGTACCAGCACAGTTATATTGATGAGAACGGAAAATATCATTGCAGAATGCAAACCAGAAATGATGGTATGTTAAAGCTGAGTGATAAGCTTCGGGAAGAAAGGAAGAAAAATTCTGAAAAGCTGCTTGAAAAGACAAAAGAAAAGGCGGCAGAAAAGCAGGAAGAATTACAGGAATCGTCAGAGGGAAATAAAACCAAAACAGAGGAGAAGAAGACAGACAGAGAGCAGGAAAAATCAGGCATTATCACTGTCAAGGAAAATACGCCGATGGAAAAGGTGGAACAGATGCTTTTAGAGAAATTGGAAAATTCCGAAAACGGAGAAATTTATCTTGATGATGACGATATGCAGAAAGTGATTGAAGCAGCAAGAGAACAGGAAGAAAAAGAGGCTGTCAAAAAGCAGGGCAATCATGCAAATTCGGTGGGTGCAAATCTTGATTTGCAGATATAAGCGAAAATTCCTACATGGTTAAGGCATTGATTCAGCCATTAAAAACAGAACTTGGAAGGAAGGATAAGTGATGGAAAGTATGAATTATACTGTTTTGGAATTCGAGTGCATCGGTATAGATAACGGAAGCAAATTTCCTATTGAATATACCGGGCGGGGGAAGGACATATCGCCGGAATTTGTAATTAGGAATCTATCGCCCGGTGCGAAAACCCTCGCTGTTACATTGGAAGATTTGTCACACCCGATTAAAGATTTTACGCACTGGCTGATTTGGAATATTCCCGCCGCTGACAGAATAAGGAAAAATATTCCTGCAGGCAAGGCTGTGCCAATGTTGGGGAATGCCCGCCAGGGGATAGGATACGGCCTGCACCGTTATGCGGGTCCGAAGCCGCCGAAAGGGAAAAAACATACCTACCGTTTTACAATTTATTCCTTAGATTGCGAAATAAACATAAGCGCTAATTCCATGAAAAGAAGTTTTCTGAAAAAGGCTGAAAAGCATATCATTCAAAAAGGAAGTATCATTGGCGAGTTTGAGTAAGAAAGGAGCTGCTCTTCTCCGTAAGGAGCCCCGTGGTGGAAAAAGTGCAGGTCACGGAAGGCACTGGCCTGTAGAACGAGGCGGTGGCGATGTTATAAGCTGTATGGGCATTTCTTGCAATTTATAGTCATTTGGTGCGATCGTGGTTTGAAATGCGGACGTATCTGCCGATGAATTTTATGAAACGACAGATTGTATGCGGGCCAGGGTTGGCACAAAAATATTAAGTCAAGGAGAAGGATAGTATGTCTATGAATGTGAATGGAAGCACACAGCAGGCGGGAACCTATGAGGGCGTGGTGAAGCAGAAAGAATCCATTATGCAGGCATCAAAGTCCATAGGGGCAGGTTATGGATACCGTCTGTCCGAGGAAGCCGGGAAGCTATGTATTTGGGGATTATAAAAAACACCCTGATTTATATGCTATGCAATTAGCACCGTGGTACACAAGTATTTTTGTTTATGGCATAGTTATGCTTATTTTTGTGACAGTGGCAGTTATTGCATTTCTGTATGAGGTAATGAACCGCTCGGACTTATTACGAGGGAGCGGATGCGGCTCTGAACGACAGAGGGGCTGCCATTGAAATAATTGATGACAATGGAGGATTTGAAATGGGAGTTAATTCAGTAAATGATGCAGGTTCCGCATATGGAGCGGCTTTCAGAAACAAGCCGATATTCTTGATGACGGTAAAAGAGACAGAGGCATTTTTTGACGGGAGACTGCGAAGGAACATGGAACTGCGGGAGGACACCTGCACACTCAGCAGTAATAACACTTACCGCAGACCGCATACCACTTATGAGGTTTTCGATAAGGACAAAGGCAGCACATTCCTGGATTTGAATTTTCTGATCAAGGACGAGACCAGCAGCCTGAAAGGGAATCTCAGCGATGACAAGGATGTGGATTTCTATAATTTTTCCATCCCATTTATGAGCATTCAGCGGAATTACTTCGGTGTCGAAGTCTACATCGATATGCCGCAGGGCTGTGATTATGACCTTACCCTGTATGACAAATACGGCAACCAGGTGGGGAAGGCGGAGTGGGATGGAGAAGGCCGGAAAAAGCTGACCGTCCCTAATTGGGATCTTGAGACCAATCAATATTGCATCAAGGTAGAAAACGGAAATGGGCAGGAAGTTTCCCCGGATGACTATTACAAGATCAGTTTCCATGTTTCCGAAAATAAGGAGCATGAAAAGACTGACGCTGTCAGGGAAGCATATGAGAATCTCCACAACGCATACAGCCGGAAGGATGAAAACTGGCGGGAATATCTTGATCAGTATAATGCGGTTTTGCGGGAGACGGAACGGAATTATATAAATGAACTGGAGCAGCTCCACCAGAAGCAGTTTGACAGCCTGCCGGAAGAAAAGAAGTATAAGGGCGGGCGCACCGTGGATGAACTGCTGCAGGACATGGCTGAGGGGAAGGACTTAAACGATGCGGAACTGGAGTATGTGAAGATTTTTGCCAACCTGAAAGACATGGAAAAGGCGCAGAATAAAGCGGAGCTGAAAAACAGCTTTTCAGATGATTTCGTTAAGGATTTGGAAGGGATGGGCATTTCCCGTGACGACATAGAGGGTATGCGCGTAAGGATTGGGAGCAGCGGGGATGTGTCCGTGGACGGGATAGAGGATGGCGCCGTCCGGGAACAGGTGCAGAAACTGATAGATGAAAAGTACGGTGACCGGATGTACCAGTATTACATAGGGATTGCGGACAGCGTGGGAAGCCTGTCCTCCAATACATACCGGTATGCCACGGACATACAGGAAGTCCTGCGCTACCTGAAGGGGGTTACGGGTGAGGATATTTCCTTAGAAAATCTTTATCTGACGCCCGAGGGGAAGATCGGAGGTCTGCCGGACAAGGCAGCTAATCTGATCAACAAGACAAAGAACAATGCCAAGATAGACCGGATGAAGGATGCGCTGGTAGATATCATAGGGAAGATCAGGATAAGCGGCGACTTGGGGCTTCCCGATTTCACTTCACAGTTCCAGTTCAGCAACGGGGCATTTTCCGTGGCGGACAGTGGTTTTGTGGTGGATATGGGCGCACTGGATGGCCGGTTTACGCCACAGTCCTCCGGCAATATGTATTCCGATATGTATAAATATCAGTTCAGGAAGGTTTTATAAACAGCGGCAATGGAGGATTATAAAAATGGGTATTAACGGAATAGGGACAGCGGGATATCCGCTGACAGGATACACGGCAAGGAAGATGGAAAGAAGTGTGGAACCCGGAACTGTAGGATTCATGGAAACGGTGGCGGAAAAGGCGGCCCAGGGCAGAGCAGCCGATCATGATGAAAAAGCCTTTGAGATGGTTGGCCGGGGGGCCCCGCAGGAAGTGAAGGATGCGTGGATGGATGCGGCGAAAGAAGTAAATGCGAATGGCATGGGAATCCGGGGCAACGGAATGATGAGCCACATATCGCAGATGATGGTGCAGCGGCTTAATAAACAGCTTAAGGGTGAAACGGAGAATTTTGACATCCTTGGAAACACGGTGGAATCTGCGATCCAGGCAGCGAAACAGGCGCTGTACGATTTGGAGCATCCAAGGGTATATTCGCCCAGGAGTATAGAAGTTCAGCAGGCCCGTATCAAAGAAGGGGAGTTTTACAGGGCGTTTTTGGAGAAGCTGGAACAGTTTTAGGATGTAAATTGCCCAGATGTCTCAGCTTGATAAGGTAAGGCAGGCATCCCTGACATTCCAGCAGATTGGGAAATTGGGAAGCAGGGGGAACGGAAAAGAATGGAGGATATTTAAGAATGAGTGTTAGTGGAATCGGAAGCGGTGCGGCAAAGGAATATTCCGTCTTATATAATAATCAGGCGGCTGCATCCCGGCACAGGGCAGGGGAAGTAAAAGCACCTGCAATGGCTGACAGTGTGGTGAAAACACGCCAAAGGGAGCAGGATGTTCCGGCCTATGCGGAGCAGGCATCTCAAAGCGGCAGCTTGTCACAGCAGGACAGCGCAACGACATTTCCCATGCCATCTATCATTGTCAAATATGAAAAATATACCAAGGCCATTGATGAGCATTACGCAAAGGTAAATGAAGAAAATAGGAAATTTGATAATCCGTCAAAGCATATATGGGATAAATACTATAACACAAAATCCC
>CAJUCT010000119.1 GCA_910585015.1 uncultured Acetatifactor sp.
CGGTACGGTAGATGGAAATTAATTTCACTAAATATAATTAGGTCACTACACTAGCACCATGTAAGTTAATGCAGATAAGAGAAATAGTAATGTGGCAGTTCGCAGTATCAAGCGGATTGCCACATTTTTATGGAAAAATTAGCGGTTATGTGGTAATATATAGAGGCAAAGATAAAAACACAACGCAAGGCAGTCTTGCAGAACTGGTAGGTAGTCCAGTCGCACCATTTTGGTGTAAGTAGCCCTCCCTCCTTAGGGTCGTCCGTTCTTTGTTCATTACAATCATTTTAAGGAGGAATTGTCATGGGCAAAGTTTCGGGAAAGTTGACAGTATTTTTTGAGGAACCTTTTTGGGTGGGAGTGTTTGAATGTGTATCAGACGGAAAGTTATCTGTATGTAAGGTTACGTTTGGTGCAGAACCAAAAGACTATGAGATATATGATTTCGTTTTGAAAAATTACTATCGATTGCGATTTAGTCCGGCTGTGGAAACTGATGTAAAAGAAGCTGGTCGCAATCCTAAACGGGTACAACGTGAAGTACGGAAACAAATACAGAATACTGGAATAGGAACAAAATCGGACAGGAAATGGTATCTGGTGGGACTGCCGGGACTGAAGCTGGATGGGCTGGAGGTAAAGGCGGAATAGAAAGAAGCCGATATTATCTGTGAAATTATATTACCGGTATAATGACAAATGGGCTGAACGGTGATATAGTAGTTACAGTAAATAACAAATGGGACGGATAAGTCCGGAAAGGAAACGATCATGGCAACAGTTAATTTCGCAGCAGCTTCAGTTGCTTATTATCTGCATAGCGAACATTATGAGGCACTGTTCAGTAAAGAAAAAGAACAGAGTCTGGTTAAGATGCGCTCATGCAAGGTAAGAAAAAGGCGAAAAACTGTGTGATGTGAGGGCAGGTCTTTAAGGAGGCCGCCGGAAATAAATCATAGCTTTCATGTACCGCTTATCTTAAATGAGGTAGGCGGTATTTTTTATGCTCCATTAGCTCAGTTGGGAGAGCACTCGACTTTTAATCGAGGCGTCATGGGTTCAAGTCCCATATGGGGCATATACCGCCTGGATATTTATTTCAAATAGCAGGAGGTGAGGATCATGGTGAATTTGCCGGTTATAGATATGGTCAGGACAGGACAGAACATAGGAAGGCTGCGGAAGCAGGCGGGATTGTCGGTAAGGGATCTGCAGGATGTCTTTGGTTTTGCTACGCCACAGGCTATCTACAAGTGGCAGCGAGGAGTAGCTTTGCCAACCATAGATAATCTTGTGGTGCTGGCAGCGGTTCTGCAGGTGCGGCTGGATGATATTCTGGTTATAACAGATCCGGCGGCGCAGATACAGATCAGCGCATGAATGGAAGATAGAAAAGATAGCAGCAAAAGAGCAGGCTGAAAATACCTGCCATACGGTCCCCTAGTCTAAAGGTTAGGACACCGGCCTTTCAAGCCGGAAATGCAGGGTTCAAGTCCCGTGGGGATCATCATACGGCTCCTTAGTCTAAAGGTCAGGACGCCGGCCTCTCAAGCCGGAAATGACGGGTTCAAGTCCTGCAGGAGCTACTGTGGCCATAGGATAGTGGCAGTCCGGCAGACTGTGGATCTGCTTACGGGGGTTCGATTCCCCTTGGTCACATTATGGATGGGTATGCCTAGCGGCGAGGGCAGCGGACTGTAAATCCGTCACACAGAAACACCGCAGGTTCGAGTCCTGCCCCATCCACTTTCGTTTGCGTGTCCGAGTGGTTTATGGTGCCACCCCGCTAAGGTGGTGTGCGGCAACGCACCGAAGGTTCAAATCCTTCCGCAAACGCTCTTAACTGAAGATATATCATAGTTAAAAAGGACCAGTGAGAACCGGTCCTAAGTCATTGCGCCTATCTTTTATATCTCAATCATTTTCATAATCAGATATAACAGAGTTGACATATTCTAAATCAAGCTGCAGGGATGATGCGATGCTCTCATTGTCCATACCCTTATTGTAGAGTTTGAGGATTTTAGTGGCAGAAATAGTGCCTTCTATATGTCCTAATTCAATGTTTTCCCGGTCTCTCTGCAATAAAGTCATATGTTCCATCTCCAATATGCAAAAGCAGGGGAAGTGCATACCTCCCCTGATAATATGTTGTCTGCTGCTATAAAATGTCATATTCCTCAAAAAGCCTGTTCCTGAAATCCGGATCTTCTAAAGCACGATTCAATTCTTCAGTACGGTTTTCAGAAAGAAGTATCTTGATTAAGGAAGCCATCTGGTTACTGCCTTTTTCGCGTCCTTCTTCTCGCCCTTCTTCTCGTCCTAATTCGATGTTTTCCCTATCTCTCTGCAATAAAGTCATATACTCGACCTCCATTTCCTTACTTTCTTTTACCTCAGTAACCTTTTTATGGATCTCTTTTATGAGCGGGCTTCTGGCCTGCGATGCAAAGTCATCCGTTGTGTTTTCCACATAAGAGAGAAATTCCTGCATTTCCGGATCGACATCGTGCATATTGCCTTTGGTGTTCAGGAAAATCTTGGTGGTTTCATCTCCCAGTGTGAGGGAAGGGTTTTCCACGCACTTGTTTTCAAAGGTGTATAAATGGCGCCGATCCCCAAAAGGATCAAAGGTGCAGATGAAAATGACAAAGGATTTTTTCAGTTTTCTGTAATCTTCCCCTGCGGAAATGATGTCAAGGTCGATGTTTCCCTGATAGTACCTCGCTCTCTTGGGCAGGGTAGCCTTTCTGTGCTTTCCTCGTTCCATCTCCACATTATATACCGTTCCCTCGTTGTCGTTCAGATATACATCGAGCCGGATACCTTTTCCGTCATAGAGCGTATTGATGGTTTTCTGTGTGGCAGGTACGGAAACTTCCCGTATGGAAACCCCCAGTATTTTTTCTAATACTTTTCTGCAGACCTCCTTATCACTCATTACCTTAGCGAAAAGGAAATCGTCCTCCAGATTTAACTGCTGGATGGTTTTGCTTGTGTTTGGCATAAATGTACCTCTCTTTCTCTTATTATAGCATGTCGCCGCTGTTTTGTCAGTTGCGATTTGAAATTGTTTTACGGATGGCGAACAGAACCCGTATATGGAATAAATACCAGGTGACTGCCTGAATACTTGAAAAAAGCTGCCATTTTCAGACAGCTTTTTTCAGAGTATTTCTAATTCTCAAACATTCCCAGTTCCTGATGCCTGTAGGGTTCCGTACAGCCATTATCTTCCGGAAAACGGTTGTGCGCATCCGGAATAATGAGTCGCAGAACATCCCGTCCAGCTTCACGGACCTTTTTCAGCCTTATGCTGCAGTCCTCATAGATACTGGAAACCATATCGCCGTCATGGAAGGTCTCCCCGCCTTGTACCCGCATACCCATTGCGTTCAGAAGATAGCAGATATGTTCTTGGGGAAGGTCCAGCACCATCTGGAAATCCGGGTGCCGGTATTTTTCCATTCCGTGTGTATGGGCATTGCACAGGTAAGGATAAGGGCCGGGATCGTCAAGGATATAGTGTATGATCCAGTCAACATTTTTCCCCATAATGTCCTCCTACGCCGACAGCATATCCAAAAATTCCTGCTCAGTCAGGACTTTGACGCCGAGCTGCTGTGCCTTTGCCAGCTTGCTGCCAGCCTTCCCGCCGCA
Organism: uncultured Acetatifactor sp.; assembly: GCA_910585015.1. GTDB lineage: Bacteria > Bacillota > Clostridia > Lachnospirales > Lachnospiraceae > Acetatifactor. The sequence continues at coordinate 3,661 of CAJUCT010000119.1, forward strand.
GATCAGGTAATCCGTCTTTTTGGTAACGGAGCTGCCGGGCGTGGCGCCGAGGCTGATAATCTTGGCGTTAATTCCGTCACGGGTGAAGTTCTCAAGCTTTCCTGTCGCTACGATGGTGCATCCTGCAAATTTGTTGTTTGTTGTTTCGTTCATATTGTTCTCCTCTCCGGATGTCTGTGCATACAAACCATTATCAAAGTGTAATTCGTTCTGTAAGCTGCCCCATAACAAGAGATGATCCGAATTGCGGAACCACTCATGGAGGTTGCGGCTCATAGTGTCCCCAATCCCCTCAAGGCAGGTAAAATCGAAACGGTCCAGCGCAGCCAGCCTTAACTCCCGCAGGCTGCCGTGGAAATGTCTGTCCAGTATCCTGCTGGCAGTCCTGCCGATCAGGGGAATATCCATTGCCACAACGAAACGCACAAAGGTTGTGCTGCGGCTTTCATTGATGGAAGCAATCAGGTTTTCATAGGATTTTTCACCGAAGCCCTCCAGTGCAATAATCTCATCCCGGTAGCTATAGATTCGCAGGAAATTATCTCCCGATATTATACAAAAATTGCAGATTAT
>CAJUCT010000120.1 GCA_910585015.1 uncultured Acetatifactor sp.
TGTGTGCAACTTTTTCATTTGTAAATATTTAGATTCTTAATTCAACCAACGAGTTTACACATAACTTTCGCGGAATAAATGATAGGAGCAGCCTCCACATAAATCTATGGGTTGGTTCAGATAGTCAGATTCTTTATTCACAGGACAATCAAGGTCAGACAGAAGAGAGAATGACCTGAAATCTGCATAGGGAATATTGCCATACAGCAGGCTATGCTCCATATCCCGGACAAAACTATTGGGATATATGGCTGTAGGACCGCTTAATTCCATACGTTTTTGCATATATACATACACTCCGCCAATTCCTGTCCGTATGGATTTGTCCTTTATGCGTAAGGGATTCAGTTCCATTATTGCTGCATCTACTTCCACCAGGCTCTCATTCAAGTCTCCCGTAAGGATGCCACGTTCATACAGTAAGGCCAAAGCATAACCTATACCGGAAAATCCGAATTCCATACTGATTGCATGATTGCAATTCAAATTGTTAATCACACTGGTCAGTAGCTCTTCTCCGCACTTCTCCAATATTTTATCCTGCTTCCTTTTACTATAAAGAAGCAAGGAAAGTGCAATACCGGTCCTTCCATGGTAGAGACCCGGTTCAGCAATTCTTCCCCCATGAAACAAAACGTATTGCGAGATCCTTTCCAATATTTCTTCTCGCTTATATGATGTTTTATTTTGAAATGTACGGTTGTTCATGATTCATTGTTTGCAATATGGTACTGCGTTTTTTGCTGTGTACGGTAAATATGTCCGGCACACATAGAAAAAATATACGTTATTTTACATCGAACGTACCTGCATAGACAATATCATCTATGGTGATCCTTATTTCATATTCTCCGGGCGCAAGGTCTGCTACAGATATAACCATCGGCTCGTCCTTTCTGAGATTCAGCAAGTCTTCGTCTATCGTGTTTTTCTCTTCCGCAACGATAGCGTAGGGCAGGCTCATGCTGATACATGACTGGAAAGTCAGTCCGGCATCCGATATGAAAGCTGTCGGAAGATATACTCCGGACCGGCCTCTTTTATCTTTAACCGGTCCATTCTTATATAATGACCAACGGATGTCATTCTCATTATCCGGAAACTGTGCGTTGGCAGAGAGCGGAGCCAGTATCAGAATAAATAAAAAGATTAAAACGTTCTTCATGTCTGTTAGGCTTTAAGAATGCGGCAAATATAGAAGATTCAAAATAAACCGGCGTAAAATATTGTAAATACTTTGTAAAAACTTTGTCCACATTTGTCGCATTTTGTAAACGATTTGTAAACGCTTTGTAAACTACGCCTGTTTTTTTCGCTGATTTGTAGCTGTTTTCTGAGTTTTTAGCGAAATTTTCGTAATTTTGCTGTTACTTATAAATTTCTGTTTGCCTATGAAGGTTTTGCGCATTGTCATTACTTTTGTTACACTTCTGTTCCTCTTCGGTTGCCATCAAGAAGAACCTGAATATCCTGCCACGTTCAACACGGTGGAGGCAATGCTCTCTCGCGACCCGCAATTGTCCATCCGGCTTTTGGAGGAACTGGAAGACAGTGCCGCCGGTTACAGCGAGGCTGTGCGCATGAAATACGAGTTGCTGAAAATCCGTGCGCACGACAAGAACTATGAACCGCTTGCCTCGGACAGCGTCATCCGCATCATCAAGGATTACTACGACCGCCGGGGCACTTCCAACGACCGCATGACGGCCTATTATTATATGGGAGCCTACTATCGCGACTGCAATGACAACTCCCGTGCGCTGGAGTGGTACCACAAAGCTTTCGAGGCGGCAGACACGACACAGCAGGGTTTCAGTTATGACATCTATAATGCCATCATCATGCAGATCTCCTACATCTGTTCGGACAGCGACAATCACGAAGAGGAGGCAGAATGGCTGCGTAAGATAGACCTGAACCGTTGTCCGAATAAATATGCGGTATGGAACGATTTGGGATGCATCTATGAGACACTAAACAGGGACAGTTGTATTTATTTTTATGATCTCATTTTTGAACATCTGCAAAAAGACACGAAGACACTGGAGGAGCACAGGTTTCCCATAAACCAGCAGATAGCCTTTTTTATTTCCGAGAATGATACAGCCCGCCTCCAACTGAGAAAAGATTATTTCTTGAGTAACAAAAGAAAGGACCCGACAGGGGTTGCGGACCTGACCTTCGGCATCTACTACCAGTATGTAAACCTCCCGGACTCATCCCTGTACTATCTGCGACGGGCCACCGGAGGAAGCAGGCTGACAACCGTTCAGGATGCTTACAAACGCCTGTATCACGAATATCGGAAACTGGGCAGGATGGATTCCGCCCAGTATTATTGCGACAAGTATATGGAGAATACGGACAGTCTGGAGAAACAGAAGGAGGAAGAGCGCATCCTGAAGATGAACCGCCAGTACAATTACCAGCGTGAACTGAAAGAGAAGGCGGAACTGCGCGAGCGAAGCTTCAATAACCGTTTCTGGCTCACAGCCTGTTTGTTATTCCTTCCTGTTGTGGCATTGGTTTTTCTGATAAAACGCCGGGTCTACCGGAACAGGATTCAGGATATCACGCATGAGCAAGAAAAGAGCCAACGGGATTTACATGAATTGCGCGCCCAGCGTGAGAAGGAGTTGGCAGAACTTCGCGGTGAGCTGGAACAGGAACAACAGAAGCGTCTTGAGGAACTATGCGAACAGCATGCCCGGCAGGAAGAGGAATTGAGCGCGTTGCACGGGGAACTGGAGCAGACGCAGGAACAGTATCGGAATGTTTCCGATCGCTTGCGACAGATGAAGGTGCAACAGAAGGAAGATGAGCAATCTTGCCGAAAGAACCTGGAAAACCTATACCGGAAAGTCCAGGACAAAAAGAAACTTACAACGGCCGAGCTGGCAACGCTGGAGCCGCTTGCCGAACATCTATGTCCGGGATTCGGGATGATATTGGCTTCCGTGCTGCCTCCATTGTTCCCGCAGGAGCGCCACCTGTGCGAGCTTGCCGTTGCCGGTATCAAGGGGGCTGCCGCGGCGGTCCTACTGGGCGGGGAACGCCAGTATTTTCACCAGATGAGCTCCCGCCTGTGCCGGCGTCTCTCGGGCGGCAAGGAGAAAAAAGACCTGAGGAGGGTGCTCTTGGAACTGGTGGGGCAACCCAGCGAAGGCGGGGAGACGGCGGCACAGGCGGGTGTGGAAACTTCGTAGCAGCCTCAGCCCTGAATCTGAAAGTATGTTGATTGGCATTTGGATCCCGCTCGCGGATGTATTAAATTTGCACCTGCGGACGGCAGAACGGTCCATGTACAGGAGTCACAATAGCATCCGATATCTTTTCATGTCAAGTAATTTTAAAGTTTTTTCCAGGATCTCCCTCCCCCTTTCGTACCGGCCGGTACGAGAGGGGGGGAGATCCTGAAGAGAGGGTAGGGGTGAACATATTTTTCTCACGTGCCTGTCACGCACTGATGTAATGTCACCGCGGTCGTCATTCCTTACTGTCGGTTTCTCCGGCGGCCTTTTCGTCCGTCCGTCCGAATCGGACACCCCTCGCGCCGGATTTCAGCGATGTTCGCAGGCGGCTTCCGGAGGTGAAGCGGACGCGGATCCGTTTGATTTTCTCCGCCGATACCTCCTCACGCGTCTCGCTGGGATTTCCCTGCATGGTCAGGCGGAATGATCCCAGGTCGCCCAGACGGACACTGTTCCCGTTGCGCAGGGCAAAGACAATCTGCTCCTGCAAGGCCGAGAGCACCGCCTTGATGTCGTGTTCCGTCACGGTACAGGTCAGGGAGATCCTCTCTGCGATGTCGTCAAGGTTCAGGGCCTCCACATGAGCTGCCTGCGGGTACCAGGCTACAGCTTTCGTCACGGGATTCTTTCTGGTTTGTGCGATGTACTTGATCATAGTTTTTTCTTTTTTAAGTGTGTGTGAATAATAATAATAAGGACTGTTTGTTTCTCTCTGTGTCCCGTTTTTCCCGGGTCTTGCGGAACACAGTGCAAAGGTACGTCTCCCGCCGTCCCCGCTTCACGTTAAGCACCGATAAGAACTCCCAATTCCGGCCGACGCAGACCGCCAGCCTCACCGTAAGCACTTGATTGCAAATCCTGTAAGAAACACTTCACTATTTTTTACAACTACTTAAAAGTATTTTATTATATTGCTGTCCGATAAAACTTTTTGAGGCAAAACAAAATTAGGACTGGCACC
>CAJUCT010000121.1 GCA_910585015.1 uncultured Acetatifactor sp.
AGCGGCAAGCCCATAGCGAGGGCCGCCGCAAAGCAAACGATCTGCCGCTTCGTCAAATTAAGGGCAACTTTCGTTTTTACCTTTGTTAAGTCTTTGGGTACGGGTACATACGCCAAGTGATAACCTCCTTTCCCGCCTTAATGGGCGCTAAAGATGGATTTTGCCAACGCGCCGGATTTGAACAGGGAGAAGCAGAGGATAACGGTATAGGCTGCAAGGGAAAATATCGCGCTGTGCAGATTGTCCGCTATTATCATGCTGTTTACCAAAACCGCGTAAATGCCGACGCATATCATAATCAGGAAGCCCTGAAATCCGAGGGCGATAAGGGATTTGAGGTAGTTGTTTCCAATCTGCCCCCACTCCCGGTTTGTCATCGTTGCGAATGGGATAGGCGCAACCGAGCAATACAGGTATATTTCTATCATGCGCCCGTACAGGATAACCGTTATCAGCACCGACATGATTTTCATGCACAGGCTGACAAGGCTTGTTTCCATGACGAGCAATAAGAGTTCGGGGACTTCCATAGCGTCAAGCCCGGCCTGCATGGACGATAGGGCGGCGTCCACGTCTATATTCGTGCTGCCGCCGATCACGCCCGCCGCGCCGGAAACGACGTGCTGCGCCATATCGAACACAGCCATAGTAATATCAAAGGTGTGGGTGACGAGATACACCGCCACCCACGCCTTGAAAATCCACTTGAAGAACATGAACGTATCAACGTCGTGCATATTGTTCTTTTCCGTTACCATGCTGATTAGCTCGTAGCACAGGACATAGGTAATGACAAGCCCCGCAATGGGGACTATGACACTCTCCGATAGCGTCCGTATCATGGAGAATATGCCAGCGTTCCACCCTTGCGGGGTCTGCCCTACCTCTGCGGCGATTGTGCCGACTTTTTCGTTTACGTCCCCGAACATAGTTGACAGATTACCGTTGATGGCTCCTATCAGGATTCCTTTTATCCATTCGCTAATCGCGTCAAGTATGCTCTGCATAGGTTAATCCCGCGCTTAACCGAACAGGCCGGACAGCAGGGGTACGAGGGTCGCGCCGATCAGGGCAACGCCGCCGCCCGCCATAAGCTGCTTCATGCCCTGGCTCTTTGCGCCGGGGTTGTCGTTGCCGTAGCCCTCAAGCAGATTGATAACGCCCCAAATGCCGAGGCCCGCGCCCAGCGCGATAACGAGGGTCTGGAGAACACCAACCGCAGAATTGAAAAATGCCATAAAAAGCTCCTTTCCTGCCGCTCTATGCGGCTGCCCCAAAAGGGGCAAAGGGCGGTCTTGCCGCCAAAAAAGCCGCCGTATTCTTCCGGCGGCTGCGTGGGTATGGAAAACTGCGCCCGGTGGGGGCGCGTATCATGTAGCCAGTGTTTACGTTTCGGATTGTCTTACCACCTCCTTAAAGTCTGCTGGATATGGAAAAGGCGCAGACGGTATCAACCGCGCTGCGCCTGCTGCCGTTCATAGAGCCTTTCGCAAGCGGCGATAAACTGCCGGATTTCGGCTTGCCGCTGCTGCTCCTGCCGCTCCCTGTCCGTCATGGGCTTACGGGCGGGAAAAGGAATAATTTTCTTATTCACTGTCCCCGTCCTCCTGTAATTCCTCTGCGTCGATCTCGTAGTAGTCAAAGACTTCATCAGGCTTGACGATGGCGGGGCGGCGTCTTAGGTGCTTCTCCATGTCAAAGGCGTTTTTGGGGTCTGCGTCGGACAGGTGCTTATACTGTGGGTGCTTCGTTATATCAAACTTATCCGAGAAGAACGGGCGCACCCCGCGCACCTGTAAAATGCACTTGCCGCCGTCCATGACCGCGATTTCGTCCTGCGTCATAAGCTCACTGCAACATTGTCAAGTGGTGAATTAAAATTTTTAGATGATATCTACCACCAGTTTGACAAATTTGATATACATTATAAATGGGAATAGTTAAAGAAAAACAAAGGGAAAAGGCAAGAAACCTATTGTTCTATTGTGGACACTGTGATATAATCCAATTAACATATGCGAAATTCATAATGGAGAAACCCTAAATAGAGAGGAATCTACCATGAAAACGCTGGAAGTCAATATTTTAGGCTCATACAAATTATACCTGAAAGAAACTACTTATCGGCTACAAGGAAACCTGATTGTTTTATCGGGCATCAACGGAAGCGGCAAAAGCCAATTATTGCGCATTATTGCAAAGTCCGGAAAGGAACCAATTCAAAGAACGGTAAAGCAGTCTCAAAATGGCGCATCGGTTCTTTTGGAGGACATTCTGTTACTATCTTTCCGGGATAACATTAATCTGGGTACAGATCTTGGAACGTTTTCTGTTAATTATAAAGCGGATCACGCCGAGAAGGCGTGGAAATTTTACATGGACCATATCAGGCAAGTTCCCAATAATACTTTTGCAAGCAAAAAACGATCTGACAAATATAAAGAGGACACTCTCATTTTTGAGGATAATGGAACCAGAAATACCTCCTGGTGGTCAATTAAGCGGCTCGTGCAGTTGCTTAAGAGCAATTATGATGATGAAGTAGTGTTCAATCTGTCTCAGCCGGAAGTAGAACGCATCCTGCCACCTGATTTTATTTGGAGAGACGAAAATGATATCATCAAGCAGATTGGGAACCTTTTCTATATCGCTTGCTGTGATCGAGTAAACCAGCAGATTGCGTGTTCAGCATCTACAGAAATATTTGACAACGAGAAATGGTTAAAAACTGCGCCTTGGACCATATTGAATCAACTGTTTGAAGATTTGCATTTCAAATACCGTTTCAAAAAAGAGTATATCTTTAGCACTCCAAATATGGAAGAAAATCCCAAACTTAGGGATCGTTTGGAAATCCGAGGCCTGACTGATTTGAGTGATGGGGAAAAAGCTATTCTGAAATTAGCTTTGGATGCCTTGGACGAAGAAATCAGCAAAGATATTAAGCTAGTTCTATTCGATGAGTATGATGCGCCCCTCAATCCCTCCCTGACAGAAGCTTTTTACCATGTGATCGAGGAATTTTACATCAACAAAGGTATCCAAGTTATTATTGCTACCCATTCACCCGCTACCATATCCCTAGCACCCGAGTATGCACAATTTTACGAAATCTTTCCTCAGGAAAGAAGTTCTCCCAAGATTATCGAAGTCAATCCCTATGATTACGGAGAACTCCAAAAGGCAAACAGGCAGTTTTATGACAAAATCAAAAACCAAAAAGAACGAATTGAAACTTTGGAGCAGCAGCTTCAGGTATCGGGTCACCGGCTTTTTGTGGAAGATCTATACGATCAAATCTACAAAATTGCCTATTTAAAAGTAAAAGGTGTAGAAGGTTTAACAGAGGAAAATTATGAGGAAAAGTTTGAGGAACTCTCTTCTTTCTCCGTACATGGTGGTTTTTCCACAGGCGGACTCTTCAGTCGGCTGACCAGCGCCAACATAACTGTTGATCGGAACTGCGTCACGGTTGGCCTGTTTGATTTTGATGCCGAGGGCTATCACAAGTTCAAAAATCTGAAGGACAAGCAGGTCAACAAGCAGAAGATGTTTCTTGAAGAAAATGAGTCCTCCTTAAAGAGTGGCCTGTGCTTGAAGCACTTCCAGGCAAACCGTTATGCCCTAATGCTACCTATTCCAAGTCGACTAGAAAAGTATGTAAACACTGTAACAAGTTCGTATTGCTTTATCGAAATTGAATCATTGGTGTCAGAAGAATACCTTACGACAAACAAGAAAGCTGAGATAGCAACTGAAATATTGCCATTCTACAAAATAAGGGACAAATGCAAGTGCATTTTTTGGAAAGATTTGTTGAATGTTGATAAAAAGCATTTTGAGGATTTTAAGCCACTCTTTGACAAAATAGAAGCCTTATTCCGCAGTGCCGGACAAACTACTTAAAAATCGCATAAAACACCTCTGAGAGAACACTCTCGGAGGTGTTTTATGTTGCTCCTTGCTCGTTTCTGTTGATAGTGCAAAGCTCTATTTGTTCATATAATTTTATAAAACCACGTCAATTTCTCCCACAAAGTTATAAGCAATGCGAACTTTCTGCACCTT
>CAJUCT010000122.1 GCA_910585015.1 uncultured Acetatifactor sp.
CTCCATTTCTGTAAAATTGATTTGAGAGAAAAAGTGGAAAACAGGATTTAATCAGGCAACAGTGACTTTCATGTCGAACAAAAAATGACCGCTATCCCGTTTCTTGGGATAGCGGTCATTCGCTGCTTGTTCAAAATTGGAGGCGGTGTCCTCATGTGAATACTCCTTTCCTGTATGATGGAAGTATTCTACAATACAAGCCCTACAGAACTCCTACAAAAGTCCTACAGAACTACTACAATCATCGCAAGTTTCGTCACGATACGCAGTAAAGCGGTAACCAATACGGGGAATCGTTTCGATGTAACAAGGATTCGATATGTCTGGTTCAATGCCCTTTCGTAAAAGAGCAATCGGGCCAGAAACACCCCGGTTATAGCTGCCCTCCATTTCCCATGCGTGTTCACATATCTGCTCTGCGGTCAGCACGATTTTGGGGTTTTGCATAAAGTATAGCAACAAAGAAAATTCGCGGGGACGGAGATCTACAGATCGTCCTTGAACCATTACAATGCGTCGTGCTGGGTCTATGAAAATATCACCTACTTGGAAGGGAGATATTTCAGCTCCACCGGGATCTCTGTAATGATTATATTCTGTGTAACGCCGCAGTTGAGCGTAAGCTAAATCTGCTATCATGGAGTAGGGCCATTTTCCAGAAACACACATATCCGCTCCAAGTTCTATCATTCCCTTCATATCTTTTTCTGGTGTGTCCGAGATGATAATGACTGGCACAAAACTGATACGCCGTATTCCTATCAACCAGTCCGTTTGCTGGATGCTTCGTAGATATTCCAGGTTAACCATCAGCAAATGAAAAGGCTGGTGACTTAACATCTGGCCTGCCGCATGAACTGTGGGGGACATAATAAAGCGCAGACGGTATTGGACTATCAGCTTTTTCAAATTAGAAAATAACTCATCGGGTATTCCGATAGTCAATACACTGTACTCCATTCAAATCTCCTTTAGGATAGCTACAGAAAAGCGACGGATAAACTTTTGTGCTTCTCGCTTATATTTAAGTTGCGGTTTTCTGCGTTCAAGACGGTACCCCCTTAGTATTGATACCGCTTCCGATATTTCACGAGCATTAACACCGATAATACCATCGCCATCGTCTCTGCTACTGGTGTAGCCAGCCAGATGCCAGTTACACCCAAAACTGCGGGAAGAATCAGCATGGTAATCAGCATGAATACAAAGGAGCGAGAGAAGGCGAGGATTGCGGAGACAATACCGTTGGACAATGCGGTAAACATCCCGCTGGCAAAGATATTAAAACCGATAAAGAACAACGCCAGGGTACAGATTCGATTTCCAGTGATAGCCAGATCGTAGACTGGATTATCCGGTCGGGCAAAAATAGATACCAGGGGCTTTGTTGCGGCAAAGGACGCTGCCACTGTCACAAGAGAAATGACAGCAATCACTTTCAGACTGGTGGAAACCAGCTTTTTTAGCTTCCCGTAGTTCTCCTCACCATAGTAGTAACTGAGCATAGGAGCGATGCCATAGGAATACCCCGTGTAAAGGGAACTTGCGAATACCAGTATATATGTGATGATGGTCACGGCGGCAACTCCATCTTCACCAACATAATAGAGCATGGCCCCATTGATCATCATTGTAATGATTCCCATGACCAAAGTGGTCGCCATTTCTGAGCATCCGTTTGTAGCCGCACTTGCAAGAACCCTTAATCGGAAAGCGGGCCTTGTAAAGTGAAGGAGGCTTTGTTTGTTTCCGGACACAACCAGACCTACAACGGCAGTCACAGAGTAGCCCAGGCCCGTGGCGATGGCCGCACCGCCGATTCCCATGTCCAAAAGGCCGATAAATACATAGTCAAGCACGATGTTCAGTACGCCACCTGTCACGGAACAAATCAGGGACAGGGTTGCTTTTTCAGAGGCGATCATATACAGAGCAAAATTGTTCATCAGCAGGATTGGGATTGTAAAGAGAAGATAGCGGCTGAGATACGAGGTACAATAGCCTGCGACCTCCGGGGACAGCCCCATGCTCCCAAAAATAGTTTCCATCAGAGAGTACCCAAGCACCGTCATGACCAGGCCAACAACCACATTCACTAAAATCAAGAACGTGAAATCTTCCCTTGCCTCTTTTTGCTTTTGCTCCCCCATCTTTTTCATGATGACCGCACTTCCGCCAGTTGCCAGCATAGTGGAAATTGCTGTAATCACTTGAATCACAGGGGCTGTCAGATTGATTGCAGACAGTGCGGTTGTACCGATCAGATTTGATACAAACAGGCCGTCAACCATAGTGTAAAAAGACATAAAGACAGCCATTGCAATGGTGGGGACTGCGAATTTGAGGATGTTCCCCAACGTAACCGGCTTGTTATAGGCGTTTTCATTTTCCATTATTTTTCTCCTTTTTTCTTGTGTTTCTCCGGCATATGCGATATAATAACCCGTACAGTAACTGTACAGTCAAGAGGTATTTTGAAAAATGGAGAAAAATAAAAAATTGCTCACAATCGGTCAATTTGCGTCCCTGCATAGCATAAACAAAAAAACTCTGATGTGGTATGATGAAATTGGCCTTTTCCATCCAGCGTTTATCCATCCCCAAAATGGATACAGGTATTATAGCTACGAGCAAAGTCCTGTTTTGGAAACAATTCTGCTGCTACGGGAGCTGAATTTGCCAATTAGCGAAATTCAGGATTTTATGAAAAACCGTTGCGCCTCCAGCATGGAGCAGCTTATGCAAGAGAAAATTGAAGATATAGACCGCAATATAGCCCATCTAAAGGCACTGCGGAAAACGTTGTCCTACCATTGCCAGAATATGCAGACATTATTGACAATGGATTTATCGAAAATCGGTATTGTGCAGAAAAAGGCGCGCAGTTTAGTTACCGTGGACATCAATCGAAACACTACGTTCGATAAACAAGTGGAGATAATTTCAGCCGAAAGGAAAAAGTACCAATTATGCAACTTGCATGATTTTTCTTATGGGACAATGATTACGGTAGATAGCCTGAAAAATGGAAGATTCGAGGATTATTCTAAACTTTTTGTTGAAATTCCGTCTCCCACAAAAAGCGATGAATTACACATCCAACCAGCCGGGAATTATGTGCGGGCGTTTTATAGAGACGCGGCGGAAAGCCCTGAGCTGTGTTACCAAAGGATATTTGATTATGTTAAAGAACATGGTCTTGTTTTATCAGGATTCTCTTATGAAGCCGTTATCAATATAAACGTAATCGACCAGATTGAGGACTCTCTCGTGCAGATTGAAATACCTGTGAAATCAAAATGACTCATTTAGCGCAGACAATAAGAGGTCGCTACTCAAAATAAGCAACGACCTTTTATTGTTAAAATTGTAAATTCAGAGGATTTCAAATATATATCAGTTCTGTGAAAATAATTTCTTCGGCCCTGGCCCTGCAATTATTTACCAACCCTAACCACGCCATCTGGTCGCGGGCTTTCAGTTCCTCAGTTGCACCAGCGACCTCCATCATCTGCGGCAGCATCTTGTCCATCCTAATTTCCGCCAGCCGCTCGATTGTGGTCAGGTGATCGTCTAGTCTGCCGCTGTTCACCAGGGATGCCCACAGCGCGGTCCGATGCTCCCGGATGTACTCTCGGCGCAGATCGCCGTACTTGCCATAGAATTTCTCTGCTTCTGGTTCGGGGTCAAGTAGCAGATTGGGGATGTAGTAGTCTCCAACTCTCGTATAAGTCAATTCAGCCATTTCCCTCATTCCTTTCACCAGTCATATCATTCTGCCGCAAATGAGCTGACTGTACGTTGTATTTGATGCATTTGAAATACATCGCTTACAGCATACATCGTC
>CAJUCT010000123.1 GCA_910585015.1 uncultured Acetatifactor sp.
AGGCGGGGGTGAACGAGGGGAACGGCAGGGCATTCATCCGGTATGTGGAATGCGCATAACTGGAAACAGCACCGAAAAGGTGCTTATTTTTATGTCTGATTTTAAGGAGGAGAACAGAATGAAGAATTTTATCGAGGCGGCGCAGTATGCGTTCGCGGCGCTCGGCGGTGCGCTGGGCGCGGTCATGGGAGGCTTTGACGGCTTCCTTTATGCGCTGGTGGTATTCGTGGTGGTGGATTATGCCACCGGGCTGATGGCGGCTGCGGTGGAGAAGAAGCTCTCCAGCGAGGTGGGCTTCAAGGGCATTTTTAAGAAGGTGATCATATTCAGCCTTGTGGCAGTGGGACATATCGTGGATACGCACATCATTGGGGAAGGAAGCGTCCTGCGGACGGCGGTCATCTTTTTTTACCTGTCAAATGAAGGTATTTCTATCTTGGAGAATGCCGCAAGGACGGGGCTTCCCATTCCGGGGAAGCTGAAAGCCGTGCTGGAGCAGCTACGGGAGGAAAAAGGGAAATAACCCCGCAGCCATATTTCACAAGAGATTCCGCAAATATTTGTGCAGCATACCGGCTTATATTTTCTTGCTATATGACCTATTCAGAGCGAAGATGTCTGTGACCGGGGAACCGGAATACAGGAACGGAGGGCTTAAGGATGAGGGCATACGGTGAAAGGGAAATGCATGGGAAGTACACGTTGGAGGATTTCGGCGGCTGGTCGAGGAACCATACCAAAGCGGCATCCATCCGCAGGTGGAAGCGCCCGCTGAAAAAGAGGGCGAGGCAGGTGTGCCGCGCCATGCTGAGACGGATGGAAAGATAACAGGATAATTTTTGGAAGGGCATCGCTGCGGCGGTGCCTTTTTCGTTCAATAAGCTGGCCCGTGGAACGGGGCGGCGTTTGATGTGAAAGAGAGGGAAATGGGATGAATTTAAAACAGAATTACCTTACACAGTCCGGCTGTTATAAAGCGGGAAAGCGCATCACCGTGAAAGGTCTTATGATCCACTCGGTGGGATGCCCGCAGCCAAAGGCGGATGTGTTCATGAAGAACTGGAACAGGGCGGATGCGAATGCCTGCGTCCATGCCATCGTAGAGCCGGACGGGGATGTGTACCAACTGCTCCCGTGGGAACACCGGGGCTGGCACTGCGGGGGCAGCGCAAACAATACCCATATCGGTGTGGAGATGACGGAGCCTGCCACCATTAAATATGCAGGCGGCGCAAACTGGACGGAGACAGGGGATGGGAAGAACACGAAGAACCATGTGCTTGCCGCCTACAAATGTGCGGTGGAATTGTTTGCATATCTCTGCCAGCAGTTCGGATTAGACCCCATGGCGGATGGCGTTATCATCAGCCACAGCGAGGGATGTAAAAGGGGCATTGCCAGCAACCACGGGGACGTGGAGCATTTATGGTCTAAGTTTGGATTGTCGATGGGGCAGTTCCGAAAAGATATCAAGGCAGCTATGGAGGGAAGCACAGCGGCGGATTCCCTTACCGCCATTATGGGAAAAGCAAAAGCCACGGCGGAGCAGATGAAATCCTATCTGAAAAAGAAAAATCCGTCCGTGGCACAGTCCGTTCTGGATATGGTTCCGCTGTACCTTTCGGAAGGGGAGGCGGAGGGCGTGAGGGGTGATATCGCCTTTGCACAGTCCTGTCTCGAAACGGGGAACTTCACTTTCTCCGGCTCTGCGGTCACTCTTTCGCAGAACAATTTCTGCGGCCTTGGGGTGACGCAGAGGGGCAGAACGGGGCTGTCCTTTGGCACACCGCAGCTTGGTATCCGGGCGCAGATACAGCATCTCAAAGCCTACGCCTCCACGGATGCCCTTATCAATGAAAGGATTGATCCCCGTTTCCGCTATGTCACAAGGGGCTGCGCGCCCTATGCGGAGTGGCTCGGACGGAAGGAGAACCCGCAGGGGAAAGGCTGGGCGGCAGGAGTGAAATATGGGGAGAAAATCCTCTCCATCCTGAAAGCCATTGTCAGCGAAGGGAAAGTGCAGTTCATGGAGAGCTTTACCCTTTCCGCACCCTACATGGTGCGCGTATCCATTCCCGATTTGAATATCCGCCGTGGCCCCGGAACGGATTTTTCCAAGACGGGCAAATTCACGGGTGTGGGTGTATTCAATATCGTGGAGGAAAAGGACGGATGGGGGCTGCTGAAAGCCTATCAGGAAGGGCGCAACGGGTGGATTTCGCTTGCGTTCGCCACCCGGATGTAAGGCGGCATCTATATAGGAAGAAAGCGGCCAGACCGCTTGACTTTACGGCCTTTCAGAGTGATTAATAGACTACCCAAAAAGAAAGGAGCGCAGACGGTCATGGCAGATAAAGAGGGAAAAAAACTGAGGGCGTCAATCTACTGCAGGGTAGGAAACCCAAAGGATGCGGGGCCTTATTTTAAAGAAAAATGCGGGAGCCCTGCGGGGCAGGGACGGAAAGGAGCGGATGCAGATGCGCATAAGGAAAGTTGCGATATATGCCAGGGTGTCAACAGAGCATGAGGCACAGCTTTCAGCATTGGAGAACCAGGTGCAGTATTACGATGACCTGATAGACAGGCACCCGGACTGGGTATTGTACCGCCGGTATATCGATGAAGGTATCACCGGCACCTCCATAGCCAAGCGTAAGAATTTCGTGCGGATGATGGAGGACGCAAAGGACGGACATTTCGACCTGATCGTGACGAGGGAGGTATCGAGGTTCGCAAGGAACACGGTGGACACCCTCCAGCAGACGAGGCTCTTGAAGCGGATGGGGATTGAGGTGTATTTCACCGAGGACGGCATATGGACCATGAACGATGAGGACGGGGAGCTTCGGCTGACCATCATGGCGACCCTCGCGCAGAACGAATCGAAAAAGACCTCCATGCGGGTGAAGGCGGGGCAGATGGTCTCCTTCCAGAACGGGGTGGTCTACGGCACCGGGAACGTGCTTGGCTACGACAAAGTGGGGCCGGAATACGTCATCAATGAAACACAGGCGAGAACGGTCAGGAAGATTTTCGATATGTACCTTGCGGGCAACGGCAGCCAGAAGATCAAGAGGCAGCTTGAAAAAGACGGCGACCTCACGGCGATGGGGAAGAGCCTGTGGCATTACGCCACCATCAGCCATATCCTGAAAAACCGCCTCTACTGCGGGGAGCTGGAATACCGGAAGGAATATGTGCCGGACTACCTCGAACAGAAAAGGGCGAAGAACAACGGGGAGTTGGAGCGCATCATCGTGGAAGGGAAGCACCAGCCCATCGTCACCAAAGAGGAATTTGAAAAGGTGCAGAAACTGATAGAGGAAAAGAGGCCGCAGATGGAGCATTTCAGGAAGAACAGGGGCATCCACTCGGATGACCTCTGGCGCAGGAAGCTGCGGTGCCAGTGCGGACACGCTTTCGCAAAGACCAGGTGGCACTCCAAGTCAAGGGACTTCACCACCTACACCTACAAGTGCTATGACCAGACCCGGACGGGTACCATTTCGGCAAGGCTTAAGAACGGCCTGAGCATTGAGGGAGTCTGCCGGGCACCGCTGGTGCAGGACTGGAAGATACACACGATGGCGCAGAAAGTCCTCCATGCCGTATTCGATGACCCGGAAGGGACGCTCCGGGAAGCAGCGGCAGTCCTCGGCCTCGGCGCGGCAGGGGTGGGGCAGGCGGAAGTGCTGCGGGATAAGGCCATCATAGAGGAAAAGCTGAAAAAGGAGCAGGGGCGGTATGAAACGCTCCTCGACATGCGGATGAACAACGAGATACCAAAAGAGGTATTCAGCCGCAAGCAGCAGGAGGTGGAGAAAAAGATAGCGGAGCTGG
>CAJUCT010000124.1 GCA_910585015.1 uncultured Acetatifactor sp.
TCTAAGATGAGGGGACTACACTAATTAGATTGTCCACGGTTATGGGTACATTATATTAGCCGCTTAATCGCAAAACCCAAAAAGGGCTTTTTGCGACAGTAAAACAGGGGTATATGACTGCCGGAGTGGACATCTCCAAAGGTATACCTTTTGCGATACGGATTTTTACGGAAGGAGGGCTGTCATGGCAACAAAGAAGTTCGGATATGTGCGCGTATCCACCCGTGAGCAGAACCCGGAGCGGCAGATCCACATCCTGCGGGACGAGGAGGGCATCGACGAGCGCGACATCTATGTGGAGAAAGAATCCGGGAGACAGTTTGAACGTCCGGTGTACCGCTCTTTGGTGGACAACATCCTGCGGGAAGGGGACCTGCTGGTGGTGACGGAGCTGAAGCGGTTCGGGAGGAACTACGGCGAGATCTATAAGGAGTGGTTCCACATCACAAAGGAGATTGGCGCTGACATCAAAGTGACGTCCATGCCAATACTGGATACCACCCAATCGAAGGAACTGGTGGGGCAGCTGATCACGGATGTGGTGCTGGCGGTGTTCGCATATGTGGCGGATGAGGACTGGACGGAGCGCCATGAGCTGCAGCGCCAGGGCATCGAGGTGGCAAAGGCAGGCGGGAAGCACCTGGGCAGGCCGAGGGTGGAGTACCCGGAGAACTGGGAGGACTGCTATGGGAGATGGAAAGGCGGCGTGATCTCGGCAAAGGAGGCTATGATGCTGACCGGACTCAAGAAGGACAGCTTCTACCGGCTGGTGAAAAAATATGAGGCAGAATTTAAGAATACACAGGAGGAAATGGTATGAACGGAGACAAAGTGGTGGAAAGGGACAAAATCTTGCAGGTCATGGAAAAGTACCGGGATTATTTTAAGGAGTGGAATGCGGATGTGGCGTTTGGCACCAATAAGAGTAATATTTTTTATGTGTTGGCACCAAGAAATGAATTTGAAACTTTCCTGTTTTTCCAGACAGCGGATCAGCTCGAAAGAATCATAATGGGCACGATTGCGGAAAATGTCGAGATTATCATGGAGGCTGGTATAGAAGAAATCTCCATAGGGTTTTCGGCTGATAAAATGGATGGCGAGTATGGAAAGAGCATAGAACATTATCTGCCGGGGCTTGTGCATAAGCTGGATGTGATCTGCAAGACCGGAGAGGAATGGCAGAATATGATGAGGGTAACATTTGACTCTCTGAAAAATGTCTGCGCGGAAATAGCGGAAAAAGAACAGAAAAATGTGTAAAAAGTTTCAAGGAAACAGGGGGAATGGAACTCCTTATTATATGAGAATAAATTTTAGAGGAGGACTGTTTATGAAACAGGGTACATTATTTTATGATAAGCAAAGCGGCAGGTACAATTTCCATTACACTGACGAGGACGGTGACAGGCGCGATTATGGCGGCATCCACTGCGGGGAGGTCTTTGAGTTCAGGCTGAATGATGTCTGGGTTCCCGTCCGTGTGGAGATGGGCATGGATGACAAATGGTATCTGGTGGGATTACCGGGGCTTACGCTGGACGGGCTGGAGGTGAGACAGGAATAGCAGACAGTATTAAAAAATGAAAAATATCCTATATGGTTGTGAAACAGGGATTGACCTTATGAAGTTTCACTGATATAATGGGTTTCACCAATAGAATGAAAGTGGTGATTAAAGTGAAACCTGATGACAGAAAAGGGATGGAATGTGTAGAAAACAAATTTCTTAAGCTCCCCAATATCCAGAAATATGAAGTGAACCGGAGAACGGAAGATGGATTCATTGCATCTGTTGAAATGGATGATGGCTTTGTGTTCAAAATATATGCCTATTCCTTACAGCAGGTATTCCCTTCAACTGTCATGCAGCTGATTGGAACAAAGAACGATAATACAGGAGTCCGCATTTTGGTTTCACCGTATATATCGGAGAGGACAGCGCAGATATGTGAAGAGAATGGAATGGGGTATTTTGATTATGCCGGAAACTGTTGGTTTGTGGGACATTCCATTTATCTGTCTGAGCGGGGCAATAAGAACCCCCAGCCAAAGCAGCGCAGTGCCGTTTCCATATTTGAGAGGTCATCAGTGGTTTCCTCCCTGATCCTGCGGGAGCTCTTTGCAGATATAAATAGGGTGTGGAAGTTAAAGCACCTGTCGGAAAAGGTTGGCTGCAGCATCGGCCAGGTCTCCAAAGTAATGGGGTTCCTGATGAAGAATGCCTGGGCAGTCAGGACGGCGGAGGGCTATGCTGTTTCAGAGCCTGGCCTGGTTATAAGGGAATGGGGCAGGGTCTATGGCAGGAAAGATGCAGTTTCATATCCCTGCTACAGCCTGGATAACATTTCCGTCCTGGAAGGGAAGCTGCGGGAATTGAAACAAGATACGGGGATAGAGAGCTATCTTACAGGCTTTTCCGGCGGTGTCCGGTATGCGCCGGTGGTCCGGTATAATAAAGTCCATGTATATATGGCACCGGAGGATATACGGGAAGCAGTCCGCTATCTGGGGATAAAAGAGGTGGAAAGCGGTGCCAATATGGTCATTTACCCTTTGGAGAATGATTCTTATATAAAAGACTGCCGGATCATCACAGGGGATATGGTGGTGTCGCCATTGCAGGTCTGCCTGGACAGCCTGCAGCTAAAGGGACGGGGAGAGGAACTGGCCGAAGCTGTCCTGCAAAAGGAGATTATCAGATGATAAAGGATGAAGATTTGAAGAGCAGCATTGATTATTCCGAGGGACAGAAAGAAGCGGCCCACAGGATACTGGTGGAGCTGGTCAATATTTTTAAGGAATACGAGGATGACATCCGTATTGTGGGCGGCTGGGTCCCTGACCTGATGTTTCCGGGAGAAGGGCATATTGGCAGCGTGGATGTCGATGTCCTGATCAACCATCTGACACTGCATGACGAAGGGTATCAGAATATGGCAAGGATTCTACAGGGCAGCGGATACAGGGAGCATCCGGATAAATATTTCTCATTTGTGAAAACAGTAGAGATAGAGGGGGTTCCATATGATGTGGATGTTGACATCCTTGCAGGAATGTACGGCGGGACCCAGCCAAAGAAAAGAAGCCAGCATGTGCAGGGCATATTTGCTAAAGTTCAGCAAAGGCATTGAAAGCCACAGGAGGGAACTTTGCATTTGACTTTCCGCCGCAGAAGATCCATCTGGAGGCGAAACGCCCGGATGGAGCATGTGATGTGGCAAACGTCAGCGTGGTTGCGGTGGTTCCCTATCTGATCATGAAAGCGGCGGCAATGGGGAGGGGAAAAGCCAAAGATGCCTATGATATCTATTTCCTGCTAAAGCATTACAGAGGCGGCGTAAAGGAACTGGCAAAGGAGTTCCAGCCAGCTGGAAACAGAAGGCTGGTACAGGAGATGAAGGAAAAACTGTCAGGGAAATTCGCGTCTGCAGACCATGCAGGTCCGAAAGACGTAGCAGATTTCCTTGGGCTGGATGATGACGAGGATGTTGAGCTGATAAAAAGAGATGCGTATGAGCAGGTTCAGGCATTGCTGAATCTGGTTTAGGAGCAGGACGATTATATTACCAGTATAATGACAAAACGGAAAATTGGTGTTATAGTGGTTACAGTTAGAAAACGAAGCGGACCGGATGAGTCCAGAAAGGAAAAGATCATGGCAACAGTTAATTTCGCAGCAAATTCATTTGCTTATTATCTGCATAGCGAACATTATGAGGCACTGTTCAGTAAAGAAAAAGA
>CAJUCT010000125.1 GCA_910585015.1 uncultured Acetatifactor sp.
GCCACCTCCTCGCCATTATTCGTCAACGGCAAAAGAAAAACTTTTGCCGTTGCCACAAACTAATGTTTTATTATAGCCTGTCTGAAATGCCAAAACAATTTAATTGCTGTGAAATGTTTATCCGTTGCCGTGAGATGCTGTATAAAATCCGGTCAGCCACGCAGGAGGCATCCACGGCTTTCGGTTCACCGGATTTACTGTTTACTTACCTTCTACCGCAAAATTGTTTTGCGCTTATCCCCCTTTGTTCTATTCGTCAAATAGATTTCTCTATAATAATCTGTTATTCGTTGCAAAACAGATCAGGAACGCCGCCAGAGCGACGGCGGCCACTGCCATCAGGTTCCGGCGCTTCTCGCCTGCGAGGCCGCGCTTTGCAGGTTTTTTCCCGATCGTATCGGTATCGTTTTCATAAGGCCATGTCATGTCTGTTTCCCTCCCTTTTTTCCAATACTGCTATTTTAGGCGAAGTCATTCTGTCGCCTTAATCCGCTCCACAAGAGAGAGCTTTCTGGTATAACGGACCGCACAGACCGAAAATACTGCCTGCACCAAAAGCAGCGCGGCTCCGAACAGCAGCACCTGAACCACCGGGAAGTGATAGGTGAGAGTCCCAAACATACCGATCTGGTCGAAGACTTTGCACACAGCCAGACTGCACGCGGTCCCCAGCGTCAGTGTGACCAGCAGCGTGATCCCCACATAGTACAGGCACTCAAAGGACAGCATGCTGGACAGCTGCCGGTCGCTCATGCCCACGGACTGGAACACGCCGAACTCCTGCTGGCGGGTGAGCAGATTGGTAATCAGGGTGTTGGCAAGGTTAATCAGGGAAAACACAAAGATAAAGACTAAAATGCCGTAATCCCGGGCCAGCTCTCCCCGCAGGCCCCGCTCCAGCTCGGCGGACAGGTCGTCCAGGCCGGAAACCGCCACCCGCTGGTCGGACACGGCGCTGAACACCGCCCGCCGCAGCTGATCGCTGTCCTGTTCCGTATGGAGATTGACATAGCCCGTAAAATCCGAAATTTCCGGATAGAGGACAGATAGTTCTTCTTCGGGCAGAATGAAGAAGTGGGACGAGCTGCCGATCTGGACATCCTGCACGATGCCCATGACGGTATAGGTCTTGGACTGTCCGTTGTAGCAGGAGAGGGTGACGGTATCTCCCACCTGATAGCCGGTCCGGTAGATCTCTTTCAGCGCACTGCCGGCGGGACAGACCAGGATGCCGTCTCCGTCCAGCAGCTGCCGGTAGTCCGCGGTTCCCTCCAGAACCCCGCTGCCCGCGTACATCTCCGTCATATCCTCCTGGGAAATTCCCCTGACAACAAAGGGTTCATGCTCGCTGTTGCCCGGAATGGCGCTGATGGCTGGAATTTCCACGCAGGTCAGGCTGTAGGCCGTGACGTAATCCACACCGGGCAGGGCGGCCAGCTCCTCCCGCAAATCTTGGCCCAGGGGGTTCTCCCTCTGCATCTCCACAAATTCCCGGCCCGCGAAGTCCTCATATTGCAGCAGATACTGGCTCCGGTCTCCGAATTGAGACTGGGCCATTTCTTTTATGTCCACCGAGTTTGCATAAGCGGAAATGCAGAGCAGCAGAATCCCGGTCAAACCCAGGGAAAGGGTTGTTACAAACGTCTTTTTCCGATTCCGGGAGAAATTCATCAGAGCCAGGCGGGGCATGGTCAGGCGGCGATGAAGCTGCCTGGAGGCACTGCGCCCCTGCTGCCCGGAATAGGCGGTGGTACGGATGGCCTCAATGGCTGAGACCTTTCCCGCCATCACCATGGGCTTTCTGGTGGCGATCTGAACGGCGCCGTAAGTAAGGAGGGAAACCATCGCCGCAGAGCGGATATTGTCGCCCCAGGACCAGTAGCCGGGGACTGCAATCAGCGCAATCCCTGCGGCGCAGATCAGTCCGAGGGGGATGGCAACAGCGGTCAGGAAGCGCCGCTCCCGCCTGACTACCCGCTTCAACTGCTTCTGCGTGGTTCCCAGCACCTTCAAACGACCGTATTCCCGCATTTTGCCCATGACGGAGATGTAGAAGATGTTGTAGATCACAATGGCACAGACCACGGCAATCAGGAGCGCCGCGGCATAGACCTCCATCCCGTTTCCAAGGTACAGATCCACCATGCCAAAATAGTTGGAGCTGTAAAAGGTTCGATCCTCCGGAATACCCATTTCCGAAAAAAACCGTTCAATATCCGCCCGGAGCCGGGCCGGTTCCATGCCCTGGCTCCCTGCAAAGCGGAACCGAAGCTCACAGGGGGCATTGTGGCCGTCCGCCTCCACCGCGGCCTCCGGAATCCAGACGGTGAAGATCCGGCTGTCGTTCTCCGCCTCCAGAATGCCTGTGACCGTATAGGTTTTCTCTCCGCTGCCCAAATCCAGGGCTACTGTCTGACCGACCTCCCCGGAGAGGCCAAAATAGCGGAAAAAAGAACGTTCCACACACAACTCGTTCTCCTTTTGGGGATAAGCTCCGGTAATCTCGCCGTAGCCCATCAGGTCGATCATCTCCGGACTGACATAGCTGACATTCAAAACACTGTCCTCATGACGGGCGGTTCCCGTCTCGACTGTACAGCCCCATTTCTCAAACTTTCCGGCGTCCACAAGCCGGACAGCCTCTTCCCGGGTCAGTCCGCTGCAACCGGCCTGATACTGCCCCAGGATACCGTCCAGCGTTTTCATCTGCCGGGCGGAATAGAGAAAGCAGAGGCTCCCCATCAGGCAGACGGCAAGGGCGATGGTAAGAATAATGAAAACACTCCGACGCCTGTCGGCTTTCATGCTCCGTCCTGCCAGTTTCTTTTCTACTATACTGGTATCATTTTCAAAAGGCCATGTCATGATCTGCCACCTCCTTACTCTACAATCCTGCCGTCCTCAATCCTTACGATTCGGTCGGCAAGCTGGGCAATCTCATTGTTGTGGGTGATCATCACAATCGTCTGGTTAAACTCCATGCTGGTGCGTTTCAGAAGCCCCAGCACATCGGCGCTGGTTCTGGAGTCCAGATTGCCGGTCGGCTCGTCAGCTAAAATGATAGCCGGTTTGGTAATCAGGGCACGTGCGATAGCGACACGCTGCTGCTGCCCGCCAGAGAGATTGTTCGGCATATTATTAAGCTTATCTTCCAATGCAAGCATCTCCACGATCTCATCCATGAATTTCTCATCTGCCGTATCGCCGTCCAGCTCCACAGGCAGGACAATATTTTCATAGACATTCAGGATCGGGACAAGGTTATAGTTCTGGAAGACAAAGCCGATGTTGCGGCGGCGAAAGATGGTCAGCTCCTCGTCATTCTTTTTTGCCAGTTCATCCCCGCGGACAATAACATTACCGGACGTGGGCGTATCCAGCCCGCCCATCATGTGAAGCAGGGTGGATTTACCGCTGCCGGACGTTCCGACGATCGCCACAAACTCCCCCTGTTCCACAGAGAGATTGACGCCATCCAGGGCGCGGGTTATATTCGGCTCACTGCCATAATACTTTTTCAGATCGATTGTTTGTAATACCTTCATAATCAAATGCTCCTTTCCTTATCTCTGCCCTGTTTTTCAGGACATACAGGTATACCCTTGTGGTGTTTCAGGGCTTTCTGCCTGTTGATAAGGACATTATAAAATCCAAATGTCACAGAAATGTCCGAAGCGGCATAAAAAATGCG
>CAJUCT010000126.1 GCA_910585015.1 uncultured Acetatifactor sp.
TGACTCTCTGTAAAGAGAGTCAGATAGGCTAAATTTGAACGGTACACAACACTAGTCTTTTTGAAAAGCAAGATCGTGGCCAGCTTTATCAGCTTGCTCCTTCCCTGCAGGAAGAAAACGGAGCAATCCCATTTTTGATGCTACTCATGCGTGAAATGCGGATCGCTTACAAAAGCCGCATATTCAGCTTAGCAGAAATTGGGGTTAAGTCGGTAAACTTCAAAAGCTGGAGCGATAATAAGTTGATCCAGGGAATGGCCATCGTTGGGGATGTGGTGCATAAACTGAAAGCATCCGAGATACCTGAAAATATAGCTATTCCCTATTGTTTCAGCGAATTACTGAATATGACTGTTTAGGAGGATGAATTCATGGGAGTGATTAAGATCTTTGAGGCATATTATGGTGACCGGATTCTGGCCTCGATGGCGCAGCGGGGGGATTACACGCCCCTCTTAAAAGCCCGCTCGCTTGAAGAGGCGAGGAAAATCGCCATAGCAGAAAAACCGAGGAGAGTGCAATTTCGTGTTGTTTCTGATAATATTGTACAATTTCCCCTGGTCTAGGGCCAGGGTGGAGGAGTGGGATGCCTGCAATTTTGTAGGTGTCCCACTTTTTATATGACTCATCAGAGCCTGAAACTACATAAAATAGAGTGGGTCTATCACATTATACATAAAATGACAAAATGCGAAATGCTGTGTAGTGCTTGAATTTACAGCAAAAAAATGATACGATAGAGACACCAGCAGGAAAGGAATAGGATATGGCAAATATATATGACGGGGCATTCCGCACAATCTTAAATGATTGTCGAAAACTGATCATACCCGTGATTAATGAGATTTTTGGGGAAACATATACAGGGGAAGAAGAAATCCTGTTTTTCCCCAATGAACATTTTTTAGACCAGCAGGACGAGGCCGATAAAGAGCGGATCACAGACACGAATTTTGCGGTTTTTGGAAAAACACCCAAGAAATACCATGTTGAGTGTGAGAGTAGCCTGCCGGACGGGAAAATCATGATAAGGCTTTTTGAATATGACGCTCAAATAGCTCTTGATGAAGGTGAGGTTACAGAAGAAACGCTGACAGTGACATTTCCCAATACGGCGGTTCTATACCTTCGGACTTACAAAAAGACTCCAGATAAAATGAAATATGTAATTGTTACACCAGGCGGGACAGTTCAGTATGACGTGCCGATTATGAAAGTGCAGACATATTCTCTAGATTATATTTTTGAAAAAGGTCTGCTGATGCTGATTCCGTTTTACATTTTTTCACATGAGAAAAGTTTTCCGGAGTATAATAGTAATGAGCAAAAACTGGAAGAACTAAAAGCGGAATATCGTGGAATCCTGGAAAGGCTTGACGAACAGGAGCAGCAAGGAGTAATCGGAGCGTTTGACAAGCGTACAATTATAGAACTTTCCGGAGATGTGATTAAAGAGATTGCGCAGAAATATGAGAATGTGCAGAAAGGTGTAGGTGATATGATGGGCGGAGCATTAATTGAAACGGAGGCAAGAACCATTTTAAACAAAGGAATAAGTACGGCAAACAGGGAAACAGCATCCAGAATGCTGAAAAGAGGAAAACTTACAATACAGGAAATTGCAGAGTATACCGGGTTAAGCGTGGAGGAAGTTGAACTGCTTGCCCATTCTGGAGGGGAAAGTATGAACATATTCTCTTGATGATATTAGGCCGCACAGAAATATGGATATGCAGAAAGGCGTAGGTGATATGATGGGCGGAGCATTAATTGAAACGGAGGCAAGAACCATTTTAAACCAGGGAATAAAGCAAGGAATAGATCAGGGAGCAAGTGCGGCAAATAGAACAACGGCACTTAGAATGCTAAAAAGAGGAAAACTTACAATACCGGAAATCGCAGAGGATACCGGGTTAAGTGTGGAAGAAGTAGAATTACTTGCGGAAGTCCAGACTGTGTAAGCAGAGAAACGTTCCCTTTGGCTTAAAGCCAAGATAAAAGAGCAGGATACCTGCAATTTGCGGGTATCCTGCTCTTTTATTGGATGTTCAAGCCAAGTCGATGTAAACAAAGAATGTTTCTTAAAGGAGACGTAATAATAGCTTAATTTCATAAAAATTACATTTAATTAAGTCTTTACTTTTATAAAAGCAGAAATTAACAAAAGAGAAATCAGTACAATCATGAACGCAACTTTATAGACTAATCGTTTGATAGTTTCAGCAGTTGGAAATTCGGCAGCATCCATAAGCAAAGTCAATATATTAATACAAACTAGAATAGCGGATAAACAGATTACAATAGGGAAAATATTGTCGAAATTAATTACATAAACAATCATTGCCGTAAGAACGCCAACCACAAATACAATAAATCCTTGCATTTCATTTATAAACGGACTTTTAATATACTGCTCATATTCAGCTTTACTTTTTAATGATTCATCAAAATCAAATTCATTGAAATTATAGTTATCAAACGCTCTCTCATAATCTATATGTCCTTTTAAATCATTAGGTTTATCTCCAACTTGTGCTTGAATATGATCTGAGACTAACCTTTTTATATCGTTGGGAACCAATTTGGACGAATTGATTGTTTGTAATACTACTACAATACTCTCATCTTTGCTCCCCAGTGCTTCGTTATCAATACCATATTTTTTTGAGACATTGTTCACTAATGCCCCATATGTACTATCTTTTATTGATTGACCACTTAATATCATACCTTCTATTGTTTCCAATAATTCTTTTTTTGCACTCTGCAATGCTCTTTTTTTACGACCAAATATCATACTTCTTATAGCATCACTTGTGATTGGAAATATTGCCAAACCAGAAATGATTCCACAAATAATAGAACGTAATATTTCTACAATCCCATCCATATTGAAAATCTCCTTTCTATATGATATTAATTACATTATATAGGATTTTAGCTATTATGCAACCATTTCTAAACATATTTTTATTAAGTAACCTTTATTCCGTTTTGGGATCTCCTCTTATTCCTGTTAACCATTAACAATCAGCGCATTGCACTAAGGCATTTCAAGCCTAAAACTCCAACATAATCAAGAGAAGTTTCTACCCAGGAAAGTACCAAATTAAAGGGTTATCCTTTTATACCAAATCTTGCTGTACAAATGCCATTAAAAATAGTATAATATTAGTACCAAATAAAAGGTTCGTCAGATTTAAAACTATCCATCTGGAAGGAGGCCATGTCTGGCTTGAGTATAGGATGCAATGGTCCTGGAGCAATTCTGAAAGTTTACCCCGGACCAAACGCCAGGAAAAACATTATGGATCATAAAGCAGAAACAGCTAAAAGCAGAAGAGCCAATCTGCGGGACGAGCGGGATAAGAAGATTCTTGGGGATATAATCTACGGAAAATATCTTGGCAATGGGCGGGAGCCGGCGGACGAATCAGTTAAATCATTCTTTGCTCATGGCGGCGTCTATTGTGGGGGAAATCATAGAAAAGTCCAGAATGTCAAAATATATTTTACAGTTATAAGTAACTCAAACTTCCCACACCGTTTGGTGCGTTGAGCCTTGAAAAATCAATACTTT
>CAJUCT010000127.1 GCA_910585015.1 uncultured Acetatifactor sp.
AAATTGGGCGGTTTTATAAATCTGCTGTTCTCCCCTTGCTGTTTCCTGACAGGCACCCCTTGTCGGCGCTGTATCGTCCAGTATTGGCGCTCAAATTATTTCAAAATTGGTCTTGGCGGTATATGTCAGCTTGGACAGTCATTTAATTGTACTGCCATTATCCAACAAAACAGCCTGCTTTCCCGTATATCCATCATGTCGGAAATCTACCCAAAAACTGAAAGTTTCTATCATGTTGGAATAATGTGGTAGGAATCCGTCGCTTTATGTGATATTCTGTTTTTCGTAAAGGAGAGATTTATCAATGAAAAGCGGCTACGCCAGAAGTCTGTTTTGAGTATTTGTGGGAACAAATACACAGCTTGCCCGGTAGCGAAGATGCGAATTTTTACCTTGTAATATGGATACGGTTTATAAATCGCCAATCTCAAACAGAAATTCCATCCAGTATATTTTCCCGTCTTTGCCACTGAACGCTCCACGGACAGTATAGCGGGACGGTTCCTCCGGCAGCGATCATGTCATGGACTGCCGGTCCAGAATAACGGTGCGGTTGCTTCCGCCGTTCAATGGTACGATTTCTACCTCGCAATTGCCATTGAGCGGAAGATTAAAAGAAAGGGACGCTTGATTAGCCGGATAGCCGAACATGCCGCCGGGGGTCTCGCGAGAATCCATTTCATAAAGCGCCTCTTGGTCGTGTCCGTCAATAAGACCTACATACGACAGGGACGCAGTGAAATCCTGGCCATATTCATCATCCGTTCCGGTTACATGGACATTCAAGACGGGGCGCTCGACAATAAACTCGTTTAACATATCCCAGTCCGCACCATCCGGCAGATAGAAGTATTCCGCAGTTGGCTTGCTGCCGTATAGCGGAACCAATTTGATAAACCTGTCTGACAGGGTGACAGTCAGCACACCCTCCGGGGTATCAAATATCAGGGACAGTGCCATTCCCTCCTGATCAAAAGAGTAGTTCCCTGAAATATGCTCCATACGCAGATCAGATAAATAGCGGTGCAGGGCCGCCTCATCGGTACAGACGAAATCGCCCACATTTATGCTGCTCAGAACATACTGCTCCGGGGATTGGGACTTGTAAATCACTTCAGCACCCGTACTCTCCCCGTAGGCAAGAGCCACATAGCCGCAGCTCATACACAGTAGGAAGAACACAAGACCGACTACCAATGCGCCCGAGGGTTTCTTCTTCGGGTCAACCACGCTTTTTAGCCGATAACGCAGAGCATTGGCCGAGGCGGATAGGCAGGTCGTGAAGCCCTGTTCATCCCCGGCGGTCTTCAAGAGCAAATCGGCGTATCGCTGTTTGGTATCATCGTCAGAATCCAGCAGAACCGTTTCATCGCAGCTCAGTTCCAAATCCTCGGAGCTTCTTCTTATGGCCATCCACATGAGGGGATTGAACCAGCACATGGCGGAGCAAAATACAAGAAAGAATTTGTTCCAGGAATCCTCCCGGCCAATATGGATCAGCTCATGACGGAAAATGAGCGACATCTCTTCAGTGGTATACTCCCGCTCCGGCAGTACCACCCGGATAGACCGTTGAAACAAGCCTACGGACAGGGGCGTTTGGATGTTGGGGGAAGTCACCAGTTTGAACTTCGGCTTGCGGAACCGGGCGGACTCTATCTCCTGACGCCAGACCGCCAGAACTTCCGAATCCGTAATTGGGGAGGCATCCCGCAGAATGCGTGTGCGGAAGTTCAGGTGAGAGCCGATTTTCCAGCCCAGGACGGCTACAAAGCCAATCAGCCACACAGTCAACAGGACCTGTACCAGTGGGAGAGGGGCCTCTATCACCCGGCGAGGCGCGGGCAACTGCATATAGCTCATCTGGGTCAAATAGAGGTAATTGGGGAGCATCCACAACACAGCACAGGCCCGTGCGCTGATGTGCTGCCGCAGGAAGGGTAGAGCGGGCATCAGCAGAAGGTAATACAGGCAAATGTGGAGAAACACTCCGAAACAGAAAGCGAGTGTGATTTGTATAGCGTTTTCTGTGTCCATGAAAATAAGAGCCATACTCAAAATTGTCAATAAGCAAAATGGGAGCAGCAGGCCGGAAATATTAATTTCCTCCGCACGACTCGCAACAGCAATCATCATCTGTCTTGCCCGTTCCCTCTGCCCGGTACTGACCGCCCTCGGCTTGCGGTAGCTGACGTATGACTTCGGAAAGGAATAGGTCTTAGATATATCGTCCTGCCCTGTCAGCTTGTATGTGTCGGGATAGTCGGCAACAAGCGTGTCAAGTTTCCGCATGAAAAAAGACTATAACCGTTACTGTCATAGTCTTTTAAGGATTGAGGAAGTCCCTTTGTTTACTTGTATTTGTTTGTCACCCCTCCGCACTATCCAACATCTGAATGTCCAATGCCCGCCCACTGGGGAAACCATGCTTTGCACCATTTCCTGCATTTTACTTTTCACGACTCCAAGCCCCAGATAATCATATATTCTGAACTCTTCCGGCAGCGGTTCCGCCAGGCCGCAATTTAGCGGTTCAATAGAAAATGCATGTTTTCCGTCACAATCCACAAACAGTTTCTTCCTTACCTAATAAACTCCCTCTCAGCCCCGCAGCCACCGCCAGACGGAAGTTTTCATTGCTTTCCCTCTCTGCGGAGTGCTATAATCTATCAGAACCCTATCCCGAAAGCCCCGGCTTCTTTGGCGGATTACTCTACTGTCCAAAATGGCCGCTGCAAAGACACCATCACAGCCCCCGCCTGCTATGAAGGCAGCGGGACCTGTTGCTGCTTGTCAAGGACATATTCATCATTTTTCATCACTTTTTCTTGGTCTGCCCTGTTTTCCATGCTGTAAATCATGGAGAATAACACGCTTTAGTTTTTCCTCTACGCTTTGGGTACTTGTAGCAGAGAAATGTACCTCGACTAAGTAGGTTGTCTTATCAATCTTCTTTTGCAAACAGGGCGTTAATCGCCCTGTGGTATTGGTCTGAATGTTGTCGCTCATGCTCCTCCTTTTGGGCGTAAAAAAAGACGCATGGTTTACAATTCACTGTTCCATGCGCCTTTACGCTGTTTTATTGATATTAAATTGTTTTACCGATTACGCCAACTGCATAATCTCGGCTTCAAGCTCCTTTAATTCCTCCATTGATAATGCAGGAACATAACGTGCAATCTTTTCAAGAGAAAGTTCTCCGTCTTTAATCATTCTTTCTGCGGTTTCCCTGTCTGCGTCATGCCTTTCGCTTCTGATAAATGATTTCATAATCTGTTCTTCATCAAACAAACTCATCATAATTGTCACAACCTCCTTTTCTCTCTGCGCTAAATATTCCCTTAAAACATTCCTGTCCTTGCATATGCGGATTAAATTGTACCCCTTGTCAAGGACATTTTGAATTTGTGTAGTACCCGATTTTTGG
>CAJUCT010000128.1 GCA_910585015.1 uncultured Acetatifactor sp.
GAAGTAGTGCAGACGGTTTTGCCGTTAGAATGAAGCGGACGAAAGCGGGGGCAGGATTTTTTTATCCTGTTCCCCGTTTTCGGCGGCGAAATGGCAACGGCAAAAATCCAGACGGTCAAGGGTTTAAGAGTGGAGATTTTTTCGCGCACTTTGCGAAAAAATACTACTCGCCCCTTGACGGTCTGGATAGTCGGAACGGAACAAAGTGCGTATTGCTTTCCGGTATTGGGTATGGTATAATTTTCTCCAGTACAAACCGATAAATCGTTAAGGAAAGAATCGAAGGTGGTGCAAACGAAAAAGCAGCTTTAATCTTTCGATAACTGCCCTTTCGTTTGCATCAGTTTCGATTTTTCCTGGTTGAACAAAGGCGCGTCCGGGCAGCCGCTGTATATGGGCTTTCAATTTTGACGCTCTTTACAAAACAGTATGTTGGATACCTGTGCATATGGAGAGGAATTTTTTAAAATCATTTCCAGCGCACCACAAATAAGCCCCCATAGGAAGCTTTTTTTTAAATATTCAGCTACTGGTATTCAACATAATAAGTGTGGCTCAGGTCTTGGGCAATACCTGCCATACGGCAGAGGAATGATATTTCCACCACAGGATGAGCATTTGCAGACATCCCTGTTATAGAGCAGCTTAATGATAGCAGGCGCATCCAGGTTCTTCAGTCTGGAAATATATTTTTTACAGCCGAGCAGATTACGGCACAGAGTTATCTTCTTGTTTTTGTTACGGGAAGAAAGCAGGCCGTAATGCCGAATCCGCACAAAACGCTTTGGGGGAACATGCATCAGAAATCTCCTGATGAATTCCTCTCCTGAAAGTGTGAGTTCTTTCCACTGCCCATGGTTTTTGTAATCCTTCACAGTAAACGTAACCGTGGAATCCGTCATACCCTTTATGCGGCAGTTGCTTATGGCAATCCTGTGGGTATATTTGCCAAGATATTTGATAACGGACTCCGCACCATGAAATGGTTTCTTACAATAAGGAATCCATTCTTTGGAATAGCAGGTGTCCAAAAGTTCCTTGAAAGCATAATGATTTTTGTATGGCTCTGCTGTACCGTGGAATTCGAGTTTTCCGTCAGTCCATAGCTGTTTTAACTCGGCGAGGTACTTGCCGCGAAAGACTTTGGAGATGACCCTGACAGGAAGAAAAAAGTTCTCACCGTTATCTTTCCAGTGGTTTTTGCTATCAAGTCCGCCTCCAAGCACAATCATATGTATATGTGGATGAAAGTTCATCGCACTTCCCCATGTATGCAGGATGCAGGTATAACCAATATCAGCCCCGAGATATTTTTTGTCGGATGCGAGTTCGTTTAGGGTATCGGAAGCCGCATGATACAAGGCATTATAGAGAGGCTTCTGGTTGTTGTATATGACAGGATTTAATTCCTCAGGCACAGTGAAAACCACATGAAAGTATGGGGCATCCAGTATATCCTCCCTGCGGGCATCCACCCACTTTTCCTTCGGGAACTCCTGGCACATGGGACAGCACCTGTCCCGGCAGGAATTATAATGGATGGAAATACAGCCGCAGTCCTCGCAGACGCTTATATTGACACCAAATGCGCTGGTTTTGCAATTCATGATGTGATAAGCTGCTTTTCGCTGCGCCGCAGACAGTTCATGAGTTTTCTCATAGTCAGGATAAAATCGGTTAAACACATCCTGCACCGTGCAGTTTTCGCTCATGACCCACCGCCTTCCGGAGCATCAAAAGGGCTGCGGATTCCAAGCAGTGTTTTGTTGCTTACATGCAGATATACGTCCGTAGAACGGGGGTCCACATGTCCAAGAAGGGACTGAATATATTTGATATCCACCCCGCTTTCGAATAAGTGGCTGGCAAAGCTGTGACGGCAGGCGTGGGAAGATACACGGCGTGTAATACCGGCCTTCTTAGCACTTGCCTTGAAGAACTGGTTAACGCTTGCAATATCAAGGTAATCTCCAGTCCATGAACTCGGAAAGAGAATCTCTTTCGGTCTGCCACACTGAAACCAGTATTCAGTAAGCAAGTCAAGATTCTTCTGGGAAAGGATCGTATATCTGTCGATGCGGCCTTTTGCTTTCCGGACATGAATGGTCATGTTTGTACGGGAAATGTCATCATAGTGCAGATGGACAACCTCAGACACACGCAGGCCGGAAGAGTACATGGTAGCGATAATGGCCTTGTGCTTAAGATTGGAAGTGGCATCAATAATAGCATTGATTTCCTGTGGCGTAAGGACAACTGGAAGGTTCCGCTCACGCTTCATTGCAGGAACTTCCTCATCATCCCAGGCAATCTTGAGTACTCTCTTATAGAGAAACTTGATAGAAGCCCGATAATGATTGTGCGTTTCAGGAGATCTGCCTTCCAGACGTTTCATGGTAAGGAAGGCATCTGCATCCTTAAGCGTGAGGTCAGAAACAGGCTTATTGGTGCAGCGCAGGAAATAGCTGACATCGCTGCAGTAGAGCTGAATGGTCCGTTCCCTAAGGTTGCGTTTTTCCGCAGCTTGGCGGATGGATTTAAAAATATCTTCGTACATTGTAAAACCTCCAAAATAAGCAGTGTTAATAGTTACAGCTACCTGTCCGGAGGTGCATTGGCATCATAATTACGATTGCATGTGACACCAGGAAATGTTATTATTTTCATAGGCAGTGGGGCTTTCTTGGTTCAGTTGTATAGTGTGGTAACTAAACAATACCGAATTATGAAAGAAATTTCCACTGCTTTTTTAGACAATGAAAAACTGCGCCACAGCCCTGGCAGGCCATCGCGCAGCGATTTTGTTCAAGCGCAATTTGTCGATTTGTCGAATCGCAAAATAGGGTGGGGTAAATTCCGCACAGGTGGGGTAAAAGAGGGTAAAAGTCATCATAATCTAACAGCGGCACAGGCGGCTATTCAAAAATAATGCCATAGGATTTTGGATACTCGCAGGCAAAAGTATACTTTCACGCAAAAGTCAGGGGTTTCCGTGATGGTATAAAGCGGAAGGGTAAAAAGGAGTAGGATATTGTTGGTTTTTGCGGAAAAGGGTATTAGTTTGGCAAAAAATGCTGTTGAAATACGGGGATATGATACAAACACGGAAATGGCTCGGAGTTTTCGTGATAGTTTGCAGTTTCGCTTGTTTGTTTAAAGAATTTGCAATTTTTTGTCCAACAAATTGATTTTTCATCCAAAAAGACTTAAAATTGGACGAAGGGAGATAACACGAGAACATTTGATGATATTTGCCTTGCAGACTAAACGTGGGATATGGATATACTTAATCTTGTCGCAAAGATACATGAATATAAGGGGCGTCAGGACTTTGAGATTATGGGATACAGAGATGTACTTAACACAATTCACGAAAGCAATGAGTACATTCCGATCAGACCATCATATATACTACAGT
>CAJUCT010000129.1 GCA_910585015.1 uncultured Acetatifactor sp.
CTGCCATTCTTTACACAGTCATAATTCTTCTGCAGGTAGGAATAATAATCCGATACGCTGTCTGTCCCTGTGTTCTTCGCCTGTGCTGGCGCAGCTTCCTTTGTTTCTGTTTTCTTCACTGTCTCATTTTTCTGTGCCGTGTATGTACTCCCATACACATTGCTGTAGTTGTTTCCAATTCCTGAAATTGCCATAATTTTTCCTCCTTGATAAAATTTTTATTGTTAATGACGGCCCCTCTGTCATTCGGAGCCGCCCATGCCCCCTTATGGTAAGTCCGGGCATGATCTTCCTTACTTCAAAATGCCCGCCGCCTCATATGCGGCAATCGAAACCGCCTTTTTGGTCATGCTGTCCTTATAATATCTCTTGTCTGCTTCCTGCTCCATCAGCCTGCGTTTCAGGACGGCCTCCTCCGCCAGCCTTTCATATTCTGCGTGTTTTGCTTCCCTTGCTCTGCGGGCTTCCACAAATTCCGATGATGAAACAGTAAATTTCAGTTGTCCCACCACACAAGCATGGTTAATCTCTCCATTTTCATCAAATGTCATCAGAAAACCTTCGTTCTCACCAGGAGTAGAATTAGCTAATAAAAAACTATCCACCCGTTCCATTACTTTTTGTGCAAGTTCCGTGTTATTTTTCATTTTTTCTTCCAATTCCGGTGGAATAACCACAGCAATCTTGCCAAGCATTGCATTCATCTTGGTGCGGACTGCCGGACTCTGCATATCGGGTTCAGCTCCCGACGGTTTCCAGTTCAGAACAGAATCATCCGCATTATTGCTGAAATACTTATCCCACGGATAATCATTCCTCCCCCATAAGGAACTGTCAATCTTGGATGTATCCATGACATTGTAATATGCTCCCGGATACTTTGATTTCAGCATTTCCTTAAAACTAACATTCTCTGTTTTCCCTGCCGCTTTCGTAGCCGCAAGCTCCGCAAAACTCAGCCCTCGCTCTTGCCTGCCGCATTCTTCCGGTACTGCTCCGCCAGATAGTACCCTCCCAATTTACCTGTCACTCCGAAATCCGTCATCACTTCTCCTCCTTTTCATTTTTCATCATCACCGACAGGATGAACACCCTGCCGTTTCATAAAGTCCATCGGCAGATACGCCCCCATTTCAAACCGCGATTGCACCAAGTGACTATAAATTGCACGAAATGACCATAAAGTTTATAACATCACCACCGCCAGGAACTTTTCTGCGTCGCAGGAAACGGCGAAATCGCCCCCGTATTTATCCGCCACGGCCTTCACGTTCGACAGTCCGGTGCCTTCCGTGACCTGCACCTTTTCCACCACGGGGTTCCTTACGGAGAAGATCAGCTTCCCGCCCTCCTGCACCAGCTTGACGTGGATGACGGCATTCCTCCCCTGCCGCACAACCTTCACGCATTCATGGATGGCGTTGTCCAGCAGGTTGGAGAGCAGGATCACCGTTTCCTCCTCATTAAGCCGCAATCCGCCCATGTCTCCCACACGGAACGTCATGGACATGCCCCGCTCCCTTGCGGCATGGAACTTCTGGTTCAGGACGGCATCCACCACCGGATGGTTTGTGCTGACCGCTACCATCTCCACCGATATGCTCTCTGTCAGCCGTTCCGCAAGCGCGGCGGCGGCCTGCGTATCGCCCTTCTTCACCAGCGCCTGCATTGTCCTTATCTGGTTTTTGTAGTCGTGCATCTTCCTCCCCTGCCGCTCATAGACCGCCTGCATATCCCGGTAATGGGCAAGCTGATCCTCTGTCTTTCTTGCAGACTCGGTTCCCATCCGTATTTTCTTCCCCCGCTCCAATATTTCCCGCAGCAGCCAAATGACAAGGAAATTGACCATGACCAGCCCTGTGGAAAGGAAAACGCAGATCTGTCGCAGTTCTGGCTGCTCCTTGCACCGGAAAAATGTCAATACAATGGAAGATAATGTAAACAAAGGCATCAGCCCCAGCTTCAGCCATTCTCCGTCCGTAAGTTCCCCATAATCCGCCCCCTCTTTCCATACCCTGCGGAAAAGAAAAATAAAGACAATCCAGCACGCCTTTGCAAACAATGCCCCGGGGACGCTCCATATCCCCCATATGGCCTCCTGTGTTTCCCATAGATCCATCAGGCTGACTAACATCAGATCAGTCAGAAATATCATGGAATAATTTAACATAGAAAAATATATCCCCTGAATCCAGCCTGCCTGATAACACACCCTGCCAAGCAGGATATATCCTAAGATATACACAGGCAGTTTCCACATATCAATCCAGTATCCTGCCGTACTGGCAGCAAACATCATGGCCAGATATGCCGGAAATCTGTATCGGCAGAAAAAAATCCCTTTCTTCCGGCCCAGAAAAGTGTCAAAGAAATACACGTTCCCCCATGCCTCTACCACCATGATACAAACTGAAAACATCCACCGCCCTATAATCACTCCGCCCCCTTAAACAATGTGTACTGTCGCTTTACTTCCGGGTATCTGGACTTCGGGACGGAAATCTCCTTCCCTGTGGTCAGTACCATGACATAGCTGCCGAGTTTTCCGATGTACCTCATGTTGATGAGGAAGCTCCGATGTATCCGCACGAAGCCCATCCCCGCCAGTTCCACCTCCAGCTCATCCATCTTCTTATAGATGCTGTATGTCTCCCCCGCCGTGTAGAACACGTTCTTGTGCCTGCTGGTCTCGATATAGATGATGTCGTCCACCCGCAGGCGCACGTTCCCCTCCACAAAATCGAACTCCACCACACGCTCCTCCCGCAGGATGTCCTCCACGCACTCCGGCAGCGTCCGTTCCAAGTCGTCCTTTAACAGGAAACGGCTGGCCTTCACCTTGTACCCGTCCAGCGCATAGTTCACATAGGCGGTCACCAGCACGATATGTACCTTCGGGCATTCCGCCTTGATCCTCCCCGCCGCCTCCAGCCCGTCCATGCCCTCCATGTTGATGTCGAGGAACACGATGCCACATTCCCGCACATACCCCATATCCGCATAAAGCTCCGCGCCAGAGCCGTATTCCCTTATCTCAAAACCATGCCCGCAGGCTTCCAGCAGCGCCCGCAGCGCATCTCTGTCCTCCCTGCTGTCATCGCAGATTGCTATCTTCATCGCATATCCCTCAATTCCATATTCTTTTCCACCATAAATTATATCGGATTATAGGGTATCCTATCAAATCCCATTGCACGAAACTCCCATAAATTGCACGAAACTCCCATAAATTGCACGAAACGACTATAAGCGTATCTGGGCACATAGCCGATATGGGGAAACGGGAACCGCCGCATACAGAATAAAACCATAGCAGCGGTTATCTTTTGTGCATCCTATTATCCTAAAGATTTCCCGTAATGTGTTTTCCTTCAGTCAGTTCCATTATTCCCGACTGAAAAAAG
>CAJUCT010000130.1 GCA_910585015.1 uncultured Acetatifactor sp.
CCTCTCTCTGTCATTGATAGGCTTTGTATTTAATCTATTTTTCACCGACCATATATATGGTGTGTCTTTGGATTATTTGGTTGGGGATAAAGATTTTGATAGTCCCTTGGAAGTGCATGTTGATGAGGCTGAGTTGATAGGTTCTTCCATCCCGGATAAGGTAGAGGCAACTCGTAAACGAAGATTAAGAAAGGTATTGGCTGTAATTGCGTGCATCTGGCTGTGCATGTTGATTTTTGGAATTTTAAGACATGCCATACTTGCAGCGGGGCTATTTATTATTGGGACTGCAATTCCATTGATAACTTTTTTGCTGCTATCTAAAGCTGTAAGCTATATTTGGAGGAAATTACATTGTGAAAAAGTTTAAGTTGGTTTTGTCAACGTGGGTAGCAATAATTTTATGTATTACTGTTACTCCGGCAGCGTTCGCTATGGGAGCAAGTGAAAATGTGGGGGATCAGGTTGTTACATTTTCTGATTTTACCCAACTGGCGGAAAATCAGTGCCTTGAGAAAAGTGTCATTGATTCAAATGGGGATGTGGCCGTAGTTGGTATTGAAAGGGTTGTAGCTGGTCGGTCTTGTTATAGTACTGGTTCCACATGGCGGGTATGGTTTACTGGTGTTACAATCAATGCCGAGTTTTATATGACCGTATCTAATGATGCGGTTACAAGTGTGTATGATGACTCTATCTCGGTAATTGGTGGTACATACGAAGATGATGAATTAACTATGACGTCGACTTATGGCAAACTATCTTTTAAGGTTACTTCACTGGGTAGTATTATGTCAGGAAAATGTTGGCTAAAAGGCACTGTTACTGGGAGTGAGAATAAGATTGATGTGACTTGGAGAATGTAGAAGGTGTAAGAGATTTTCTAGTTTGTTTGATTGGCGATGGTGCTGATTGAACAAGTTAGTAAATTTATATTAAATTTTGCAGGAAGGTTAGGTGTTATGATGAAAAGGGTGTTGAGTGCAATTATAGCGTGTACACTTCTGATTTGTACACGTTCAGTTTCAGGCGTTGCTGCTGCATTTGGAACTGAAGAAGGTAATGAGTGGAGCAATTTAATTGACAATTTTGACCCGTTCCTTGAGTACCAGGTTGAAGATGTATCTGCAATTTCAGAAGATTTCGTAGAACCTAAGATGTCTGCCGAGTTAGAGATGGCAATAGAAGAAGCAGACCCCTTGTCTGAGGTATCTTATAATATGAAAACAGGGGAAATTTCCTTAAAACCCTATGAAACTTTAGAAAAAAATGATATGGTTGAAACTACACCTTCTCATGTGGTTTCTGAGGATGATTATTCTAGCCCGTATCTAGCTTCGGATAACAGAACCAGAATTTATTCTGTTACAACTTACCCTTATTGTGCGGTTGTTCAGGTGAAAGCATATTTTAATAACGGTAAAGTTACTTTGAGCGGAACCGGAGCTATGGTAGGGGAGAAAACGGTTTTAACAGCAGGTCATGTTGTTTATGATCAGGAGTACGGTTGGGCATCAAAGGTTGAGATTGTTCCAGGAGGGACACTGTCGGGGTATAATACATATAGCAGTAGTAATATAACATCTGTAAAAAAATGGACTGAAGAAGGAAATTTTGAATACGATTATGCTGTTGTTGAATTGGATGAAAGTCCTGGCGTGGGACACTTCGGTACACGGGCTGAAACTACTTCTAATTTAAGGGCAGACAGTTTTTATACATATGGTTTCCCCGGAGATAAGACATCCGGTTCTCTTTGGAGAACGGGAGGTAGTGCTTATTTAATCCGTACTACACAGTTTGCATTTCATGCGTATCCAACTAATGGATTCAGCGGAGGCCCTGTTGTCGCTCAAGATGATACATCGTATATTGTTGGTATTTTGTCAGGCGACAGTTATGTAGATGGCGAATATTATGGTTTAGCTGTACGGGTTACGAGTGATGTGGTAGACTTTGTAAAAAGACATATTTAGTGCGGGGAGTGGCACCGTTCAGGGGCAGTATATGCAATGCTCATCTGACGGTGGAATGGTGGCCGGATTGCGACCACCGTTCCACCGTCAGCATCCCCCGCGGGAGCGCGCAAAAGCACTTTCATACTGACGCCCCAACGGGGCGGCGGTGTGAAAGTGCTTTTGAGTTACTTTCTCACCGAGAAAGTAACAAAGAGGTTGCAACGACCGGCTGGGTATGGTAACATGGGAGGCGTGGGCAACGTCGCTGCCAAAATGTCGCTCACGTTGTAGCTTAGAGGAAAGGCGGTGATCTCCATGGGCGTGACGATCTCCGGCATGACGGGCCGGGGCAGTATCCGGCACAACAATCGGTCGTTCTCTGCGGCCAACATCGACAGGAGCCGGACGGGGCTGAACGTCACCTTCTGCCAGGAGGACTTGAAACAGGTCTATCATCAGGTGTTCGATGAAGCCCTGGCTGCGTACAACGCAAAGAAGAAAAAGACCAGGGACAAGATACCCGACTACTATGAGCATATCCGCCAGGGCAAACAAGAGAAGCTATTCCATGAGGTCATCTTCCAGATTGGCAACAAGGACGACTGCGGTTGCGGCTCGCTGGACGGTGATCGGGCCGCTGCGGTGCTGGCTGAGTTTGCCGAGTCGTTTCAGGAGCGCAACCCCCATCTGCGGGTGTTCAATGCGGTGATGCACATGGACGAGGCCACGCCCCATATCCATATTGACTTCGTGCCGGTGGCAACTGAACAGACCAGGGGCTTGCAAACCAGAGTTTCCATGAAACAGGCCCTAAAGCAACAAGGGTTTACATCGTTGGGCCGGAACATGACCGAGTGGCGGGCCTGGATGGAAAGGGAGAAGCAGACCTTGGCCGAACTTGCCCAGGCCCATGAGTTTGAGATCGTCAGCCTGGGCGGGGGCCGCAAGCACATGGATTTGCCGGAGTACCGGGCGGCGGCCCAGCGGCTTGAAGCCGTCCAGGAGCAGGTGATCGCCGCCGATCAGGAGCTTGCTGACCTGGAGAAACAGAAAAAGGCCCTGGGAGGGACTGTGAGGGCGTTAAAGGCCGCAGAGAAGGTGCAGGTGCGCTTGGATACCATCCAGCCCGAAAAGACGCTTACAGGGGCCGTCAAGGGCGTGACGGTGGAGCAGGTGGAACAACTCAAGGCGGCGGCTCTCCGGGGTGTACAGGCCGAACAGAGGGCCAGGGAGTTGACCGCAGAGAATAAGCGGCTGCAAGGAATGATACCCTCGACAAAGGAGAAGCTGAGAGAGGCCCAGGCCCAGCAGAGGGTCGAACAGGAGAACCGGCAGCTCCGGGTGGACAATGAATACCTTCAGGAGCAGTTGGAGGAAGAACGTAGCTTCTCGGCCCGGCTCCTGGCTGGCATCGATGCGGCCCTGGACTACCTGTGGG
>CAJUCT010000131.1 GCA_910585015.1 uncultured Acetatifactor sp.
TCTTGGGGCTTCTGCTTTCGGCAGGCGCATCGATGGCGGTATTTGCCTATATCATTAGGGGCGCTTTCGGGATTTCCGCGAAACAGAAGATCCATCAGCTCGGCATCCTGAAATCTGTAGGGGCGGGGCCAAAGCAGATAGGAAGGACGGTCATTTATGAGGCGTGTATCCTTCCTATAATGTCAAGCCCAAATTTACTTATTTTTCAGGCTTTTCCCAAATAAATTCTTCTTAAAAACAGAGCTAATGGTGATGGACAGTCATGGTATCTGGTACTGAATAGCTGGAGAAGGGTGATTTTAATAAAGCATCCTCTTATTTCGCTTTATTAAGGCTATTTTCCCTCTGCTTATCTATGGTGGTGAACCTTCCGTGTCTATGGGGATCATGTCCCAACTTCCTTCGTCCCACCTGTCCATACACCGAGTGCTGACTAAGCTTTCAAACGGGATCGCGTCCCACGGAGTGAACTACTGTCAGCTACAGCTCTTGTTTTTGTGGATCATTACTGGCCTTTTCCCCTGTATGGTGCTGATCTCTTTCAGCGGACGCTTTGCCATACGGGCTCCTGCCGGCCCTGGTGCGGATGAGGCTCTGCAACAAGCCCCATCATGATCGGGTCTCTGTTCCCAGAGCCCTGCCCGGCCGCCGGCTCCCACGGAAGCCCGGCAGGACTCTGGTATATATCTCTTGCTTTTTACGTTGCTGATTGTATTATGCGACAGCCGGAACCGCCTGTTTCTCTATTCTCCTGATATCATTCAGCATCCTGGCCGCGTCGTATTTCGTCCCATCCCTTAAGATGGTAAAGATGATCCGCAGAAGCTTGCAGGCTATCACTATCAGCGACTGCATTTTCTTCAGGGGATTGTCTCTCCTGGTCGTATAATACTCATGGAGCCGCCGGAATTCTTCCGCATGCACTACTGCAGACTTTGCCGCCTGGAACAGCCAGTATCTCAGCCTCTTGCGCCCTCTGTGGCTGATCTTTGTCTCTCCCTTGTGCTTGCCGGAGCTACACGCCACAAGACCCAGCCCGCTCAGCTTCTGAATCTCCTTCGCATCATCAAACCGCGATATATCGCCTATCTCGGACAGGATCCCGGAAAGGATGTTCCTGCCAATCCCAGGTATTTCCAAAAGATTCTCCGCAGCCGGAACCGCCCTGCATCTGTCCGAAAGTTCTGCCTCCACATCACTCAGCTTCCTGTCCAGTTCCAGGATCTTTTCCGCAAACCATTTCACCGCCTCTTTGGATATACCGGCACCATCCTTCAGTCCCACGCTCTGCTCCGCATACCTGAGGATCTCTCCAGCCCTGCTGTAGCCGCGCCCCCGCAGTTTCGCCCCTTTCCAGATTTCACGGATGCCCTCCGTCCCAATCTCCTTCAGATCCTCTGGGAACGGTGCTGCTTTCAGCAGTTCCATGGCGAATGCACCGTCCACTTTTCCCAATGCGTCCTTATATTCGGGAAAGCAGATTGTCAGTTCCCTGTGCAGCCGGTTCAGGCACCGGATCCGGTCTTCCGTAAGCTGGTCGCGGAACATGGAGAGTCTTCTCATATCAGCATACACTTTCTCCGGCAGGTACGGCATCCCATAGTTCCCGTCCTTTACCAGGTTGGCGATCAGTTTCGGGTCTTTCCTGTCATCCTTGAGCTGGCTGTTGTCCTCCAGTTCCTTTGTCTGCTTTACCGCATATGGGTTGACCTGCACTACACTGATGCCGTTCGCCACCAGCCACGCCGTCAGACAGAACCAGTAGTGCCCTGTGGGCTCAAGGCCAAGCACAATCTGTTTTTTGTCATTTGCGGCGGCCAGTTCCAGCATCCAGGCTTTGACGCTGGCAAAACCCTCCGCGGTATTGCTGAAAGCAAAAGCTTTCCTGCTCAGCTCCCTGCCCCGCGTATCGATGGCCCTTGCATAATGCATCTCACTTCCTATGTCACAGCCAATGATGAGCATTTCGTCATTGATGAAGGAGAGTTTGGCATTCTTATCAAATTTTCCTTTTGTTTCAAGCTCATGCCATGTATGCGCTTTCAGATCCTGCATGATAGCATCGGCTTTCTTTACCAGCTCCTCCCGTTCAAAAATATTTGCCTGATTGACTTGATTTTTTGCTTTCTTTGATTTACCATTCATTGTGTATACCTCTCGTTCTTTCGGATTTTTACCAACTGGCTGGTCAGTAATAATCTGAATTTACCTGAGGTATATTTTTTAGTCAACCCCTGTCATCTGTTTATATTATACAGAAAGCTTTCTGTTATCCCAATCCTGCTTTCAATGATCCTGGGATACCTGTTTTCCTTTGGTGTCCTGTCAGCTTATTCCGGTATGGCCAGCGAGGTGTTCGGGAGCCGGATGGAGGTTTCCTTTTCCCCGGCAGCGGTGTTCATGGCGGCAGCGCTTTCCTTTGTTACAGTCCTGCTTGCCGCACACGGGCCGGCGAAACAGATGTCAAAGATTCTGCCCATAGAGGCAGTGCGCGGGGAGCAGTACAGCATTGCAATGTGCGGACGCACATCGAAGAAAGCAAAGAGCCATCCCGTATTGACAAAGCACTTCGGATTCCTTGGGGAGATAGCGGCAAACTCGGTAAATGCGGGCAAAAAACTGTACCATACCTGCATGGTGACGCTTTCCCTGTGTATGCTCCTTGCCTTTGGGTTCCTTGCGGTTTTTACGGCTTCCGATATCAGCAATGCGCAGGCGGAAAACAGGAATCATTTTGATGTGAATATCACGCTGGGGACGGGGGAACGGATAGACGGTGCGCTCCTTATGGAACTGAAAGCTGTGCCGGGTGTACAGGAAACATCTGTTTATGCAAGGGCGAACTGCGCTGTCTTGCTTTCCGGGAGTGACCAGTCGGCAGAATTCCTGCAGGCAGGAGGTTTTGATTCCGCAGACGGCTATATCGTGCAGCGTGACGGACGTTACCGTGTGCCGTGTGTGCTGGTGGGTATGGAAGCGGATGCCTATGAAAGCGTTCTGCGGGAAGCAGGCGTGGAGGCTTTGCCGGAATCTTCCGCTATTATTGTAAACAGCGTGGCAAAGAATCCCGGTGCAAGGGATTATGAAGCAATGCAGGAAACAGTCCCTTATCTGAATCTCCGGCAGGGGCAGAGGATGGAGCTGACAGAGAAGTATTCGGATGATGTTCAGGGCGGCTATGAATTTACCGTGGATGTTGCGGCAGTGATCCCGTCAATGCCGGAGATCGGGCTTGCCCCTTCGTTTTATACGCTTCCTGTTATCGTGCCGATGGAAGAATATTATGCCATTATCGGGAATTTCAGTGATGAGATGGCGGTTTATAATTACAGGAACTATGTAAATTATGCTGTGCCGGATGGAATGGATGAA
>CAJUCT010000132.1 GCA_910585015.1 uncultured Acetatifactor sp.
CTATCCCTTCCGGGCCGAAGTGCAGCCTTACCAGTTTTCCGCAGTGCTGGCATTTCTGGCATTTGATCTCAAGGACCGTCCACTCCGTCTCTGTTCCCTCATCATCCAAAATGCGCCGCCTGCATTTGTGGTTGGGGCATTT
Organism: uncultured Acetatifactor sp.; assembly: GCA_910585015.1. Classification (GTDB taxonomy): domain Bacteria; phylum Bacillota; class Clostridia; order Lachnospirales; family Lachnospiraceae; genus Acetatifactor. Next base: position 143 of record CAJUCT010000132.1, read on the forward strand.
GATCACTTCCATCTGCCTCCTCCTCCTTTGCTCCATCCCGGTCAGTAACCGGCCTTATTTTCTGGTTTCCACCACCGCCTCCCCGCACTGATATGTAACAAAGGAACCAGACAGGCGTATGGTTCTACCTCTGCTTGGTTCCCTTTTATCGTTTGTGCATTATTGGTTTTCTTCTTATTGTATAAATCGATAGCCATTCCTATCGCCATTCATACTGTAATGGTTAAATTGCTCCGTATCTACGTCAAGCAGTCTTGCACTATTGAACTTACTAAGCCATGTCTGGTAGTTTGAGGCTTCAATCCCCATTGCAAGATATCTCCTTGCTGCACTATAATCTGAACTTGGAATTACGATTTCCCATGCTTTTTGAGGATTGCCGTCATAAGGAATATAAGTAATGCCATCCGGAGTCAAGAATGTAAAACCATCTTTTTCCCGTTTAAGGTTTCCTGATATCTCAAGTAAAGCATATAATTCTGCCGTATATCGCTGTGAACTTACCGAATATTTTTGAAATTCGTCTGCTAATTTATTAAGCGTTTCTATATCTTTTTCTGATGTAATGATTACCGAAACACCTTTTGCCTCATTTCCATTAATCGACAAATAGTCCAACCCTGTCTTTGGATCATGATTTACTACCAATCCACCCTGTAATGGGATTTCCTTTAAATCAATATTTCTTTTCTCGGACAAATCATTCAAAAGATTTTTTAATTCACCTGTCACTATTACATTACTCGAAAATGGCTGATCCATGTTAATCAGGAACTCCATCCCTGTTTTTTCATCTCTTTGGATTGCTAATTGATCTTCTCTTATGTAAAGGCCTTTACCTGTCAGCTTATCAACGACATCATACGCTGGTACGCCTTCTATATAACTGGCATCCTCAATTTTATATCTTTCTGTTTCTATCGGCAGGCTAAAGTCCTGTGACGCAGAGATATCTTTTCTGGAATACACGCCCATACCATAAATGCTGGCTGCATCACCACCTACATAATTGTCGCGCCCGGAAGCGGTACTTGCCTTCCTTCCATTTTCGGAGGCATTTGTACCAACCACATTTGCCATCCTGCCTGCAAATCCTATTCCTGAACCAGTCTTTTGTTCACTTCTTGTTTCCCGCCAGGCAGGATAGTATTGGGCACCTATTCCATTTACGCTCATTTCTAAATCTCCTCCATATATTTTTAGTATTGCAGCCCCTCTGTCGTTCAGGGCCAACTTTGCTCTCTCATAATAAGTCCGAGCAGTTTATCACTTCATACAAAAACGCTTTATCTATGTTCCACGGCAACACATCCTCTCACTGCTCCCCGATTCCCCGATCTGCCGGAAAACCGGGGAAGCCTGCCCTGTCCGTCCTCTATGGCTTATTGGGGATATGCGTCTGTGGTGCTGTATATTCCATTACCACTTCGACTTCTTTCTGATGAACATAGAAATCAGCATGGCCGCTATCCCTAATACAAGATAGACCACCGCATACAGTATAAATGCCGTTTCACCCATTTCAAAAAACACCCATGTGCCAATCAGGAACAGCACCGCAGAAATAACTGGCAGGCTCCACAGATGCTTCATATCTTTTCCCGCAAAAATTCCGGTAACCACAAAGTAAATTGGATTAATGGCAAAAAACAAAAGAAAACATACGGCCATTCCTGCATCGCCTTTTACTAAAGTAACCGCAAGCCACGGCAATGCCAGTATGACTACCGCCGAAGCCGTCAACCATAAAATAAAGCTCTTTTTCATAATGCTACAGAACCCCATCAATTTTACATCACAGCCCCTCTGTCGTTCAGAGCCGCCCCTGCCCCCGGCAGTCCGCAGAAGCAAAGGTTTATGCGCCTCTGCGGAATAGGATGTAAACTTTATATCTTCATATCCAATGTGCTGCCCGAAGCAGGAATCCCAAGATTACCGCTCATCCTGATCTTCCCTATAATATCCACCAATGCATCCTTCATCCGTTCTATCTTAGCATTGTCCTTTGTCTTATTAAGCAGATTATCTGCCTTATCCGGCAATCCTCCGTTCTTCCCATCGGGCGTTAAATTTTTTATTTTATTAAAGAGACTTTAGCTTCTTCATTGTTTTTTCTTAACATTTCTTCCATCGCTTTCACATATTCATCAAATGTCATAACCACAGAAGAACCCACAAAACTATAAAGAGTATTTACTGCATTTGGAAAAGCATTTGCTAATGCCTCTCGTAAAGTTGGCCCATTTTTCTCTGCCGCTTTGACTCTATCATCAATTTCTTTTTGTATTTCTTCTGCTGTTTTAACTGTTGCAAAACTGCAAGAACCTTTCACTCCATTTCGTTCCATAATACTGCGATCAAAATACACCGGCACGGATGTGTAGTCATTAAGACTTTGCTGCCACTTGTCCATAGAAAGGTAAGCGTCCCAATTTCCGGAACTTTTATATTCCTCCATAACCTCCTTTATCGCCGCACTGTAGTCTGCCTTATCTAAATAACTTTTCGCTCCTGTCTTTTCAAACAGAATATCTGCTCTCTGCTTATCTCCTAAAGATGTATTTCCCGTTTCCTGATTAAGCATCATAAGTTCAGCATAGCTACAATTTCTTGGATCTATAATCCATGCATGGTGCATCCTTTCAAATTCTTCTCCCTCTGCGGTCTTGCCCTTTATTATGTAAATTGGCGTATCATCCGAATAAATGTCTGAACGATGTATCTCAACGCTCTCCCCTGTCTTTGGATTTGAAAAAGACATCAACGGTTTATTCACTTTACTTCCTCTGTTTATATCTTCTATTTGATTATTAAAATTCTTACCTAAAACTCTCTTTTTACCCGTCATATAATTCGGGTTGATTCCAGTATTATAATTAATTCCATTTACATTCATTTTCTTTAATCCTCCATTGTCATCAGTTATTTTAATAGTAGCTCCTCTGTCGTTCAGAGCCACGCCTGCTCTCTCATAATAAGTCCGAGCAGTTTATTGCTTCATATAAACATACCGCCTAACTTCCTCTGTCAGACTTCATGACAAACACCTCCCTTCGCTGAAAATCTGCCATCCGCTTATAACACGAATCATCCCTCAAAAATATTTCAACGGCGGCTCCTCTGTCATTCGGAGCCGCCCATGCCCCCTTACGGTAAGTCCGGGCATATCCTG
>CAJUCT010000133.1 GCA_910585015.1 uncultured Acetatifactor sp.
ACCTGGTTGCACAGCAATCGCAGACAACAAATTTCACTATGACGATGGGGGGATGAACATGGAGCCACAGATCATTTTTGTGATCATTCTTGCAGGAGGGATGCTCCTGCTCTGGGCCGCTGCCACGAAGTTTTCCGGCAGCGGTTCGCTGAACATCAAGAGCAAAACCGTAGGTGATGGACAGCACGGAACTGCCCGCTGGGCCACGCCGCAGGAGATCTCCCAGACCTATGCGCGGGTGCAGTTCAAGGTAGACGAGTGGCGAAAAGGCCAGGAATTGCCCAAGGTTCAAGGATTGATATTGGGCTCCACTGGAAAGAAAGGTAAGGTGACTGCGCTGATAGATACAGACGACATCCACTGCGTGCGCTTCGTTTCTTGACAATCTGCGTAGAAATACGCAATAAAACAAGACAGATTTCGCAAGGAATCTGAACTCTATGCTTGATTGGGCAGGGGAAGTACCTGCTAACCCCGGTGTGACGGGTAATCAAAACTCTAATACTCCGACGTGCGCCTATAGTGTCATATGGGACGTACGGAGCTCGGTGAAGAGCGGATACGTGGTCTGAGACGGCCATGCCCGCAGGAGGCTATAAATCGGTCATGTCCAGTATGTTTTGTTGCAACCGACATATGTCCTGAGTGTACGGCTCGTAAATGTCAGGATGGTAATACAGCCATCCGCCCCCATGCGGGGTACTGCCGCCGTTGAAATTTGCAATGGTGGAAAACGGCAGAAAACCGAAAAGGTCGAATGTCTTTGGCAGAAGCTCACACCAGCCAAAGATGGCAGTCGGGCTAAAGGGACGGGCTAAAACCGATATGAAAAGCTAAAGCATAGGGAACGAAGGAACCATGGACGGCACTTCATTCTGTTGAAGTAAGTAAAGTGGCACCTTTGCCGCGCAGGCAGGAAATGGCCTGCTAATCCATGGGGCAGCAGCCCGTAGTAGCGATGATGTCCGCAATAATAAGGCGGACGGAGCGAAGGGGCATAGTCAGTGCAGATTCGTATGTGAACAGAAAGTCGAGGAAGCCGTAGGCATACCTGACTAACACCAGAAACACCAATTCCGGAAAGGAGGCGGTGCGTATGGCACAACAATTCGACTACCCGAAAACCGAAACCCAACTACGCGAAATCCAGGATAAGCTGTATCAGCACAGCAAGGAGGCTCGTGACGCAGGTGACCGCCCAGCGTTTAAGGGGCTTCTGGAAATCATGTCAGCAGAAGTAACCATTATCACAGCAATCCACAACATTAAAAGCAACCACGGCAGTGAAACTCCCGGTGTGGACTCCAAAACTATGCGCAATGATTATCTGCATAATCCTTTTTCCTGGGTAGTTAACGATATTCAGAGCGCATTCAGACACTATGAACCACAGAAAATACGCCGGGTGTACATCGACAAACCAGGAAAATCCGAAAAGCGTCCGCTGGGTATTCCCACTATACGGGATAGAATCGTACAGGAATGCATGAGAATCGTGCTGGAACCTATTTTTGAAGCACAGTTCTTTGCCCATTCCTACGGTTTTCGGCCCATGCGGGACGCACCTATGGCATTAGAACGAACAAAAGAACTTGTATTCAACACAGGCTATTACTGGATTGTCGAGGGAGACATCAGCAAATGCTTTGACCGCATAGATCACTCTATTCTGCTAAAACGCCTATACCACATGGGCGTGAAGGACAGGCGGGTACTGCAAATCATCAAAGCTATGCTGAAAGCCGGGGTCATGGACGAATGCGAGGTAAATGCGGAAGGAACACCTCAGGGCGGATTGATTAGCCCATTGTTGGCAAATGTCTATTTGGATATCATGGATGAATGGATTACCAAACAATGGGAATTAAAACACACCCAATATCAATACGCACAGGTACAAAGCCGATACGCCGCTATGCGGAAGAGAACGCACCTGATACCAGGCTGTCTTGTCAGATACGCAGACGACTTTGTTATCATCACTGATACCCGCGCCCACGCCGAGAATTGGAAGATACGGTTACAAACTTTTCTCCAAAACAAAATGAAACTGACATTATCCCAAGAAAAAACGCTGATAACAGATATCCGAAAGAAACACATCAAATTTTTAGGTTATGAGTTCAAAATGGTTCGGGGGAAGTCCCGCCGGGGTTACATTCCACGGACGATTCCGGACCGGGACCGACTAAAGCGGAAAGCTGATAAAATCGCGGAGGACATCAAGAAAATCCCGCGCAATTACAGCCGGGAACAGATGATTGGCGCAATGAACCGCATCAACAGCCAGATTAGAGGGATTATCCAATACTACCAGTGTTGCACATGGGTAAATATATCCATGCAGAAACACAGCAGGCGGCTGCAACTCACAGCAATGCGTCGACTGAGGCAGTATAAAGGGGAATGGATTCCGGCAAATGAAGTACAAAATCTTCCCCGTGTCCACCAGAAATATAAGCAAAAGATTCCCTCAATCAAATACCGCGATATTTATGTAGGCTTCACCGCGCTTACCTTTTGCAGATGGGAACGCACTCCAGGTAAAAATCAAGCCGAAACACCTTATACTGAAGAAGGCAGACAGATACACTTTGAACGAACGAAGAAAAAGAAAATCCAGGCTCGGCTTGACGAAATGTATTCGGAGAAAACAGCTCAAATCATTCTCCACGGGAAATGGAACAAGCTCAATAATTTTGAGTTTATCATGAACAGGGCTTATGCCCTCAACCGCGACAAGCTTAAATGCCGTGTCTGCGGAGGGTGGCTCATTTCTGGTACTCCATATGCCCATCGCATTAACCCTAATCTCCCATTGAACAAGGTAAACAGGGTCAACAATCTGGTTTCGCTCCATAAGAAATGCTTTATGGCGGTAAATGACCCCAACTATGATATTAACCAATTTGATGTAAAAGCTCAAAATAAAATCATCGGTTATAGGGAAAAACTGGTTATTTCACATACACGCAACAATCAATCTGCATTGATGGAGCGCCGTGTGCGGTGAAAGTCGCATGCACGGTGCGAAGCGGGGGAAAATCCGCTCTGACTGCTGCTCTCTCATGAGGGCAGTAAAAGCGGCGGATTACCTATCGCTATCTGATGATCGGCGCGTCCGGCGTGGGCAAGACGGCGTTCTTTCTCTACCCCAACA
>CAJUCT010000134.1 GCA_910585015.1 uncultured Acetatifactor sp.
AATCGTCCTGCAAAATTTTCCGCTTTTCCGCCTCGCTGGTTTCGTTGGAGAGAAGCACATCCAGCATCCGCAATACGCCGTCATAATTTGACCCATCCGGCCCGCCAAGGCACAGCATGATGATGGACAGCAAATCATAATTCCTGATGGGTTCTTTGCCCTCGCCTACCAAGTGTTCCTCCACCAGCCGATACCGGGTGATGGTATTCTCCCGATACTGCGGCGGTTTCATGCAAATCCAGATGGAGTAGACCTTCTTGATTTTCTCATAGTGGGGGCCGGTGAACTCCCGGCCATACTGAGAAGAAATCATCCGGCAACAGTAGTATATGCCCCGCTTTATCAGCGGATAGCCGGGGTAAAAATCGTTCTGGGCCTCCACGTTGATGATGAGGGCAATTTGTTCCTCGGAGTCGGGAACGATGGCGCGGAAGCGAATGTCATAGGTGACTGTCCCCTCGCGCACCGATTTGTCCTCGGTGTCCATGCCGCTGATGACTGTGCCACCCTCGTCCGGCAGCACCGGGACGGCGGACACCTGGGGTTGGCCCTCAATGTACTTCTCGGCAATATCATTGACATCGCAATCCTTGTATTCTTCCAGGCAGGACTTCATAATCCGCGCCAGGATTGCCTTTTCAGACAGGACACGCTTACAGGCGGCATCATAACCCGCGCTGTCATCTGTGACGTGCAGTCCCTGGGCGATTGTCGTTTTGAGCTCCACCATCCTCACCTTCTTTCGTTTCATTCTACCACAGCTTTGCCAGCGCGTCCACTTCTTTTTTGAAAAGAGTTGCGTATGGCGTATACACGAGAGAGATATGGAGGTGCAGTGACAGAAAAAATTTATCTTAACAGGGTTGCTTTTGGGAATTTGATATGCTATACTATAAAAATCCAAGCAAAGGAGTTTATCAATATGCGGCAAGGTATTCTTAAATAAAATTTGATAATGGGAACAAAGACAAACGTCCTCAAGGAGAGGGCTTGGTTTTTGTACCCAATTTAAGAATACTTTTGCCTTTTCATTTCATATCGTGATAGACAACGGCCAGCCTTGGCCGCAGTTTTCATGTGTGTCCTACCTATCATCCCCAGCGGTAAAAGTATTTGTCGCTGGGGATTTTTGCGCCCTTCTGGGCCTTGTATGGAGGACAATCATATGAAAATCATCAATATTGGCATTCTTGCTCATGTAGACGCAGGTAAGACGACCTTGACGGAGAGCCTGTTATATACCAGCGGAGCAATCGAGGCGCCCGGCAGTGTGGATCAGGGAACAACGAGAACGGACACCATGTTTTTAGAGCGGCAGCGTGGAATCACCATTCAAACGGCGGTCACTTCCTTTCAGTGGCACGATTGTAAGGTCAACATTGTGGATACTCCTGGGCATATGGATTTCTTAGCGGAGGTCTATCGCTCCCTTGCCATTCTTGACGGAGCGATTTTGGTTGTTTCTGCAAAAGACGGCGTTCAGGCGCAGACCCGTATTCTGTTTCATGCTCTGCAAGTAATGAAAATCCCAACTGTTATCTTTATTAACAAAATCGACCAGGACGGGATTGACCTGCCAGGTGTGTATCAGTCTATCCGAGATAAGCTCTCCGCAAATATGATTATTAAGCAGAACGTGCAGCTTTCCCCGGATATATCCATCATGGAAAACATGGGGCTGGAGAATTGGGATACCGTGATTGCGGACTGTGATGAATTGTTGGAGAAATATATTGCCGGAGAACCAATGGACAAAGAAGAACTTCTGCGGGAGGAAAACAGGAGAATCCAAAGCGTCTCTCTGTTTCCGGTCTATCATGGCAGTGCCAAGGTAAACTTGGGAATCCGACAACTCATTGAAGCGGTCACAGATACATTCCAATCACCCACCGGGCAGAACAGCTCTGAATTGTGCGGAACTGTGTTCAAAGTTGAGTACGCAAACCAGAGCCAACGCCTTGCCTATCTGCGGTTGTATAGCGGTACGCTTCATTTGCGGGATTCCGTAGCCTTGGCAGGGAAAGAAAAACTGAAAATTACGGAAATGCGTATCCCCTCAAAGGGTGAGATTGTCCGAACAGAGATTGCCCATGCGGGCGAGATCGTCATTGTACCCTGCGACAGTTTGCGGCTGAATGATGTGCTGGGAAACAAACTGCTGCTGCCCCGTGAAACGTGGAGCGACAATCCTCTCCCTTTGCTGCGGACAACAATTGCACCAGAGAAACCAGAACAGAGGGAACGCTTGTTAAACGCCTTGACAGAAATTGCGGATACCGACCCGCTTCTGCGCTATGAAGTAGACGCTGTGACCCATGAGATCATTCTCTCCTTTTTGGGCCGGGTACAATTGGAAATTATCTCTGATCTTCTGGTGGAAAAATATCAGCTCAACACAACTGCAAAAGAACCTACCGTCATCTATATGGAGAGGCCATTGAAAGCGGTAAGTCACACCATTCATATCGAAGTGCCGCCCAATCCATTCTGGGCGTCCATCGGGCTGTCCGTCACCCCTCTCCCCCTTGGCACCGGAGTGCAGTATGAGAGCAAAGTTTCCGTTGGATACTTGAATCAGAGTTTTCAAAACGCTGTATTGGATGGTATCCGCTACGGTCTGGAACAAGGCGTGTATGGATGGAAGGTAACGGACTGTAAAATCTGTTTTGAGTATGGGCTTTATTATAGTCCGGTCAGCACTCCCGCAGACTTTCGGTCATTGGCACCTATTGTATTGGAGCAGGTGTTGAAAAAGGCGGGGACGCAGCTATTGGAACCATATCTTTCTTTTACACTCTATGCGCCGCAGGAATATCTCTCCAGAGCTTATCATGACGCACCAAAATATTGCGCGAGTATTGAAACGACCCAGGTTAAAAACAGCGAGGTGATTTTTACTGGCGAAATCCCTGCCCGCTGTGTGCAAGAGTACCGCAATGACCTCACCTTTTATA
>CAJUCT010000135.1 GCA_910585015.1 uncultured Acetatifactor sp.
CGGCGCAAATAGCGAGCAATATTTAGCCAAATATCAACGGTACTTAACACTAGTATAAATGTTGAGTCTATACCAAAAACACAATTCACCAATCAAAAGCTTCAACATGAATTTAAGCATGCTGGTGATTTTGGAGTAGTGGGAAATTGGAATAAGGTAAAAGCATCTGAATATCAACAAGCAATACAAAATCATATAAATAGCGCAACAAACATTTATATTTCAAAATATAGAGACACGGATGTATATGTTTATTATAATGATAATACACATGTTGCTGCTTATGTTGATTTTCACGGTAGTTATGTTGGTGGCTGGAAACTTTCATCAAGTCAGATTAAATACCATGAAAGTAATGGGATAAAAATTAAATAAAGGAATTGAAAATGGAAAAATATACAGGAAATTATATTAACATTGGATTAATATCTGATAGAAAAAATTTTAGGGAAAAAGTAGTAAGATTAATTAGCTCTTTAGATAAGTTTTGGTGTAAAAAAATTGACTATCCAACAGATGAAAAATATACACATTGGATGGAAGAACAGATAGAACACCGCAACATAGATGTCGCGATAGACCGCTGCATTAAAAGTAATATGGCATGGATTATAGGGGATTTTTTTCTAGGAAAATATGAAATAAAAAACGTGTTATTTCAAGTTGAGTTGCTTCCTGATAATAAGATTTGCTTTCTTATTGAAATGCCAGAACAACAAAATCAGTTTTTTGAAGATATTGATAATGCAGAGAAAGTTATAATACAATTTCTTAAAGAAATCTCAGAATTTAAATTTCTTTATGGATTTTGCGATAACGAAGCAGAACCCGAAGATAAGCACGGCTATGCAATTTTCGTTGACTATGAATTGTCTTCAAAAATTTCTTTTCAGTCATGGAAAATAGACGGCTTAACAAATAGAGAGTAATAGGTATTATCTTTAGTGGGCTAAGAGTATATGTTAACAATGTACAGGTAAACCGCTATGATGCGGAGAATCTGCGCCATGAGATTGAAGAGGATGGAAAGTTGGTACAGTTCATCTTACGTGGACAGGAAGTGGTAATGGAGGAGAACAGGGACAAAAAAATCCGCTATATCCGAGGCTATGAACTCATCGCAAGAACCTACTACCGCTGTGCTTCAGACGAGATGGGAAGGATGTCACGAACCGCTATGAATACGACGTAAGGGGAACTTGACCCTCTGTGAAGAGAAGGTGGTGAACCACTTTAAGTTCAACGGCCAGCAGTACGACCCTATCAGCCAGCAGTATTATCTGAGGGCCAGGTACTACAACCCTGTGATAGCGCGCTTCACCCAGGAGGACACCTACCGGGGGGATGGTCTGAACCTGTATGCTTACTGCCGGAATAATCCGGTGTATTATGCTGATCCGAGTGGGCATAGCTGTGACAAGGATGCAACTCAGAGACAGCCAGAGGGAAGTGGTAGTTTTGCTGACCAGCTTGCGCAGCATGTGGCTGATGAGATTGCATTCAATCAGGAACATGGTCTGACGACTCAGTATGACACTCCACAGGCGGAGGCGGCAAACAGGCGTGTAGAGCAGGATTCGCAGACGGATACCTCTGCTAACAGGCCGAGTAATCCGGAGGCAGCGGGGGCAGATAATAATAGTAGGCGAAGTGGTGATAAGACTTATACTGTGGATCCATCTATGCAGGCCAAAGACATAGCGGAGAAGGTGCTGGTAGATGGTGTATATAAAATAAATCCAACAGCGCAAAATATATCAGAGTTAATTAAACCCGGTTCGAATTATGTAGGAAATAGTAGGATGAATGGTCAATTTATGTATGTTGTTGATACAGATGGAAATATTATTATTGGCTCTAGAGCAGGACAACATATGCCGCATCCTACCTTAATAGGCGGGCCCAATCCAACTGTGCAGGGAGCAGGTATTGTTGAAATTAGGGGTGGGAAAATTTATAGTATTGATAATGCAAGTGGGCATTTTAAACCCGATAGTAGTTGTATGATAAATGTGCAAAATGCATTTGAACAATTACCATCTAATGTTTTTCATAGAAATTTTCAAGGATATTCAACAATTGATGATTGATGAGGAGGAAAAATTAATTCTATGTGGGGAACATATCCTTGGTTTATAGAAGATGGTGTCGATTTGATACATCCAGATGATATAGATGCTTTTAAGAAAGAAGTTAGCACTTGTAAAGTGTTTGAGTGTATTGAAGAAAAAGGGTGTATAACATTGAGGTATAATGACAAACAATACAGGGTGGCAAGTAAGTTGTTTAATCCTGTGCCAACTCCAAAATATAATTTTGGGGAAATTGTAAAGTTGAAGAAAAATGGAGAAGAGGCCACCATAACAGATATTATGTGGCATTACGACAAGAGAGAACATTATTACTTCATAGCCATCAAAAATAAAAGAAAATCCAAAAGATATGTAGAGTCAGAATTTTTGTGAGGTGTAGGCGATAGGTGTATGATGTTTTCTTTGTAAATTAAAACATTAATCCGAAACTGTGGCGGAATGGGGCCTGATTGTGGAGATAAAGCGGCCAGATGGCAGCAGCGAGTTCTACAGCTATAACTATGCGGGAAACATCACCAGCACCGTGGATGGGGAAGGGAATGCCATCATGACTCTGGTAACCGCCTAAGCCGCATGACAGACCGCAACGGCACAGAGACCACCTATACCTACAACTTATACGGCAGCCTGACAGGGCGCAAGGCACAGAATCCCGAAGTCCCAGGCACCAAGCTTTCCGAGGCATTCCAGCGGCAGCGTACCGAATGCCCCAAACGTGTACACCATGGGCATGCGCTACAGCTACGAGTACGACGCCATGG
>CAJUCT010000136.1 GCA_910585015.1 uncultured Acetatifactor sp.
AGCCAATCAGATTTAGGATTGGCTTCATAAAACAACCAATTTCACGGATTCAGGTTATACCTAACTTCTCGATAAACTGGAATTTACTTAACAATATGTGCTGTTATAATTGTATAACTATATGAATTGATAGTAATTTTGATATTTTCAACTTCGCAATACCAATTTTTACCCTGTTTGTATATATTGCAATTTTTATCCAACACCTTATTTTTGCAATACTCAACAACATCTACTGTATCTATTTTTAGGTTTCTTCTAATTCTATCAACTCCCATTTCAGTTGTATGAATTTTGTCAATATTATCAAGTAATATCTTTTTATCTTCCATTCTTTCTTTTCCTCAAATTCCGATTGAACAAAATCGCTGCGCGATGGCCTGCCAGGGCTGTGGCGCAGTTTTTACGTTCCTCTAAATAAAAGCAGTGGAAAAATCTTCCGCAATACGGTATTGTTAAGTTACCACACAAAACAATCAAATACGGAGACCTCCACTGCCTATGAATACAATAACATTTTTTGGTGTCTTCCGCAACCGGAATTATGATGCCAATGCACCTCCCTGGTAAGTAGACGTCACTTTAAACACTCAATACTACTTATCATGGAGGTTTTTATGTACGAAGATATTTTTGAATCCATCCGCCATGCTGCGGAAAAACGCAACCTTAGAGAACGGACAATTCAACTGTATTGCAGTGATGTCAGCTATTTCCTGCGCTGCACCAATAAGCCTGTTACTGACCTCACGCTTGAGGATGCAGATGCCTTTCTTACCATGAAACGTCTGGAGGGCAGATCACCTGAAACTCATAATCACTATCGTTCCTCTATCAAGTTTCTCTACAAAAGAGTCCTGAAGATTACCTGGGATGACGAGGAAGTCCCTGCCATGAAGCGTGAGCGGAATCTTCCAACTGTGCTTACGCCACAGGAGATCAATGCTGTCATTGAAGCGACTGATAACCTTAAGCATAAGGCCATCATCGCTACCATGTATTCTTCCGGGCTGCGTGTATCTGAGGCTGTCCATTTGCACTATGATGATATTTCCCGTACTAACATGACCATTCATGTCCGGGAAACAAAAGGCCGCATCGACAGATATACGATCCTTTCCCAGAGGAATCTCGACCTGCTTACCGAATACTGGTTTCAGTGTGGCAGACCAAAGGGCATTCTCTTCCCGAGTTCATGGACTGGGGATTACCTCGATATTTCAAGCGTTAACCAGTTTTTCAAAGCAAGCGCTAAAAAGGCCGGCATAATACGCCGCGTGTCTTCCCACGCCTGCCGTCACAGTTTTGCCAGTCACTTATTCGAAAGCGGGGTGGATATCAAATATATCCAGTCACTTCTTGGCCATGTCGATCCCCGCTCTACAGATGTATATCTGCATGTAAGCAACAAAACGCTGCTTGGAATCCGCAGCCCTTTTGATGTTTCGGAAGGCGGTGGGTCATGAGCGAAAACTGCACGATACAGGATGTGTTTAACCGCTTTTATCCTGACTATGAGAAAACCCATGAACTGTCTGCGGCACAGCAGAAAGCAGTTTATCACATCATGAACTGCAAAACCGGCGCATTTGGTGTCAATGTAAGCGTCTGCGAGGACTGCGGCTGTATTTCCGTCCATTATAATTCCTGCCGGGACAGGTGTTGTCCTATGTGTCAGGAGTTCCCGAGGGAAAAATGGGTGGATGCCCGCAGGGAGGATATACTGGACGCCCCATACTTTCATGTGGTTTTCACTGTACCGGAAGAACTTAATCCCGTCATTTACAGCAACCAGAAGCTTTTGTACAAGGCCCTTTATCATGCTGCCTCCGATACTTTAAGCGAACTTGCCAGAGATAAAAAATACCTTGGGGCAGACATAGGTTATATCTGCATTCTCCATACCTGGGGAAGCGCGATGAATTTCCATCCCCATATCCACACCATCGTGTTAGGCGGAGGTCTGGATGCTAAGAACCACTGGAAGGATAACGGTGAGGATTTTTTTCTCCCTGTCAAAGTCCTTTCCAGGGTTTTTCGGGGCAAGTATCTTGCCGGGCTAAAACAGCTATGGGCGGATGGAAAGCTGGAGTTCTATGGAACAGCGGAACCTTACAAAAATCATTATGCTTTCAAACAGCTTTTGGACGCGTGTTATGCCAAAGAATGGATTCCTTATTGCAAGAAGCCATTTCGTGGTGCGGAGTCTGTTATCAAATATCTTGGCAAATATACCCACAGGATTGCCATAAGCAACTACCGCATAAAGGGTATGACGGATTCCACGGTTACGTTTACTGTGAAGGATTACAAAAACCATGGGCAGTGGAAGGAACTCACACTTTCCGGGGAGGAATTCATCAGGAGGTTTCTGATGCATGTTCCTCCCAGGCGTTTTGTGCGGATCCGGCATTACGGTCTGCTTTCTTCCCGGAATAAAAACAGGAAGATTACACTATGCCGCAACCTGCTTGGCTGTAAGAGATACATTTCCAGGCTTAAGGATCTTGATGCGCCCGCCATTATCAAGCTGCTCTATAACAAGGATGTCTGCAAATGCTCATCCTGCGGAGGGAACATCATTCCTCTGCCATCTGGCAGGTATT
>CAJUCT010000137.1 GCA_910585015.1 uncultured Acetatifactor sp.
ATAATCGCAGACTTTTCAGGCATTTAACAAGTTTGAGTTTCACGGATTAAGGATATTATTCTGTCCCTGAACCACACCGGTCAAATTGAATTCCACCTTTTTTGCAAATTCCGGATCATTGGCCATTTTTTCTAAGCATTGACCGGAAAGATTTATTACGGCCTTATCCTCATTTCCACTCATAAGACCACTACCTGTATTAAAAGTAATGTTGGGGAACTTTTTGCACAATTTCTCATAATATTCTTGTACTTTGTCTTTGCTATTTGCTGATGTGTTTGTCTTTACCTCTGCTACTGAGTTGCTGTCCGCTTTTTTCATAGTGTTGGTGTAGTTTGCTACATATTTACTATAATTACTTGTAATCTCCATTGCCATATGGAACACCTTTCCTTTCTCTGTTTATTAGAAATAGTTTCTATTTGGTTTATCGCCAACCTGAGTAAATTTTTCATAGATTTGGCGCGAACTGCTCCATTTTGGGAGTGAAATTTCTGATGTGCCGTCAGATTGCTGCCGTAAGTTTTCCATTCATCATTACCGTTAGGCTGAATGTTTTTCTGTTGCCTGTATCAGAGATTACAATGTCAATATCGCCCATATATTTCTTTGCGCATCTTTGGATATTGGAGATTCCAATTCCATGCATATTTCCGCTTCTTTTGCTGCTGACAGGCAGCCCGCTTTCTTCTATGGCAATCTCATCCCCAAAGTCATTCTCAACCTCTATGAAGAACAGGCTGCCTTTCACATAGGATTGTAATTTTATTTCTTTTTTTCCCTCCACCTTGCAGCATGCCTCTACAGCATTTTCAAGGGCATTATTCAAGATAACGGCAATGTCATAAACATCTATTGAGAGTTTCTGCGGATAGACGAAATCAGCCTTAAACTGTATCTGTTTTTTCTCTGCTTCCTGCCCTTTCTGGTGAATAATGATATCTGTGATCGGATTTCCCGTCTGGTAAGCAAAATCCAGCTTTTTTACTGTTTCTTCCATTTTCCCAATATAGTTCTCCAGTTCTTCATTCACTGAATCTGGTGCATTTTTGACAAGCAGGGAAATATTTGCCAGGTGGCTCCTCATATCATGCCGAAGTCCTCTCATATCAGTATATATGTCTTGTATTTCCACGATCTCTCTCTGCATCTGCTGCACCTGATTTTCCAGCATGGCACGTTTTCTGGTTTCTTCATTGTACTGCACTAATTTCTGAAACAATATGACGCTTGCAATAATGGTGGATAGTAGCAGGACGCAGATAACAGGTATCCAGAATTTTGTTGCCGGAACAGCATCGTAAATGATTACTGTCATTCCATTCTCAACTGAAATAATCATCATTTTCATAGTCACTGAAATACATAATGCGGCAATGCAGGGTAAAATCAGAAAAACATTCTCATGTGTCTGTAACAAGTAATATTTTTTAACAAACTTCTTCCTTATCACAAATAAATATACGGATAGCAGAAAAGTATAAAAAAGCGTACATATGATTGCCGTAACTGCCTTGGAAATATCTGCCCAGAAAAATATCGTATCTGTTGCATTTAACATACTTTTTCCAATCAAAAAATCAAAAACTTTATTCCAAATTCCAGCAAAAATAAAACTAAATACACTGGCAATATATTTTATAGTTTCTTTCCCTGCCACAAAACTAACAGCGACAAAAAAATTGTTTTTTGTATCTTTCGTAAAGAGAAGGAACTGCATGAGCAGCAGGACACAAACATTTAAGATTATCCCCGTGACTTCTTCATCCGGAAATCTGCCATCCAACACTTCAAATACTATAATCTGGATAAAAAAGTAGGATATTTCCCATACTCCCAAGACTACTCCTTTTCCATATTTCCCTTTCAGGAACCCCCTCGTATATGTATAGCTTAATATGCTGTCAATTAAATATATGGAAACTGGAAATAGCATATCAGACATTGACGATCCCTCCATTTTTTACATACCGCATATACGTTTTTATGAAATCAGAATATTTCTTCCTTGCAAGGAGCAGGTTATCCCCGTTTATGACCTGTATGTTATCTGCGCTGTAAGCGGAGATTTTCTCCATGTTTACCAGATAGCATCTGTGACAGCGGTAAAAAGTGCTGCCCAGCCTGTTTTCCAGTTCCTCCATTTTCCCATAGACTTCCAGTGTTCCATCCGTTGTATGGATAATGACTTTTTTATTACCGCTTTCTATATAGTAACCCTAAAGTTGTAAAATATTGACTCAAATCGTTATATTGCTATTTTTTATGGA
>CAJUCT010000138.1 GCA_910585015.1 uncultured Acetatifactor sp.
ATGCAGTTGTTAATTGGGCATGGTCAAGTACCCACCATCATGCCAGAAGCCTCAATTTAAAACAGAATTACCTTACGGAGTCCGGCTGTTATAAAGCGGGAAAGCGCATCACCGTGAAAGGTCTTATGATCCACTCGGTGGGATGCCCGCAGCCAAAGGCGGATGTGTTCATGAAGAACTGGAACAGGGCGGATGCGAATGCCTGCGTCCATGCCATCGTAGAGCCGGACGGGGATGTGTACCAACTGCTCCCGTGGGAACACCGGGGCTGGCACTGCGGGGGCAGCGCAAACAATACCCATATCGGTGTGGAGATGACGGAGCCTGCCACCATTAAATATGCAGGCGGCGCAAACTGGACGGAGACAGGGGATGGGAAGAACACGAAGAACCATGTGCTTGCCGCCTACAAATGTGCGGTGGAATTGTTTGCATATCTCTGCCAGCAGTTCGGATTAGACCCCATGGCGGATGGCGTTATCATCAGCCACAGCGAGGGATGTAAAAGGGGCATTGCCAGCAACCACGGGGACGTGGAGCATTTATGGTCTAAGTTTGGATTGTCGATGCAGCAGTTCCGAAAAGACATCAAAGCAGCGATGGAGGGAAGTTTGGCGGCGGATTCCCTTACCGCCATTATGGGGAAAGCGGTGGCCACGGCGGAGCAGATGAAAGCATACCTCAAAAAGAAGAACCCGTCCGTGCCGCAGTCCGTTCTGGATATGGTTCCGCTGTACCTTTCCGAAGGGGAAGCGGAGGGCGTGAGGGGCGATATCGCTTTTGCACAGTCCTGTCTGGAAACGGGGAACTTCACTTTCTCCGGCTCTGTGGTCACTCTTCCGCAGAACAATTTCTGCGGTCTTGAGGTGACGCAGAGGGGCAGAGCGGGGCTGTCCTTTGACACACCGCAGCTTGGCATCCGGGCGCAGATTCAGCACCTCAAAGCCTATGCCTCCACGGATAAGCTGCGGAACGCACTGGCAGACCCGCGTTTCCGCTATGTGAAAAGGGGCTGTGCGCCTTATGCGGAGTGGCTCGGACAGAAGGAGAACCCGCAGGGAAAGGGCTGGGCGGCAGGGGAGAAATATGGGGAGAAAATCCTCTCCATCCTGAAGGCCATTGTCAGCGAAGGAAAAGTGCAGTTCATGGAGAGCCTTACCCTTTCCGCTCCCTACATGGTGCGGGTATCTATCCCCGATTTAAATATCCGAAAAGGCCCCGGAACGTCATACCCAAAGACGGGCAAATTCACGGGTGTGGGTGTATTCAATATCGTGGAGGAAAAGGACGGCTGGGGGCTGCTCAAAGCCTATCAGGAAAAGCGCAACGGGTGGATTTCACTGGCATTCACCACACGAATGTAAGGCGGCATTTATATAGGAAGAAAGCGGCCAGACCGCTTGACTTTACGGGCTTTCAGAGTGATTAATAGACTACCAAAAAAGAAAGGAGCGGATGCAGATGCGCATAAGGAAAGTTGCGATATATGCAAGGGTTTCAACAGAGCATGAGGCACAGCTTTCAGCATTGGAGAACCAGGTGCAGTATTACGATGACCTGATAGACAGGCACCCGGACTGGGTATTGTACCGCCGGTATATCGATGAAGGGATCACCGGCACCTCCATATCCAAGCGGAAAAACTTCGTGCGGATGATGGAGGACGCAAAAAACGGTCATTTCGATTTAATCGTGACGAGGGAGGTATCGAGGTTCGCAAGGAACACGGTGGACACCCTCCAGC
>CAJUCT010000139.1 GCA_910585015.1 uncultured Acetatifactor sp.
CGGATATTCAAATCGGGAATGGATACGCGCACCATGTAGGGTGCGGAAAGGGTAAGGCTCTCCATGAACTGCACTTTTCCTTCGCTGACAATGGCTTTCAGGATGGAAAGTATCTTCTCCCCATACTTTTCTCCTGCCGCCCAGCCTTTCCCCTGCGGATTCTCCTTCTGGCCGAGCCATTCCGCATAGGGAGCGCAGCCCCTTGTGACATAACGGAACCGTGGATCGATTCTCTCATTCCGCAGCTTATCCGTGGAGGCGTAGGCTTTGAGGTGCTGAATCTGCGCCCGGATGCCAAGCTGCGCCGTTTCAAAGGACAGCCCTGTTTTGCCCCTCTGTGTCACCCCAAGACCGCAGAAATTGTTCTGCGAAAGAGTGACCGCCGAGCCGGAGAAAGTAAAATTCCCGGTTTCGAGGCAGGACTGTGCAAAGGCGATATCACCCCTCACACCCTCCGCCTCCCCTTCCGAAAGGTAGAGCGGAATCATATCCAGAACAGACTGCGGCACGGACGGATTCTTCTTTTTCAGATAGGATGCCATCTGCCCTGCCGTGGCTTTCGCTTTTCCCATAATGGCGGTAAGGGAATCCGCCGCCGAGCCGCCCTTCATCGCCGTTTTGATGTCTTTTCTAAACTGTTCCATAGTCAGACCAAACTTAGACCACAGATGCTCCACGTCTCCGTGGTTGCTGGCAATGCCTCTCCTGCATCCTTCCGAATGGGAAATCACCACACCATCTGCAAGCGGGTCTAAGTTATACTGGCTGCACAGATATGCAAACAATTCCACCGCATATTTATAGGTGGCAAGCACATGGTTCTTCGTGTTCTCCCCATCCCCTGTCTCCGTCCAGTTTGAGCCGTCCGTATATCGGATGGTGGCAGGCTCCGTCATCTCCACGCCGATATGGGTATTGTTCGCTCCGCCTCCGCAGTGCCAGCCCCTATGATTCCAAGGCAAAATCTGGTACACATCCCCGTCCGGCTCTACGATGGCATGGACGCAGGCATTCGCATCCGCCCTGTTCCAGTTCTTCATGAACACATCCGCCTTTGGCTGCGGGCATCCCACCGAGTGGATCATAAGACCTTTCACGGTGATGCGCTTTCCCGCTTTATAACAGCCGGACTGTGTAAGGTAATTCTGTTTTAAATTCATCCCATTTCCCTCTCTTTCTGCACGAAAAAGGCATCAGTTTTTACACCGATGCCTCAGATTAAAAATCCATTAATTCTCTTTTTCCTCCCGTAGCTGCTCCAGCACGGCTTTCAGCTTCCCCGGAATGGGCAGCCCCGTCCTCGCGGCATTCTCCAAGATAGAAATGCCCTCATTGGAAAGGTAAAAGAAGATGACCGCCGTCCGCAGGACGCTCCCCTCCCCGATGATGTGCGTATCCACGATATGCCCCACCGCCACAAGGCTGAAAATAATGACCTTCTTAAAGATGCCCTTGAATCCCACTTCGCTGGAGAGCTTCTTCTCCACCGCAGCCGCCATCAGCCCGGTGGCATAATCCA
>CAJUCT010000140.1 GCA_910585015.1 uncultured Acetatifactor sp.
CGATGATACGGTAGGCACTTGCCCTTTTCGTGCCGTAGGTGCTGTCCGCCTTGACGTTCCCGAAGTCGGAAGTCTTGTTCTCAATGAACCAGTCGCCGTTGTAGGGGGTGTAGCGCACCCTCAGCCTGCCTGCGGCATGGCTTGACGGGGTTAAAAGCTCCATCACGAACTGCTGTATATCGGATTCGGGTATCCATGTGGTGCCTAAACGGACGGCGATTTCGGCGGCACTTATAGCAATCATCAAAAAACCTAACAATAATCAGAAGCGGCGAACCAATGGGAGCAGTCTAGTGGAGAAACACAAGAGAGGGCTTTTGGGATGGCATCCGGGAGGAGGTCCAAACTGCGGATTTTCCAGCAGCGCAGGATGGCTTTCATCTTGGACCACATTTTCTCAATTGGATTGAGATCGGGGCTATAGGGCGGAAGGTACAGCACCTTCATACCCTTTGCCTCCAGAATTTCCCGGACGGCCTTTACATGGTGAGAACGCATATTGTCCATCACTACGATGTCACCCGGCCGAAGGGTCGGAAGTAAAGTCTCTTTCAAATACTGGACAAAACGTTCTCCAGTTGTTCCGCCCTGGTAAGTTGTAAATGCTTTCTCCCCATCCAGGCGAATGGAAGAAAGAACGGTCGTTGTCTGCGGCGTATTCAAGGGGGCATGGTCCACTGCTCTTTGGGATGAGTGCGCCCGTCCATAAAGACGGGTCAAATTTGTATTCACTCCGCTTTCGTCCAGAAATACCAAGTGTTCCGCCATCTCAGGTTTTATGGTTTCCTTCCATTCTCTGCGCTTTTCCCGCACATCGAACACGGTCACGCTCACTTGCGTAGAGTGATTTCTTTTTCAGCGTATAGCCCATCGCGGCTATTGCCCGTTCCACTGTTGAATAGCTGGCAGAAAGATGCAGTTTCTCCCGTATCTCTTCTATTGTGATGTCCGGGCTCTCATCCATACAGTGCTGGATATTTTCTTTGTCCTCCGCTGTCAGGACCGGTTTCCGGCCTCGCTGGCTGGTCCGCAGAGCAACGCTGCCGGTTTTCCGCTTCTGTTCCGCCAGCCGGTACACCGTCCATTTGCTTACCGAGTACGCCTTTGCGATCCCTTTCGCATCATGGGTTGCTTCATATCCTTGTACCAGTAATTCTCGTGCTTCGTTGTGCAGCATAGTATCATCTCCTGATTCTGTTATACCACCTCTGTCAACCCTTGGCGATTTTTTTGATGGTTGCTATAGTCAAGATATTTGGAATGGCTGGATGCAAGAATTCTTCATTATAATCGCCCTCACTTCTGTTGCAATATTCCTAAATCTATATATTTTCCGCCCCTCAATAGCACATGAACCACATAAGGGAATTGTAATCCGAAGAGTTCCAAAGGCGGAACTGGAATGTCATATCCCCTAGATAGCGTCTACACAAGATGCAGGGGGCTGTGATAGAATGGAACTATCTTAAAAGAACGGGGACAGAAAGATGG